>JAYOYS010000005.1:0-102928 GCA_038153605.1 Flavobacteriaceae bacterium
GTTGGATCTATGTTGTCCACTACCGTTACCGTCTGTGTCGCTGTGGCGGTATTTCCTGAACCGTCAGTTACCGTCCAGGTCACTGTGGTGTCTCCTATTGGGAAGGTCGCAGGAGCATTGTTTGAAGTACTGGCAACACTACAGTTATCTGCAGTGGTGGCACTTCCTAAGCTCACGTTGGCTAAAGATGCAGTACAGGAACCAGTATCAACATTAACCGTAACAGCAGAAGGAGCCGTAATCGTTGGATCTATGTTGTCCACTACCGTTACCGTTACAATTCCACAAGAACCCGGGGTTACACATCCACCTTCACCACGGATATAATAGGCTGTATCGACAATTGGACCAACATCAAAACTACCGGTTGTGGTCGTTCCGATTAACGAGCCCCCACAGCTTCCTGTGTAAATAGCCCACTGTGTGGCGTCATTTAAATTACCATTAATAACAAGTGTGGTAGTTGATCCTTCACAAATCCCAATGACATCTCCAGTAATTGATGGGACATCCGGAGAATTACAGTTATTGATTACTAGAGTTCCGACATCTGTTAACGTGTAAAAAGATGCATTGGTAATTATAGCTGTAATACTATAAGTTCCTAATGGGGTAAGAGGCAAAGTCAATTGCCAATTTCCTGAGCCATCTATGGTCACACCATTGGATGTATCATAGGTCTGACCATTAACAACGACAGAAAAAGTTTCTCCACTTCCAAGTGTAACTGTTCCATTTAATGTTGGGGTAGTATCCTGAGTGGTCAAATCATGAGCTAAAACTGGTCCCACAGGATCATTTGCTTGTACTTCCGCCAAATAAGTATTAAGTGCATCTAACGCACCACTAGTTGCAGCATTTCCTGAAATACTCGTGCCATCAACAATTGCATAATTACTTGAATTTAGACGTAAACCAATATTCGAATTGGCATCAACTGAATAAGCCGCTAGACCAATATCAGACAAATTTGTTATTGGGTTAGCCGGATCAGGAATAAAACCAATAATTTCAATAGTACTACCGGTGGTTACACGCCATACGACGGCCCCAGTCACTTCAAGAGTTTCCCCTGTAACTGAAGAAACAAGTATTACTGTCCCAACGATATCGTTACCTTGCACTTCGAAAATAGCCCCGGAACTGTTCTGTTGAAAATAAGCGACTTCAACACCAAGTGTTGAAAAGTTCTGAACATTAGTGGCTTGTTGAGGATTTGCACCTTGTACACCTATAAAGCCATCTTGAAAAGGAAGAGTCAAAAGGTTTTGCGCAACAACCGGGAGCCCTCCCAAAAAAAACAATCCGGCAATAAAAAATTTCTTAAAATTTAATTGAATTCTATCAATTCTGTCAATAATTTGTATCATTAGTTAAACTATATTAAATCCAAAAAATATGTTTTAAAAGAATTTTCTCTTGCTAAAGCAAAAGACCACCAAGTTAAAAAAAACACTATTATCATTGAAGATCGAGACAACTATTCTGTTCACTTAATAAGTGTCAATTTATGCAGCGTTTTACTACATGGATCTGTTCCAATTTTTTGGCTCATTAAAAACCCTTCAGAAATTTCTGAAGGGTTAGTACCTTGGGTGGGAATCGAACCCACACTCCGAAGAACACGAGTTTGAGTCGTGCGCGTCTACCAATTCCGCCACCAAGGCTTAAACGGAGGGCGAAAATAAACAATATTTTCAAATTGTTAGTAATTCTCCGATTCATTTTTGTGTTATGCCAATCAGAGAATTAAATTTGTAATATATTACTCATTACACATGTCCGGACCAACACCTCAACCAAAAATTTTTGCCTGCAAGCAAAGCCAAGAACTCGCAAAAGATATCGCTAAAGCCTTTGGTATTCCTCTGGGAAATGTTATCACTTCTACCTATAGTGATGGAGAGTTTCAGCCGTCATTTGAGGAATCAGTGCGCGGAAGCCGGGTGTTTATAATCGGATCTACTTTTCCTAACAGTGACCACCTTATGGAAATGCTCTTGATGCTCGATGCGGCCAAACGCGCCTCTGCGAGACACATCACTGCGGTGCTCCCTTACTTTGGCTGGGCCCGACAAGACCGTAAAGACAAACCACGTGTGCCGATTGCCGCAAAACTGGTGGCTAAAATGCTCGAAACTGCCGGGGCAACAAGAATAATTACCATGGATTTACACGCAGATCAAATCCAAGGGTTTTTTGAAAAGCCAGTGGATCACTTATTTGCTTCAACGATCTTCTTACCCTATCTCAAGTCGTTAAATCTTGAAAATCTAACTATTGCTTCTCCAGACATGGGCGGTTCAAAAAGAGCCTATGCTTATTCCAAAGCTTTGACCAGCGATGTGGTGATTTGTTACAAACAAAGAGCCAAGGCTAATGTGATCGAGCATATGGAACTCATCGGTGAGGTCACAGGCAAGAATGTTGTTTTGGTGGACGACATGGTCGATACTGCCGGCACCCTAACCAAGGCTGCTGACGTCATGATGGAGCGCGGTGCTCTGAGTGTACGGGCCATTTGTACCCACCCTATTCTTTCAGGAAAAGCCTATGAGCGGATCGAAAATTCGCAATTACTTGAACTAATCGTAACAGATTCTATCCCATTGCGACAAGAAAGCTCAAAAATTAAAGTGCTCAGCTGTGCGGATCTATTTGCCGATGTCATGGTTCGGGTCAATGAAAATGAGTCAATCAGCTCAAAATTCATAATGTAATTAAAAACGCAGCCTTGCGTCAAGAACTGCCAAAGTTTTATTGGGCAACCCTGATAACAATATCCGTCTAGAAATCAGGTAAAAAAACCTGAATACCCTTTAGTATAAACCAAAATAAAAATTTACCTTTGCCGCCCCGTGATGGGAAAATCTCGTTTATGGGTAAACAAACTATAAGAACAAAATGAAATCAATTACAATCAACGGACTCGAAAGAGAAAGCGTGGGCAAGGTGTCAACCAAAGCCTTACGTAATGCTGGAAAGGTTCCTTGCGTGGTATACGGAGGAGATGCGCCTATTCACTTTTCAGCAGATGATCTTGCTTTTAAAGACCTGGTGTATACTCCTGAGGTACACACGGTCGTAATTGCATTAGATAATGGCACCAAAGTTGAATGCATCCTTCAAGACATTCAATTTCATCCAGTAACCGACAAAATCATGCACATCGACTTCTATCAAATTTTTGATAATAAAGAAGTTACCATGGAAATCCCTGTGCGCCTTACAGGAAACTCTCGTGGGGTGCGTAACGGAGGGACACTACGTATTGTGAACCGCAAACTACGTGTAAAAGCTTTGCCCGCAAATCTACCAGATTTTATTGAGGTAGATATCACTGAGATGCGTATTGGTCACAAGATGTACATCGGTGCTATCGCACAAGAGAATTTTAAAATCATGCATCCAGACAACACAGTAATTTGTCAAGTTCGCATATCTCGAACCGCTGTGGATGATTCTGACGATGAGGAAGAAGAAGATGAGGCTGCTGAAAGCGCTGAAGCAACTGAAGCTCCAGCAGCAGAAGCTCCAGCTGAATCTTAATCTGAGATTTGAGAATTGTATTGAAAAGCATCCTGTAACGGGATGCTTTTTTTATTTTTACCATCAGATCCCTTTAATAAGTGAAAAGGCAAAAGCAGTGTCTATGAAAAAGTTTCTCA
This sequence comes from Flavobacteriaceae bacterium, assembly GCA_038153605.1. GTDB lineage: Bacteria > Bacteroidota > Bacteroidia > Flavobacteriales > Flavobacteriaceae > BACL21. The sequence continues at coordinate 3,669 of JAYOYS010000005.1, forward strand.
TTGTGGGTTTAGGCAATATCGGTCTAGAGTATGCCAATACACGACACAATATAGGCTTTCAGATTTTAGATCATTTTGCCGCGCATCACCAGCTCGAATGGCAAACCGTTAAATTGGGTGATCGCACTGAATTCAAAATCAAAGGACGTACTTTCATTTTACTCAAACCGAGTACCTATATGAACCTAAGTGGGAAGGCTGTATTGTATCACTTAAGACAAGAGAAATTGGAGCCTGCACAATTGCTGGTCATTACTGACGATCTGAATTTACCTTTTGGTACAATCCGACTCAAATCAAAAGGGAGTGATGGCGGGCACAACGGCCTTAAAGACATTCAAAATACACTACAAACCACTGTGTATTCAAGATTTCGATTCGGTATCAGCAATGAATTCGGCAAAGGCCAACAAGTCGATTATGTCTTAGGCGAGTGGTCCGATGAAGAATCCCAAGTCATGCCCGAGCGACTCAAAAAAGCCCTTGAAATCATTCCATCCTTCGGACTCAGTGGGCTGGCGCAAACTATGAATAGCTTTAATGGGACATAAGATGCACGTTCATAAACAAGCCCAGCTATTTAATCCTCAGGGCGGGAGTGTGATCACTATTGGCACTTTTGACGGGGTGCACTTAGGTCATCGTGCTATTTTAAAAAAAGTCGTCGATCAAGCCAGGGCGCGTGATTTAAATGCCGTACTGCTCACTTTTTTTCCACATCCTAGGATGGTCGTACAAAAACAAACTGACTTGAAGCTGCTCAATACAATGGAGGAGAAAATTCAACTTTTAGAGGGCCTTGGGATCGATCATTTGGTGATCCACCCATTTACCACAGAATTTTCGAGACTAACCGCGGTTGAATACGTGAGAGATTTGCTAGTGAATCAACTCCAAGCCAAAAAAATCATCATCGGTTATGACCATCGCTTTGGACGCAACCGAACCGCTAATATTGAGGACCTCAAAGAATTTGGCACGGTGTACGACTTTGAAGTTGAAGAAATATCAGCCCAACAAAAAGATGCGGTGGCCATTAGTTCCACAAAAATTCGCAAAGCCCTTGAAACTGGTAATGTGACCACGGCCAATACTTTTCTAGGAGAAGCTTATTCTCTGAGCGGCATGGTCATTCACGGACAATCTCTAGGACACTCTTTGGGTTTCCCCACCGCAAATTTTGTGATTAGCGAGCCTTATAAATTAATCCCAAAGCAGGGTGTTTATTTGAGCAAGGCGATAATAAATGGCCAGGAATTTTTTGGGCTGACTAATATTGGCACCAACCCTACTGTGGGTGGCGTAGATCAGCGCGTGGAAACACATTTTTTGGGGCTTTCGGCGGATCTGTACGATCGACCACTGCAAATATTTCTACTGAGTCGTATTCGCGATCAAAAAGTATTTCCGGATGTGAATACCCTGAAATCGGCCATTACTGCTGATGTAAAGCGCGCACAAAGCATCATTCCAAAATTCAAACAGGGTGTGGTTTAAATCCGTCGACAATATCGGCCTTGTGCTTTGGCGGATCGCCTTTGGACTGCTGATTGCTCTTGAATCCTTCGGGGCCATAGCGACAGGCTGGGTCAAGGAGGTGCTAATCGATCCAAATTTTACCTTTAGTTTTATCGGCTTTGAATGGTTGCAACCTTTGCCAGGCAGCGGCATGTATTTTTATTATTGCCTCATGGGTCTTTGCGGACTTGCTGTAATGATCGGGTTTCGCTACCGTACAAGCATGATGCTCTTTGCCTTGCTATGGACCGGGTCGTATTTGATGCAAAAATCGGCTTATAACAATCACTACTATCTCCTATGTTTGCTTTCTTGGCTCATGGTTTTTCTTCCGGCAGCCAAAGACTATTCAATAGATGCGTTAAAAACGGGGCAGCGCAGCAATCAAATGCCATTTTGGGTGCTTGTTTTAATGATCGGACAAGTCTGGATCGTCTTTACCTATGCTACCGTGGCTAAACTATACCCGGATTGGCTCGATGGGCGTGTTATTGCCCTGTTTATGGAAGGAAAAAAGAATTATCCTATAATTGGACCATGGCTTCAAAATGGGTTGCTTCAAAAAGTAATCATTTGGGGGGGCATTGTCTTTGATGCCCTGATTATTCCGGGATTGCTTTGGAAACGTACCAGATACGTTGCATTTATTTTATCCCTAGGGTTTCATTTGTTTAATTCCGTAGTTTTTCAAATCGGGATTTTCCCTTTTATGAGTATTGCCTTTGCCTTTTTCTTTTTCTCACCAAAGACACTGCACCAAAAATTTGGGCCGTTGCTCGCACTATTTGAAAATCGCTACCGCACTAGATTTGACCAAAGCAGACACGGTAATGATGTGCGGCCTCGACAGGCCGCCTGGGTTCTCGTGCTGATAGTGGCCTATCTCCTGGTTCAAATTCTATTACCGCTGCGCCATCATTTTATTGAAGGCTCTGTCCTTTGGACCGAAGAAGGGCATCGCATGAGTTGGCGCATGATGCTCCGCGCCCGAAAAGGAATTACTAGTTTTTATGTGATGGAACCGGGCACAGGAGTGAAGTCTGTTTATCCTCTGCGCGGACTGGTTACCCAAAAACAGCTGAAAATGTTATCCTCACATCCAGATTTTATTTGGCAAACCGCTCAAAAAATAAAGGCTATAGAAGCAGCCAAAGGCAGAGAAGTCGCCGTATATGTGCGCAGCCGCGTGAGTATTAACGGCCGTGATTACGCCCCATTTATCGACCCTGAGGTCAATCTTGCGGCAGAGTCATGGGACCCTTGGCGCCACCACTCTTGGATACTAGCGAGTCCGTTTTAAGTGAATTATAAGAACAAATCTCAGTGATTCACCTATTGAATCCAAGCCTAATAGCACAAGAATCCCTCATCGGCACTATAAAGTATCCCTCTCGCACTTTAAAAGCATCTAATTTTCGCTAAATTTGACCCGCTAAACTCAGCCATAATGTTACAAGTATCCCAGATTCGAGAGCAATACGATCAGTCCCTTGAGGCCTTAGCTAAGCGAGGTTTTGATGCCCGTGAAGTTTTTCAGCGTGTTCTAAAACTAGATGAGCAACGACGTGCTACTCAGGCTCAGTTAGATGAGACTTTGGCCCAATCCAATACTTTTTCAAAAGAAATAGGACAATTATTCCAAAAAGGCGAGCCTCAAAAGGCTAATCTACTCAAAGAAAAAACAACCCAACTTAAGGCCCAGTCGAAAAGCTTACAAGAACAGCTCAGCGCTTTTGCCCAAGACCTACAAGAGGTGCTTTGGACGATTCCCAATTTGCCCAATGAGCTTGTCCCTGCTGGGAGCACCGAAGCCGACAATGAGGTGGTCTTGCAAGAAGGAGATATTCCTACTTTGCACAAGGACGCCCTTCCGCACTGGGAGCTGGCCAAAATTTATGATCTTATAGATTTTGAACTTGGGGTAAAAATTACTGGAGCAGGATTTCCTGTTTACAAGGGTTATGGGGCGCGTTTACAGCGCGGACTTATCGCCTATTTTTTAGATAACAATACGAGTGCAGGCTATACCGAATATCAAGTGCCCCACCTGGTGAACGAAGCTTCTGGCTTTGGCACGGGGCAATTGCCCGATAAGGAAGGACAAATGTATCACGTTACTGGGGACAACCTTTATCTCATTCCTACAGCCGAGGTCCCTGTGACGAATTTATTCCGCGATGTTTTACTCAATCAAAGCGACCTCCCGGTCTGCTGTACAGGCTACACCCCTTGTTTCAGAAGGGAAGCAGGAAGCTACGGGGCTCATGTGCGCGGTCTTAATCGTCTGCACCAATTTGACAAAGTAGAAATCGTCCGTATTGAGCATCCCGATAACAGTTATCAAGCTTTAGATGGCATGGTGGCCCATGTACAAGAAATTCTTCGTGAGCTCAAATTGCCTTATCGCATTTTGCGTCTATGCGGTGGAGATCTTGGATTTACCTCAGCCCTTACCTATGACTTTGAGGTGTTTTCGACCGCTCAAGACCGTTGGTTAGAGATTTCATCGGTGTCTAATTTTGAGACCTTTCAGGCCAACCGCCTAAAATTGCGATTTAAAGATTCAGATGGCAATAACAAGCTCGCCCACACCTTAAATGGGAGTGCTCTAGCCTTGCCTCGGGTGATGGCGGGAATTCTTGAAAACTGCCAAACACCAGAGGGTATAAAAATCCCCGAGGTTTTGGTGCCTTATTGTGGTTTTGACTTTATTCCTGCGCCGAGTAACTAAGGATTTTTCATGCAAAGCCACACTCATCTCGAGACATGTGGTATCTTTAAACCATGAGACTCTGGGTATTTCTTTTGGCCATTAATTTGTTTTGTGCTCCTGTATGGGCACAAAAAGAACATTTGGCCGAAAATTACTTTGAGCAAGGGGATTACGAAAAAGCTTTGACCCTCTATCAGCGCCTTGTGCAAGAGCAACCCAGGCAACCGAAATACGTATTAGGTCTAGTGAGTACCTATCAGCAGCTGAGTCAATTTAGCCAGGCCGAAAATTTACTAAAAGCGCGCCTGAATGAATCTCGAATTTATCCTTTGTACTATGTGGCGCTAGCCAATAATTTCAATATTCAGCGCCAAGTGGACTCGGCACAAGTCTATATAAATAAGGCCCTGGAGTACGCCTTTGAGCAGCCCAATTACGCCATTTCGATCGGCAAGGCCCTGACAGATTTGAGTCTTTTAGAACCGGCCAAAACACTTTACCTAGGCGTGATGCAGCGGCATCCCGAAAAAGATTACAACCTTCAATTAGCACGCGTTTATGGAGAGCTGGGTGAGCTTCAGCCCATGTTTGAGACTTATTTAAACTTGATGGAAAGCACACCAAGGTTCATCCCGAGTATACAGCGCTATCTTGAAACTTATATTACCCAAGACCCTCTGAATCCCGCAAATATCGAATTAAAAACGGCTCTTTTAAAACGACTTTCCGAACGTCCTGAGACCCTTTATAACAGTTTACTGAGTTGGCTCTTTGCCCAACAAAGAGAATACGGAAAGGCCTTTATCCAAGAAAAAGCCATTTATATGCGCAGCCCGGGTGGGGATTTAAATGGGATTAAACAATTAGGCTATGCCGCATTGAATGACCAAGAAGACATTATGGCCAAAACCATTTTTAGCTATACGTTAAATACGGCGGCAGATCCTCGCGAACGCCTTTCTGCGCATTTGGAAATCCTGCGATTGGAGCGGCGACTGGGTCAGCGCCCCACTCAGGAAATCGAATTAGCCTACCAGGGCATGATCAAAGATTATCAAGCCTTAGATCAGACACAACTTATCTTGGATTATGCGGATTTTTTGGCCTTTGATCAAGAACAATCTCAAAGGGCCATTTCCTTATTGAGTCAAGCCGCAGATCAATCGCAAAAATCATACGCAGAAGGGCGTTTGCGTCTGCTTTTGGGAGATATTTTGGTGTTTACCGAGCAATACAATGAGGCGCTTGTAAATTACGCCCTGGTACAGAGTGTGCTCAAAGATGATGACTTGGCTCAAGAAGCCAAGTTCAAGGAGGCACAAACCAGTTACTTTAGAGGAGATTTTGAGTGGGCCCAAACTCAATTAAAAGTTCTCAAATCCTCGACCGCTCAAAAAATGGCAAATGATGCTATTGCGCTACATGTTTTGATCAACGAAAATACTTTGGAAGACTCCACCCAAACGGCCTTAAAAAAGTTTGCCGCGGCCCAATTACTCATGCATCAAAAAAAATATTCTCGAGCCATTGGGGCGCTTGAAATCCTTCAAAAAGAGGAGGAATCTGAACGCCTGGCAGATGATATTCTTCATAATCTCGGGCAACTTTATTTATGGACTAAAGCACCCACATCAGCCCAGAAGCAATGGGAAACACTGATCGAACAATACCCTGAAAGCGTGTATATAGACGATGCCCTTTTTGCACTGGCACAACTGATGCTTTCTGAATTAGAAAATCCAGAAGAAGCAAAGCTTTATCTCGAGGCAATCATTTTTAATCATGCCGACAGTATTTATTTTATCCCGGCTCAAAAACAATACAGAACCTTACGCAGAGATCAAATCAATTAATTAGAGACCCCAGTACTAAAGCCCATGTATATTTACAATGTCACCATCACCTTAGAGCCTGAAATCGAAGCCCAATGGCTCGATTGGGTGCAGCAAGAGCATATTCCAGCAATGATTAAAACTGGGAAATTTATCGGGGCGCTGATGACCAAAGTCCTCACTGATCAGGATTTGGGCGGACCCACATACTCGATTCAATACCGGTGCAAGAGCAAAGAGGTGCTTCAGGGATACTATAACGAAGATGCTCAAAATATGCGGGCGCAAAGTGCGCCATTTGCGGGAAAATTTATTGCGTTTCGCACAGAACTCGATGTGATTCAAGAATTCTAATGAGTGTAAGTCCTAAAAAACATCTCGGTCAGCATTTTTTAAAAGACCTTAGCATTGCTAAGCGCATTGCCGACTTACTCAGCGGAGAGGGCTATGCCCAACTCCTTGAAATTGGACCTGGGACCGGTGTGTTGACCCAGTTTTTAATCGATAAACCTTGGCAGCTGACCGCTCTTGATCTTGATCATGAATCCATCGAATACCTCAACCAACACTACAGCGAAGATAAACTCAGTGTGCGTTACGGGGATGTTTTAAAGGAGGACTTTAAGGAGATATTCGGCCAAGAACCCTTTGCTATCGTGGGTAATTTTCCCTACAACATTTCCTCTCAAATCGTTTTTAAAACCATCGAATGGCGGGATCAAATCCCCGAATTCTGCGGTATGTTTCAAAAAGAAGTTGCCCAACGCATTTGTGCTAGCCCTGGCAGCAAAACCTATGGTATACTTTCGGTTTTGACCCAAGCTTTTTACACTGCAGAGTATCAATTTACTGTTCCTCCAGGGGTATTTCACCCGCCGCCTAAGGTAGACTCTGGGGTCTTGCGTTTGAGACGTCACCAAGAAATTGAACTCCCTTGTGATGAAGCGCTATTTTTTAAAGTGGTGAAAACCAGTTTTCAACAGCGTCGCAAAACACTACGCAACAGTTTAAAAATCTTTAATATCTCACAAAAACTAAAAGAAGATAGTATCTTTGCGAGGCGTCCGGAACAACTGACCGTTGCGGAATTCATTACGCTCACCCAAAAAATGGAAAGCGATGGCATTTCAACTCACTCCTGATTTCCTAGAAAATGTAGAGCAGTTGGTTGCGCAAAAACAGCGCAAGGCTATTCGTGATCTCATGGGGGGCTTTCACTTTGCCGACCTCGCCGAAGTTTTAGATGCCCTCGAAGTCGATCAGGCTACTTATCTGGTCAAATCCTTAGAAAGCGACGTCACCTCCGAAGCCCTCATGGAGCTGGATGACGACGTGCGTGAAAAAATTCTCGATCGTCTTTCTCCTAACGAGATTGCCCGTGAGCTCGAGGAAATGGACACCGATGATGCGGCAGACGTCGTATCGGAACTCGATATTGCCATTCAACGCAAAGTAATCGATCGGATAGAAGACGAAGAACACGCGGCTGATATTGTCGAACTTTTAAAATACGACGAGGATACCGCTGGGGGTCTTATGGCCAAAGAACTTGTCAAAGTTAAAGACACCTGGACCACGGCGGGCTGTATCCGCGAAATGCGGCGTCAAGCAAAAAATGTGACCCGGGTACACTCGATTTATGTTGTAGACAAAGATGGCGTCCTTAGAGGTCGTCTTTCCTTAAAAGATCTCTTAACCGCCCCAGAGCGGGCCCGTATTGCAGATATTTATATCCCAAAAGTCGATTATGTTACCGATAACACCGAAGGCGAAGAGGTGGCCCGTATCATGCAGAAATACGACCTTGAGGCCATCCCTGTAGTAAATGATGCTGGAGTGTTATTAGGCCGAGTAACTATTGACGATATCGTTGATTTTATCCGTGAAGAAGCTGAAAAAGACTACCAAATGGCTGCGGGTATTAGTGGTGATGTAGAGGCGGATGACAGTCTGGCCAAACTCACCAAGGCCCGCTTGCCTTGGCTGCTTATCGGGATGTTTGGCGGTATTGGTGCAGCGAGTATCATCGATGGTTTTGGTGCCATCTTGAATGATTTTCCGAATCTGTTTCTGTTTGTGCCACTGATTCAGGCGACGGCCGGTAATGTCGGGGTACAATCCAGTGCTATTGTGGTGCAAGGTTTAGCGAATGACACCCTAAAAGGTAATATTGCCGCACGTCTCGTTAAAGAAACGGCTTTGGCCCTGATCAATGGTTTAAGCATCGCACTCATTGTCTTGATATTTAGCCATTTATTTTTTCACACAACCTATCTCGAGTCGATCAGTATTGGTATCGCAGTAGTAGTGGTAATCATAATTGCGGCACTTGTAGGGACATTTGTACCCATGCTTTTGGATAAAAAAGGCATTGATCCAGCCGTGGCAACAGGGCCGTTTATCACCACAAGCAATGATGTTTTTGGTATTCTGGTCTATTTCTTGATTGCCAAAATCATCCTCGGGTTTTAATCAGGTCCCATGAAAATTCTTCACATCGATCAAAATCATCCGGTATTGTGGTCCGAACTCGCAATTTTGGGCTACGACAATACAGAAGGTTATGCTCTGAATCGACAGCAGATATTATCAGTAATTGGAGGTTTTCAGGGCGTTGTAATCCGAAGTAGAATATTGATTGATCAAGAATTTTTAGACGCCGCAACACAACTCAAATTCATTGCCCGCGTAGGGGCCGGACTCGACGCCATAGACATCGACTATGCCGCGCAAAAAGGAGTGCATCTGATCAGTGCCCCTGAAGGCAATAGCACCGCGGTTGGCGAGCACACGCTTGGGCTTTTACTGAACTTACTCAATAATATCAATCGGGCAGATCGACAATTACGCCAAGGATCCTGGCAGCGCGAGGCCAACCGCGGTGTTGAGCTGGCCGGGATGACTGTGGGTATAATCGGCTACGGCCATATGGGTAAAGCTTTTGCCAAAACCCTTCGTGGCTTTGACTGTCCAGTGATCTGTTACGATATACAGCCTGGTGTTGGGGATGAAAATGCCCGTCAAGTTAGTTTACAGGAGTTCTTTGCCCAAGCACAGGTAGTGAGTTTACATACGCCTCTGACCCCTTTGACGGAATTCATGATCAACACCGATTTTATCCATCAGTTCGACCATAATTTTTTTCTGATCAACACGGCCCGTGGACGCTCTGTAGTCACCTCGGACCTTGCTCAAGCTTTGGCTCAGGGTAAAGTACTGGGCGCCGGTCTAGACGTTTTGGAATACGAGCATAGTTCTTTTGAAAATCTCATGACCCAAGAACCCCCTGAGGCTTTGAAAGCCTTATTGACTATGGACAATGTTATCTTATCGCCTCATATCGCCGGATGGACACAACAGAGCAAGGAAAAATTAGCGCGGGTTATCGTCGCCAAAATTCAGCATCAATTCCCGCTGAGCTAAATAAAAAATATGGACCACAAATTCGAGAGCCCAGAAGATTACATCGCACAAGTTCCCGAGCAGCGCAAAGCGGCGTTTGAAGCCTTGCGTCAGGTAGTGCTGGAAAATTTACCACAGGGGTTCAAAGAAGTAATCAGTTATGGTATCATTGGTTATGTGGTTCCTCATGAGACTTATCCAGATGGTTATCATTGCAGCCCTGAACTGCCGCTTCCCTTTATCAATATCGCTAACCAAAAAAACTTTATCGCCCTATACCACATGGGGATTTACGCCGACCCAGATTTATTGGAGTGGTTTCAGCATGAGTACCCAAAGCACAGGAAGACCAAGCTCGATATGGGGAAAAGTTGTATTCGTTTTAAAAAGCCGGAACAAATTCCCTTGGACCTCATTGGTGAACTATGTCAAAAGATGACCCCGAAGGATTGGATTGAGCTATACGAAACTCAATTCAAAAAAACAGCTAAATAAGATTACTGCTCCTCGGAGCTCTCTTGATACCTACGTTCGAGCTCTGCTTGGAACTCTTCCATGACAGGCTTGACCGTACTTTCAGGCAAATCCGCAATCCGAATATACATCAGCCCGTCTATAGCATTATTGAACAGCGGGTCTACATTAAAGGCCACGACTTTGGCATTTTGCTTGATGTATTTTTTTAGTAAAACTGGCAGGCGTAAACTGCCCGGTTCTAACTCATCAATGAGTTTATCAAATTTGTTGAGGTCGGCCTCCGTGGCGTCAAAAATAAAGTCTTTATCCCCGTCCTTTAACTTGACTTTATATTCTTTTTTAGGCTTAACATACTGAGCCAAATATGGATCGTAATAATTTGAGCGCATGAATTCGATCATCAAACTCTTACTGAATTCGGAAAATTTATTAGAAATGCTTACCCCGCCGATGAGATATTTGTGATCAGGAAAGCGCAAGGTAGTGTGCACAATTCCTTTCCAAAGCAAAAATAGGGGCATCGGTCGCTGCTGGTAACTCTTGACTACAAAAGCTCGACCCATCTCGATAGATTGCGCCATAAAATCGTGCAACTCAGAATCAAATCTGAAGAGCTTCTGCAAGTAAAACCCATTAATTCCGTAACGCTTAAAAATATCCTGTCCCAGACCCATCCGATAAGCCCCGGCAATTTGCAAGGACTCGTTATCCCACAAAAACAAATGTTGGTAATAGGCGTCAAATTCATCGAGATCTGTAGCGTTATTGGTCCCCTCGCCGACCTCTCTAAAGGTAATCTCACGAAGACGACCGATTTCCTTTAAAATACTCGGTATTTTATTGGATTCGGTTAAAAATACTTCGTAATTTTTACTCTCAAGTAAGCGACTTGATCCTTGTCTTAGACGATCTACCTCTGCAGCCATAACTTCAGGTTGAACGGCTCCAGCAATTGATTTAGGGGCCTTTGGTAATTTGATGGCCGTAGGCAATTGCTCCAATAGCGGCTTTTTCTGATATGGATTAGCAAGCACATAGGTCTTTTTGCGCAAAAACTCGGTAAAAGACTCAAGGGTTTCATGCTCTTTTTGATCCTCCACCGAAATTGGTCGCCCAATCCTCACCCGAATCACCCGTTGTTTTTGAGTCAAAAGTTCAGACGGGAGTTTTGCCGTACGCAGGGTGTCGCTAATTTTGGCGAGGCGATAAAAAAGTGGACTGTTTTGGGCGTGAAAATAAATCGGCACTACGGAAACCCCCGCCTTTTTAATGAGCTTCATTGCTGCCATCTCCCAAGGTTTGTCGACGAGTAATTTACCATCGCGATAAGTTGAAACTTCACCCGCAGGGAAAATTCCAAGTCCATGTCCTTGCTGTAAATGTTTTAGAGCACTTTTAAACCCCGCAACACTTCCAGCTGCATTTTTGTGCTGCTCAAAGGGATTTACGGGCATGACATATGGCTTAAGCGGCTCAATACGATGTAGTAAAAAATTGGCAATGATTTTAAAATTAGGGCGGTGATCGAGCAACAACTTCAGCAGTAAAATCCCGTCAATACCTCCTAAAGGATGATTCGAAATAGTGATGAAAGGACCTGATTTTGGTAAGCGCTTTAGGTCGTCTTGGGGGATTTCAAATTTTATTTCAAATTCCTCGAGCAGTCGATTGATAAAATTTAAATCACTAAGATGCTTATTGCGGTCGTAAATTTTATTAAGTGTAGCAATTTTTAGAAGGCGCATGAGTCCCCAGCCCATAGCGGTGCCAATTATCCCCAGATGATCCACCTTAATGGCCTTTGCTACTTCCTTTGCATTGACTAATCCCACTGCCCGGTTTGCTATTGATTGGTTAGCTGTAAAGATACACAAAGTCTTTTTTAGTCAACCCCTTGAAGCACAAGCTGTAAGGTGTTGCCGCTTTCCTGACGCAACAGGACCTCTCGACCTTGAATAGTGTTACTGATCATTTTTAGAGAAGCGTGGCGGAAAGTTAAAAGGGTCACCTTGGGATGAACCACCACTTGAAAGCGCTTCTGCAAACGCCCAACGAGTTCGGACAAACGATTGTATTTATTATCGACACAAACTGAAAAACTAATGGCTGAATTTTGAATCAATTCGACTTTCATTTGATAGGTGTGGAGCCATTTAAAAACATCCCCGATATGATCTTCCATCATAAAATTAAAATCCAACGCAGACAGCTGGAGCAGTACCTGCTGCTCTTTTTTAATGATACATCCCGCCAGAGGTTTTAAGTCTGGACCTGATCCTACTCTAGTTCCTAGAGCCCCAGGGTCGTTAAAAGGTTTTACAAAAAGAGGGATTTCTTTGCGCTGTAAGGGCTGCAGGGTCTTAGGATGAATCACCGAGGCGCCGTAAAAAGCCAATTCTATTGCCTCGCTGTAGGAGATTTGCTCGAGCAGCACAGTGTCTTTGAAAAAACGAGGGTCTGCACTGAGTACTCCCGGAACATCTTTCCAAATGGTGACACTCAATGCGTTGAGACAATAGGCAAAAATTCCTGCTGTATAATCACTCCCCTCTCTGCCCAAGGTGGTGGTAAAATTGTGTTTGGTCTCACTGCCTAAAAATCCTTGAGTAAGGGTTATTCCCTTGGGGTTTACCTTTTCTTTGATGGCCTTTTGAGTCGCGACCCAATCCACCACGCCCTCACGATATGTGGTATCGGTCTTGATGCACTGACGCACATCGAGCCATTGAAGATTTATCCCTGAGGACACGCAATAATGGCTCACAATGGTCGTAGAGAGCAACTCTCCGTATGGCACAATCTGGTCGTAGACAAAGGCGTGCTCTGTGGCTTTGTTTTGCTTGATAAAATCACTCATACTCTGGCGCAGCTCAGCAATCGCTTTAAAGACTGGGTGACTCGGTATTTCGAATAATTCTTTCGCAATACTTAAATGCATGGCGAATACCTCAGAAATATGAGCCTCACAATCGGGATCAGCACTGAGGTAACTGCGCACCACTTGCTCCAGAGCATTGGTGGTTTTTCCCATAGCCGAAACCACCACAACAAGTGGTTGATTGTCGGCCAATTTTAGAATATTGACCACTTGCTTCACACCATGGGCGTTTTTTACAGAAGCTCCGCCAAATTTATATACTTTCATGAGTTTAAATAAGCTGATAAGGCCTGATCATCCATGGACACAACGCGCCACTCTTTTAATACATCTGCTCCAGACTTTTCATAGAAATCAATAGCTGGCGTATTCCAATCTAATACTTCCCAATTCACACGTCTTACATTTTGCGTTCGCGCATAGGATAAAACGGCCCGATACAAGGCAGTACCCACACCTTGACCTCTGAACTCCTCTTGAACCATCAAATCCTCCAGGTGTATGGTTGGGCCTTTCCACGTCGAATAGCGAGGGTAGAACAAAGCCATGCCTACAATCTGAGATTCGTTTTGCGGATGAATCTCGTGGCGAATCTCAGCCACATAACACATAAATTTTGGGTCGATCCCAAACCCGTCACGCACTAAATCTTCAGCCGTGATGACCACTTGGTCTGGTGCTTTTTCGAAGTCTGCCAGTCCCTGAATTAATCGCAAAATCGCAGGAGCGTCGTCTTTTGTAGCAAATCTTATCAAGGGTTTCATAGCAGGTGTTATGGAACAAATATCGGATGTATTTGTCAAAATTCCCGATATTTACGTCAATTTCCTAACCAAATCTTATGGCCGTTCAAAAGAACAAAACCCTCGGCGAATTCATTATTGAGAACCAAAGTGAATTTCAATATTCCTCAGGTGAACTATCAAGACTAATTAACTCCATACGCCTCGCGGCAAAAGTGGTTAATCACGAGGTAAACAAAGCAGGGCTCGTGGACATTATTGGACAGGTTGGCGATGTGAACGTACAGGGCGAAGACCAACAAAAACTGGATGTCTTTGCCAATGAAACTTTCATTAAAACGCTGACCAATCGTGAGATCGTCTGCGGGATTGCTAGCGAAGAAGAAGAGGATTTTATCACCATACAAGGGCGCAATGGCCAAAATGAAAATAAATACGTAGTGCTCATAGATCCGCTCGATGGATCGAGCAATATCGATGTGAATGTATCTGTGGGAACCATCTTTTCGATTTATCGACGGATCACCCCGGCAGGAACCCCAGTCTCTATTGAGGATTTTCTGCAGCCAGGGAATCGGCAGGTGGCGGCGGGTTATATCATCTATGGCACTTCTACTATGATTGTTTATTCCACCGGCCACGGGGTAAACGGCTTTACGCTGAATCCTGCTTTAGGGACTTATTATTTGTCCCATCCGAATATGAGTTTTCCTAACGCTGGAAAGATTTACTCGGTCAATGAAGGAAATTATGTCCATTTTCCTCAAGGCATTAAAGATTATATCAAATATTGCCAAAAGGAAGAGGACGACAGGCCCTATACCTCCCGTTATATAGGGTCACTTGTATCTGATGTGCACCGCAATATGATCAAAGGTGGCATCTACATTTATCCCAATACCTCCAAAGATCCTAATGGTAAACTCAGGCTACTTTACGAATGCAATCCCATGGCATTTTTAATCGAACAGGCCGGAGGGAAAGCCAGCGATGGCTATCGCCGAATTCTAGACATTGAACCAAAAACTTTGCACCAAAGAACACCCTTCATCGGGGGTAGTGCGACCATGGTCGAAAAGGCAGAGTACTTCATGGGGCTGTATCCTCAGAGCGAGGCGTGAACCGGCGTTCAAAAGCCATGAAGATAAAAGTCGTGGCTTAATTTTTATTGAGCAAATACTGATAATCTTCTACGTCAAGACCCCCAGTAAAAATTTCGATTGAGCGTTTAATCAATGCCTTGGCGTCTGCTTCACTGTAGCCTAGACCGATGGCATAACGCTGAATCAATACTTGTTCATGAGCGTCAATGTTATGATCAGCCAAAATCACTTTAAATAAATCGAGCATGCGCTCCAATCGCTTGATAGCAGAGGTCGGTGGATTGATAGGATATTTCTTTGGATCCTTAAGCACCTCTTGATATTCCTCATCGGTTATGTCTAACTTACGTGCAAAACGCTGTAAAAGAGCAAGTTCTGACTCAACCAGCCCCGCATGGCTTTCGGCGATATAAACAAGTGAAGCAAAATGACCTAGGTTACTGCGGTGTTCCCCGCTCTCGAACAAATCTGTAAATGACATGGTATTGGTTTAGACAACAAATATAAAATTTGTCAAGCAGATATCTTTTTTAAAAACCTCAAAAATTCACACGATTATTTTGCTGTATTGACCCAGTTAGTATCTTTGTCGCCCGATGGTGCCCAGCCGCATATCCACTCTTTTTGAACAGTCTTTGCCTTGGCAAAAATTGAGGCAGCGCCTATCTGAAAATCACCGAATCACTCGAGTTTCTGGTCTAGTGGGGTCCGCCCAAAGTCTGATTATTTCTAAAATATTCCTGCAACAACAAAGGCCTATGGTCTGCGTGATGAACGACAAAGAAACTGCGGCCTACCTGCTCAATGACTTAGAAGGACTGCTTGATCAAGAGCACGTATTGTTTTATCCAGGCAGTTATCGGCGGCCTTATCAAGTCGAGGAAACCGACAATAACAATGTGCTTTTGCGTTCTGAGGTGCTCACCCATCTGAGTAGCCGCAAAAAACCGGCACTAATTGTTACCTACCCCACTGCCTTGTTTGAACAAGTGGTTACCAAGAAAACCCTCAAACAAAACACCATCAAACTTAAAACTGGGGAGCAGCTCGATGTAGAAGCGCTAAACGAATTGCTTTTTGAAGCCCAGTTTAAGCGTGTAGACTTTGTGACCCAGCCCGGAGAATTTTCTCTCAGAGGGGGCATTGTCGATGTATTTTCATTCAGTAATGATCATCCCTATCGCCTGGAGTTCTTTGAAGATACCCTAGAAAGTATACGCGAATTCGATATCGAAACCCAACTGTCTATAGGCCTTAAAAATAAGGTTTCAATCATTCCCGATGTAGGCGAAAAGTCACGTTCGGTGGTACGACAAAGCTTTCTGTCCTATGTGGGTGATGAGGCTTTAGTGGTCCTTCAAGACCGCAGATTTATATTGGACCAAATGCAAGGGCTGTTTGAAAAAGCCGTCACGCATTACCATCAGCTTGAGGGGCCTTTGCAATGGTCCGCCCCTGAAGTGCTTTTTTGCGATCAAAACCTACTGAGTCAGGACCTCGATGCCGTGGACAATATATGGTTTGTCCCTAAAAATGACCCCCAGCAAGACTCGAGTTTCGACCAAAGCCCACAACCCTCATTCAACAAGCAATTCAATTTGCTTATCGACCAAATCAATACGAGTCACAATCAGGGAATCACCACTTTGATTTGCTGTGGCTCTGAGGCGCAGGCCAAACGTTTTAGGGATATTTTTGAAGACAGCACTAAGGACGTCAATGGCTATCATATCGAGGTGTTCTCGCTACACCAAGGCTTTGTGGATAAAGAACAAAGCATAGCCTTATATACAGATCACGAAATTTTTGAGCGCTATCACAAGTTTAAGCTCAAAAATGGTTTGGCTAAAAAACAAGCCGTCAGCATCAAAGAACTCTCTCAATGGCAAATCGGGGATTATGTGACCCATATCGACCACGGAATTGGGACTTTTGGGGGATTACAACAAATCGAAGTCGAAGGAAAGACCCAGGAAGCCATTAAATTAGTCTATGGCGATCGCGATATTTTGTATTTGAGCATCCATGCCTTGCATAAAATCGCAAAATTTAACGGCAAGGACGGATCTGTCCCTAAACTCTATAAACTAGGGAGTGCGGCTTGGAAAAACCTCAAAACTAAAACCAAGAAAAAGGTTAAGGAAATCGCCTTTAACCTCATCGAATTATACGCCAAAAGACGCTTGCAAAAGGGTTTTGCTTTTGGCCCCGATTCTTACCTGCAACACGAGTTAGAATCTTCTTTTTTATACGAAGACACACCCGATCAAACTACCGCCACAAACGACATCAAAAAAGACATGGAAAGCCCTCAACCCATGGATCGATTGGTCTGTGGAGATGTAGGTTTTGGTAAAACCGAAGTGGCTATTCGCGCTGCATTCAAGGCCGTGGACAATGGAAAACAAGTCGCGGTGCTGGTCCCTACTACAATTTTGGCCTTTCAACATTTTAAGACTTTTTCAAAAAGACTCGAGGATTTGCCCGTCAGCGTGGATTATTTAAATCGCTTTCGAACGGCCAAAGAGCGCAAAGATGTGCTCGAGCGACTCAAAGAGGGCAAACTCGATATTGTGATCGGCACACATCAACTGGTCAATGCCGCAGTAGAGTTCAAGGACATTGGTTTGCTCATTGTTGACGAAGAACAAAAGTTTGGGGTGGCGGTCAAAGACAAGCTCAAAACCTTGAGAGAAAATATCGACACCCTAACCCTTACGGCTACCCCGATTCCTCGCACCCTTCAGTTCAGTCTCATGGCGGCGCGGGATCTTTCGGTAATCAGCACCCCGCCGCCTAACCGCTACCCCATAGAGACCCAAGTAGTGCGTTTTAGCGAAACCCTGCTGCGCGACGCGATACATTATGAGCTCTCTCGAGGTGGTCAAGTTTTTGTGGTGCAAAATCGTATCGAGCATATATATGAACTGGCCGGGGTCATTCAAAGACTGATTCCGGAGGCAAAAATCGCTGTGGGGCACGGTCAAATGGAGGGTAAAAAACTCGAATCTATTATGATGGGCTTTATGGAAAACGAGTATGATATTTTGGTCTCGACCACCATCATAGAGAATGGACTAGACGTCTCCAATGCCAATACCATTTTGATCAACAACGCCCACCATTTTGGGCTGTCTGACCTACATCAAATGCGCGGACGTGTGGGGCGTAGCAACAAAAAAGCCTTTTGCTACTTCATTACGCCACCTTACTCGGCCATGACCGATGAAGCCCGCAAACGCATGACCGCCCTGGAACAATTTAGTGATTTAGGCAGCGGGATTCACATTGCAATGAAGGACCTAGAAATACGTGGAGCTGGAGATCTCTTGGGCGGAGAACAAAGCGGATTTATCAACGAAATTGGTTTTGAAACCTATCAAAAAATATTGGCCGAGGCCATCGAAGAACTCAAGGAAAAAGAGTTTAAAGAACTCTACAAGGATCAACTCTCCAAGAAAAAAGTCTTTACCCGGGACACTGTGGTCGACACAGATTTTGAGCTGCGCTTCCCCGAGGACTATATCAATAGTGTCACCCAAAGACTTCAGTGTTATACAGAGCTCAACGAATTGAATAAAGAAGAGGAGTTCAGTATGTTTGAAAACAACCTGGTCGATCGTTTTGGAGTCCTACCACCATCGGCTAGGGATCTCTTAGAATGTGCCAAGCTCAAACTCATAGCGGCAGAACTCGGCCTTGAACGCGTGGTCTTAAAAAATCAACGCATGATTGGATACTTTATCCAAGACCAGCAGAGTCCCTTTTACCAAACACCAACTTTTCAAAACATCATACAAGTGGTCCAAATCCAAACCGGGGGTCAAATTAAACTCAAAGAGAAACAAACCAAAAACGGATTGCGTTTGCTTTTGACCGTTGAAAAAATTCCTACTGTGGCCACGGCCTTAAGCCATCTGCGCCTGATGCTTCAAAACGGGTAAAAGGCGTCTTTGATGTGGCTAATTTTATACTCCTCGGGCGTTCCAACTACAGAGATCAGATCAAAACGGATGGCAGTGTCTGTCGCCCCTAAAAAATGTAAGAGGTGATTTCCCGCACGAAGCAGGTGTTTTTGTTTTCGCCGATCTACAGATGCCAATGGATCTTCTCACAGATCAGTTGACCTCGTTTTCACCTCAACCACAAATATTTCTGAGGGATCTTTTTGAACGACGAGATCTAACTCCAATCGTCGGATTCGATAATTGCGCATTAAAATTTTATAGGCCCTAGATTTTAGATATTGCGCGGCGATTTGTTCCCCCCAAAGCCCTAATTCATTGTGCTTTGCCATGGACTTCTATTTTAGCCTTCTCATAGTTAACTGACAAGCTGCAGGGGAGTCCAAGGGGCAAAGCCCGATTATCTGATAAGTGGCCAATAGGCGCGTCAAAGATCACAGGGTAAGATTCTTGAGCCACGGCGGCCCAAATTATTTGACGTGAGTCATAGCCAAAAGGGATTTCGTGGTCTTTCATATCCGTCATACCACCCACAATTAAACCAGCCAATCCCTTAAGCAACCCACTGCGTTTAAGGGAATACATCATGCGGTCAATATGGTATAGATATTCATCAAGGTCTTCAATAAAGAGGATCTTCCCGCGGGCATCTAAGGCATCCGCGCTCCCTTGCAAACTGTAAATCAGGGAGAGATTTCCCCCAACTACCGGCGCTGTAACCCGACCGGTGCGCATCATGGCATTCTGATTGGCATGCGATATGGAGGCATTGGCCATTAAGGGCCATTCAATGGTATAATGCCCACCGGTTAAGGCATGAAAAATAGTCTGAGCGGTAGCCTTAGATTTTTCCCCTAAAGCCAAAGGCATTTGGCCATGCAGACTCGCCCAGCCTAAATTCTGTAGTCTTGCATGCAAGACCGTAACATCAGAATAGCCGATCACCCATTTTGGATACTTAATGAATCCTTCAAAATCAATCTCATCCAAAATTCTGATGGTTCCGTAACCCCCGCGTGCGCACCATATGGCTTTAATTTCAGGATGGTCCAAAGCCCACTGAAGATCTTCGGCGCGCGCGGTATCCGATCCAGCTAATTGATGAAATTTAGCCCCGATGCTTTGCCCACAAACCACGCGAAATCCCCAGCTTTTAAGGCAGACTTTAGCCTGATTTAGATCCTCCTGGTCGACAAATCGTGCCGTGGCAACAATAGCCACCAAATCTCCAGTAGATAAAAAATTGGGTTGTTTCATGGTTATTTAAAACAAATGGGGGGAGCCCACTAAAGTTAAACATTTCTATTCAAGAGCGGTAAATTAAATTTTAATTCATAAATTTCATTGTTAATCAGATTGTTAGCCATTGAACACAAATATCACTTCATGCAATACAAGTACGCTGGCCCCTTATGTTCCGGGAACTAACAATCCCTGGGATAAGGCCAAAGTAAAACACTGTTACCGTCGATTGGGTTATGGCACAGATATAAACACGATAAACACGGGAGTGAGTTCAAGCCCAAGTGCACTTGTAGACCAGTTAGTGGATAGTGCGGCAGGGGCTCCACTGCGCGAGGTCCCTTTTTGGGGTTACTACAGACTCAGTGATTTTAGCAATTACACCCAGGAAAATCCAGAATATATCAATGATTTCAGGATAGAAACTGGCAACCTAATGGTCAGTACCGGTCTCAAAGGCCGTATGAACTTTTTTTGGCTGAATCATTTTGTCACTGAACTCCCTACATATAACTATTCCCCCTACCTTTTTCAATATTACCATACGGCAGAGCAGCATGCATTAGGCAACTTCAAAGATCTAGTACACGATATGGGACTGACCCCGGCCATGCTGATCTATCTCAATGGTTATCAAAATACAAATACCGAACCTAACGAAAACTACGCTAGAGAGCTTTTTGAATTGTTCACCTTAGGCGAAGGCAATGGCTACACCCAAGAAGATATAGTAGAGACCTCAAAGGCCCTTACTGGATGGAACCTGAGACCTCAAGCTGGAGGGCCTATTATTTTCAATACCAATACCTTTTTTAGTGGGGACAAAACCATTTTTGGACAAACCGGAAACTGGAATTACCACGATGTCATCGACATTCTCTTTCAGGAACGTGGCCCCCTTATTGCCCAATATATTTGTCACAAATTATATCGATACTTCGTGAGCCCAGATGTTGATCCTATGATCGAGACCAACATTATAGCACCCTTGGCGCAAACCATGATCGACAATAATTTTGAACTGGTTCCTGTTTTAAAACAACTATTTAAAAGCGAACATTTTTTTGATGACAGGGCTCTTGGGGTTATCATTAAAAGTCCGTTTGACCTGATTTTCCAATTTGTAAACGAATCAAGCTTTTTATTCAATAATGACTTGATGGAGGCGTTTATTTATTATGCAGCAGTCCTGGGTCAAGTTATGTTCAACCCCCCGGATGTGGCCGGTTGGCAGGGAGATCAAGACTGGATTGGCACCTCAACAATCACCGCGCGCTGGGCCTTGTTCAGATCATATTTAACACTATTATACGACAGTGGGCAAGAGGAACGGTTTAGAACACTCGCCATTGATTTGTCAAACAACAGTAGTGACCCTGCATATATCACTAAAGTCATTGTCGATTATTTACACGCTCGTGAACTTTTTACCCCTGCGGATTACGATATCGCGACTGAGGTCTTTAAATGGGAAATCCCGCAAAATTATTACGATGATCGATTGTGGAATCTCAGTTGGGCTGAAGCACCCTATCAAGTTTTACTCTTGTTAAGTCATGTGGCCACTTGGCCGGAATTTCAACTCAAATAAACGGCCATGGATAAGGACAAACTATACAACAGAGATAAGCACTCAGGGGAGGCCGACCATAAACACCATAATCATGAACATGATTATTGGTCTAGGCGCAGTTTTATGCAGGCTCTTGGGCTTGTAGGTGGGGGCAGTATGCTCTTAGGCAAACAATCAGTCTCCGCAGCCCAAGCCACACCACTTACCGTGGCACTAGCAGAAAGTCAAAACGACAATATATTGGTGATCATAAGGCTCAATGGCGGAAATGACGGACTGAACACTATCGTTCCGGTATACGATTATGCGACCTATGCAAACTTACGCCCCAATATAAGGCACTTTGAACCCAATTTAATGCCGCTCAATGACGATTTCAGTATTCCCAATTATATGAATGATCTGGAATCTGTTTGGGGTGATGGACAAATGAAAGTGGTGCACGGCGTAGGTTATCCCGACCAGAATCTATCCCATTTTCGTTCGAGTGATATCTGGGCCTCTGCAGCCCATCAATACGAAGAACCAACCGGATGGTGGGGACGCTATTTTGAAGATTTATACCCGGATTATTTAGTCAATCCGCCAGATGCTCCGCCTGCAATCCAGGTAGGCAATATTGGCAATTTAATTTTTGATGGCTTTGACAACAATTATGCCTTCACTTTTGCCAATATAGAACAACTTCAGACGGTCGGTGCCAATGGCGCGCTGCACGATGTGGTTAATGTCCCAAATTGTGTATACGGAGACAAACTTACTTTTTTAAGAGCGGCGGCCAATACCACATTTACTTATTCTGGGGTTATTCATGACGCCTACATGGCCTCAAATAACAATGCCAATTACGGCAATGGAAGTTTAGCAACACAGCTCGCGGCGGTAGCTCGATTGATTAAAGGCGGTTTAGGGACTAAAGTTTACATGGTGTCTTTAGGTAGTTTTGACACTCATGCGAATCAGCGCTACGCCCATCAATCCCTTTTGCAAGATCTATCCAGCTCCATAAAAGCATTTTATGAAGATTTGGGCTCGGGTGGATGGGATCAAAAAGTCTTATCTATGACTATTTCAGAATTTGGTCGGCGGCCTTATGAAAACGGCTCCTCTGGAACAGATCACGGCGCAGCTTCTCCTATGATGCTCTTCGGCCCGGCCTTGAATGGAAGTGGATTTGTGGGCGAACATCCGGACCTCTTAACTTGGGATGACTACGATAACCTAATTCCCTCAACGGATTTCCGCGATGTATATGCCTCTGTTTTGAGTAACTGGTTCTGTTTAGATCAACAGGTTATTGATTCCATATTGCTAAATCACAATTATCAATCACTTGATTTAGGCTTGGATTGTCAGACCCTGAGTGTGGGTGATCCCAAACCTTTTATGCGATTTACCCATCGCCCTGTTTACCAAAACAATCAAACCCTTATTGAGATTGAAACCCAGCAAACCGCGCACGGAAGAATTACCCTCTACGACATTATGGGCCGCGAATTAGTGACCTTAGCGGACCGCATGTTTTTCCCGGGTAGGCACAGCATTGATGTGCGCCAATCTGCTGGTATTCGATTGAGTTACGGGCAGTACATTTACCGCATAACTTTTGCAGGCCAACAATACAGTAAATCCATTTTGATTCGTTAGACTTTAATTTGCCAGCGACCATACCATGGCGCGTCCATGCATTGCTTAATGAATCTCCACAGTTCATTAGATGGAATCTTCAGGCTAAATCCTTACTTTTATGCCCTAATTATGCGTCGTGAATAAGACTCCGAAACGTTATACCATTACAGCAGCCTTGCCTTATGCCAATGGCCCCGTTCATCTCGGGCATTTGGCCGGCGTATATGTTCCAGCCGATATCTATACCCGCTACTTGCGTCTACAAGGACGTGATGTAGTCTTTATCTGCGGAAGTGATGAGCACGGGGTGCCTATTACCATCAAAGCAAAAAAAGAAGGGGTTACACCACAAGCTGTCGTCGATCGATATCATGAAATCATCAAAAAAAGCTTCTTAGAATTTGGGATTAGCTATGATAACTATTCCAGAACCTCTGCGCCCATCCATCATGAGACGGCCGCGGACTTTTTTAAAGATTTGTACGATAATGGCCAATTTGTGGAAGAAACCACTGAGCAACTATTTGACGCTGAGGCAGAGCAATTTTTAGCAGACAGATTTGTCATTGGCACCTGTCCCAAATGCGGTAATACCGAAAGCTATGGCGATCAATGTGAACAATGTGGTACTAGTCATAACGCCACAGATCTAATCAATCCGAAAAGCACCCTTTCTGGCAGTACACCTGTGCGCAAACAAACCAAACACTGGTTTTTGCCATTGGATCAGCATCAAGAGTGGCTCAAACAATGGATTTTAAAGGATCATAAATCGGATTGGAAGCCCAATGTTTACGGTCAGTGTAAATCTTGGATTGACGATGGCCTGCGTCCTCGGGCTGTAACTCGTGATTTAGATTGGGGTATTCCCGTACCAGTGAAAAATGCCCAGGGCAAAGTACTTTATGTTTGGTTTGACGCCCCTATAGGTTATATCTCTGCAACCAAAGAATGGGCGCAAAACACTGGTGCCAATTGGGCGCCTTACTGGCAGGACAAGGACACCAAACTGGTTCATTTTATCGGAAAGGATAATATTGTTTTTCACTGCATCATTTTCCCGAGTATGCTCAAAGCACATGGGGACTATATTTTGCCCGAAAATGTTCCGGCTAACGAATTTTTAAACCTCGAAGGAGATAAAATCTCTACCAGTCGCAATTGGGCGGTATGGTTACACGAATACTTATTAGACTTCCCAGAGCAACAAGACGTTTTGCGCTATGCCTTGACGGCTAATGCTCCTGAGACCAAAGACAACGACTTCACTTGGGCGGATTTTCAGGCCAGAAACAACAACGAATTAGTCGCCATATTTGGTAATTTTATCAATCGGGTATCGGTATTGACCCATAAATACTATAATGGATCTGTTCCTAAGCCCAATAGCTTTTTGGAGGAAGACCTATCGGTACTGAACCAACTCAAAGCCTATCCCGGGGTGATCTCAGATTCTATAGAGCGCTACCGTTTTCGTGAGGCCCAATCCGAATTGATAAATGTAGCGCGGGTCGGGAACAAGTATCTAGCCGATGCTGAGCCCTGGAAACTCATCAAAACTGACCCTGAACGCACCGCAACCATAATGTATGTAGCGCTTCAAATTGCTGGTGCATTGGCCGTGTTAAGTGAGCCTTTTCTTCCCTTTACCTCGGCTAAATTAAACGAGTCGTTAGGGTTAAACGCCTTTGATAAACCACTTAGCTGGCAACAAATCGCAAGCTCAGAAAATTATATTCCGCAGGGCCATATTATTGCCCAAAGTCCGCTTTTGTTCCGAAAAATCGAGGATGAAGAAATCGAACTACAGCGCAACAAACTAGCGCAAACTAAACTTAATAATAAACCCATGGAAGAGGCCCAAACACCACAAAAAGATCTTGTAAATTTTGATGACTTCACCAAAATGGATTTACGTGTGGGTACTATTTTAAGTGCCGAAAAAATGCCAAAGGCGAATAAGCTTTTGGTGCTTAAAGTCGATGTAGGTATCGATCAGCGTACCATCGTCTCAGGTATTGCCGAGCATTTCACCCCTGAAGAAATCATTGGAAAACAAGTCTGTGTCCTGCTTAATCTCGCCCCAAGGGCAATTCGCGGTACTGAGAGTCAAGGAATGATCCTCATGGCAGAGGACGCCGATGGCACTTTGCGTTTTGTTGCCCCGGACCAGAATATTAAATCCGGATCTTCAATCCGATAAGCTGTATTTCAGCCCTCAGCTCGGTTTGTTCTTTGGGCTGTTTTATTGAAAAATAAACTCCAGACAGCGGATTTTCCTGAAAACTGCTTGGCCAATTGGCGCAAGAATTAAACCAATTTTGTAGTAATAATATTAACTGGACAAGCTTTCGCGGCTTCTTTACTTGGCTGGTAAGCCGTGGCGTCAGGCGTTTTTAAGGTATGGAACCCTTTTTTTTCTTGGGCGTGTAAAAGCACACTTTTTCCGTCTTTTTTGGACATTTGGAATTGCTCAGGGGCCAATTCAACACAATAGTTACAGCCGATGCATTTTTGTCTCTGTAAGGTAATAATGACCATGACAATGAGCTTTAGGCAGTCGCGTATTCGGTCTTGACGACTTTATATAATTTATCAGAAGGGCGAATACGAAAAGGTAAAGGTAGCGTAATGCTATCTCCTTTTGATGCGGTTTCTTGAGCCTTGTCGTTCACGAGCATCTCTGAGAGTTCGAGTTCTTGAGCCCCTGTCGTGGGTCCCTGTATCAACACGGTATCACCAAGTTTTAAGTCGTAGGCCTCTATTTTAAATTCGCCAATATTGGATTTTGGGAAAAAATGAACGCCCTTGCCCACATAGACCTTTTTCTGAGTGGCCTTGGAGCCATTGGCCTCGCTCCATTCACCCAATTTTTGTCCCAAGTAATATCCACTCCAAAAACCACGATTATAAACCTTTTCAAGTTCGCTCATCCAAAGCGCGACTTTTTCCTTGTTAAAAGTCCCAACAGCATGAGCATCAATAGCCTCGCGATAGGTTTTAATGACTTTGGCTACATATTCCGGAGCACGGCCACGACCTTCAATCTTGAGCACCTTTACCCCTGTGTCGATGACTTGATCCAAAAAATCCAAAGTACAAAGGTCTTTTGGGGACATCATGTACTCGTTATCCAACTCAATTTCAAAACCGCTTTCCTGATCGATTACGGTGTATTTCTTGCGACAATTTTGTTTACAGGCCCCACGATTGGCAGAGGAATTATGGGAATGTAAGCTCAAATAACACTTCCCAGAAACGGCCATACACAATGCGCCGTGACCAAAAATCTCAACTTCGACTAATCGACCGCTTGGGCCGCGCACCTCTTCACGCTCTATTTGCTCCACGATTTTCTTAACCTGACGTAAACTTAGCTCACGACTCATGACCATGGTATCGGCGAACATAGCATAAAACTTTACGGTCTCAATATTGGTGATATTGATCTGCGTAGAGATATGTATCTCCATGCCGATTTGACGCGCATAGGTAATCACGGCCTGATCCATGACAATCACCGCAGTAATACCGGCACTCTTTGCGGCATCTAATAAGGTTTTAATGATGGATAAATCGTGATCGTAAATAATGGTGTTTAAGGTCAAATAGGTGCGCACCTTTTTGGCCTCGCATCGCTTTACGATTTCAGGTAAATCCCCTATGGTAAAATTGATACTGGCGCGTGCGCGCATATTGAGTTGATCCACGCCAAAATAAACTGAATCCGCTCCATTGTCGATTGCCGCTTGCAGGGATTCAAAATTTCCCGCCGGCGCCATTAATTCTATAGTACCATTTTCCGTCATAGCCTGAGCATAATTTTGGGCAAAGGTACTAATTGCACGCATTTTATAAGCTAAAAAATCTGGGCGGTCGTAGCCGCCCAGATTACAGTCAAATTTACAACAGGAGCAAAGTTTGGCAATGCACCTCAGTGGCGTATCGTTTTTTACCTTCTGGGTCATCCCATGATCGGGTAACGAGTTTGCCCTCCAAGGCCACTTCTTTCCCTTTTCCTAAGTAAAGCTCTATCAGTTCGGCGGTTTTTCCCCAAGCAATCACATTATGCCACTGAGTGTCTTTAATGCGTTCTCCCTTATTGTTATTATAACTTTCATTAGTGGCCATGGAAAACTTTGCGAGTTTTTGACCTGAAGCTACGGTGACAATTTCTGGGTCATTGCCCAAATTTCCGATCAACTGTACTTTGTTTCTTAACGTACTCATAATTCTAATTTTAAATATTAAACAGTTAATAATGCCTGCCAATAGACAGATTGACTCGGCAAACATCGCACAGCTGAAGCTTACTATTGCTCTTTTAAACGTTTAATTTCAAAGGGGTTTGATTGAATTTATAAATTCAGACTTAGTCCTTTTTTGTATCTTCAAAGTCTGCTGACAATCTGCAAGGATGGCTGTAAGGATGGCTACAAGCCTGGCAAAAGTGGCTGAAACAACAAACCTTAATCCACAAACCTGAGTTATGAGTCATTATCATCTCAAAACGACAGAGGCCTACAATACGGCCTATTTAGAAAGCGTAAATGATCCCGAAACCTTTTGGGATGAAATCGCTAAAAACAACTTTTTATGGCAAAAACCATGGCATAAAACCTTTGAATGGGATCAAAAAAACAATAAAATTCAATGGTTTGTAGGCGGCGAACTCAACATCACTGAAAATTTGCTGGATCGTCATTTAGCCCAAAACGGTGATAAAACAGCCATTATTTTTGAACCTAACGACCCCGAAGAAGACCATCAAGAAATCAGCTATGCAACTTTAGCCAAGTCAGTCAATAAAATGGCCAATGTCCTCAAAAGTCAGGGCGTTCAAAAAGGTGATCGCGTTTGCATTTACTTACCGATGATTCCAGAACTGGCCATAACTGTTTTGGCTTGTGCCCGAATAGGGGCGATACATTCTGTGGTGTTCGCAGGCTTTTCTGCCTCTGCTTTAGCAGCGCGGATTAATGATTGTGATTGTGCTTTGGTGGTCACCAGCGACGGAGGATTTAGGGGTTCAAAAACAATAAACTTGAAAACAATTGTGGACCAGGCCCTAGAAGATTGCCCGGGTGTTCAAAACACTTTGGTAGTCGCGCGCACTCTCGAGGCCATCAATATGTCTGCGGGAAGAGACCTTTGGTTGAAACCTTTATTTGATGAGGCTTCTGAAGAATGTGTCGCCACTGTTATGAGTGCCGAAGACCCCTTATTTATTCTATATACGTCGGGATCAACAGGCAAACCAAAAGGGATGGTGCACACCTGTGGGGGCTACATGGTGTACAGTGCCTATACCTTTAAAAATGTATTTCAATATCAAGAGAACGATATCTATTGGTGTTCTGCAGACATTGGATGGATTACAGGACACAGTTATATCCTTTATGGGCCATTGGCCAATGGGGCCACCACCATTATGTTTGAAGGGGTGCCTTCTTTTCCTGATTTTGGACGATTTTGGGCGGTCATCGAAAAATATAAAGTGACCCAATTCTACACAGCCCCTACAGCCATTCGGGCTTTAGCTAAAGAATCCTTAGAGTTTGTAACTCCATATGATCTTTCAAGTCTAAAAGTTCTAGGCACAGTCGGAGAGCCCATTAATGAAGAAGCTTGGCAGTGGTATTTTAAAAACATTGGCGCCGGCAAAGTCCCCATAGTGGACACCTGGTGGCAAACAGAGACCGGTGGGGTAATGATTGCGCCGCTGCCCGGAATAACCCCAGCCATACCGACCTATGCTACCTTGCCTTTACCGGGGATACAGCCTGTACTGTTAGATGAACAGGGTCATGAAGTCAAGGACAAAGAAGCCTCAGGACTGCTGTTTATAAAACATCCCTGGCCGTCTATCGCCCGAACAATTTGGGGGGATCATCAGCGCTATGTACAAACTTATTTTGGAGCGCAAGCCGATAAATATATGACGGGAGATGGCGCCACTCGAGATGCCCAGGGGAATTATCGCATTACCGGCCGTGTGGATGATGTCATCATTGTCTCAGGGCATAATCTGGGAACGGCCCCAATTGAGGATGCGATAAACGAGCACGACTCAGTAGCCGAGAGTGCGGTTATCGGCGTACCTCATCCCATCAAAGGCAACAGTCTTTTTGGATTCATTATTGTCAAAGGCCCTTCGAGTGATGAAGCCTTACTTAAAAATGAAATCAATCAGTCCATTGTCCAGCACATCGGTCCCATTGCAAAACTCGATGAAATGGTTTTTACCCCTGGACTGCCAAAGACTCGCAGTGGTAAGATCATGCGGCGCATATTGCGCAATATTGCTCAAAAGAATTTTGATGCCCTTGGCGATACCAGCACCTTGCTGAATCCTGAAATTGTCTCAGAATTAATTCAAGTCATGCAAAAAAAATGACAAAATGGTTCTGATTAATTCTGATTAATTAGGCCGAAGTCAATTAAGGTATGGTTTTTGTGACAACAGAGGCAACACTAAATTAACCTCATTCACGAAAATTACTCAATGCGGGCATTTCTTTTTATTCTCAGCCTTTTTTGCTTTTGTAGCACTTGGGCTCAGACCCTTCAAATTCTCGACAGTAAGTCGCTTCATCCGGTAGTGCACGCGAGTATCCTAGATACAGTATCCGATCAATATTCCTGGACAGATCTCAATGGTAAGGTGAGTTTGGATGCTTTTTCGCCCCAGGCCTACTTTTTGGTGCAAGCTTTGGGCTATACTCAGGTGCAAATAAATCACCATCAGCTAAAGGCCAAGAATTTTAAACTTTTATTAGACCCTAACAACACAGAACTTGAAGAAGTTATTGTCTCAGCCACAAAATGGCGCCAACCAAAGGATAAAAGTCCCCTTAAAGTCATTCGTGTAAAATCAGAAGATATTGTTTTGCAGAACCCTCAAACCGCCGCAGATCTATTGGGCGCCTCAGGAGCGGTTTTTATTCAAAAAAGTCAGCAAGGTGGTGGAAGTCCAATGATTCGTGGATTTGCAACTAATCGCCTGATTTACACCGTAGATGGTGTGCGCATGAATACGGCTATTTTCAGAGGAGGAAACCTTCAAAACGTCATCTCCTTAGATGCCTTGGCCATGGAAAGTGCTGAGGTTTTATTGGGCCCAGATGCAGTTATCTACGGAAGCGATGCAATAGGAGGGGTCATGAGTTTTGAGACTTTGGGGCCAAAATACTCAGAAAATGAGGCCTTGACCATCTCCGCCAATGCTTTAACGCGCGGGGCTTCAGCTAATTTTGAGCGAACTGCTCATGCCCATATTCAACTGGGTCAAAAGAAATGGGCCATGACTTCGAGCTTTACGCGCACTAATTTCGGCGACTTACGTCAAGGAAATCATGGGCCTGACGATTATCTACGACCCTTTTTTGTGACCCAATATAACGGTCAAGACCTGATTACGCCTAATCCCAATCCAAACCGACAAGTTCCTTCCGGTTACAACCAAAGCAATTTCATGCAAAAGGTCTATTACCGGCCCAATTCAAATTGGAATCTGAGTCTGGCCTATCATAACTCTGAAACTTCAGCCTTTAGCCGTTATGATCGTCAATTAAGGTCAACAAATGGCACACCGGACTATGGACAGTGGGATTACGGACCTCAAAAGTGGACCATGAAACAATTCACGGCTAATCATTTGGCCCCTAGGGGCATTTTCTCAGAGATGACCCTAAGGCTGGCCCAACAAGACTTTGAAGAAAGCCGTATCAGTCGAAATTTTAATGACCCCATTCAAGAAAATCGCACTGAAAATGTGGTAGCCTATTCGGCAAACCTAGATTTGCGTAAAAGCATCGGTGAAAAAGGAGAACTATTTTACGGTCTCGAATGGGTTTTTGATCAGGTAGAATCGACTGGGCTTGAGCGAAATATAACAACAGGAACGAGTGCTCCAGGGCCCTCACGATATCCCCAAGCTGATTGGCAATCCTACGCAGCCTATCTATCTTATCAGCACCAATGGTCTTCTAAAATATTCTCTCAAGTAGGTCTGCGCTACAATGGTATCGGACTAAAGGCTGAATTTGATGCCAATTTTTATCCTTTGCCATTTGAACAAGCACAACTCAATACAGACGCCCTTACCGGCAGTATTGGTTTTGTGTTTAAGCCATCAGCGCTATGGAACTTACGCGCCAACATGGCCACTGCCTTTAGAGCCCCTAACGTAGACGACATGGGTAAAGTCTTTGATTCAGAACCCGGAGCGGTCGTTGTGCCAAATCCAGATCTTGTTCCAGAATACGCCCTTAGTTGGGACCTGGGGATTGCCCACATGCTCGGTAAAAAAGTAAAAATTGACCTAAGTGGTTATTTTACCAAGCTGGATAACGCCCTTACTCGGAGAAATTATACCCTAAACGGTGCAACCGAAATTGTCTATGATGGTGTTCTGAGTCGAGTTCAAGCCATTCAAAATGCGGCTGAGGCCCAAGTTTATGGTATTCATACCGGGATTGAGTTAAAATTACCCAGGGGCTTTGAGCTCACCTCTGATTTAAACTGGCAAAAAGGTACCGAAGAAATGGACGACGGCTCGAACAGTCCAGCACGGCATGCCGCCCCATGGTTTGGTACGACTCGTCTATGGTTCCGTGCACAAAATCTTGTGGTTCAGGGATATACCCAGTATAGTGGTGGGTTCAGTCATGATCAATTGGCTATTGAAGAACGCTCAAAGACCGAAATTTATGCCTTAGACGCCCAGGGTAATCCTTACGCACCAGCCTGGCAAACCTTTAATTTAAAGGCTCAATATTCTTTGGATAACCATATCGACCTGATTGCCGGTATAGAAAATATTACGGATCAACGCTACCGCACTTACAGTTCAGGGATTTCTGCTGCAGGGCGAAATCTAATTTTGGCCTTGCGCGCCCAAATATAATTTCATTGCTTAAATTGGGGTGATGAAACAAATGATCACCTTAGGATTAGGGCCCTTACTGGCTGGCATTATTCTTCTTTTGCCGGAACCCCTTTTTAATCCATTGATGGATAAAATTTTTGCGGCCTGCCTTTGGATGGTCCTTTGGTGGATCACCGAGGCCGTTTCTATTTCAATAACCGCCCTTCTCCCTATTGTACTATTCCCGTTGCTGGGATTGAGCAGCATTGGTCAGGTTACTGTGCACTATGCCAACCCCATTGTTTTCCTTTTTTTTGGCGGATTTGTCATTGCTTTGGCCTTAGAAAAAGTAGCCTTACACAAACGCATGGCCTTGCATATATTGCGTATGACTGGCCCAAAAGCAAATGGGGTTATTTTCGGATTCATGCTTGCCACAGCCTTGCTTTCGATGTGGATTTCTAATACTGCAAGCACGGTGGTGATACTGCCTATGGCATTATCGGTTTACAATTTGGTCAAAAAGAAAACCCCAAAACAAAAGAAAAAATTAAAGCGTTTTGCCTTGAGCCTAATGCTCGGTATTGCCGCTGCTGCAAACATTGGCGGTATGGCCACATTAATTGGCACCCCTCCTAATAGTGTGATGCTCGCATTTCTCAATGAACAATATCAAATTGACATCGGATTTTTTCAGTGGATGACTTTTGGCGTGCCCCTATCTGCACTACTTCTCGTAGTTGCTTATTGGATTATTGTGCGCTGGGCATATCCAAGCGGACTGGGGCTTTTAGAAAGTGCCCATGACATTATTGAAGACGAACTTCATCAACTCGGGCCAATTAAACGCAAAGAAAGAGCCGTGCTGACCCTATTTTTAATGACGGTTTTTGGTTGGGTCTTCCGGGGTCAAATCAATCAGTGGTGGCCTGAGCTGGCCCTTACCGATACCCATATCGCTATGCTTGGTGCTTTATCTCTTTTCACCCTACCTGTTCAAAAAGGTGCTAAGCCATGTGTACTTCAGTGGGAAGACACTGCCAAACTTCCCTGGGGAATTTTGATATTATTTGGCGGAGGGCTTGCCTTAGCCAATGTTTTGGCTGAAGGTGGTTTTATCGATGCTATTCAAATTTTTATCAGTCAAAAAGAACATTGGTCTCCAGTCTTGATTCTCATGACCCTGGTAACTCTAGTCCTATTTTTGACAGAGCTCATGAGTAATGTCGCCCTCGTTACTGTGTTTTTGCCCATCATTGCAGGAATTGCCTTAGGTTTAGATCAACCCTTAATGGCCATGGTTATTCCGGTAACCTTGGCTTCGAGCTGTGCCTTTATGCTCCCTATGGCGACCCCACCAAACGCCATAGTCTTTGCGAGCGGGCATATTAGTGTTGCGCAAATGGTGCGCTCAGGGTTCTGGCTCAATGTAATGTCTCTGTTGGTGATTTTACTAACGGGCTATTTCTTATTGCCATTAATTTTCTAAAAACCTTGATGAATATGTAACTTTGGGGCTCATTTCAGAGCTATGAAACACACCAAAGAAGAACGATTTCAAAAACACGTGCTGTCTAAATATCAGATTTACAACAGCATTTTTATGACACTCCCTTTTGATTCTATTACAAAAACAGGTGTACTATTGCCTCTGTTTGAAGAAATTTGTGTTGGGGGCTATGATCAAGGGAAAAACCCTTCAGAAATTGTTGGTGAATTCTTTGAGCAATACCGTCCTGAATTAGATAAAAAAGGGCAAATAGATCTGCTCTTTAACTTTATACAATACATTGAGCGACAAGTGGTGCTTTTTGATGCCATCGAGGAAGCAACCTTTTCGATCATCAATAATCTCGAGGGCCGAGGAACACTGCGTAGCATTAAAGATGAGGCTCAAGAAAAAAATCAACGAGAGGCCCTTAAAGATTACCTAAAGCGTTTTAAAGTCCGTCCTGTTCTTACAGCACACCCCACACAGTTTTATCCCGGCTCAGTGCTCGGAATCATTACGGATCTGGCCAAAGCCATTGAGAAAAATAAACTCGAAGAGATAGAATTACTCTTGGCCCAACTCGGTAAAACTCCATTTTTCAAAAAATCTAAACCCAGTCCCTTTGACGAGGCTGTAAGCCTTATTTGGTATTTAGAACACGTTTTTTATCAAGCGGCCCACAATATTTATCGATTTACAAAAACCCATATTTTCGACGGAGAACAACTGCCCAATGAACTCATCAATCTGGGCTTTTGGCCAGGAGGTGATCGCGATGGTAACCCTTTTGTAACCGCTGAGATAACCCTTGAAGTTGCTGCGCGCCTGCGCCGCACTTTGATGAAAAACTATTACAAGGATGTGCGCAAAATGAAGCGACGCATTACCTTTAATCAGGCCGAGCCCCTGGTGCTCTCGCTAGAGCAAAAACTGGCTGAAGAACTCAATCCTACTTTTTCTGTAAGGGGGGATCGTACGGAAGAATTTTTAAACGAATTACAGGCCTTAAAGGAAATCCTAGAATCACAGCACGAAGGGCTTTTTGTAGGTCTTGTCGACGAACTTATTGAGAAGATGAATCTCTTTGGCTGCTATTTTGCTTCCTTGGACATACGTCAAGATTCTCGTATCCATACTAAAGCCATAATGGCCATTGCCCAGGCTTACCCAGAAATAATTCCCCAAAATTACACAACACTAAATGATGGACAAAAAATTGAATTGCTCAGTAAATTGCAGGGGGCTGTTGACGCACATAAAATAAATGATCCCATGGGGGAGCAAACTTTGGCATCAATTTATGCCATGAAAAGCATTCAAGCTAAAAATGGGACTAAAGCTTGTGAACGCTATATCATTAGTAATAACGGAAGTGTGGTCAATGTCATGGAAGCCTTTGCTATGATTCGACTTTGTGATTGGCAGACGCCAAGTTGCGATGTCATCCCTCTGTTCGAAACAATCGATGACCTTAAAGGAGCCCATGTGGTTATGGAGGCCCTTTATAAAAATCCCGAATATCAAAACCACCTAAAAAGACGGGGAAATCGACAGTCTATTATGCTCGGATTCAGTGATGGCACTAAAGACGGCGGCTATCTCATGGCCAACTGGGCTATTTATCGGGCCAAAGAGCGCCTTACCGAAGTATCCCGAGCTTATGGGGTCACTGCCTTATTTTTTGATGGTCGTGGAGGGCCGCCGGCACGCGGTGGGGGAAAGACCCATCAATTTTATGCGTCACTGGGCAATACCATAGAGCACGAAGAAGTACAACTCACTATACAAGGTCAAACCATCAGTTCTAATTTTGGGACTATTGATGCTTGTCAGTACAATCTGGAGCAACTCATTAGCTCAGGCATTGCCAATGAAATTTTCGCTCCAGATCAGGCCAATATCGCCCCGGATCAAAGGGAAATTTTAGAGCAGCTGGCCCAGGTGAGTTATCAAGCATATCAAGACTTTAAAAACCATCCACAGTTTTTACCATATTTGGAAAAAATAAGCCCCCTAAAATATTACGCAAAAACCAATATCGGCAGTCGTCCGGCAAAGCGAGGCAGTAGCGAACAACTCAACTTTAGCGACCTCCGCGCTATCCCTTTTGTGGGCAGCTGGAGCCAACTCAAACAAAACGTCCCTGGATTTTATGGAGTGGGTATTGCCCTAGAAGCCCTTAAGGCTCAGGGCAAAATGGGTGATTTGCAGATCTTGTATAAAACCTCAGCATTTTTCAGAACACTTCTAGAAAACAGTATGATGAGTTTGAGCAAGAGTTATTTCCCCCTTACAGAATATCTTAAAGATGACCCCGAATTCGGTGGGTTTTGGCAACTCATCCATCAAGAATATTTGCGTTCAAAAGTGATGGTTCTTGAAGTCTCAGGAGCCGAACAACTTATGGATGATTCTCGCGCCATGCGTGCCTCCATAGGTGTTCGCGAGCGAATTGTACTTCCCTTGTTAACGATACAACAATTTGCCTTGCGCCATATACAACAGATCCAAAATGAGGGGGGAGAAGAGCAAGATTTAGCGGTTTATGAAAAAATGGTCACGCGATCGCTTTTTGGCAATATCAATGCCAGCCGCAATAGTGCCTAATGCCCCTATACGCTACACTCGGAGTTTAGCCAAAGACTTGTCGGTAGATTTCTATTGATTTAGGCCGTTTAAACCCCGTAGCGTGCATTTGCATATAATCCATAAGCAAATCTAACAGGGCCCTTCTTTGATCCGTCGTGGTTTTCC
The DNA here is from genome assembly GCA_038153605.1 of Flavobacteriaceae bacterium. Taxonomy (GTDB): domain Bacteria; phylum Bacteroidota; class Bacteroidia; order Flavobacteriales; family Flavobacteriaceae; genus BACL21. The sequence goes on from JAYOYS010000005.1 coordinate 39,859, forward strand.
ACTCAGCCAAATTTGCGAAAGTGGTTTTAGCCAAGACACACAAATCTTTTACAACACCTCCATGACGCGTTATGCCCACAGAAGACTCTTGAAACACGCCATCCTCAAGGTTGAAAAATGGCATATGATTGTTTTGAAAATCGGGATAACAGCCCAGAAACTGTTGTAATTCAAGGACGATCTTCAAATGAAAATTCAATGGCGACTGTGCTGTATCGAGAGCTATAAGTGCCTCACTCAAAAACCCAAAAAGTTCGACATTGGGCTCTTGCTCTTGAAGGGTCATTTTAAATATCTCCGCCAAAAACAAAGCCATAGAACTCTTAATAATATCACTGTGTAAATTTTGATAATGTATGGCGACTTTGGCCTCAGTTAAACGCTCAAGCTGACCTTTATCCCGATGCAAAGCCTGAATTTGCAATTGTGTCAAAGGTTGAAACATCGCCGGGCGAAACGCCCCTTTTTTGGATTTTTGTAAGCCCCGGATCATATAACTGCGCAATCCCGAGGTTTCTGTGAGCATTTTGACAATTATGTCAGAATCACCATAACGGACTGTTGCTAGAACCAAAGCTGGCGTATCAACCCTCATCAGCGCACAATCATGATTTTAAGCACTTTGGTTTCGAAGGCATCTTCGGAGGTAATCAAGACTAAATAAACCCCCGAGGCGACTTTATGACGCCCAAAGGCACGTGTATCCCAAAGAACACTTCCCCCTTGACTTTTGGTCTCAAAAACCAAGTTCCCCTCAATATCCGTTATTTTCACATTTGCCCCTGCCGTGAGTCCATCGATAGTCACCTGACCCTGGAATCCAGGGCGCACAGGATTAGGGTAAACATAGGCTCCAGACAAATCATCTCGAGCATCTGTGGCTGAGCCTTCAAAAGCAACGAGCCCCTTAGTGGTGGCAAAATAAACTCTTCCACTATCTCCGTCTATGGTGATATCTTGTACGTTATCCGAGGGCAAAGGGGAATTTTCTTTGGTAAACCGCAAAATGGTTTCTTGTCCATTGGCTGAGAGGTAAAATACCCCCGAAGTTGCGGTGGCAATCCACTTATTATTTGAACCATCCACTTCTATATCGGTTACCGATTGCTGAAAGAGCAATTCTTGAGGCACCCCTTCTTCAAGGATAATAATGGGTTGCGCCTCTACATTGTTACCACTTTGAAAAAATCCGGTAGTATTGTATAAAACCCTTAAACCCTCTCGCGTCCCGATCCAAAGGCGATTATTTTTATCAAAGGCCAAGGAACGCACATCGGTCGATGGCAAATTACCATTCCCCACCCCTTCGGTAATTCGATTAAAACTATTACCGCTCGGATTAAATCCAATCAGTCCATTTTCGGCAGAACCAAAAAACACATAACCTTCGCGACTGATTTTCAAGTCGGTCAAGGCAAGTTCATCTTCGGCATTAATGATCCCTGATAAATCAATTTTTCCAATTTGACCTGAGGGACTCAACCGCAATAAACCTTGATCTATTTTTGACTGAACAAACCACAGATTGTTGTCGCGATCAAAATCAGAACCATAAATCCTGAGGCCTGCGGCAGGATTATCAGGGGGAAGAGTCAGGCTACTGTTGGTTTGGTCATAAAGTATCTCAGGGACGCCGGCGGTCAATTTAAGCAAACCAAATTGAAAAGAAGACGCAAAAACCTGTTCTGAATTCATTGGATTAATGGTCATTTGTACAATGTCGCTGGCTCCAAAGAGCTCAGAGGCAGGAATATTGCTCCAAGAATCGTTTTGAAATTGACTAAGCCCCCTGAAATTTAGCGGATATGGGTTAAAGCTCACGGTTACCTCTCCAAATCCGACCCAAAGTTGACCCGCTGAAGCATCTATAGAAAATGGATTGTTAAACAAAGGACCCTCTGGACCAATAGAGGTCCAACCAAATTGCCCGCTGTCTTGTTTGAGTAGTCCATTAGCGCTAGTTCCCGCAAATATTTGATCGGCAAATCCCAAGCCTGCAGAAAATTGATCCTCCAGATTTATGGGTAGTTCTAAGACATTTAGGGGGGTAAAGTCTGCACCATAAGTGTTTATAGTAGATTCAGTTGTGATGGTGAGCACATTGCCGTTGACCCGCATATCTACTATAGGGTCAGATCCGAAATCAGCCATGATTTGCACAGGCTCAGGAGTCAAACGCAATACCCTTTGGTTTGTCCTGGCAAAATAAACCGCATCATTCAAGGTCTGAATCGACACAATTCCTCCACCGGTTACCGTTTCCCAAGAAGCGTAATCAATTAGGTCCGGCCCATTGAGTAAGGCCTGTTTAATGCCATCTTGGGCGGTCGCTGCATAAATAAATGGAGCAAGTATAGTGGTTTGGGTCACTGAAATTGTATTGCCTAATTCACCAATATAATAGGTGTCCCCGAATTCCATAAGAGCGAGTTCAAATACTGAAATACCAAAGTCAGTAGACACATATACTTTGCCCTGGTACTCGTAAAAATCATTGATCGACTTTATGTTTGGGGGGATACTGGGCTTGTTCAATATGGCCACGATTTGAATCACCTGGTCTTGTCCTTGAGCTATCACCTCAATCAAGCCATTGTCATGGCCAATCATCAATAAATCATAGGCCTCGCTATAGTGAATTTCAGTAATTGCCTCCCCAGAAAGTCCTTCGATAGTCGTAATCGTGGTGATTTGCTCGTCCCAAATATGGTAGGTGTAGACGGCATTCTCTGCGGCGACGTAAACCTTATTATCCCCGTAGGCAATATCCTTTACACTGGTGTATGAAAAAAATCCTTTCCATTGATCGGTATCGGATTGAGCCACAACCCCAAATGCAACAAAAAACACTAAAATCAGTAGATAAAATCTCATTCTGCTTTGTCCGCCTTTTAAACCTCGAAAATTACTATTTATTGTAGAAACCCCCATGATTATTGGCAGTATTCGTTCAAAAAAAAAGCCCCAAATTGGGGCTCTATATCGGAAAATCACAAGTGCTTAAACCACTCCTTGTGCCATCATGGCTTCGGCGATTTTGACAAAGCCAGCAATATTTGCCCCCTTGACATAATCGACATAGCCGTCCTGGTCCGTGCCGTAAGTAACACAGGCCTGATGGATATCATTCATGATTTGATGCAATTTTGCATCAACCTCTTCTGAAGTCCAATTCAATCGCAGAGAATTCTGAGACATTTCAAGTCCAGAAGTGGCTACGCCACCAGCGTTTGATGCTTTTCCTGGACTAAAAAGAATTTTGGCTTTTTGGAATACCTCAATTGCTCCAGGAGTAGAGGGCATATTGGCCCCTTCTCCCACGCAGATACAGCCATTACTGATTAATGTACGGGCCTCATCTTCGTTGAGTTCATTTTGTGTAGCGCATGGTAGGGCAATAGCACAAGGTACACTCCAAGGTCTTTCCCCTGCCACAAATTTTGCGTTAGGATAGACTTCTGTATAAGTACTGATGCGACCTCTTTTGACGTTTTTAAGCTCCATAACAAAGGCTAACTTCTCTTCATCTATACCATCAGCGTCGTATATATACCCTGAGGAATCTGAAAATGTCACTACTTTTCCACCTAGCTGAAGCACTTTTTGAGCGGCAAATTGAGCCACATTACCAGAACCGGAGATAACTACGGTCTTACCCGCAATATCCTCACCTTTGGTGGCCAACATATTCTTGACAAAATAAACATTACCGTATCCCGTGGCTTCAGGACGGATAAGTGATCCACCATAGCTAAGTCCTTTTCCCGTTAAGACTCCCGTAAACTCATTGCGCAAACGCTTGTATTGCCCAAACATATAGCCTATTTCACGACCCCCCACGCCAATATCACCTGCAGGTACATCGGTATTGGGCCCTATATGTCGGGCTAATTCGGTCATAAAGCTCTGACAAAAACGCATCACCTCGGCGTCACTTTTACCCTTAGGGTCAAAGTCGCTACCGCCTTTACCGCCACCCATTGGCAAGGTTGTTAAGCTGTTTTTAAACATTTGTTCAAACCCTAAAAACTTTAAAATACTCAGGTTCACTGAAGGATGGAAGCGCAAGCCTCCTTTATAAGGTCCTATAGCCGAGTTAAATTCTACTCGGTAACCACGATTTACCTGAATTTGACCTTGATCATCGGTCCAAGGCACACGGAAAATAACCGTGCGTTCAGGCTCAGCCATACGCTCAAGTAACATATGTCCTTGGTATTTTGGGTTTGCTTCAATAAAGGGAATTACCGTTTCGGCAACTTCTGTAACTGCCTGCATAAACTCAGGCTCATTTGGATTTCTTTCTGCAACACGCGAAATAAAATCTTGAATCGATTGTTTCACAAAAAAAGAATTTGAATTAAGAAAAAGCTATGAAAAGTTGATTATTTGACAAATCATCCGAGATTTTAGGGGCTCTTTTTGCGATATTGTCAAAAATCGGTCGTTTAATTTTTGGTTTATGCAAATATAAATTACTTCCCGCGATCTGCTGTCTTTTTTTTATCAAAACACAGTAGTTATTAATTTAATCTCTAGTATGCGATGTTTTTTATCTTTGAATATGTTGAGTAACCCGATTCATGAGCCATAGAGCGCCTATTTTCCTATCAATTTTATTGCTTCTGTTAAGCCTACATGCCTTTGGACAAAGAGATGGCCGAGCAGGGGGTCTGCCCATTGGGTTCTCTAATGAACTCGGAGTGGCGGCGGGGCCTGTGGCATTTTATGGTAACTACGGGCAGCGTGGCAATTTTGCTACAAATATTGGCAACACAGGCTGGGGTTTTGCTCTAGCTCATTACGTAAATTTTGCTTATCGCGCTGATTGTCAGTGTTATAACCCTGACACCTATTTTAATGACCGGTTTAAAGTCAGAACAGAACTCACTATACACAAAACCAACTTCCAGCACTACGGCCAATGTGTTAGCGAATCTGCAACCTCATTTACTGCAGATCAGTTGCGCGCAATGAAAGGCTCGAGTACTGTTTTTGATGTCGGTGTTCAGCTCGAATATTATATTTAGAGTATCCGAGATTTTATGGCCGAGGACCAACCATGGGCCCCTTACTTCGCCGCTGGATTGCATTGGGTGGGGTTCGATCCTTACGCCTACAGTGATTTTGGCAATCTTAACACTCCGATCACAACACCTGATAAATACTATTACAGCTTTCAACAAGCCGGAGGCTCGACTTGGAGCATAGTAACTAGTGTCGGAACGCGATATAAGCTCAGTAAATCTGTTGATTTTTTAATGGACTGGCGCTGGCAATATTACTTCTCAAACTGGGTCGATGGGCTAAATCCACAACTTGAATTCAATACTCAAGCCCTGGGGCTAGGAAATGGTGTACCCGTGCCCGAGAACAAAGCCAATGACTGGATTTTCTGGATCAATTTTGGGGGCGTTTTCTATTTGAATTAAGCGGAAAGACCGCACCTTTAAAGAGCGCTTAAGTACCCCAAACGCTTAAACCTAACACCCAAGTTTATCGGGCTTATGCTAAAGCCTGGGCAAGGTCTTGAATCAGGTCCTCGGCATCTTCAATACCTACACTTAGCCGAATCAAGGAATCCACTACTCCTGTTTTTTCGCGCTCTTCCTTTGGAATACTGGCATGAGTCATGCTCGCCGGATGTCCCGCTAAACTTTCAACTCCACCAAGACTCTCGGCGAGGGTAAAAACCTTTAGTTTTTCCACCACTGAAATCGCCTTTTGGAAATCATTGTCTTTAGTGACAAAAGAAATCATGCCACCAAAATCGCGCATTTGACTCTTTGCAATCTCATGATTTGGATGGTCAGAGAACCCGGGCCAATAAACTTTTTCTACTGCAGGGTGACTTTTTAAATACTCAGCTACCGCGCGCCCATTTTCACAATGACGCTGCATACGCACATGTAGGGTTTTGATCCCGCGCAACACCAAAAAACTATCTTGAGGGCCACAAACAGCGCCGCTAGCGTTTTGGATAAAATACAAGCGTTCTGCTAAGTCATTATCACGCACTACAAGAGCGCCCATAACTACATCGCTATGTCCTCCGAGATACTTTGTCGCGCTATGCATCACAATATCAGCCCCTAAATTTAGAGGTTGTTGGAGATAGGGTGTGGCAAAAGTATTGTCTACAGCCAAAAGCACTTCATGATTTTTGGCAATCGCAGAACATGCGGCAATGTCCACCACATTCATCATTGGATTGGTTGGTGTCTCTACCCAGATCAATTTAGTGTTGCGGTTTATTTTTTCTTCAATGGCCCCAACATCAGACATCCCAACAAAATGGAATTTAATGCCAAACTTTTCAAAAATCTTTGTGAACAGACGGTAGGTTCCTCCGTATAAATCATTAGTGGAAATTACCTCATCACCTGGGTTAAGGAGTTTCATGACAGCATCTATAGCCGCAAGTCCACTGCCAAAAGCTAAACCGTGGTTCCCATCTTCTATACTGGCCAAAGCAGCTTCTAAAGCAGCCCGAGTCGGATTATGTGTGCGGGAATATTCAAATCCCTTATGGCCTCCTGGGGTAGTTTGGGCATAAGTAGAGGTTTGATAAATTGGAGGCATCACAGCTCCGTAAGCGGGGTCGTGTTTTTGTCCCCCGTGGATGGCTTTGGTATTGAACTTCATCGTCTTGATTTCTTATTACAAAAGTAATGGATTCCAAAATGAATCCGAAAACAAGTCAAAGAGAAAACAATTGTATTTTTGCGGTGTGAAGTTGGCGCGCTTTATTCTTTGGCTAATGCCTATCGGAGTTATTTTGGGATGTAACCACGCCCCCGATCTCTCGTGGGATTTACAACAAATCAGCGCCTATGAGCTCAATATTTGTAAGGGAAGTTCCTGCCCCGAATTAACCTTAGCTTATCCAAATTTTCATACCAATGACTCCACGTTGCTCAAAAAACTTAATCACCTAAGAGACAGTTTAGTTATTCAAACGCTTTATTTAGGGAGCGATACCCCTAACTTTAATCTAAATATTGAGCAAAGCATGAGTCAATATCTTTGGGTGGGATTGGATTATAAAACCGAACTTCAATCTGCCGAATCTTATGATGGCCGGATTCACATTGATGCCTCTATTCAAAATGATCGCGAATTAATTCTTGAAATAAACAGTCGATTGAATTTGCCAGAAGGACCAAAAATAGTTTATTCAAAACAGACCATTAAACTCATTAATTGAAGCTTAAAGCGCATGAAAAAACTTTATTACCTCAACAGTTGCAGCACCTGTAAGCGGATTATAAAACAATGGGGACTCCCCCGTGATTTTACCATGCAGGATGTCAAAAGTAATCCCTTGACTCTCGAGGATTTGAGCCATATGCATCAACGCTCTGGCGGTTATGAAGCTTTATTCAGTCGCCGGGCGAAACTATTTCAGGAGCGACAACTCGGAGCCGAAGAATTAGACGAGGCGCGCTACAAAAATCTATTATTAGAGCATTACACTTTTTTAAAGCGACCTGTCCTAATTTGGCAAGACCAAATCTTTATTGGCTCTGCAAAAGCGACCGTTGAGCAGGCTTTAAAAGCCATCCAAGCTGGTGATTAAATCAGTTGTTTCTCATAGAACCTTAGCGCTGATGGCGGCAACTGCCGCTGGAGTCATTTATGGCATAAACCACACTATTGCCAAAGGACTCATGCCTCAAGTCATTGAGCCCCATGGATTTATATTGCTCAGAGTTGTTGGGGCGGCAGTGGCTTTTTGGGTTTTGTCCTTATTCGGCCCAAAAGAGCGATTGGCGCGTAAAGATTGGGGGCTAATGATGTTGTGTGCGTTTTTTGGCATGGCCCTAAACATGACTTCATTTTTTAAAGGTCTCGCCCTATCTACACCGATTAATTCATCGGTAGTGATAACGATTGTCCCTGTCATTCTGCTGGTCTTGGGACGATTATTTTTAAACGAGCGCATCGCATGGCAAAAGACTATAGGCATATTTTTAGGCCTAGCAGGTGCCGTAGGACTTATTCTTCTTGAGGTTCCTCAGCAACTCAATGCCCCTAATATTCCTCTTGGTAATTTTTATTTTGTACTTAACGCTTTGTCCTATTCTGTTTATTTAATCATTGTAAAGCCCCTGACTACAAAATACCATGTATTAACACTAATGCGTTACTTTTTCAGTGTAGCGGTGCTTATTAACCTCCCCTTGGGCTACCAAGAATTTGGGCAGGTGGCTTGGTCAAGTCTTAGTCTCATCGTAATTGGTCAATTGGCTTTCGTCGTTTTAGGTACTACAGTACTGACTTATTTGTTCAATATTTACGCTTTGAAACACTTGAGTCCTTCGACCATTGGGGCCTTTATTTATTTGCAACCGGTGGTTGCTACAATAGTAGCATTGTGGGTCGGGGTGGATCAACTTACTCCGCTGCGCATCGTGACGGCAATAATGATTTTTACTGGAGTTTACCTCAGCAGTCAAAAACAAAATCTTTTAAAAAAGCCCGAGACGTCAGAGGTGTGATTTGGGTTATAATTATCTAAATTTACCCCAGCAATACTCTATGCCCCTAGTTAGCCCACAATATCATCCCAAAGGTTGGTTTAAAAACGGTCATTTTTCGACAATTTATTCGGCCAAAATAAGGCGTGGACCAATGCTTGAATATAAACGGGATCGACTCACCCTCAGCGATGGGGATTTTTTGGACCTGGACTGGTCTCTTTCAAAAGCAAAAGATAACACGCAAACAAAGTCTGTAGTCATCTTGTTACACGGCCTGGAGGGTAACGCACAACGTTCTTACATGCGGGGTCAGGCGTCCACCCTTTTGGCCCATGGCTTTGATATTTGCGCCATGAACTTTCGCGGCTGCTCGGGAACCGATAATCTCAAACTGCAAAGTTATAATGCGGGAAAAACAGAAGATTTAGATCAAGTCGTCACTCATATAACCAAGTTGAATCGATACAGCCGAATTTATGCCGTAGGCTTTAGTCTGGGAGGTAGTCTGCTACTCAATTATCTCGGCGCGAAAAAAGGGGATTACCAGCAAATATTCAAAGCAGCGGCAGTGTCCACCCCACTAGATTTATCGGCCTCCATACAGCGGCTCTCTCATTGGGACAATCGCGCTTATCAGTGGGTATTTTTGTCAACACTTAAAGCGAAGTATCGTCAAAAACAGCGTGCCTACCCTATGGATTTGTCTGTAGATGCCCCCCGCGCCATGACCTCGCTAAAGGATTTTGACAATCTGTACACCGCACCCGTACACGGCTACTTCAACGCCGAAGACTACTACCAAAAAAATAGTCCCATTAATTCTCTTGAAGCGGTTGAGCAGCCGTTACTGATCCTCAACGCCTTAAACGATTCTTTTCTCTCTACAACTTGTATTCCCATAGGTCTTGCGCAACGCTCAAAAAACATTTATCTTGAGGCCCCAAAATACGGGGGCCATGTTGGTTTTTATGAACCTTCGGGACCTTATTATAATGAAACTAGAGTAAGCGATTTTTTTACAGCCCATGGGGCTTAATACACATTACAACATGAGAACTTATTTAATGGCTACGGCCTTAGCACTGATTCTGGGTAGCTGCGGAGAAACAAAAAAAGAAGAAAAAACAAGCCTTAAAATTGGCCAAAACAATGTCGAAGTAAAGGCGCCAACAGGGCCTACATTAGCGCTGAGCGGAAACGATATGATGCAATTTGACAAAAATGAATTAATGGCTAAAGCTGGAGAAAAAATCACTTTGACCTTCCGTCATGTCGGTCAATTAGACAAAAGAGTGATGGGCCATAATTTTGTACTCCTAAAGCCTGGAACAGATATTACGGGGTTCGCCAATGAGGCAGCCGCAGCAGGAGAATCTGCTGACTGGATCCCTAATGATGGCGTTCAAGTCATTGCCCACACTAAAATGCTCGGTGGCGGTCAAACCGACGTCATTACTTTTGACGCCCCTGAGCCAGGAGTTTACGACTTTATATGTAGTTTTCCCGGCCACTCAGCCATGATGCGCGGCACGCTTACGGTTACTGAGTAAAAAGCACAGCTTCATACCATTGAAAAACCCGCCAGATTTGGCGGGTTTTTTTTATTAACTCAAAAATTGTATGCCTTATAACGACATAACTTTTCCATTGCCCGCCTCTGATGTGGGCAAGCATCCTTGGTATACCCCAGGAACTGGATCATACCATAAAAAGTTTTCTCCTATCTCCTGAGTTTGGGTCCAGGTCCAGATAGTCATACTGCGTACTTCGTGAATCAAGGCATTCGCCATAGCGTCACTCGAAACAGAGGCTTCAGGATTGCTTTCAAGGTCTTCTAAATAGGCCCATACTTCAGTACTCCAGGCCTCACTTTGGGCCTTGTCTGCCTTCAAGTAATGTCCCAAAACAGCATCATAAGTCTCCGCAGAAGCACCATCAAAGTCTGTTTGATGATCGCGCTGCATGACCTCTGATAGGGCCGCAAATCCCTTACGGATGTGCTCCTGTCTTCTGGTCTTTGAATAGGGCGTAAACGCATCTTCTAGTGCAGCCACTTGCTCGGCAGTAGGCAAAGCCTGATCCCAGTAAAGGTCAATGAATTCATGCACACCGACATCTACCGCGCCGGGCACTTCAATATCTGTTGGGATGATCAACCCTACCATTTCCTTCAAGGCCTTTGCCTGTGAAGCGGTCAAAAAGCTCGGTGCACTTACTTGTCCTGAGCCACAACTCTGCAATAGGCTAATGATTGTTGGGGTTGCCACTAAGGCGCCACCACCTAAACCTAAGTTCTTTAAAGCTTGTCTTCTATTCATCAGGATTGCATTTTAAGTTGTTCTACGGCGTGATTTGCTGCTCGAGCAGTGAAGGCCATATAAGTCAGTGAAGGGTTCACACAGCTCGCGCTGGTCATGAACGATCCATCGGTACAATACACATTAGGGACCGCATGGATTTGATTGTTTTCGTTCAGCACGGAGGTCTTTGGGTCTCTACCCATACGAGCCGTCCCCATCTCGTGGATTCCAAGTCCTGGCGCTCCTGGGTCATCCCAAGGACGGATATTTTTGTAGCCAGCCATTTCAAGCATTTCCATGGCTTGTTGCACCATATCTTTGCGCATTTCCCATTCATTTTCTTTCCACTCCACATCAAAAGTGTAGGTCGGCAAGCCCCACTTATCTCTTTTTTCGTAATCGAGCTCCATTTTATTATCGTGGTAAGGCAAACATTCACCAAAGCCCATTAGTGTCATACTCCATTTTCCTGGGTGACTCACTAAATCCTTCAGGTCCTTACCATACCCAATCTCGGCAATTTGTTCTCCATAGTTGCCTCGTGAAGCACCACCTTGATAACCATAACCGCGTTTGAAATTAGGCTGCTCTGTAACCCCGCCTATATTTCTAAAACGAGGAATATAAATACCATTCGGGCGTCGGCCTTTGTAGTATTGATCTTCAAAGCCTTCAACCTCAGCAAAAGCACCCGCCTTAAAGTGATGGTCCATAATGTTGTGTCCCAATTCACCACTATCGTTCCCCATTCCATTTGGAAATCTTTCGCTCTTGGACTGTAACAATATACCCGCAGTGGCAATAGCAGAAGCACACAAGAAAATAACCTTAGCATTAAACACGAGGTTTTCTCCTGTTTCAGCATCAATTACTTTAACTCCTGTAGCGCGCTGGGTTTGCGGATCATAGATTACTTCATGAACAATAGAATTTGGCCGCAGAGTCATGTTTCCTGTACGCTCGGCCGCAGGCAAAGTCGAAGAAACACTGCTGAAGTAGCCCCCAAAAGGACATCCGCGAATACAGCGATTGCGATAAACACAATTTGAACGGCCATCATGGGCTTTGTCCCCCGTAAGGTGTGCCGTTCTTCCAATGGTGAGCACACGACCATCGTCGTAATTGCTGTCAATTTTTTCACGTAAATCACGCTCTGCACAGTTCAGCTCCATCGGTGGTGAAAATACCCCATCCGGCAGAACTTCTTTGCCTAAAGCCTCACCACTTACCCCAATAAACTCTTCAACCTTATCATACCACGGAGCAATGTCCGCGTAGCGCACTGGCCAGTCCACGGCAATCCCTTCTCTTTTGTTGGCTTCGAAATCAATATCGCTCAAACGATACGACTGACGGCCCCACATTATAGAGCGACCCCCAACGTGATAACCACGAATCCAATCAAAGCGCTTTACTTCATTGTAGGGGTGAATGATATCATCCACAAACCAATGAGCTGACTCGTCACGCGTAGTGTAACCCGTTCTATTTTGTTTTACCTGACGTTCTTGCTGCTCAACCGTGCGACGGTTCTTAAATTCAAAATCCCATGGATCTTTGTTTGCTGTAGGGTAGTCTTCAATGTGCTTTACCATGCGCCCGCGCTCCAAAACTAGAGTCTTGAGGCCATTTTCGCAAAGCTCCTTAGCAGCCCATCCGCCGCTAATTCCTGAACCCACGACGATTGCGTCGAATTGTTCGTTCGGTTTTGCCATATTTTAGATTGTTTAATTTATTGGTCTCGTTTTGCCTTCTAAATAGTAGTACTTCAAAAGCAAGTGTCCTAATTTCCTCTTTTTTTACCGATTAACCAAGCACAGCGCGAAGAATGATACGTCATTTACGAACGAAAACGATTTCGATTGGAAAAAAAGAACTCCTTCTCACGTTTAAATATAACTCACCAAAAAATCATTTATCTTAGAAGACCATTTACAAACGACCAATTAAATACACGTTTATGATTCCAAAAAAACTACTGGCCATTGGTGCAGCTATTGCCCTAATGAGCTGTCAAAGCAACATGAAAAAAAAAGAAGAGACCACACCAGAGGCACCGGTGCAAAATTTTGAGATATCCTTAGCCCAATGGTCCATCCACAATCAAATTTGGGACGGAAGTATCGACCCTATGGATTTTGCCTCAGTAGCCAAAGAGTTAGGCTATACCGGCTTGGAATATGTCAATCATCTTTATGTCGGGGATATGGTGAATTATCCAATGAAGGAACAAGGGCTAGATGCCGTTCTCGCAGAGTTAAAGCGCCGCAGTGATTCACTAGGAATGAAAAACGTACTGATCATGGTGGACGGCGAAGGCGATTTATCTTTAGACGATGAGGCCGTTACCATGCAAGCCGTAGACAACCACAAAAAATGGGTTGATGCTGCTGCATTTTTAGGCTGTCATGCCATTCGCGTGAATCTTTTTGGCGCGTCGGATCCAGAGGCTTGGGTCACGAACTCTGTGCGCTCACTCAAAGCCCTGAGCACTTATGCTGCCGATAAAAACATCTCCGTTTTAGTGGAAAACCACGGGGGACATTCTAGCGATGCTAAACTTCTGAGCCGCGTGATGGAAGGGGTCGCTATGGATAATTGCGGAACCCTAGTAGACTTTGGAAATTTCTGCCTGCGCCGTGAAAATGACGAGCGATGGGGCGCGCCTTGCGTCGAGGAATATGACCGATATAAAGGCATAGAAGAACTCATGGCTTATGCCCAAGGGGTGTCCGCTAAGTCCTATGCATTTGATGCCGAGGGGAACGAAACTACAATGGATTTTCCAAGAATTCTGAACATTGTGAGAGACTCAGGTTTTTCAGGCTTTATTGGTGTAGAATTTGAAGGACCAGACGCTGATCCACTGCCTGGTATGGCCGCGACAAAATCACTTATTGAAGATGTATTGATTAATTGATTCTTTTCAGGAAAAGGCTCAAAGTATCTTTTGAATTAACAACACTAACACAGAACAACCATGAAGACCACAACTCGATTTCAACTTTCCTTTATGATGTTCCTCGAATTTTTTATTTGGGGCGGATGGTTTGTCACAATGGGAACATTTTTAGGCAATAATCTCGGGGCCAGCGGTGCAGAAACCGCTATGGCCTACTCAACCCAGTCATGGGGGGCTATTATTGCTCCGTTTATTATCGGCCTGATTGCAGATCGATTTTTTAACGCTGAACGCATCCTAGGCGTACTCCACTTGATTGGCGCGTACTTGATGTATCAAATGTATCAATCCGCTGATTTTGGCAGCTTTTATCCCTATGTTTTGGGTTATATGATTGGTTATATGCCTACGCTGGCACTCGTTAACTCGGTTTCTTTTAACCAAATGAAAGACCCTGCCAAAGACTTCTCACTGATTCGCGTTTGGGGAACCATCGGTTGGATTGCCGCGGGATTGGCCATAAGCTATATCTTTCATTGGGATCCCAATCCAGAAGTAGCTGGAAACAAAGGCCTCCTGCAAAACACATTTTTAATGGTAGCCGGGGCCTCAGCAGTGCTCGGCGTATTTAGTTTTACTCTACCCAAAACACCGCCAAAGGCTAACGATGGTTCAAAAATTACCGTAAGCGATATTTTGGGACTTGAAGCGCTTAAGCTCTTGAAGGACCGAAACTTCTTAGTGTTCTTTTTATCGTCCGTACTGATCTGTGTGCCCCTAGCCTTTTATTACCAGCATGCCAACCAATTTCTCTCTGAGATTGGTGTAGAAAATGCGACCGGAAAAATGACCATAGGGCAGATTTCCGAGGTTTTGTTCATGCTTTTATTGCCCTATTTTTTCAAAAAATTTGGCTTTAAAATGACCATCCTTGTGGGGATGCTCGCCTGGACGGTGCGCTATCTGTTGTTTGCTTATGGCAATGCAGGAGAAGGCGTATTTATGCTGCTGATCGGTATTGCACTACACGGGATTTGTTATGACTTCTTTTTTGTGTCTGGTCAGATTTACACTGACAGTAAAGCCGGAGAAAAAGTTAAAAGTGCCGCTCAAGGGCTCATTACCTTGGCGACTTATGGTGTAGGAATGTTGGGCGGATTTTATATCGCTGGATTAATTACCGATGCCAATGTCACCGCAGAAGGTCACGATTGGGCTTCAGTTTGGCAAATGCCAGCATTATTTGCCATTGTTGTTTTTGTGCTTTTTGCTGTGTTCTTTAAAAATGAAACCATAGAATACAAGGAATAATCCGCTTTAAAAATTGTTAAATAAGAAAAAACATGAGTCGAAAAATTAGATGGGGCGTCTTAGGCGGCGGCGGTGATTCATTAATCGGTGTACTACATCGTGTTGCCGCATCCATGTATGATGCCTATGCCCTAACGGGAGCGGTATTTAATCCAGATTTTGCCCAAAACAAGGCATTTGCTCAAGAAATCGGTATTCCATTGGACCGCATTTACCCCGATTTTGACACCATGGTAAAAGCCGAGTTGGCTTTGCCAGAGGATCAGCGCATTCAAGTTTTTTCAGTACTTACACCAAACTTTTTGCATTTTCCTATGGCCAAAAAGCTCATGGAAAACGGGTTTCATGTGATTTGTGAAAAACCTATGACTATGAGTCACGCGGAGGCTTTAGTCTTAGAAAAAATTCAAAAAGATAAGGGGGTCTTATTCGCCCTAACCCATACCTATACAGGCTATCCGATGATCCGTCAGATGAAAGCCATGATTAAACAAGGGGCTATTGGCACTTTGCAAAAAGTGGACGCCCAATATTATCAAGGTTGGATCAACCCTATTATTCACGATCCAAAGCAGCGTTCTTCGACTTGGCGACTTGATCCAGCAAAATCAGGGATCAGTTGCTGTATGGGCGATATAGGAGTGCATGCTTACCAAATGCTTGAGTATGTGACCGGTCAAAAGATTGAGTCAGTTTTGGCGGACCTCAACCACCTTTACGATGACAATCAGATGGATATCGATGGTACGGTTTTATTGCGCCTGGGTAAATATGTAAAAGGAGTTTTGCGGGCCAGTCAAATCGCCACGGCAGAAGAAAATAATTTCAGCTTGGCCATTTATGGCCGTGAAGGGGCCTTAAAATGGGAACAAGAAAACCCTAACTATTTAACCTTACTTAAAGATGGGCTACCCGCCCAAATCCTTAAACCAGGGCACAGCTATAACAGTGACTTTTCTTTGGAGGGGACCAAACTGCCTCCAGGGCATCCAGAGGGTATTTTTGATGCCATGGGCAATATTTACAAAGGTATGGCCAAAGCCGTAAGAGGAGAATCATTTACTGATGGAGAATTCCCTTCCATGGAGGATGGGGTGCGTGGCATGAAATTTATTGAAACGGCCGTCGCCTCCCACGCAGAAGGAAATGTTTGGAAAGCGTTATAGATAAGAAACCGCCATAAACTAAAATCATGAAAACGATCAAAGGACCTGCAGTATTTTTAGCCCAATTTATGGACGACAAAGCGCCCTTTAACAGCCTAGATGGCTTGTGTCAATGGGCGGCAGACCTCGGATATAAAGGCATCCAAATCCCTACTTGGGAATCTCGACTCATCGATTTAACACTTGCGGGACAGAGTAAGGATTATTGTGATGAACTTCAAGGGAAGATTCGCTCCTACGGACTGGAAATTACTGAACTTTCGACTCACCTGCAGGGGCAACTTGTGGCAGTGCATCCGGCTTATGACCTCATGTTTGACAACTTTGCTCCAGACGACTGTAAGAACAATCCAAAAAAACGCACTGAGTGGGCCCGGGCACAGCTCATCTCTGCCGCCAAGGCTAGCGGCCATTTGGGTTTAAAAGCCCATGCGACCTTTAGCGGTGCTTTGCTCTGGCACACCTGGCATCCTTGGCCACAGCGACCCGATGGACTTGTTGAACTGGGCTTTGCAGAACTGGCCAAACGTTGGTTGCCGCTTTTAAATGAGTTTGAAAATAACGGCGTGGCGGTTTGTTATGAAATTCATCCGGGAGAAGACCTCCACGACGGAGTAACCTTTGAGCGTTTTTTGCAGGCCACAGGAAACCACAAAGCGGTCAATATTCTCTATGATCCTAGTCATTTTGTCCTGCAACAGCTCGATTATCTAGCCTATATAGATCATTACCATGAATTCATTAAGGCCTTTCACGTTAAGGATAGCGAGTTTAAACCGGATGGGAAGCGCGGTGCCTTTGGAGGTTATGGGGATTGGAAAGATCGCGCGGGCCGATATCGCTCATTAGGCGACGGTCAAATCGATTATAAGTCTGTATTCAGTAAACTCACCGAATACGGCTGTGATGTTTGGGCCGTTATGGAATGGGAATGTGTGATTAAAAGTCCTGAGCAAGGGGCTCGAGAGGGGGCTAAATTCATTCAAGACCGCATCATCGAAGTGACCCATAAACGATTTGATGATTTTTCAGGGGCAGAAATCGACCAGGAGCGCCTGAAAAAGATATTGGGCCTTTAATTGAAAAAGTGGGGCGGTTGTCCAAGGCAACAGAGCCTCTGCACAAGGAAAAAATAACATTAAACACGACCGAAATGACCAAATTAAACTACGCAATCATCGGCCTACTCGCCCTAGCGACGGCCTGTGGCCAAGGACCCCAGCAGCCAGCAGCCACCGAAGCACCGGCTGCAGTTGTAGAATCGACAGCCCCAGAAGAAACAGAAGTTTGGACCCCAGTGCCGAATAAGGTGGCCCCTTTTGGACAAAATGGAGCGCCGAGTGACGCCATAGTGTTATTTAATGGGCAGAATTTAGATCAGTGGATCTCCGCTACTGACAGTACTGCCGCTAAATGGACCATTAACCCCGACGGCAGCATGACCGTAGCCAATGGTACAGGTGATATTCAAACCAAAGAAAATTTTGGCAGTGTACAACTCCATGTGGAATGGCGCAGCAGCCCTGAAAATACGGCAAGCGGTCAGGCCAAAAGCAATAGTGGAGTTTACCTTCAAAATCGTTATGAAGTCCAGGTTCTGGACAATAATGATAATCCAACTTACGTCAATGGTATGGTGGGGTCTTTGTACAAACAATCCCCTCCCTTAGTTATGGCTTCGGTCCCAACGGGTTCTTGGAATAGCTACGACATCATTTATCACGCTCCCGAGTTTGATGATCAAGGCGCCATGAGTCGAGCTCCCAAAATTACTGTATTGCACAATGGGGTGTTGATTCAAGATGGCTTTGATCTGCAAGGAACCACAGAATATATTGGCTGGCCAAAGGTCAGTCCCCATGGACCAGGCCCTGTTAAGCTGCAAGATCACAATGACCACAGTGGAGTTTCCTATAGAAATATTTGGGTCCGCCGGATAAACTAAAAAAATCTTCATTTCCATGAAAACAATCTTATCCATTTCACTCGTCCTGGCTTTGACCGCCTCATGCCAGAATAATACTAAAACAGAACCATCGATGTCTGCAGAGATACCTACAGAACAAGAAGCCCCGAAAGATCAGTGGATCACCCTTTTTGATGGATCGAATTTCGATCAGTGGCGCGGCTATGGCGCAGAGATTATGCCAGAGGCCTGGAGCATTTTAGACAGTGCCATGGTGTTTACTCCTGGCGGTCAGGGCGGACAGAATATTATTACCAAAGACGTCTTTTACAACTTTGAACTGTCTCTGGAGTGGAATATTGCCTCAGGGGGTAATAGCGGAATTTTCTGGGGGGTAATGGAAGATTCTGCCTATCCCGAGGCCTATCAGTCAGGACCAGAAATTCAAGTTTTAGACAATGCCAAACATCCAGATGCCTTTGTCGGCGAGGGCACTCATACGGCTGGAGCCTTGTACGATATGATTGCGCCATCTGCGGATTACACTAACCCGGCAGGTTCATGGAATCATTGTGTCCTGAGAGTAGATCACAGAATCAATCAGGGCTTGGTTTTTATGAATGGTCATCAAATCGTTGAATTTCCCCTCGATGGTCCTGAATGGGAACAAATGGTCACCCAATCCAAATTCGCCAACTGGCCAGTTTTTGGGAAATCCCCTAAAGGCCATATCGGACTTCAAGACCATGGGGATAAAGTGGCTTATCGCCATATCAAGATTAAATATTTGGTTGATTAACACATTTATGATTCTTGAAAACGAATTATATCTGGCCTTGGGATATTGTGTCTTTATGCTTGCCCTATTTCTCATTTTTCGGGCCTTTCCTCCCAAAAAAATCAACCAGCTCTATGGGTACAGGACAGCGCGCTCTATGGCCAATGAAACTGTATGGAAAGACGCCAATGACTATTCTATGAAACTCGGGGTAAAGCTTGGGTTATATGGCTTGTTTTTACCCTTGTTTTACTATTTCATTTGGCCGGAACAATTGATGCTGGCCACGGTACTTACCCATACCGCAGCCTTATTACTCATCGTGATCGGTACGGAACGCTATCTCAATCTGCACTATGACAAAAAGGGGCAGCCAAAAAATCCGACCCCAAAAGACTAGATTGCTTACCTTTGTTAGCCAATGAAGGCTTGATATGATTTATTCAATGACAGGGTTCGGTAAAAGTGTACTCACGCTTCCGGGCAAAAAAATCATAATAGAAATTAAATCCCTTAACAGCAAGGGGTTAGACCTAAATGCTCGAATTCCTGCAGCCTTACGCGAGAAGGAACTTCTAATGCGCGATCGATTGGCCAAAGCCTTGAAACGGGGCAAAATCGATTTATCTGTTTACTTTGAATCCACTGGAGGGGAGCGCTCAGCTCAACTAAATACACCGGTGATTCAAGCCTATATGGCTCAATTAGAGACCCTGGCCAAGGGTCCAGAAATAGACCGCCTGCAGATGGCTTTGCGCTTGCCCGAGAGCATTCAGACCGAACGTGAGACTATTGATGAAGAGACGGCCGAGGCTTTAATGCAAGGCTTAGACCAGGCCGTAGTGGCCTTAGAAGAGTTTCGTGCTGCAGAAGGAGCTGTTTTGGCTAAGGATTTCGAGAGTCGAATTCAGCTTATTGGTCAATTGTTGAATCAGGTGACCCAGCAAGATAAAAACAGAATTCCTCAAGTCCGTGCGCGGCTGCTAAAGGCATTACAAGAATTAGAACAAACCGTCGATCAAAATAGATTTGAGCAAGAATTGGTCTATTATCTCGAAAAATACGACATCACCGAGGAAACGGTGCGTCTTAGTAATCATCTCGATTACTTTTTAAACACCATGAACACAGAAGAATCTAATGGCAAGAAACTCGGCTTTATCACACAAGAAATCGGCCGAGAAATTAATACCATTGGCTCGAAAGCTAATGATGCAGATTTGCAGCAACTGGTTGTCCAAATGAAAGATGAGCTCGAGAAAGTTAAAGAACAGGTCTTAAACGTATTATAATGCCTCACCGTGGCAAACTTATCGTGTTTTCAGCCCCATCAGGGAGTGGCAAGACTACCATTGTCCGGGCGCTTCTGGAAAATTCAGCACTCAATATGGACTTTAGCATTTCTGCGACCTCCCGAGCCCCACGCGGCAAAGAAGTTCACGGTAAAGATTACTATTTTCTCAGCCCAGAAGCTTTTGAAAAAGCCATAAAAGACGAGGAATTCCTTGAATGGGAAGAGGTTTATCCCGGTCAGTACTACGGCACCTTAAAGAGCGAAGTTGATCGATTACGCGACCAGGGCAAAAACGTTGTTTTTGATATTGACGTCAAAGGAGGAATGTCCATAAAAAAGGCGTTTGGTAATGAGGTTTTAGCCATATTTGTCCAACCACCGAGTGTCGAAGTACTCGCCGAAAGACTCAAAGGTCGCGGGACTGAAAGTGAGGACAAAATAAAACTGCGACTGGACAAAGCCCAGCAAGAATTGGCCTTTGCCTCTTCTTTTGATCATGTCTTGATCAATGATGAATTGACTCTGGCCATCGAGCAAGCCGAGGCTTTAATTTTAGAACATATTGGTCAGGCTCATGGAAAAAAATAAATCCATAGGACTTTATTTTGGGACCTTCAATCCAATTCATATCGGGCATTTAAATATTGCGCATTATTTCGCCCATCAAAGCCCCCTCGACGAAGTTTGGCTCGTGGTCACCCCGCAGAATCCACTGAAAAATAAAAAAAGTCTTTTGGCAGATTATCATCGTGCTGCACTAGTAGATATTGCCATCGAGGACTATCCTCGACTTAAAACATGCCGGGTAGAATTTGATATGCCCCAGCCCAATTATACGGTCAACACCCTAGCTGTTTTACAAGAACAATATCCGGAACATCGTTTCAGCTTAATTATGGGTCAAGATAACCTGGATCATTTACATAAGTGGAAAAATTACCAGTGGCTTTTGGAACATATTCCTATTTTGGTTTATCCCAGAGTCTCCTCGGAAAAGACCCGAGATAGAGAAATTGTGCCAACACAATTAAACGGTAATATCACGCCGATAAATGCCCCTATTTTTGAGCTATCTTCAACTTTTATTCGCAAAAGTATTGAGCGTGGAGATGACATCAGGCCCATGCTGCCCGAAAAAGTATGGCGCTATATTGATGAGATGAATTTCTACAAATAAAAACCGCCGGACCATTAAGATGGCCCAGCGGCTCTGCTAACTAAATAACCAACCAAAAAAATTACTTTTTTGCGGCTCCCGAGGTCTTCGAGAACCAAAACATCTGAAACAATAACGCCATGGGTTAAGGTCAAATTGCCATCTGAATCATAATCTATTGTTAAAGTTTAATTGTGGCCGATTAATTCAAAGACCCAATTATATTTGAGGGGCCAAAACAAGTATAGGGCTAAAAGTTAAGCATGGCATAATTTGCCCCAACAGAAATGATTAAATTAGTCGCATGAAGCAACTTACACAACCAATTACATTTGACTATGGCGTCATTGGCGGCGGAAGCTGGGCCACAGCCATCGTTAAAATGCTTTGTGAAACTCAGGCACAAGTGGGATGGTACATGCGCAATACTCGAGTAATTGAGCATATTCGCCAAGAAGAACACAACCCAAATTATTTGAGTTCCGTTTCCTTTAATGTCAATCAACTTTGGTTAAGCGATGACATTAACGATATTGTCTCTCAAGCCAAAGTGGTCATTTTGGCCATTCCATCGGCATTTTTGAGTGGGGAACTCGAAAACCTGAAAAGTTCTTTAAAGGACAAGTTAGTTTTTTCTGCCATAAAAGGTATTGTTCCCGAAAGCAGCTTGATTGTGGGCGCACATCTTATTGAGCATTATAACCTTGACCTGGACTCCATTGGGGTCATTACAGGCCCTTGTCATGCCGAAGAGGTCGCTTTGGAGCGCTTATCTTATTTGACCATTGCTAGTGCACACAAACCCAATGCGCAAATGATCGCAAAAGCGCTCAGCAGCAGCTATATAAAATGCTCTGTAAGCGATGATATCATGGGGACCGAGTACGCCGCAGTACTTAAAAATATCTATGCCCTAGCCGCTGGTATTGCCCATGGACTCGGATATGGCGATAACTTCCAAAGTGTCCTAATGAGTAATGCCATTCGTGAAATGAAGCGTTATGTCAAAAAAGTGCACCGCATGAAACGCAATATAAACGGGTCTGCATACCTAGGGGATCTTCTGGTGACTGGCTATTCCGTCTTTAGTCGTAACCGAATGTTCGGGACCATGATCGGCAAAGGCTATACCGTAAAAAGCGCTATGATGGAAATGAAAATGGTGGCCGAGGGTTATTATGCTACCAAAAGTGCTTACTTACTCAACGCAGAAAAAGGCAAAAAACAAGCTAAAACCCCCATTATCAATGCGGTCTATCAGGTTCTCTACGAGGGGAAATCTCCTAAGAGGGTGTTTGCGGCCTTAACCGAAAAACTCGACTGATCAATAGCTACTTTTGAATTGCTCTAAAAAGCGCAGGTCATTTTCGCTGAGCAAGCGGATGTCTGGAATTTGATGCAATAATAATGCGATGCGATCAATTCCCATACCTAAAGCGAACCCAGAGTACACATCAGGGTCGATACCACAATTTTTCAAGACATTAGGGTCAACCATACCACAACCCATAATCTCAAGCCAACCGGTTCCTTTAGTCATTTTATAATCTGTCTCTGTCTCTAGACCCCAGTAAACATCAACCTCAGCGCTGGGTTCAGTAAATGGAAAATACGAGGGGCGCAGCCGAATTTTTGAAGTACCAAAAAGCTCTGTTGTAAAATGGGCCAAGGTCTGCTTTAAATCTGCAAAGCTTACATCCTTATCCACATAAAGACCTTCAATCTGATGGAAAAAGCAATGCGAACGAGCAGAAATTGCTTCATTGCGATAAACACGCCCTGGAGAAATTGTACGAATAGGAGGCTGATGCTCTTCCATATAACGAACCTGAACCGATGAGGTATGGGTACGTAACAATATATCGGGGTTCGTCTGAATGAAAAAAGTGTCTTGCATATCACGTGCCGGGTGATATTCAGGTAAATTTAGAGCGGTAAAATTATGCCAATCGTCTTCGATCTCTGGACCTTCTGAAACATTAAAACCAATACGTGAAAATATGTCTAGAATGCGATTTTTAACCAATGAAATAGGATGTCTTGCCCCCAGTCTTTGCGGCACTCCAGGGCGGGTTAAATCACCGTACAACCCCTGAGTGTTTTCGTTTTGAGTCAAGGCTGCCTTAAGGTCATTTACGCGCTGTTCCGCCGCATTTTTTAGGGCGTTAACTGCTTGACCAAAATCCTTTTTTTGATCTGCGGGCACCGATTTAAATGCCGCAAAAAATTCGTTCAACAAACCTTTTTTGCCTAAATAAGCAATACGAAAGGATTCTATTTCCTCTAGTGTCGTCCCTTGAAATGCAGCGACCTCGGCAATGTGTTGGTTTATTTTATCGATCATCGATAAGCGTATTTGAAGGCGTAAAAATAGGGATTTTATCCTGAATTAGTCGATCAGCTTTTGGGCTAAAAAATACTGTACTATGGCTTCTTTCATCAGCACGGCTTGTTCTCCGGCTCTCAATGCTGGTAGTGGCTCCAAATTTTTATAGTGAGGCCAACCTTGATCATCTACATAATCAAAGCTGTAATACCCATAGGGTTCCAGTAATTTACAAATGGCTATGTGCATGAGATTAATCTTTTCGTCCTTTTTAAATCGACGATGGATTTGACCCAATTCTTGAACACCGACTAAATAAATTATGGCATCCAAATCCAATGGATCGCCATCAGAAAATTGAGCGCTTAATCGCTTGACCAAATGATCCCAACGTTCTTTTAATAAGGCATCTCGTGACATGCAGCAAAAATAAGTTGAATAAACTTCATTTACTAAGAAATCCTATCTTTACAGGACATCCAAAGCCATGCATTTATTTGATCTTTTATTATTCATCCTCCTAGCCCTAGGATTTTTTTGGGGGTTACGTAAAGGCCTAATCCAGACTCTTGCCTCACTTTTAGCTTTAATCTTAGGCGTCTATGTCGCCCTGAAGTTTTCTGGAGATTTTGCTCAATGGCTGACTCAATGGTTTGATTGGTCCAAAAAAAATGCAGACTGGGTTTCGTTTATCGCCTTATTTATACTCACAGTAATGGTGGTGGTGCTTTTGGGAAAATGGATAACAAAAATCGCTGGATTGGTGGCCCTTGGCTGGCTCAATCGTTTGTTAGGCGCCTTGCTATATACCGCCCAGACTGCATTAATTCTGAGTTATCTCCTTTGGTTTTTTACCCAGATCAAACTGGAGGATTACCTGTTGCCCGAAAACACGAAAACTGAATCAAAATCTTACCCGATGATTGCCAGTTTTGCCCCAACAATAACGCCCATGATTCAAGAATTATGGAACGAAGGCAGGGCAACAGATCAAGAAAATGATCGAGAAACTGATCAAAAACAAGATTAGGTCACAAAGGCTTAATGTCTTGTGACAATACCCAGCCTCGCCGACCATCGGCCAATTCGACCTCATGCCATTGATCTTGAGCTTGCAGTAACCTTAGTTTTGTACCTGCATGAAGTTCAAACAGCGCATCATCGCTTAATCTAGGTCCTGAACGCACGCTCATCTCTTGCGGAAACACTATAGCCCAACGATAGTTTTTACTGTAGGATTCTGTTTTTTGACCAAAGAATATGGACGCTCCAAAAAGCATTAAACTCAATACAGCCATGACAAAACTAAACCGCTTAGCCGCTGGAAGACCAACCCAATTAAATCGTATCACAGCAAACACAAAAAGTGCTATAAATAGAATTCCCAGCCATCCCCAAGTTTCAACAGAAAGCAATTGGCCCGAGGCCTCGTCCCATTTTTGGAATAAGGTCTTGGGTTGTTCGCGAACCACATCAATCAAGGCGTTTTGGACATAGGCCCTGTTTGCCTTTATCTCTGGGTCCTCAGGAGCAAGTTCGAGGGCTTTTTCATAATAGTAAATACTCGAGGCCAAATCATTCAGATAATAATAGGCATTGGCCATATTGTAATAAATGGCCGAACTGTGCACCCCTGACTCTATTACAGCCTCCCATCGCATAATTGCCTGCTTATACTGTTGGTTTTTATAAAGCTGATTGCCCTGATCAAACCAGTTATCCGCCTGGCCTTGACTTAGGCCCTTATGGGGTCCTAACAGGACTAAGAAAACCGATAAATAAATAATTCTAGACATCATACTTTGGTGCGATTGATCATTTTTTAGTGCTGTTAACCATTGAAATTACTTCCTCTGCTTCACTGTAATCATTTTGGACATCCACAGCCGTAGTCGGAGCATATCGTGCGCGTTCACAGCGCTCAATAAGACCGATAAGTCGTTGAACAGCCTCTGGATCTACCCTTTGTCGGGTCATCAATGTGCGAATATTCTCTTTTGACAGCCCTGAGGTCTCTAGCTTTAATTTTGCTTTTAAAAATAAGTGCAATGAGCGTTCTAATGCGGCATAAAACGCCATAGGATTATTCTGCTGAGCCTTGGCTTCACTGAGGTATTGAGCAATTAATCGTTTGCGTTGCCTTTGGGCGCGAGCGACAGTGTCGCCCAAATAGCGTTCTCTTATGAGGCTAAGGGTAAACCATAAGGGCAGTAGCAATATAAGACCCAAAATCCATCGCCAATAGGCCCAAGTCCCAAACCAAGGCATGGGATTTTTAGTGACCCAATCTGCCTCGAGTTGTATATATCTGAATCGATCTTTATCCACCGCTGCTGGTGTGGTGGTTTGACTGCTGTTACTCAACTCGGTAGATTCTTGCTCAGGACCATTAATCACATTAACCACATGGTCCGCGGCGGTTTTTGTGATATAGCGCTCTAGATTTGGATCAAAATAGGAAAAGCGTAACTCAGGCAAAGGATAATTCCCTTGATTTTGCGGCACTAGGGTATAAACTTCAGCCACTGACCCTCGCATTCCAGTGGTGCGCGTACTGATTTTATCACTGCGCGCTGGTTCATAAACCTCAAAAGCATTCGGAAATTGTGGTTTTGGCAATTCAAAGAGTTTGAGATTACCCTCACCCCGAACCGTAACACTATACTCGAGTGACTCTTGAGCGTCGAGTTCTGTGCGAGAAATAGACGTATCAAAATCAAAATAACCCACAGCTCCAGTAAAATCATCGGGGCGGTTTTCCAGAGGGAGAGGTTTTACATCAATGGTGCGACGACCGGCAGAAATGGTTTTATTCACGCGTGTGGTCATAAAGCGCCCGAAGAAATCTCTGCGGTTCGAACGAACATCTATCGGTACATCCAAAGTCAGGGGTTCAATACTCAATTCCCCGGTCTTCTGAGGATACAAGACTGTGGTGCGCAAAATCACATAACGGTAATCTTCACCGCGATACTGCCCTTCATAAATCTGCAATTGACCTTTTTGATCTAATGTTTGGCTCCAAAAGTCGGCATACTTGGGTGAATCAATTTCGCGCCAATTGCTGGTAATACTCACCTGATTGGAAACATAAAGTTTGTATACTACAGTGATGGCTTCATTTAAGTAGGGATTGATGTTAGAGACCTCAGCGACCAAATGCACGTTTTCGCTGGCCAAATAGTCGGCATTGTTTCCGTCTTTGGGGATTTCGACAGCCTCAGTAACCATCACCTCTACGGGGACAGATTTATAGCGCTCCCCATCGATTTCAATAGTGGCTTGACCTATGGTGATGGCCCCCTTGCGCAAAGGCGCTAAGAAAAAACTATAGGTCTTTGAGTACGAGCGCTTACCATTAATCCATGAATTGCTGATCGATTGATTAGGGCCCCCTAAAACTCTAAAGCCTTCAAAGTCTGGCGGCTCAAAATTATCGCCGTCCTCGTTCATTTCAAAGTCAATGCGCAGACGCTCGTTGAGTCCCAGTTTCTTTTTACTGACCTTGGCCACAAATTCGACCTGAGCATCAAGTCCCAGAGGTGCGACCAACACAAAAATCAATATGATGTATTTCAGAAAAACCTTCATCTTACCAATCCTTTGAACGTTTTACTTTGGCCCCTTTAGCCTTCTGCAAATTCATTTTGTCTTGAACTTTCTGCTCCTCATTATTCATAGCCTCTAGTAGGTTTTTAATCTGCTGAGGGGACAATTGGCCTGGCTTGGGTTGCTGTGGTTGCTGATCCTGATTTTTATCGTTTTGATTTTGGTTATTCCCCTGCTCATCGCCCTTTTGATCTTTGGGGTCTTTTTGGTTGTCTCCTTGATCCTGCTGATCTTGATTGTCTTGATTGTCCTGGTTTTCGTCGTTTTGATTAGGGTCTTTGTTGTTGTCCCCATCCTGATCCTGCTGATCCTGCTGGTTTTGATCCTCTTTCTCTTCTTGGTCTTTTTTGTCGTCCTTATTTTCGTCTGGAGGGGGTGGATTTTTTTCCAAAAGATCTTGAGCAACTGCGAGATTATAGCGACTCTCATCATCTTGAGGATTGCTGCGCAAAGCGTCTTTATAGGCCTCAACAGCTTCCTGATACATTTTTTCTTTCATAAAGGCATTACCCAAATTATGAAAGGCGCGATGTTTGTGATCATAAGTGGAAGCGTCCTTTGCGGCTTGCTTGAATCGGAATAGAGCTTCTTTATTTTGACCTCGCAGGTGGTATTCATTCCCTAAATTAAAGGCCCCATTCTCACGCTCGCCGAGTGCTAGAGCCTTGCGATAATCAGCCTCAGCCTGGGCAAAAGAACCTTCAGCCAAATGAGTCGCCCCACTGGAAAGTGCGGTCTGTGCCTCTGGCACAACCTGTAGTTGAACCTCCGGGTTCTGCTGTGCAAAGAGCCATTGCGGCTGAAGTGAAGCATGTAGCAACACCCCTAACAAAATGATTTTCCTTAAGCCTTTTCTAATCCTCATCACTTTGTTCATTAAACAAATTTAATTTTTTTAACCAATTGGTTTTGCGCTCGAGCATAAAGGAGTCTGCCAGCAATAAGACCATGGCCAAGGCCAAAAACCATTGAAACTGGTCTTTAAAATCGGTAAACTGCTTGGATTCGAATTCAGTCTTGTCCATGGCGTTCAGTATTTCTTGTACCTGGGCCACCACCTCTTTGGTTTGGGCGCCATCAATGTACTTGCCTTCGCCCCATTCTGCGATGTTTTGCAAGTTTTGGGCATTGAGTTTAGTAATGACTTGATTGTTGTCTTGGTCTCTTTTGTAATACTGTAAAACCCCATTGCGTTTAATTGGAATAGGCGCCCCGGCAGAGCTACCTACGCCGATGGTATAAACCTGAATCCCAGCCTCCACCGCTTGGCGCACTGCATCCTGATCATTGCCTTGATGATCCTCCCCATCACTCACAATAAATAAAACCCGATTGGTCTGCTCTTGATCATTGTAATAAGTCATTGATAAATTGATCGCTTCATTAATAGCTGTGCCTTGCGAAGAAACCATATCGGTGTTCATATTGCTCAAGAATAACTTAGCCGAAGCAAAATCTGTGGTTATTGGGACTTGTGGAAAGGCGCTCCCGGCATAACCAATAACCCCAACACGGTCTCCCACCAAATTGTTAATGATTTGAGTCACCAGCTGCTTGGATTTGTCTAATCTATTGGGGGCAACATCTTCGGCAAGCATACTTTTAGAGACGTCTACAGCAAAGACCACATCAACCCCTTGGCGTGTTACCGTCTCAATCTTGGTGCCTAGCTTTGGATTGACCAGGGCGATAATTAATGAGGTCATGCATAAAGTCCAGACACTGAATTTTATCCACGATTTAATGGTGGACTGATTGGGCCCCAATCGTCTAATGGCTCTTGCAGAAAAAAACTTTTTTTGTACCGACTTTTGCCAAAGGATACGCCAAACAAAGAGGGCCAGTGCGACGATGAGCATCGCGAGTCCATAAAAGTATATCGGTTCCTGGAGTTGATACATCAAATAAAACTTTTAAATAACGTTTGACGTAGGAGAAATTCGAAAAATAAGAGCCCCAAAGCCACCAATATTAGAGGGCGATAGCCTTCGTCATATTGCTGATATTTAAACTCTTCTACCTCTGTTTTTTCGAGCTTGTTGATTTCGTCGTATATCTCTCCGAGCTTTGAATTATTTGTGGCTCGGAAATACAAGCCTCCTGTTGTTTGTGCGATTTCTTGAAGTAAGGCCTCATCAATTTCTACCGGAACCTTTCCATATTGAAATTGTCCGTTAGGCCTCATGCCCACGGGCGAAAGCGCCAAACCATTGGACCCTAAACCTATGGTATATACTTTAATCCCAAACTCCACGGCCAATTCACTCGCCGTGCGCGGATCGATAAATCCCGAATTATTCACCCCATCGGTCAGTAAGATAATCACCTTACTTTTTGCACGGCTCTCCTTAAGGCGGTTCACTGCAGTGGCTAGACCCATGCCAATGGCTGTACCCCCTTCAATAATGGTATTGTATTCGATAGACTTCAATGCCGTCAATATTAGGGTCTTGTCGCTCGTCAATGGGGTTTTTGTATAACTTTCCCCTGCGTATTCCACGAGCCCAAGGCGATCATTTGGGCGGTTATCAATAAAGCGGGCAGCGACCTCTTTAAGGGCTTCGAGTCGATTAGGGGTAAGGTCCCGTGCAAGCATACTGGCCGATACATCTATGGCCATAACAATATCTATTCCTCGAGAAGTCTTAATTCGGGTGCTTTGATCTACATGTCTAGGCCGAGCGAGGGCAATAATAATTAGAACCAATGCTGCAATACGCAGCACCCAAAGAAATGATTTGGCCCAAGACCAGTACTTACTGCTTTGGTCCATAGCAGTCAAAGCCGATATTTTCCATTCGGCGTTATGACGACGGCGACTTTTATAGAACCAAAAAATCAGCACCGGTACAAGACCAAGAAGCCAAAACCACTCCGGAGAAACAAATTCAAAGGTTCTTGTCATGGCGCATCAGCTTTTTGCTGGGTCTGCGGAATTTCCAAAGACACCGAATTAATAATGCGCTCTTTTAAGCCTTGTGCAAATCTATTGTCCTCCACAAAGGCCACCATAACCGTTTGAATCCCCCCTTGTTGATCAAAAACCAAGAGTTCATACTGATGCGCCTCTTTTCCCACCCTGCCCGAGGCGTTGGCCACAAAAAAACTGCCATAGGCCCGCAACCCTTTGATGCCTTCAGGGGTTTCAAAAGACTCGTCTTTAACCATTAAAGTGCGGGCGCCTTGTTCCTCCAAAAGGGCTAATGAGCGGTTTAATGCCATGTTAATGTTCCAATTCTCTTGTGGTTGAGTTTGAGTGGAGGTCACCGCCACATAAAAATCATCCTCCAAGGTAAAGGCCTCAAAAATGGCGGTGCCCTTAGCAGAAAGACTGTCCTGATCAGGATGGCTAAACATTTTACGTACCAAGATCTCCGGGGATTCTAGAATTACTGCCGGCACTCCGTATTCACTTTTATACCATGCGCCCTGGGCCATCTCTTTCATTGGATTACCGAAAATCTGATCCTTTGCTTCTTGCGGCCCTAAATAAAACACATAGGAGGCTAGGGCAACAACCAAGACGACCGACGAAAAAATAATACGACGCTTGCGTTTTTGCCTCAGTAAGAACTCTGCGCGAGCTTTGGCATCTAAAGTCGCCTGCTCATCTTCCTCCTCTGGCTCAGGAATACTGGCTTTTAAAGATTCTAATATTGTTTTGGCCTGAGTCAGGTCCATGCTCCACTGCTGGGTGGTCACCTGACCCTTAGCAAACTTAATCAAGTCCGCACGACGCAATAGCTGACCTAAATCTGATATCGTCTGAATTTCAATGGCAAAATGCCCGGCATTTCGGTGTAGTTCTAGGCGGTCTAAAAGTTCCTCAGTGGTGCTCTCTAGGGCCCTGGAATCAATTTCTCGATGAATGTATGTTTTTAAAAGATCGGTCAGCTCGGTGTATAGCCCCTTGAAATCATGGGGGTCCTGAGAAGCCTTTAGCGCAACTTTTTCAAATCGTTGACAGGCCTCCTCATATGGGGGGAGCGGTGGAGGTAGAGGCGCTTGAACTTCAGATTTTTTTCTGCGCCAAAACCAGAAAAGGCCGCATAGGGCAATAAGACTTAGAAGACCGAGCCACGGCCAAATCGGACCGGACTCTAAGGGCACTTGGGCCGATGGTTTAATGGCAAAAATCTGTTGCTGGGTCGTGTCTACAGGTATGGTCAAAACAGCCACGTCAAATTCTGGCGTATCAAAAGCGCTATCATTAATCATCACCCGTTGTTTGCTCAGGCGATGGTATCCCGAATCAAATTGGGTTAAACCGTATTTTTTGCGCAGCTGCCAGCGGTATTTATTGTTTTGATTTCTCAAGGTATCTACGGCATAGCTGCGAATAACTTCAAAAGCGCCAAAAGTCTTGCCCTCTGGGAACATGACAAAATCCGTACTGTCCGCCTGAACTTGAATTAAAAACTCGAGCTCCTCGCCAATTCTCATTTGTGTGGTGTCCAAAGTGGCCTGAACTTGGGCCCTTAGCGGGGTAAGTATAAGTAGGCTTAAGATCAACAGGGGACCAAAAAACACCCGGCCTCTTATGGGGCCACAAGCAAAACATCTATGTTTTCTGTCTGTCTTCACCCTTTATGCTCTATTTTTAAAATAACCTAAGAGTTTGCGGACATAGCTTTCCTGTAAACTGCAGTCAATAGTACCTGCGCCACATTTAGAAAAAGCCTCATGAAATTCGGCTACTCTTTTTTGATAGGCCAAATGATGATTGCGCCTCACGGATTTGCTGCCGGTGTGCACCAAACGGCGCTGTCCAGTTTCGCGATCCAGCATTTCTATCATACCTAAATTGGGCAGGGCCGCTTCGCTTTGGTCATACACCCTTATGCCCGTTACATCGTGCTTGCGCGCAGCGATACGCAAGGGAGATAAGAAGGGCGCACTGATAAAGTCTGAGAGCATAAAAACTATGGCCTTTTTCTTCATTACCGAGGTCAAGTATTTAAATGCGGCCCCTACATCAGTTTTTGTCCCCTCTGGTTTGAATTCTAATAATTCCCTTATCACCCGCAACACGTGAGATTTGCCTTTTTTTGGCGGGATAAATAATTCTATTTGATCTGTAAAAAGAATCAGTCCTATTTTATCATTGTTTTGAAGTGCTGAAAAGGCAAGGGTTGCTGCGATTTCTGTAAGCATTTCCCCCTTAAACTGCTCCTGAGTTCCATAATTTTCGGATTGACTTACATCGACCATGAGCATCAGGGAAAGTTCGCGCTCTTCCTCAAAAATCTTAATAAAAGGCTCATTGTAACGAGCGGTGACATTCCAATCAATAGCCCTGATGTCGTCCCCATACTGATATCCCCGCACCTCGCTAAAGGTCATCCCGCGCCCTTTAAATGTCGAATGATACTCCCCACCAAACACATGGTCGCTCAAACGACGTGTTTTGATTTCGATAGCACGTACTTTTTTTAAAAGGGTCTTTGTATCCACAACACTGGAGTTTAGGCTTCAGTTTAATGCTTTAATTAATAAATCCGATGAATCGTTCGGTCCGGCTTAAACGAAAATCGCAGTTGCCGACTCCGTTAATTAAGGGACTTCGATTACGTCAATGATACGATGAATCAAGGCCTCGGATGTAACCTCCTCAGCCTCGGCCTCGTAGGTAATCCCGACTCGATGACGCAACACGTCATCAACTACCGCGCGGACATCCTCAGGAATAACATATCCACGCCCCTTAATAAAGGCATAACTTTTTGCAGCCAGCGCCAGATTGATGCTTCCGCGCGGGGAGGCCCCGTAACTGATCAACGGTTTTAAATCGGCCAAATTATACTCCTCAGGACGACGGGTTGCAAAAATGATATCAAGGATATAGCGCTCGATTTTCTCGTCCATATATACCTGACGAACAGCTTTTTGTGCTTTTTTGATCTGTGCTAGAGTCGCTACAGGTTTCACCGCTTCTAAACCACCATTAAGATTCTGACGAATAATTAATTGCTCTTCGGCCAGTGCTGGATAATCAATGACCGTTTTGAGCATAAAACGGTCTACCTGGGCCTCAGGAAGTGGGTAAGTCCCCTCTTGTTCAATTGGGTTTTGGGTCGCCATGACCAAAAATGGCTCGTCGAGTTTAAAGGTCTCATCTCCAATAGTCACTTGGCGCTCCTGCATAGCCTCCAGCAAAGCGGACTGTACTTTGGCCGGCGCTCGATTAATCTCATCAGCCAAAACAAAGTTGGCAAAAATTGGCCCCTTTTTGATGCTAAAATCATTGGTTTTGATGTTGTAAATCATCGTCCCAATAACATCAGCAGGCAAAAGGTCTGGGGTGAATTGTACCCGACTAAATGAACCTTTTACGGCTTTGGACAGGGTGTTGATAGCCAGAGTCTTTGCCAAACCAGGGACACCTTCCAATAATATATGTCCTTGCGACAATAGCCCAATGAGCAATCGTTCTATCATGTGTTTTTGGCCAACAATGACTTTGTTCATCTCTTGAGCGAGCAAATTCACTATGGCACTTTCGCGCTCAATCATCTCGTTGAGCACTGTTAAATCTTGTGGGTTCTGATTAGATTCCATAACTACATCCTTCCATTAAAAAAGACCGAACACTGTGGTCGATCTTAAATTTCATGCCGCAAATTGAAGATAATTCATCAATTGCTCTGTTAATAATTGGTTAAAAAATACGATAAATAAAGGGGTTGACGACGTTTTATCCCCAATAAATTGGCTAATTTTAAATAAATTTTTTGTCATGAAAAATTCATTCTCTTCTGTAATTGTCGGTTGCATGGATTGGGGCTCTTGGCGCCGTAATTTCGACACTGATCAAATGACAGACCTTATTCATTGGAGCGTTTCCCATGGGCTGACCAGTTTTGATCATGCTGATATATATGGAGATTACACTGTAGAGGAGCAATTTGGCAAGGCCTTAGATCTGGCCAAATTATCACGATCTGAGTTACAAATCATCAGTAAATGCGGTATACAATACGCCTGTGAGGCTCGGCCACATACGGTAAAACACTATCAATACGACACGGCCTACATCATAGAAAGTGCAGAGCGCTCTATTGAACATTTGCGTTGTGAGTATTTAGATCTTTTTTTATTGCATCGTCCCAGCCCTTTGATGCGCCCTGAGGCCGTGGCCGAAGCGGTAAATACACTCAATGCTCAAGGCAAAATAAAAGCCTTTGGGGTGTCGAATTTCACCCCCAGTCAGACGGACCTCATTGCCACGCAAAGCCAAATAGCGGTCAATCAAATTCAGTGTTCTTTGACGCATTTGAGTCCTTTTTTTGATGGCAGCCTTGATCATATGATGACTCATGGAATCAGGCCCATGGCCTGGAGTCCCATAGGGAAGGTTTTTAGAGATAAAAGCGAGTCGACCTACAGAATTCATGCCGTGCTCAATAAGTTATGTGAGGAATATCAGGCGGCCAAAGATCAAATTGTTTTGGCCTGGCTCATGGCCCATCCTTCGGGCATTATACCAGTGGTCGGCACTACCCAAAAAGATCGTTTAGCCTCAGCGGCAAAAGCTGCTGAAATCAAGCTTTCGGAAATTCATTGGTTTGAACTATTGGTGGCCAGTCAAGGCCACAAGGTTCCTTAATTTTATACAATTAAATGACGCAACTCAAAAACAAAACAGCCTTAATTACTGGGGCCACCTCAGGAATTGGTCTGGCTACAGCAAGAGCCCTAGCTCATCAAGGCTGTCGCCTTATTATCACTGGGCGCCGCAGCGAGCGATTGACCGCATTAGCCGAGGAATTAGAGGCCATGGTTCCAGTGCTGACCCTTAATTTTGATGTGCGTGACCGCCAGCGTGTCTTTGCACTATTGGGTGATCTACCCAAGGAATTTAGCACCGTCGATATATTGATCAATAACGCGGGTAATGCCCATGGATTAGATGCCATACAAGACGGCGATCTAGACGATTGGGATGCCATGATTGACATAAACGTCAAAGGGCTACTATATGTGTCTAAAGCCATTATTCCGGCCATGATCAAAAGAGGTGTAGGTCATATTATTCATATTGGGTCCACAGCTGGCAAAGAAGTTTACCCCAAGGGCAACGTCTATTGTGCCAGCAAACATGCCGTAGAAGCCCTCAACCATGGCATGCGTATTGACCTCAATGGAACAGGCGTTAAAGTCAGTGCGATACACCCTGGTCTTGTCGAAACCAAATTTAGCCAAGTGCGCTTCAAAGGGGATACCGCGCGTGCAGACCAGGTCTATAAAGGGTTCACCCCGCTTCGCCCCGAGGACATCGCGGAAATCATCGTCTTTGTTTTGGGTAGACCGCCTCATGTCAATATTGCGGATCTTATGGTCATGTGCCTAGACCAAGCTTCAAGTACTGTGGTAAACAAAAAAACCTCCTAGTGGCACAGTATGTAATCGGAGATATTCACGGAGGCGCGCGTGCCTTAGCACAACTTATGGAGCGTGCCCCTCTGACCCCAGAGGACGAGCTCATTTTTTTAGGAGATTACCTAGACGGCTGGTCTGAAGGACCCGAGGTTATTGAGGATTTAATGGCGCTTTCAAAACAGTACTCCTGTCGCTTTATACGTGGCAATCATGATGCCCTTTGCCTGAATTATCTAAAAAATGGGGTGGCTCCAGAGCTTTGGGTGTTGCACGGAGGCCAAAGTTCCATAGACGCATACAAATCTTGTTCCCCGGAGCAAATTGAGCGACACATTAAATTCTTAGAAGAGCTTGAAAATTATATAGAGCTGGATCGCAAACTTTATGTTCACGCGGGTTTCTCTCATCCAAAGGGGCCGGGTGAAGAATTTCACCCTCATACGGTTTATTGGGACCGGAGCCTTTGGGAAACGGCACGCGCAGCCCATGAGTTAGATGATCAATCCTCATGGCAATATCCAGAGCGGCTAAAGCTTTACAAAGAGATTTACATCGGGCACACCCCCGTACAACGCATCGGAGCCTCGACACCTTTTCGGGCTTCAAATGTCTGGAATGTGGATACTGGGGCCGCTTTTGATGGCCCATTGAGCATGATCAATACAGAAACCAAAGCCTATTGGCAAAGCGATCTACTGCCAAGCCTTTACCCAAATGAAATCGGGCGACAGGCTTGAACATTATTTCTGTCTTCGACAATTGTGTCCGCCTTATGCTAGCCAAAGGGTTAGATGTCTGCCTATAAATCGAACTTAATGCCTTGAGCCAACGGCAATTCTGTGGTGTAATTAATGGTGTTGGTCTGA
This sequence comes from Flavobacteriaceae bacterium, assembly GCA_038153605.1. Taxonomy (GTDB): domain Bacteria; phylum Bacteroidota; class Bacteroidia; order Flavobacteriales; family Flavobacteriaceae; genus BACL21. The sequence goes on from JAYOYS010000005.1 coordinate 76,335, forward strand.
CGGCGCATATAGACTTTCCAAGCATCGCTTCCAGATTCTCTACCTCCTCCAGTTTCTTTTTCACCACCAAATGCTCCGCCAATTTCAGCCCCTGAGGTCCCGATATTGACATTGGCAATACCGCAATCACTTCCTGCATGACTTAAAAACAACTCTGCTTCTCTAAGGTTATTGGTCATGATGGCACTAGAAAGTCCTTGAGCAACACCATTTTGAAGGGCAATCGCGTTTTCTACTCCGCCTGAATACTTTAAGAGATAAAGAATAGGGGCAAAAGTCTCATGCTGAACTATTTCGAAATGATTTTCGGCCTCAGCTATAGCGGGTTTTACATAACATCCGCTTTCGTAACCTGAGCCATCAAGGGTCCCTCCTGGCACTAGTAAAGAACCGCCTTCGGCCACTACTTTCTCTAAAGCCGAATTATACATCCCTACGGCATCTTTGTCAATAAGCGGCCCCACATGATTGTTTTGATCCAGCGGGTTTCCAATTCGTAACTGCTGATATGCACTGGCTAAAGCTTCTTTTACTTGATCATAAATCGACTCATGAATAATCAAGCGACGGGTTGAAGTACAGCGCTGACCACAAGTCCCAACCGCACCAAAAACAGCGCCGATTACGGTCATTTTTATGTCTGCATCTGGGGTGACAATGATGGCATTGTTTCCTCCTAATTCAAGAAGGCTGCGCCCAAGTCGCTCCGCAACAGTTTGTGCCACTATTTTACCCATTCGGGTTGAACCTGTAGCAGAAATTAAAGGAATACGCTTATCGGTAGTCATCATTTGACCCACCTTATAGTCTCCATTGATCAAACAGGATAAACCTTCGGGGAGATTATTTTTTGCAAATACTGTGGCGGCAATATTTTGGCAAGCGATACCACAAAGTGGTGCTTTTTCTGAAGGCTTCCAAACACAAACATCACCACAAATCCAGGCCAAAGCGGTATTCCAGCACCAAACAGCTACTGGAAAGTTAAAAGCAGATATTATTCCCACTATACCAAGAGGATGATACTGATCGTACATGCGGTGTCCAAAGCGCTCACTGTGCATGGTAAATCCGTGTAATTGACGCGAAAGACCTACAGCGAAATCACAGATATCTATCATTTCTTGAACCTCACCCAGCCCTTCTTGCAAGCTTTTTCCCATCTCATAAGAGACCAATTGACCAAGAGGTTCCTTCAAACGACGCAATTCTTCTCCAAACTGACGTACGACCTCTCCGCGCTGAGGGGCCGGCATAATACGCCATTGCTTAAAAGCCTCTGAAGCGGTTTCCAAAACCTTGGCATAATCCTCTGGGGTGGTCACTGAAACTTTTCCGATTAATTCACCATCTACTGGGGAATATGAAGCAATGAACTGATCTGAACCAAACCAGGTATTCCCTGTTGAAGTTCCTTGATTTTCAGGGGCAACACCGAGTTGTTTGAGTACCGATTGAATATCGACTGTTGTGGTGGTATTTGTCATGGTCGTCAATTAAATTTTGTGCAAAAGTACAATATTCTACACCCAAGGACAATGACTGGGGTCAATATCTCGATCTAAGCGACTATGAGTGATGTTACAAGCCAGATTTCAGCGGCAAGCTCACTGATTCGAGAATCTGGGGTCTGTATCCATGGTGTGACCACAGGATTTACAGGTGCGTAATTCTTCTGAATTATAGTAAGTTTTAAAGTGTGGCAGGAAGTCCTTCTCGATATCGTGGAGCTCAAAATAAGCGGCGTGTAAAGGACTATTACACTCATCACAGAACCACATAAGCCCATCTGTAAATCCCTTGCCGGCGCGTTTGCGCTCAATAACAAGACCTATGGAGCCAGCGCTGCGTACCGGTGAATGCGGGACTTTTGGTGGGTGCAAATACATGTCTCCAGGCCCGAGCTTCATTTCTTTGCGCTGACCCTCTTCTTGAATAACAACGGTTATTTCACCTTCAATTTGATAAAACAGTTCTTCAGTTTCATTGTAGTGATAGTCCTTTCTTGCGTTTGGCCCTGCGACAATCATGACAATATAATCCTCGGCATCAACATAAAGGTTCTTATTGCCAATGGGCGGTTTAAGTAGCGCTCTATTGTCTTCAATCCACTGGGTCAAGTTAAAAGGTTGTGCTATAGCCATGGTCTAAAGTTTGCTTAAATGTAAGCCAAAAAGCTAAATAAAAAAAGGGCCCGCTAATCGCCCCACTCTTATGAGTTTTGACGACGCGGGCCCAACCTTCCGAATAAATAGAAACCTATTTGCGATAAAAAAGTTGTGTCACAAAATACACACCATAGCTATCTTGCATAGCACCAATACCACTGTGGGTAAAATTGCCTTCCAAAATATCTCTGTGTGACGGACTATTAATCCAAGCATTAACCAATTCCTGAGCTGAGCTATAGCCAAAACCTACATTCTCACCAACAGCCTGAGCGCCCTGATTGCTCAATCCCTGAGCACGATCACTGAAATTGTCGTGGCTAATTCTGTTTTGTTGGATCATGTACTTGGTGTGTTCCACAGCATAAGCAGAAGCATAGGTTCTATCCATAACAATAGGCTCAAGTCCTTTGTCGCTTCTGTACTCATTTACATAATAAAGAATTTCACTAGCCATCTGAGAATCGGTCTCTTGAGCCAAATTCAAATCGATAGTGTATTCAATTGGTGATTGGGTTTCAACAAGCTCTTCAGTAGAGCATGAAGTTAGGGCAAGGGTCAAAGCCAAAAGGCTGTAGGTTACTAGTTTCATAATTCGGGGTAAATCAAATTTGGGGCTTGATTCATTACAAAGATACGACAGTTTTTGAATTATGCAACACTTTATCCGAATTATTTGCATTTCATCTATGAAATAAAGCGTTTTTTGAATGAGCCGCTTTCATTTATTTTTTATTTAACTCATTGATTTTCTGTATTTTATTAGTACTTTTAACCCTAAAATCAACACCCATGAAATTTTTTAAAATTTTATCAATTTTTTTGTTTTTAATCGTTTTTTCTTGCGTTTCGTCGACAAAAAACGATGTTTTCGAGGAGTCGAAAAACCCGATATTCGCTATAGCCATACATGGAGGAGCAGGAACTATTCTTAAAAATCAGATGTCCGACTCTCTTGAATCCGCATATATCGATGTTTTATCTCAAGCGGTCCAAGCAGGCCATAATATCCTCTCAAGAGGCGGAAACGCTCTGGATGCAATTGAAGCGAGTATTAATATTTTAGAGGACAGCCCTTTATTTAATGCCGGCAAAGGCGCTGTATTTACCAATGACCAGACTAATGAACTAGACGCTTCAATAATGGACGGCTCTAATCTCAATGCAGGGGCGGTCGCAGGGGTCAAACACATAAAAAACCCCATCAATTTAGCACGATCAGTTATGGAACAAAGTCCTCACGTCTTTATGTATGGCGAGGGCGCCGAGGCATTTGCTCAAGAACAGGGATTCACCATGGTAGACCAAGATTACTTCTTTACGCAGAGTCGCTTTGAACATTTAAAGCGTGTTCAGGATGCAGAAAATAAATCCTCGGCCAGAAGCCAGGAATCACCTAAATCGCACGGTATAGAGAATACGTTTTTTGACCCTATACTCAAAGCCTCTAAATTCGGCACTGTAGGCTGTGTTGCTCTGGATAAACAGGGAAATCTCGCGGCAGGCACCTCTACAGGTGGGATGACCAACAAGCGTTTTGGCAGAATAGGCGATGCCCCGGTTATTGGTGCAGGGACCTATGCTAATAATGGCAGCTGCGCAGTTTCAGCCACAGGATGGGGGGAATATTTTATAAGAGGAGTGGTCGCTCATGATATCGCCGCAATGATTGAGTATGGGGGGCTTGACTTAACTCAAGCAACAAGTCTTGTAATCGACAAGAAAATTCCTGAATTAGGGGGAGACGGGGGGGTCATAGCCATGGACAATCAAGGAAACATCTCCATGCGCTTTAATACCGAAGGAATGTATCGTGCCCAAATTGATACCCGTGGTGCTTTAAAGGTTGGAATTTATAAATCCGATACGTTGTTAACAAAATAAGGGAGTCTGAGCGGCCTAAAAATTGTCCTCATTCAGGATTAATATTAACTTAGCGCTATCAATATGTAACCGTTAAAAATCAGATCATGAGCAGCGAAAAAGAAGCCAAATTAAAAGCATTAAAACTCACTTTAGATAAATTAGATAAGACCTATGGGAAAGGCGCTGTCATGAAAATGGGCGACTCTGCTGTTGAAGAGGTAGAAGTTATTCCAACAGGCTCATTAGGCCTTGACTTAGCCCTGGGCGTAGGCGGTTATCCAAAAGGACGCGTTATTGAGATTTATGGACCAGAATCTTCTGGAAAAACGACATTAACGCTCCACGCCATTGCTGAGGCTCAGAAAAAAGGCGGCATTGCGGCATTTATTGATGCAGAACATGCCTTTGACCGTTATTATGCTGAAAAACTAGGGGTAGATATAGAGAACCTAATTATATCTCAACCAGACAATGGCGAACAAGCATTGGAAATTACAGACAATCTCATTCGCAGTGGTGCCATAGACATAATAATTATTGATTCTGTGGCTGCTCTTACCCCAAAGAGTGAAATTGAAGGGGAAATGGGCGACAGTAAGATGGGGCTTCATGCGCGACTCATGTCCCAAGCTCTGAGAAAACTTACAGGCTCCATCAGTAAAACAAAATGTACTGTAATTTTCATCAATCAATTACGTGAAAAAATTGGGGTAATGTTTGGCAATCCTGAAACAACTACAGGGGGAAATGCGCTGAAATTTTATGCCTCTATACGTTTAGATATAAGACGTTCAACACAGCTTAAGGACAACAATAGCGAGGCTGTTGGAAATAAAACGCGTGTTAAAATCGTTAAAAACAAAGTGGCGCCTCCTTTTAAAACTGCAGAATTTGACATTATGTACGGAGAGGGTGTGTCAAAAATTGGAGAAATCATCGATCTTGGGGTTGATTACGAGATCATCAAGAAAAGTGGCTCTTGGTTCAGTTACGATGACACGAAACTAGGACAAGGAAGGGATGCGGTCAAAACCCTTTTGACTGATAATCCAGAACTGATGGAAGAACTCGAGGGCAAAATCAAAGAGGCAATAAAAACATTGGCCTCCTAATTTTTTTGACAGACGCAACCCCTTTAATAGAATAGCATCTTACTGTCGTAGAGTCAGATGCGGAATGTGCCATAAGCACCGCCTATGGATAAAAAATCAATTCGTATTTGTCTACAGAAGAGCTCATAAAACGGTGTCAAGATAATGACCGGCAAGCACAAGAATTATTGTATCGACAATATAGTTCGATACTCTACGGTATGTGTTTGAAATATGCGCCGAATCCAATGGAAGCAGAGGACAACCTTCAAGATGCATTCATTACGATTTTTCAGCGCATAGGACAATATCAAGGCAAAGGGTCTTTTGAAGGATGGATGAAGCGCATAGCGGTCAATACTGTGTTGCAAAAATACAGACAAAAACGCCTGTATGACCTGCCCGCAGATGATTTGATGGAAGAAGAATCGGACCATGAATTAGATGATAATTCAGCTTCACTGCCCCTGCCATTTTTATTGAGCATTATTCAAGAATTGCCTGAGCGTTATCGCCTGGTATTTAACTTATATGTGCTGGACGGGCACACACATAAAGAAATCGCTGAACTTTTGGGAATCAGTGACGGAACATCAAAATCAAACTTAGCCAGAGCACGTCAACTCTTGCAACATAAAGTAAAAGCCTTTAATAAGGCCAATGATCGTTAAGACGTGAAAAAACAAAATTGGGAAGAACAAATGAAAAGTAGTCTTGGCAACTATCAACAGTTGCCTAGCAGAGATTTGTGGCCCGAAATTGAGCGTAAGCTAGACAAAAAAGCGGAAAAACGCCCGCTGCTTATTCCCTTGTGGTGGAAGGCTGGTGCAATTGTAGCAACTGCTGCTTCATTAGCCTTGATTCTTCTTTTAAATCCGTCAAAGGATTTAACCGATAATTCATTAGTGCAAAGCGACCAAATTATTGAACCTAATGACTCTCAAGAGACTTTAACTGATAACAATAATAGAGTTGCCGTCAATTCGCCGGCAACAAATAATGCGCCTGAAATCAACCCATTAGATTCAGCCGGGGAAGATTTGGCAGAAACAGACCTACAAGCATCATCTGAATTGCCTGTAAAAACGAAAATAACTTCGGGAACAAAACCTGTTTCTTCAGCAAATTCATCAAACACTTCAATCGCTCAAAACGCAGAATTTGCGCAAAATACGGAAACACCTCAGCTTATAAAAGTTAATGGCGAAAGCGAAAACTCGATAACCAATCCAGCGACTATTATTGCCCAGAGCGTCATCAAAGCCGATGACCAAAATACGGGCGTGATCGTCGTGGCCTTGCAAAATAAAATTGTTCAAGAAAACAACGCGGACACGAGTGATGGACCCTTGAACAATTCTGAAATTGTTGAAGAACTTCAAGGACCTATAACTAGTCTTGTTGCTGAAGAAGATTTTTCGGAACTCATCCTGGAGGAATCTAAAAATACGGATTGGTCCATCATACCAGTGTTAGGCCCTGTTTATTACAATAGCTTAACCGAAGGTTCGGTCTTTGACCCCAGCCTTGCTGATAACAGTCGTCAGGGAGACATAACCTTCAGCTATGGACTTCGAGTTAATTTGGCCTTAGACAAACGCATGATACTCCGCGCGGGTATCAATAGTGTTGCCATGGGCTATTCTACCCAAGACATAGAAATTGCCACTGGTCCTGCAGCATTTGGCCTTAGCTCCGTTAACTATAGTGACAATCGGAATATTATCAGTGTTTTTGATAAAGGGACTGTGCCTGCTAATCCGGATCCATCAAACCCCTACAGTCAGCTGAACTTAAAATCTACAAGCGGTGAAACCTCGATTCGCGCTAATTTAAATTACTTGGAATTTCCGATTGAATTGTCTTATGCCCTGATTGATCAACAAGTTAAATTGTCTGTAATCAGCGGGGTTTCTGGCCTGCTTTTAAGCAATAATGAAGTGAGTGTCAATGATGGACAAAATCGATATGTACTGGGGAGCTTAAATAACCTGAATCAGTTTAGCTTTTCCACAAATATTGGATTTGGTTTGAGCTATAAAGTATCCCAAAGCTTCAATCTTCAATTAGAGCCTACCTTTAAATACCAACTGGGGGCATATAATGACGCCAATGTTGATTTCACCCCTTATCAGCTTGTCCTGTTAAGCGGCCTACAGTTTCAGTTTTAATTTAAGGAATTAGTGCACTTTCTATGCTTGCTCTAGTCTGATCTTTTAATTCTTTACGATCATCCAAACCAAGGCCTTTTGTTTCAATCACTGGATGACAAACAACCCTTAGTGTTCCTGGACTGCCCACAAAAAAGGAATATGGAAAGCGTCTTTTATTATCAACAAAAGTCATTGGGGCAATAGGAATCTGGTGTTCAACCGCCAATCGGAACGCACCGTCTTTGAATGGAGCCAAATCTATTTTTGGGTCGGGCACACCGCCTTCTGGAAAAATACAAATCCCTAGCCCTTCAGACAGACGTTTCTGGGCTTGAAAATAAACAGATCTGCGCGATGCCGGGTCATTTCTGTCGACCAAAATGCAACCACGCCGATAGAAATATCCGAAAATAGGCACTTTGGCTAATTCTTTTTTACCTACAAAAACAAAAGGCTGATTTGCCGTGTAGAGCATAAGCATAATGTCGATCATGGACACGTGATTGGCAACAAACATATAGCTGGCCCCTTGAACATATTTTGTGCGACGTTCCACCTTTGGGATGAAACCCATTCCAAAAAGCACAAACATGCCCCACCAGCGCGCACCTGCAAAATAGATCTTATACCACTGATCACGAACAGTTCCTAAAAATAATACAGGAGAAAACAAGGTAATACCCACCATCACAAGGGTGTAAAACCAAATGCGATAAAAGGGCATTAATAGGTATTGGAGTGCCTTCATGATTTCAAAAATAAGGATTTGGATTAAGCGAATAACACAAAAAATTTACCTTTGTACCAAAGCGCAAAAAATGTCCAGGATATTAACGGGAATACAAAGTACAGGGACCCCTCATTTAGGCAATATTTTAGGGGCGATAATTCCTGCCATTGAGATGGCCAATGACCCAAAAAATGAATCCTTTTTATTTATTGCAGATTTGCATTCTTTGACCCAAATAAAAGACGGCAGCACGCTCAAGGAAAATACCTATAAAACCGCAGCGGCTTGGTTGGCTTTTGGTTTAGATATTCAACAAACCGTGTTTTATCGACAAAGTGACGTTCCATTAGCTACAGAATTAGCATGGTATTTAGGATGTTTCTTCCCCTATCAGCGACTTACGTTAGCCCATAGTTTTAAAGATAAAGCTGAGCGCCTAGAAGACGTCAATACTGGACTATTTACCTATCCCATGCTCATGGCGGCAGATATTTTGCTCTATGACGCAGAACTCGTGCCTGTAGGTAAAGACCAATTGCAACATATCGAAATGACACGAGATGTGGCTTCAAGGATTCATGCCAAGGTGGGAAAAGATTTATTTGTACTGCCAGAGGCGAGAATTTCTGAAATTACTCAGCTTATTCCTGGCACGGATGGTGAAAAAATGAGTAAATCGAAAAACAATGTGATTGATATTTTCTTGCCAGAAAAAGAATTGAGAAAACAAATCATGAGCATTGCCACCGACAGCACGCCTTTGGAGGACCCCAAAAACCGCGAAACCTGCAATGTTTATGCCCTTTATGAGTTATTGGCAGAGCCCCATCAAATACAAGAAATGACCAAGAAGTATGCAGAAGGAGGCTATGGATATGGGCACGCCAAACAAGCCCTTTTTGAGCTGATCCTCGACAAATTTAGCGGGCAACGGGAGTCTTTTGCCCAAATGGTCTATGATACGAAGCAACTAGACGAGCTTTTGGCAGTTGGGGCCGAAAAGGCCCAAGAAGTCGCGCGTGGGGTTATCCATCGAGTACGCGAACACCTCGGTTACTGAGCAAACAACATCCTGATTGCGTCAATAAAAGTCCCGATAGCTCTAGGTTTAATAAAGCCCCTTGTAGAATTCCAGGTTTTAGATCTAGAATACGCGATAATTCATCTTTGTGAATGTAAGGTTGCCGATGAACTTTGTTCAATATAGCTCTTTGGGTTTGATCAATATTGATCAATATTTTTTGCTCGGTAGTGCTTTGGGGCCAACCCATAATTCGAATCACATCAGCGGCCTGTGTCATCATATGAGCTTGATGGCTTTTTATCAACTCATTGCAGCCTTCATGTGTCTTTTGATAAGGATTTCCTGGCATGGCTAATACCTCACGATCATAACCATTGGCAAATTGAGCAGTGATCAAACTACCTCCTTTACTTGATGATACAATGACCAGTGTCACATGACTTAGACCTGCTATTAATCTATTCCGCTGTAAAAAGTTACTTGGATGAAACTCGGTCTGTGACCAAAACTCAGTCAACAGTGCTCCGTGTTTTTCAATAGCGGCCGCGATACTGTGATGCTCTTTGGGATATATTTGATTTAATCCATGTGCCAAACAAACTACCGTAGGCAAGCCAAGCTCTAAAGCCGACTGATGGGCACAATAATCAATTCCTTTGGCCAATCCCGAAACGATAACGGGATTTAATGGAGCCAAATCTTTAATTACCGTGCGACAAAAGTCTAAACCCATTGCCGTAGCTCGTCGCGTTCCCACCACACTGATCCAAAAGTTAGATTCAGGGATATTTCCTTTGACCATTAGCCCAAGGGGCGCATCAGGACATTGAGACAATAATTTAGGGTAGTTTTTTTGGCCATAGTGAATGAGCGCCGCATTTTTACTGGATAAAAATTCTAATTCTTTATGAGCCCTTAACGCGCACACTGAAGATAAAAAACCCTTTTTGAGCTCGGCCCTAAATGCCATTAATTTGGGATTTTCATCCTGTAGTGTAGGCTTATTTTTAAATTCAAAAACTGAGGCGATATCGCCAAAATAATCCACAAGAGTCTTGGCAGATTTTACCCCTATGCCTTTGGTCTGATTCAAGGCATACAAATACTTGAGCAGCTTGAGCTGTTCCATGTTTAAATTCCGATAAAATAAAGGGGAGTGTCTACTTTATAGATAACTTTAATTGTTGAAAATTATTACCGTCAGAGGTTGATTGCCGTTAAAAAAAAATTTAAGTTTGTTTAGATGGAAGTTTTCAAGCAAATAAAGCAACTCCTTTATCGTTATGAATGCGTGATATTGCCAGGATTTGGCGCATTTATCACCCGCAATCACAGCGCTGTAATTCAAGCCGATGGCACTCTAATACCGCCAGGAAAAACTGTGTTCTTCAATCGCCAATTGCAGACTAATGACGGGCTTTTAGCACATCACCTGGCACATTCTGGGGGCATGACCTACGAGCTTGCATTAGAAAAAATTAGAATCTTAAGTGCTCGACTTTTGGAGAATCTGGATCAAAATTCAATTATTGATTGCGCTCCTCTAGGTCATTTTGAAGTTAAAGAGCATGGGGTTTTGAGATTTGAAGCGACCGAGCAAATGAACTTAGCGATAAAATCATTTGGCTTAACCTCTGTCTTGACGTATCCTATTAATCGCGCCGACTCTAATACCCCCGTTATTCCAATCAATAGCGCAAATACGAGACTCCAAAATATATGGAAATATGCTGCAGTGGGTTTAATTGCCTTGAGTTTAGGGGGATATGGAGCCACTTATCGCTATAACCAAAGCGTAATGGCCTATAATGAGTCCCTGGAGGCTCAAGCACAGGTCTTTGTTCAAGAGCAGATTCAACAAGCGACTTTTTCGCCAAATATAGATCCGGCAATTATTTCAATTACTGTTGAGGCGCCCAAAGCGCCATATCATATAGTCGCCGGGGCCTTCCGCATAGAGGAAAACGCCATTCGAAAAGTTGCTCTTTTGAAAAAACAAGGCTACCCAGCCCGTGTTATCGGTCAGAATAAATACGGTCTACATCAAGTAGTATTTGCATCTTATTCTGATCGACCTGAAGCCTTAAACGCTTTGTCACAAATCCGTGCCACAGAAAACAAAGAGGCATGGCTGTTAGTGCAATAGCCTTTAAATCCTGTTTATGATGAACCCAAGAACCCCATCAGAGTCCAAAACGACCTTGACTGATTTAGTGTTGCCTAGCGAAACCAACCCACTGGGCAATATGTTCGGAGGTGAGTTATTAGCGCGAATGGATCGCGCGGCAAGCATAGCTGCCCGGCGACACTGTAGACAAATAGTTGTGACCGTTTCGGTCAATCATGTGGCTTTTAATAAAATGATTCCCCTGGGCAGTGTGGTTACTGTCGAAGCCTCAATTTCTAGAGCATTTAAAACCTCCATGGAAGTCTACATCGATGTTTGGCTTGAGGATCGACAAAGTGGTCAGCGCAGTAAGGCCAATGAAGCGATTTTTACATTTGTCGCTGTGGGCGAAAATGGGCACCCTGTAGAAGTTCCCGAAATTCATCCTGAAACAGAGCTCGAAAAAGAACGCTACGCCGCTGCTTTGCGACGCCGACAATTGAGTCTGGTGCTGGCCGGAAAACTCAAGGCCCATGACGCCACAGAACTAAAAGCTATTTTTGAATAATAAACTTCTGATTTATGCTGGACGTGCTTCAAGAAAGTTACGGAGGTCTTTTTGAAAAAGCCTTGATTGAAGAAATCAACCAGGTAGGAACATTTAAAGAAATCCCTGAAGGGTTTATGCTGATTGATTTTGGGCAATACATAAGGTCCATGCCTTTACTTGTCTCTGGGGCGGTAAAAGTCTTTAGAGAGGACCCCGATGGCAATGAATTATTGCTCTATTTTCTTGAAAGTGGGGACACCTGTGCAATGACTTTAAATTGTTGTTTAGGTCAAACCCAAAGTGAGATCCGCGCTGTGGCAGAAATGGAAACCAAACTGATTATGGTACCGGTACAAAAAATGGAGGAATGGACAGGTAAATATCGCTCTTGGCGAAATTTTGTTTTTGAAAGCTACCACAATCGCCTGATGGAGATGCTCGAAAGTATTGACTCTATTGCCTTTTTGCGGATGGATGAGCGCCTGTTGAAATACTTAAAAGAAAAGGTTGCGGTCAATCACAATACCATATTGCACACCACTCATAAAGAGATTGCTTATGACCTGCACACCTCAAGAGTAGTTATTTCGCGCTTGTTAAAGACTCTGGAAAATAACGGGGCTATTAAACTTCATCGCAATAATATTGAAGTGCTTGAATCAAATTAAAAAAAAGGCGTGTAACTTGAGTTACGCAATTGGCCAAATAGAGCTTTTATCTTTGGGCTCAGAAATCGGAGTATGGAAATTCATTTAATTCTAGGTTACTTAGGCGCGATTCTTATTGGTATTGTTTTGGGACTCATCGGTGGGGGCGGCTCAATATTAACGCTTCCTGTCTTGGTCTATCTATTTGGTATTGAACCCGTAATTGCCACCGCATATTCTCTTTTTATTGTTGGTATCGCAGCGGTTGCAGGGACCCTAAAAAATATGAGTCAAAAATTAGTTGATTTTAAAACCGCATTAATTTTTGCCTTACCGGCATTTATTGCTGTTTACCTGACTAGAAGGTATCTGGTACCCGCCCTCCCTGATCCTTTACTTAATATCGGAGGTTGGACTCTGTCAAAAGATGTCGGAATCATGGTGTTCTTTGCCTTTATCATGGTACTGGCCTCAATTTCAATGATCCAAGACCGACGAGAGGAACCAGAAACAAATCAGGACTCAGAGCCTCGATATAATTATCCTTTAATCGTTTTAGAGGGCTTTGTGGTTGGGGTACTCACCGGAATTGTAGGCGCAGGCGGCGGGTTTTTAATCATCCCAGCCCTTGTGCTTTTAGCCAAATTACCCATGAAAAAAGCTATAGCAACCTCTTTACTGATAATTGCCATTAAGTCTTTAATCGGATTTGTCGGCGACCTTCAAGTCATTGAAATCGATTGGTTGTTTTTACTGATTTTTGCCGCGATTTCTGTGTTCGGGATTTTCGTTGGGGTATGGCTAAATCAAATCGTACCGGGTAAAAAATTAAAAAAAGGTTTTGGATGGTTTGTTTTGGTCATGGGGGTATTTATCGTCCTTAGAGAGCTACTCTAAACCGAACAGCATAGGCCGAACTGAGCCAGAGTATACAAGGTGTTATTTAAGCATTCGAAGAACTTGAAAACTGTAACTTGTGTTACTTAATAATTGAAAATCAGTGCTTAATTTAGCATCGTAAAAAATAACACTACGACCATTTGGTCCATTGATAAAATAAAATCTTATGAAAATCGAGCAAATTTACACCGGATGTTTGGCTCAAGGCGCTTACTATATCGAGAGTAATGGCGAAGTTGCGATTATCGACCCGCTTCGTGAGGTACAGCCCTATATTGATCGTGCTGCTAAATCAGGAGCAACCATTAAGTACGTGTTTGAAACCCATTTTCATGCCGATTTTGTGAGTGGGCACTTGACCCTTTCCAAAGAAACTGGGGCGCCTATTATTTATGGGCCTCAAGCTACGCCATCTTATGAGACCATTATCGCAGAAGACGGGCAAGTTTTTAAGATCGGCGAAATCACTATTACAGCTCTGCATACCCCTGGACATACCATGGAAAGCACAACTTATTTATTAAGGGATGCCCAAGGCAAGGATCATGCTATTTTTAGCGGTGACACCTTATTCCTAGGGGACGTAGGACGACCTGACTTAGCGCAAAAAGCAGCACATATGACTCAGGAAGATCTTGCTGGAATGTTGTTTGATAGTCTTCGCAAAAAGATCATGCCTTTGGCTGATGACGTAATAGTCTATCCTGCCCACGGCGCTGGCTCTGCCTGTGGTAAAAATATGATGAAAGAAACCGTCGATACCCTGGGCAATCAGAAAAAAATGAATTACGCTTTACGCGCGGACATGACCCGTGAAGAGTTTATTCAAGAAGTTACTGACGGCTTAGCGCCGCCACCAATGTATTTTCCGCTAAATGTTAAAATGAACAAAGAAGGGTACGAAGATATCGACGATGTTTTGGCTAGAGGAACACAGCTTTTAAGCCCTGATGGATTTGAAGTAGCGGCGAACGAAACTGGCGCCATAGTACTTGATGTGCGTCATCAAGATGACTTTGTAAAAGGACATATTCCACGTTCGATTTTTATAGGTCTTGACGGGACCTTTGCCCCTTGGGTTGGCGCCTTGATCGCCGATGTGGCTCAACCAATTTTGCTGGTTGCTCCAGAGGGCCGAGAGGAAGAAGCTGTAACGCGTCTTTCGCGTGTCGGTTTTGACCAAACCCTTGGAATTCTTAATGGTGGATTCAACGCTTGGAAAGCTGCTGGAAAAGAATACGACAGTATTACTTCTGTCCCTGCCCAAGCACTTGCCACGGAATATAAAAAAGGTGATGTTTCTATCTTCGATGTGCGCAAACCAACCGAATTTTTATCTGAACACGTGGAAGGTGCCAGCAATGCACCATTAGACTACCTGAACGATCATTTAGCCGAATTCCCTCAGGATAAACCATTTTATATCCACTGTGCTGGGGGATATCGAAGTGTAATCGCCGCCTCAATCCTGAAAAGTCGAGGAATTCACAACTTGATCGATGTGGCTGGTGGTTTTAAAGCCATTGGGGAAACGAGTTTGCCAAAAACAGATTACGTTTGTCCATCGACCTTGTAATTTGATACAACAAAAAAAGCACTTTGCCCTATGAAGGTGCTTTTTTTAGTAATGTAACCATTGTTACTGTTTGCCATAATAACATGGCCTATTTTTAACCTCAGATTCAGCATTGGGTTGCATATAAACCTCATTACTGAAAAGTCCTCAAAAATTAACCATGAAAAAACTACTGTTACTGATGTCATTTTTCTCTAGCTTTTACACTACTTCTGCACAAAGTTCTGACGCTATTTCTGTGCTTAACAAAACGCAATTTGCGGAAGCAATAAAAGGTCAAGATGTGGTATTGATCGATGTGCGCACCCCTGAAGAATATGCCGAAGGGGCTATTAAAGGATCTGTAAACATCGATTTCTTTAACCAACAGGCCTTCATCAAACAAATATCTTCACTTGATAAAAACAAGCCTGTATACCTCTATTGTCGCTCAGGAAACCGAAGTATGAAAGCAGCCCGACAACTCGTGTCATTAGGCTTTGAAAAAGTCTACGACTTAGCGGGTGGCTATATGGCTTGGTCGAGTTACTAGGTTTTGGCCAAGTCGTCCCTTAATGCACTCTACTGGGAGGAGCGCTACCGTACCCAGGATACTGGTTGGGATATTGGACATATCTCTACGCCACTAAAAGCGTATGCAGATACCTTAACAGCAGGCGATAAGAAGATTTTAATCCCTGGGGCAGGTAATGGTCATGAGGCTATTTATCTGTACCAAAATGGCTTCAAAAATGTTTACGTGCTTGATTGGTCCTCATTGGCTTTGGCCAGCATAAAAGAGCGCTGTCCAGACTTCCCTCAAGATCATCTGATCTGCGGTGATTTTTTCGAGCACCAAGGCCAGTACGACTTAATCTTAGAGCAAACCTTTTTTTGCGCGATTAATCCAGTTTTAAGGCCAAAATACACCGCTCATATGTCCCAGTTACTCAAGCCTAAAGGGCGTTTGGTTGGCTTGCTTTTTGACGCTCCATTAAATCAAGATTTTCCGCCATTTGGCGGTAGTAAAGAAGAGTATCTGGAGTACTTTCGACCCTATTTTGCTCTCGAAACTTTTGAAGCTGCCCATAATTCAATTCCGCAACGCGCTGGGCGAGAACTCTTCATTAATTTGATCAAACCTTAGGTTTTAGCCAGGCGAATAGGTTATATTCTGAGTTGCCTTACATTTTATAAATCCAATCCGCTGGGTTCAGTTTTTGCGTATTCTGATAGACAAAAAACTTTAGTAAAGTTTGTCCTGTTGTGGGATGGGT
Source organism: Flavobacteriaceae bacterium (assembly GCA_038153605.1). Classification (GTDB taxonomy): domain Bacteria; phylum Bacteroidota; class Bacteroidia; order Flavobacteriales; family Flavobacteriaceae; genus BACL21. Next base: position 92,403 of record JAYOYS010000005.1, read on the forward strand.
AAACACAGTGCCCAGCGGTTGTTTCGCATAGACTCTTTGGCCCTTTTTTACCTTCACCTCAACTAAGTTATTATAGATTGTGATGAAGTTTCCGTGACGCACATAAACTGCTTTATTGGCGCCTTTGAGCTGTTGAATCTGTAATACTTCTCCGGCAAAAACAGCCCTTGCATCAGCGCGCTTTTCTGTGATGATTTCCACGCCGTTATGATCTTGAGTTACATTTGGAAATTGAGGGTGCTTTCTTTTACCAAAAGGGGTAATTACCCGGCCCTTGGCCACTGGCCAAATGAGCCGACCTTTGTTGTTTTTAAAATCCGCGGCCAAGGCTTCAGCCTCTGGAGTCAACTCAAAAGTTGCTGATTTAGCCGTGCTCCCCGAGGCTTTATTGGCAGCCGCAATGGCTTCTTTAATCAAGCGGTCAATTTCACGCTCAATGCGTGAGGCCTCTTTTTGTCGCTCTTTAATTTGAGCGGTATAGGTTCGTTCATCTTTTTTGAGCTCTGCCAAAAGCCCTTGTTGATCTTTGCGCTCCTGGTCGAGTTTCGCCTTGGCCGCGCGACTCTCTTTCACCAGCTGCTCTTTTTCTGCTTTTTGCTGAAGTAATAATTCATTTAAAGCCCTAAGCTCTTTTTTGCGCTCCTCAATTTCTAAACCTTGAGCTCTGCGAAATTGGCTGTACTGCTTCATGTACTGCAATCGCTTGTAAGCCTGAAGAAAATTCTCCGAGGATAAAATAAACATCAGCTTACTCTGCTCAGATCGACTTTTATACGATTGGACGATCATCGCGGCATAGTCTTCCTTTAGTCGTTTGAGCTCCTGCTGTAATTGGTCTAAAGTGTTGAGGTTTTTATTGATTTCGCGGGTGAGATAATTGGCCTGTTGATTGGTCAGTCGGATCAATCGCTCTCTAGTCTGTATTTTTTGATCTAAGCTCTGCACTTTAGTGAGTAGTGAGCTTTTTTGATCCTTTGTGTCAAAGAGTAGCTCATTTATAGAGGCGATTTCTTTTAAAATCTCTAGACGTTGTTGTTCTAAAGCCTTCTGTCGGTCATTTTGCGCAAAGGCCCCCGGCCCTAACAAAAGGGCCATAAATAAAATCGTCCAGCATCTCGAATATATAAATCTCATGGAGCTATGGATTTGAAGCCATCAGGAATCGCATAACCAAAATTAAGACGATCTAACAAATCAAATTGCTTAAAGCTCAAGCTTATTTGTGTTTGCGTTTTTGGTGCATCCACATATAAATTGAGGCGGTCTGGAAAATACTGACTCCCCACTTGACTGTAGTTGCTGTACTTTAAGGAAACGGTGGTTGGCACTACTCCTATTGCCGCAAGATCCGCACTTCTTAGTCTAAAATTATCTGGACGCACCGAATTGGTCAAATTCCATCCTATTCCCGTATCGATAGGGCCTAAAACATAACTGTCTGTATTGATTAATTGAGGGGTGCTGCGCGGCATTTCAAGGACCGATTGCCCCAAAAGAATATTCTGTAACTGCGCCAAGTTCACCGAAAAACCTAGCCAGCGAGAAATTTCAGTTATTGGCCCTTTGTAATAAGACTTGTTGAGCATTTCGTAATATGACACCTCGTCTTTGGTCACTATAGCCTTAGCCAAGGTTACCCCAAAAACCGTAGCCTTCATCCAAATAGTGTCTCCATTTTTCATGCGCAAGGACACACTAATTTTTTGCTCTTGATCCTGAGTTTTATACACCAGCTGAGCACGTGCCGCCAAATATTTAAAGTCAGGATTGGTCTGTTTATGGGCCCTGGTGACTTGTGCTGCGGTCCATTTAGGATTAGGCATGGTGCTGCTCAGATTGGCCGCAGAACGACAGCCTGCCAGCAATAGCCCAATGCCCAAAATTAAAACGAAATAAGACTTTATTCTATTCATTGATCTGCTTTATCAAGCCACAACTCTGCTTCCTTTTCTCGTCCAAGCGCTAAATAAATAGCTGAGGCTTCAACACAAAGTAGCCGATATTGATTCGACCCCACAAAGGTAAACTCTAATCCTGACAAAATTTGCATTTCAGCAAGGTCTAATATGCCTGAATATCGATATCCACGAGCGACCAATAGATAACACCATGGATCTGCTGGATACAATGCCAAGGCCATTTCAGCGTGCTGAAGTCCTGACTGAAATGATGCTCTGGCATAATCCACACTCGCCATAAGCAATAGAGCATCTTTATTGTTTGGTTCAAAAATCAAGGCATTCTGCCCGTACTTTTGAGCCCTTTGAATATCTAAGCGATCGAGAAAATATCGCCCTAAAGCAACTTCTACAGACGCGCTTTCTAAGGCCTCTAGTTTTGGGATTAAAAGGTCAAAACCCTCTTGATATTGCTTTTCTGGGGATTGTGCAGCAAAAGCCTCCACAGCCTGTGCCTTTTCTTTTGACGCCAAATCTTGAGCCCCAATAATAGCCTCCAAAAGTATCAAGGCCTGATCCAATGCTTGGTCTTGAAGTAATTCCATGTAGCGACGATAATCCTCTGGTTTAAACCCAGTCCTAGAGGCAATATTTTGCTCTTGAGAACGCCTTTTTTGCAATTCTAGAGTTATTGATTGTAATTCAAGACTTGGGGCCCAAGAATCAGTGATGCTGTCCAAAATTGCCTGGGCCCGGTCCAAATGACCCGTCTCCATATTGAGTTTGATCAGATCAACACAATAATTTTCGTCCACCTTTGAAAGCACTTTAACCACGCTCAATGCATTTTGATAGGCTCCTTGATTGTGGTAAATGTCGTAGAGATTGCTCTGAGCGGCGATTTTAAAATCGGGATGTTCCTGTGCCTTTTTATAAGCATTTATTGCGCGGTCAAAATCTTGAAGCAAGACATAATTCTTTCCTTGTTCGTAGGCTATTGCGCTTTTTTGCTCATCATTTAAATCCTTGAGTCCCTCAGCGGTACTCAAAGCCCTCAGGGCCAAATCAGGATTTTCCATTGCCCGTTGCTTAATAGACTCAAAATAAAACATCTTAAAGCGTTTTAAATTTGATGCGGCACTCAGGGCTGTACTGTCCTTCTGCGCAAAAAGCGCAGAACCCATAAATAATAGAAAAAGCGCTATAATGCCTTTTAAACTCATACCATTTGGGTGTAATCGCCTAGACTAACTTTGGTAAATTTTCCGTCGTAAACCACATGGTTGCCTATCATGGCTTGATTCAGTTTAGCATTACTTATTTTGTTATCACTTTGAATGATGCTCTGCTGTATTGTAGAATCTTCAATTATTGTATTAGGACCAATAGACACATAAGGGCCAATCTTACAGCCGCGCAGGACTACCCCGTCAGCAATAAAGCAGGGTTCAACAATTTCGGTTTGCTCTAAAATCAGATTTTGTCCGCGCATGGGCAAGCCATCTTGGTGCATAAAACCAAGCATTTTTGTGTTGGTTTCAACGGTGATGTCCTTGTTGCCACAATCCATCCAGTGATCAACAGTGCTGGTCTTGAATATTTTGCCCTGAGCCATCATGGCCTTGATGCCATCATTGATTTGATATTCACCGCCATGGGTGAGTCCCTTGTCAATAACCTTCTGAAGCTCTGTTTTCAAAGTGCCGATATCCTTAAAATAGTAAATACCGATAACCGCTTGATCACTGACAAAGTCTTGAGGTTTTTCAACCAGATCTGTAATGTGACCTAGATCATTCAACGCCACTACTCCATAAGCCTGAGGGTCATTGACTTTTTTTGTCCAGATTACACTGTCCGCTGATTTGTCCAAGTCAAAACTCGCGCGAATCAAAGTGTCGGCATAGGCTACTACCGCAGGACCCTCTAAAGAGGGTTCTGCGCACATTATTGCGTGTCCCGTGCCTTTGGGGTCCAGTTGACGGTAAATTGATGGTTTGGCGCCTAAATCATGGGCTAAGTCCTCGAGTGCGCTGACCACCTCTAGACCAAAAAATGCAGGGTCTCCTAATACAAAGGCAATTTCTGTAATGGGCTCCCCGAGCAATGAGACTATATCTCGAACCAGTCGATGAACTATAGGCATTCCCGCAACTGGAATGAGTGGTTTAGGAACTGTTAAAGAGTGTGGGCGTAATCGGGACCCACGGCCCGCCATTGGGACAATTATTTTCATAAGGGGTAAGTTCTAATATATTCGGTTTGGGTTATTAATCTCATATAAATCATTGAACTCCTGTGCTCCCAAATCCACCACTCCCGCGATCGGTCTGAGACAATTCATCTGTCAGGGTCCATTCGGCGCGCTCGTGTTTTGCAATAACTAATTGAGCAATACGATCACCATGTTTAATGGTAAACGCACTGTCCGATAAATTTACCAGAATGACCCCTATTTCTCCACGGTAATCCGCATCGATTGTTCCCGGCGCATTAAGCACTGTAAGCCCATTTTTTGCCGCTAATCCACTGCGTGGTCGAACCTGCGCTTCATATCCTAAGGGAAGCTCAATAAACAAACCTGTTTTTACAATGGCCCTTTGCAATGGGGCTAGGGTAATTGGGGTATCAATCACGGCGCGTAAATCCATCCCTGCAGAGCGCTCGGTCTCATAAGCCGGGCTTGGGTGACCTGATTTATTAATTAGCTTTATATTCATGATAGCGAACCCGTGTTTTAATAATTTTATCAATATTTATAACTGCGACTCCTTTGTTTTTCTGTCACTGCTTGCCTGGATAGGCCAGTAATGGCTTGTGCACAATATCTTGAATTACAAAATAATGCTCAAGACCATCTTGTTCATACACCAAAATAGCTTTATCTGGTTGGTTGAGCTCATTTTGCCAAAGCGCCGGTACAGTGCAGCCCGGGGTCTCGACGGGCACCTTATTTGTTAGGCTTGTATAACTTGCACTAAATTCATCTGGCCTGTTTTGCCGACTCATTAAGTCAGCCGTTTGCTGCATATAACACAATGATTTAAAGCGCACAGCAATGCGTGGTGGACTCAGTTCAAAACTTAAGCGCATTCCTGAGGGGCCATCGACAGTTCCCGAAACCCACGGCTGAGCCTGTGCCCAAATCAATTCAAAGGGCGCATTTTCCTCTTGAGGGGTTTCCTTTCCTGCGGCACAGCCCGCAAACATCAGGATCCCCAAAGCGCTGGGAAAAAAAATAAAAATCAAGTCCGAAGCAATTCGCTTGCCCCTTAACACACATCCCATTCTATCCATTATTTATCCTCCATAAAGGTATAAAAAAACCTCCCTAATTAGGGAGGTTCAATGGTTTTAATGGCCGTTTCTATGACACGGTAAAAAGCTAAATCGCGATTTATAAATTATCCCGCTAAGGCCTCAGCACCACCTACAATTTCAAGTATTTCATTGGTAATGGCGGCTTGTCGTGCTTTGTTATACTCTAAAGTCAGGCTGTTTTTCAATTCCTTGGCATTGTCTGTGGCCTTGTGCATAGCGGTCATACGCGCGCCATGTTCACTGGCAACACTGTCGCGGAGGGCTTTGAATAGTTGAGTCTTTAGGCTTTTTGGAATTAGCTCTGCTACGATTTCCTCTTGAGATGGCTCAAAAATAAAATCGGTATTGCCAGAGGTTTCGCCTTCTTGGGCCTGAGGCTCCAAAGGAAGGAAGTTCTCATTCATGACAATTTGCGTAGCAGCGTTTTTGAACTTGTTATAAATCAAAACAATCTTGTCGTATTCCCCTGCCTTAAACTTTTCCATAAGCTGAGTCGCGAGAGCGGCATTTGCCTCAAAATTCAGGTCATCAAAAATGCTGTTATCATTAAAAACAACCTTACCTGACTTCTTAAAGGCATCGTTCCCTTTTTTACCCAAAGTAAAGAAGTCAACTTTAGCCTGAGGGAACTGCTCTCCAACACGCTTAGTCTCCTTTACAACGTTGCTGTTAAAAGCCCCAGCAAGACCGCGGTTTGAGGTAATGACTACTGCCAAAACCTTTTTAACTGGTCGTTGAGCGGTGTAAGGGCTATTGGCCTCACCCTCCAATGCAGCACTTAAATTTTGCAACAAAGCGCTCAGGGTTTCAGCATAGGGGCGCATAGCCACAATAGCATCCTGAGCCTTTTTGAGCTTAGCCGCAGATACCATTTTCATGGCACTGGTAATTTGCATGGTAGACCCTACGGACGAGATTCTATTTCTGATTTCCTTTAAGTTAGCCATGTTCGCTTGCTTTTCTTAGAGTGTTGATACGATTAATTAAATCTTGTATTGAAATTCTAAAACTGGGTTTAATAACGAGACGACAAGTCTTTGGCGACTTGAGTCAAAACATCGATGACCTCATCGGTTAATTTACCAGCCTTTAAATCATCTAAACTAGCGCGATGCTTAGTGTTCAACAACTCAATATAATCTCTTTCGAATTCCTTTACTTTTTCCACAGGCACATTACGCAACAAGTTCTTTGAACCTGCATAAATAATGGCTACCTGATCTTCTACAGTATAAGGGTCGTTTTGTGCTTGTTTCAAAATTTCCACGTTGCGCTTACCTTTTTCGATCACATTCATGGTCGCAGCGTCTAGATCACTACCAAACTTGGCAAAGGCCTCAAGTTCGCGGTACTGAGCCTGATCCAGCTTCAGAGTACCGGCAACTTTTTTCATGGATTTAATCTGAGCAGAACCCCCTACACGAGATACAGAAATACCTACGTTAATCGCAGGACGAACCCCTGAGTTAAACAAGTCACTCTCCAAAAAGATCTGACCATCGGTAATCGAAATAACGTTTGTCGGAATATAAGCCGAAACGTCTCCTGCCTGAGTTTCAATGATCGGCAAAGCGGTAAGCGATCCCCCACCTTTTACTTTGTCTTTCAAAGAAGCTGGCAAGTCGTTCATGTTTTTGGCGATATTGTCATCGGCAATAACTTTGGCCGCACGCTCTAGTAGTCTTGAGTGCAAGTAGAAAACATCCCCGGGATAAGCTTCACGCCCTGGAGGACGACGTAACAGCAAAGACACCTCACGGTAAGCAACCGCTTGCTTAGACAAATCATCGTAAATAATAAGGGCTGGACGTCCTGTGTCGCGGAAGTACTCTCCAATGGCCGCTCCAGCAAAAGGAGCATACACCTGCATCGGTGCAGGGTCAGAGGCATTTGCCGCTACGATAGTTGTATAAGCAAGAGCGCCTTTGTCTTCTAGAACCTTGGCGATATTCGCCACCGTAGAGGCTTTCTGCCCTACAGCCACGTAAATACAATATACAGGCTCTCCGGCATCGTAAAATTCCTTCTGGTTCAAAATGGTATCGATACAAACAGTTGTCTTACCTGTTTGACGGTCCCCAATCACGAGCTCACGCTGTCCGCGTCCTACAGGAATCATCGCATCAATAGACTTAATCCCTGTCTGTAGCGGTTCGTTAACTGGCTGACGGAAAATTACCCCTGGGGCTTTACGCTCTAGTGGCATTTCAAAAGTTTCTCCTTCAATAGCGCCTTTACCATCAATAGGTTGTCCTAGGGTGTTTACCACACGGCCTACGATTCCTTCACCAACATTGATCGAGGCAATGCGCTGGGTGCGTTTTACTGTAGCCCCTTCTTTAATTTCTTTAGAAGGTCCGAGTAATACTACCCCAACATTGTCCTCTTCTAGGTTCAAAACGATTCCTTCAAGGCCGTTTTCGAACTCAACCAATTCACCATATTGTGCATTAGACAAACCATAAACTCGTGCGATACCGTCTCCTACAGTAAGTACAGTTCCTACCTCATCAAGTGAAGCAGTAGACTCAAGTCCGCTAAGTTGTTGTTTTAATATTGCTGATACTTCAGCTGGATTTACTTCTGCCATTGTTTTAGCTATTGTGGGCTGGGCCCATTGAATTATAAACTTTTTCTAAATTCTCTTTTTATTTTTTGGAACTGATTCGCAATGCTGGCGTTGTACTGTAAGTCCCCAACACGCAAAATAAATCCCCCAATAATACTGGGATCGATTTCGGTGGTCAGTTCAATGGTATTGCCTCCGGTCATCGCTTTAGCTTTGGCGACGATTTGTTGTTCTAAATCGGCAGTCAAAGGTGCTGCAAGCACAACTTTGGCTGTTTGAATACCCTGAGCCTTGCGGTACAAATCAACAAAAGCTTGAGCTACTTGGCCCAATAGGGCAACTCGTTTGTTGCTAGCCAATAACCCGAGTAAATCCGTAGTCTCTTTACTCGCTCCAGAGAAAACTGCGCGCATTACTTTTTCTTTGTCCTCGGACTTCACTACGGGACTGCGTAGCACTGAACGCAAATCTGCGCTCTGCGCTAGAGTCTCTAGAATGCGCTGCATATCCGCTAAAACCGCGCTGACCTGATTTTTATCTTCGGCCTGGCTAAGTAAAGCTGTAGCGTATCTCAATGCTGCTCTATTCCCTGTCATGATCTTAATTTAAAGATGAGTCCTCCAAAAGATTCTTCACCAATTTTTGCTGTTTATCGTCGTTTGATAAATTTTCTTTAACCACTTTCTGAGCGATTTCTAAAGACAAACTCGCCACTTGATTCTTGAGATCGGCAATGGCTGCTTTTTTCTCGCTTTCTATGGCGGCCTGGGCTTGAGCAACCATTTTATCGGCTTCTACTTTAGCCTCTTCTTTGGCGTCGTTGATCATCTTGTTTTTGATGTCACGGGCCTCTTTCAGCATGGCGTCGCGCTCTGCACGGGCTTCCTTTAATAATTTCTCATTGTCCGCCTGCAAATTGGCCATTTCCTGTTTGGCTTGCTCAGCAGAATCTAAGGCATCTTTAATACCTTGTTCACGCTCATTAACCGCATCTAAAATGGGATTCCAAGCAAATTTTTTCAATAATAAGACTAAGGCAACAAACAAAAGAGTTTGCCAAAAAAACAAGCCTACCGAAAATTCTCCTAATAATTTTTCCATAATTACGGCCCGAAAAACGGGATATTATTTTTATTTATCGTGTCGCCCTTTGGGGCGTGGGTTGCATTAAACTACCGCCCCAACCAACCGTTGGGGCAGCAGAAAATTTTGTCAATTAAGCGGCGAAAATCGCTGCGAAACCGATACCTTCGATCAAAGCCGCTGCAATAAGCATCGCCGTTTGAATCTTTCCGTAAGCCTCAGGCTGACGTGCGATGGCCTCCATGGCTTTACCACCAATTTGACCGATACCGATACCTACACCGATAACCGCTAAACCTGCACCTACAATAGTTGGAATAGTCATAACTAATATTTATTAAAATTAAACATTCTCTTTACTTACAAGTGCTGCACTTCCCCGTCGTGTTCTACAGCGTGGTCGTGGCTTTCACTTGCGAATCCAAAATACAAGGCCGACAACATGGTGAAAATGTAGGCTTGAAGTAAGGCCACTAATAACTCAATTAGAGAGATGGCAAACGACAAACCAAAACCAAGTGGTCCGGCAATCCAGTTTTGGAAAATATAAATCAGTCCTATCAAGCTTCCCAATACAATGTGACCGGCCTGCATGTTGGCATACAAACGAATCAATAATGAGAATGGCTTAATGAAAATCCCCAACACTTCGATGGGAATTAATATAATGTACAATGGAATTTTTGCGGCCCAAGGCATTCCGTGGCCGAGTGGGTCGAAAATATGCTTCCAATAATCTTTGGTCCCCGTAAGATTGGTCAACAAAAAAGTAATGATGGCCAGTGCTGTAGTTACGGCGATATTACCTGTAACATTGATGCCGAGTGGGGTCAATCCAAACAAGTTCAAAAACCAAATAAAGAAAAATACCGTAAGCAAATATGGCATGTATTTTTGATACTTCTCCTCACCGATATTTGGAATGGCAATGTCGTCGCGAATGTAAAGTACAATCGGCTCAAAGAAACGCCCAACGCCCTTGGGAATACTGCGATTTTGCGTGTAAGACTTAGCCAAAGATGAAAAAATCCAAAACAACAAGATGCTTACCAACATAATCATAAAGACGCTTTTAGTGATCGAAAAATCAAGCGGCGCGACATTGGTTACATGATGCTGATCATCATAGGTAAAAGTCCCTTCAGCATCCGTCTCATATATTTTATAGGTGTGGCTGTCGAGTTTAAAGAATTTACCGTTTGAAGCCACGACTGATTCTCCGTGATGCAAAGCACTTGACGAGAAGACATGCAAACCATCTGACCAAAGAATAACCGGCAATGGAAACCCTACAGAGTGATGATGGCCTTGATCATCAGTGTAGGAGAACAAACCAAAATCATGAGTGTCTAGGTTGTGGTGCTTCACATAAGCACTGACTTCGCTCTTTCGATCTTCCGGGGTATCTGATTTCTTTTTGTTGTCCGAGGCCCAAAGGTTTAAGGCACCAAAACAGACAAAAACAGTGAAAAATAGTGCGGTTAAATGATTTTTTTGCATCCGTCGTTATGTTGATAAACTCTTAATAAAAATCGCGGCAAAAATACCACTATTGATTAGAATCTAAAAGGAAAAGAATGGTTTTTTTGACCCGTGTAATTTCAGGCTAAATTACAGAGCATTAAGGCGTTTGGCCAAAATCCTTAATTCCATCA
>JAYOYS010000006.1:0-96665 GCA_038153605.1 Flavobacteriaceae bacterium
TTCAGGCTAAATTACAGAGCATTAAGGCGTTTGGCCAAAATCCTTAATTCCATCAACAGACAGCATAAATAAGGCACAAAAAAGGACGTAAATTCTGCCGATGTAGTGACACCATCTTGTTTAATTTCTGGGGCGATAAAGGCAAAAAATAAAATAAATTTAAGACCACTCACTCCGATAAAAGCCCAGCCCACATAACTTGATTGGCCCGCCAAAAGATAGTGGGCTAAAGCGATAAGCCCCAGGCCAAGGCCAACATTGATTCCATAGGATTGAAGCATTATAGCAGACCATAAATCCATAGTTAATGCGCTGCGCACTGAGCTGTGGATGGCAAAAATCAGCAAGCTCATCCCGACAAAATAAAAGTATGTACGCCCTAATCTTGGCATAAGGTTATGGATTTTTTACAGTCTAGTTATTGAGCTTATTGGTTTGCCGTACTACTAAATATAATGCCAACGCAACCCCACTAAGGGTGCCCATTATTTCAGGAAATTTAGAGGTAATTGCCCAGTATTGAGCGGCCCAAAATCCAATACGATGCCCTAAATAGATTATTGCCCCCATTTCAATGCCAATTCCCGAAAGCGCCAACCAACGCTTCCAGTTATTTTCTTTGGCCGGCATAATTAAAAGGGCGCTAGGTGAATAAATAAGAACCTAGGCTGAGGTCGCCTCGGTGGATTCGGTTTTTTTAAGGCGCATTTGGCGATCAAATAAGTTGCCTTTGGTCGATGAAGGGGTCTCTGCGCTAGCGCTTACTCCGTCCTGCATGCTGCAGCTTCCGTTGAATATGGCCCCGGGCTCAACAGAAAGCTTTCCGACAATAACCTGACCTTGAATTCTGGCAGAAGATTTAAGCGTCAGCGTTCCACTAACGTGCAATTCGCCTTCAAACCGACCTTCTAAGTCTGCATCACCGCAAATGAGTTTTCCTTTGATAAAACCAGATTTTCCAAGAACTACTTTAGAAGGTTTCTCTAAAGCGCCCTCAATAGTTCCATCGATACGAAAAAACCCTGCAGAGGTAATGTCCCCAACAAGTTTTGTTCCTTCGTTTATTCTGTTTTGACTGACTGAAGGTTCCATAAATTGCTTTTGTTTTTTGTCACTAAACATGGTTGTCGCTTTACTGTCCTGAAGCATTAGCCTCAACACTCTGAAGGTCAAGATAATCAATTAAATTTTTATGCCATTGTACTACGCGATAATTTTCGCTAGAAATCACAAAATATGGACGATTTACACCATAGGTCGGCTCCCCGGCTAAAGTTTCGGCAAAACCTTTGGCTCCTAAAGGGGATTTTAAACCATGAATAACGACAAATTGCTCATGCGGTGAATAATAGTCTTGGCTGGCTAGCAATTTCTCTTTTGGGAAATTCGCAAGCGCGGTTTTGGTCGTTTCAAGATAGTCTTGGGCGAACTCCCCTTCCTGTGCGTCAAAACGATAAACTATTTTGTATTGATCTCCCTCTGCTTTAAATTCCGACGAAGCAATTGACGGCAGAACTCTCGCATATATTTCCTGAGCTTGTTTGCCTTCATCAGATTGGGGATAGGTCAAGGCCACAAAATTTATAGCGTTTTTATAGGCCTCAAAACCTTCCACATACATCAGCGCTGTGGCTTTTAAAAGTTCAAATTTGGGTAAAATATCATTGCCCGCATAAAGATTGATATACTCATCACACAGGGTAATAACTTCCATGTAGTCACCTTCCTCGAATTGTTTGTAGAGGGCTTTGTATTTGAACTCCGGGCTTGAGGAATTAGTCGCCAATTGAGCCTGCGGATTTCTCAAGATCTCGGCATAGCGGGACTCAGGGTGGTTGTTGATGATGTCCATTTTCCAAGAGTCTGCAGCCGTTTTATTATTGAGTACCTCGTAAATCTTGTACAAATAATATTTTGAGGGTAAAACCAGGCGCTCTTGAGGCCCAAAGCTCAGCAGCTTCTCTAATTTATCCACTGCTCGGGTATATTCCCTAAATTTTTCTTTGTACACCAGACCTAACTGATAGTAAGCAAAATTTCTTGTCCGTTTTAAAGAATCTATCACCAAAGAATCTGTGGGAATACGTCCGATATAAGTGTTCGGATCCATAATAGTCCTGCGCTCTATAGCAAGTCCTTCCTCCTCTGAAGCCATCTGATCAGCACCTTGTGTAATGGTGCCCTTGGCGGCGTTTCTCCAGTTATCCTCTAGACCACGATTACCCCAGATACTGCGAAATTCTTGTTTACCATAGGCTACGGTGGTGCTGTTGTAGAAGTAAAAGGTTGCGCCGCTTGAATTTTTACCGGCCTTTTTGGTGTAAAACTCATTGTTTTGTTCCCTCTTTTCGCGCTTGGCTGCCGCGATAGAGTCTTCCTTAGCGGCCGCAATAAGTTTTTCAGTGTAGGTTGTGAAATAATCTAATTGCTCCTCCGGGCTCATGGCAACCAGCCCGAGAATAGAATCGTTCACCGCAGCAATCCGTTCATATTTGATCACGTCAGAGAGGTTTTCTCTGCGCTTTTTCATGCGGCGCCAAGCGCGTGAGTTTTCCTCTAAAAAAGTCAATGTGCTGTCGTAATAACTGCCGGCCTTTTGATACTCGGCCAGGTCAAAGTTAATGTCCGCCAAAGTGCTATAGTTATTAGCCTGAAGTTGACGGTCCTCATTGTAAAACTTAATTGACTTGTTGTAATAAGCCACTGCCGTGTCGATGTTTTTCATAATGCGATAAACATTGCCGGTCTCATGAAAAATGGCATCACGAAAGGGCCTGTTCTCTCGATCCTGCCCTAAATCCCACAACAATTCTTTCAGGGCCACTGTGTCACCTTGGGCATAATTAAAGTTTTTGACTTGTTCCAAGAATGAGCGCACATAATACGTACGTGAGGTATTGCGCTTTAAGTCGATAACTTTTTGAAAGGCCAGGTTTGCACTATCAGGTTGTGCCAATCTGTTTTGAATCTGTCCTTCGATAAAGCGATAACGCCCCTGTAGCTCTTTGTCTTTGATTGTAGTGGCGGCCATTTGAATCAGAGGTAAGGCCGCTGCCAAAGTATCCAGATTTATGTAGGCTTGGGCCATTACGGCCGCAGCGTCAGCTTTGTCTTGATCGGTCAAACCCTCTTTTCCAAAGAGCTCGACAAGTTCCTTGATAGCGACATCCTCATTGCCCAACATTATATTGCTCTTGGCTTTCCACATGCGGGCCTCATTAATGCTGTTGGAACTGGGATATCGATTTAGAATAAAATTAAATGCATCGATAGCCGGAACAAAACGCTGACTGTAATAACGGGCCTTGCCCAGCATCATGTAAGCCTCGTCAATTTGTGGATTGTACTCCTTGCCATTAAGATAAATGGAATGCTGTTGTATGGCTTTAGCCGCTTTTTCCTCGGCTCGATTAAAATTGGGATTGCCTTTTTCTCCTGGCTTGAGGATCGCTTCTTTAATCTCAAAACGCTCTACTGGCAGAACTTCCCAAAAATTATCTCTATAAACCGTGGCGAGTTCCTCATTGCCATCAACAAGCGCTAATCCTCCATTATAAAGGGCATTAAATTCGGCCGTTACCGCATGAAAGTTTCGTGTGACAAAAGTATCTTTCTTTCTCGAACAAGAGTCGAGAACCACAAGCATCAAACCGAGTAAAAGTATATAATGAAGTCGTTTCACTGCATACATGATTATATAGACGCTAACTCTAAATTTAAGCCTTTATTATTGGGTTAGGCCCAAAGGAGGGTAAAAATACCATTCTTTTTTATAAGAGCCCGATTTTACGACTAAAATTAGGGTATTATCCCACATGCGAAGACCGTTTTAACTGTCTGAATTTGTATTTTTGAAAAAAAATTGTTCATGACGCATGCTGTAGATTTGACCGTTTCTAAAAAACGGGCACTTACCCCTAGTTCTGTTGAACTAACTTTTACGGTCCCTGAAGAAATTCAGAAAGACTTTGATTTCAAATCAGGGCAATACTTGACCTTATCCCAAGATATTGGTGGCGCCGAAGTGCGCCGCTCTTACTCCCTTTGTTCAGCCCCGAATCAAAAAAGCTGGAGGGTCGGCATAAAAAAAGTTGAGGGCGGGGTTTTTTCTACATGGGCTCATGACCAACTTCAACAAGGGGATGTTTTAAAAGTTTTTGCCCCTCAAGGTAATTTTACCATACTGCCTGGGTCAGAAGATCGCAAACATTATTTAGCCTTTGCTGCCGGAAGCGGGATAACCCCAATTATGGGCATGATTCAAGAAGTAATGGCCATGGCGCCTATGGCCCAATTTACATTGGTTTATGGGAATCAATCTCCCCAAGAAGCTATGTTTTTAGACGAACTAAAAGCCCTTGAAATAGCCCGTCCTGAACAATTTAAAATGATTCTGCTTTATTCCCGTGCTTCAGTAAAAGACACTCGTTTTGGTCGCATTGACGCTGGTAACATTAAGCATTTATTTCAAAATGAACTTTCGGAAAACACCTACGATGAGTATTTACTTTGTGGGCCCGAACAAATGATTCAAACCCTAAAAGACCTTCTTCCGCAGCTGGGCGCTAAGGCAGAAAACATTCATGATGAGCTGTTTTTTAGTGCCGCAGAGGCTCCCACTGAGACCAAAGAGGGGCAATGCACCTTGACCATAGTGCTTGATGGGGAATCTACGGTATTGCATATTGACAAAAACACCCCTGTGTTGGATGCGGCCCTTGACCACGATCTTGACCCTCCTTATTCCTGCCAGGGCGGCATTTGTAGCTCCTGTATTGCCCGTGTAACTCAGGGTCAGGCTCACATGATCAAAAATCAAATTCTCACGGATGGTGAGGTAGCTGAAGGTCTGGTTCTGACCTGCCAAGCTCTAGCGCAAAGCGATGAGCTCACTGTAGATTATGATGAGGCCTAGGCTAACACTTGGGTCACCTTGGCAAGAATGTCCGATACGGTAATACTGCGCATAAGCTCTGTGTAGCCCTCAGGTAATTTATTACCATACACTGATGTAGGCAATTGCGGATATTGTTTACGATCGGCATAAAGTTGTCGCTCTAGAGCTTGACCAAAAGGCATAAACCCTAGGCTTGGGTGTGTCGCCCCCCATAAAGTAATTACGGGCACCCCAAAGTTTGCCGCTAAATGTCCATTACCACTGTCCATAGCGATCATTAAATCAAGGTGGCTGATTAGTTCTAATTCTTGGGCAAAAGTCCATTGCCCAGCCACAACACAAGTGCCATTAATCGATCTTGACATCTCATCGAGCTGTTTAGCTTCTGCACCAGGAGCACCAAATAGCAATACTTTGTGGCCTTTTTTTGTAAGTTCATTGCAGAGTTCGCCAGCTAGATCCAAAGGATAGATTTTCCCTGGATAGGCCGCAAATGGGGCAAAGCCGATCAGCACTTCATTTTGGGGCCTGACTGAATTTAAAAATTCATTGGTGCTCGCGTTGCTTTTCTGATCCGTTGCCTCTTTTGTTTCTCGGTTTGTGGCTTCGAGCTCCAGATCAACTCCTATTCCAAGAGCTCTAAAGCCATTGGCATAGCGCTCATGAGTGCTGATTAGCCAAGGAGCCCTCGGGTCAAACATTTGGACGCGCTGCTTTTTTTGAGCTCGGCCCTTGTCGAAAGTGCTTGTGGGCACTCCGAGTAATCGTAAATAAGTCCTCAATACTTTTGTGCGAAGCACGTCATGCATGTCCAAAAAATGATCTGGATTTAGGCTTTTTATTTCGCGGGCTAGCCTGCACAATCCTAGAAGGCCTCCATACGTGTTTTTTAGGTCAACGGACTTTATATTCAGCCGCGGTATCGAAGAAAAAATTGGCACAAATTGAGGGCGGGTAAACAAGGAAATCTCAAGATCGTTTTGGCTTAATACAGCCCTCAAAACAGGAAACAACATGGCCACATCGCCCATGGCAGAAAATCGCACAACGGCAATATGTCTGTTTTGGTGCCTCACGATTTATTTTTGACTACGCAGCACAGGATTTAGCTCGTCGTCGTTGTACATCTTCATTTGTTTGTACACTTTCATATATTTCTCCCCAGAGGCAATATCTTGGAGCAATTGCTCAATAGCCGTACTCAAATCATGGCGCTGTTCCAGTAGCACATCGAGTTTAGTTTGACAACTCGCTTTATGCTGAGGGCTGGCATCAGTGCGCTCAGTTTCTTGACGCATATGATAGATTTTCAATGCCAAAATCGATAAGCGATCAACACCCCATGCCGGACTCTCTGTATTAATGGTCGCGTTATTTTTTGGGGTTACGTCCTTGTATTGTTCTAAAAAATAACTGTCAATATACTCCACCATATCGGTTCTATCTTGATTCGAAGCATCGATTTGTCGCTTGAGGGTCAAAGCCGCTACTGGATCAATTTGAGGGTCTCTTATGATATCCTCATAATGCCATTGCACTGTGTCTATCCAACACTTGCGATACAATAGATGATTCAAGACCTGTGTTTTGGCATCGTATGGATTTTCAAAGGATTGATAAGGGTCATCTGCGATATGATATTGTGTGATGACTTGGTCAAAAATGTCAAGGGCGTTCTTTGTAAACATAAGGGCAACTTTGCCACAAAGATACTTTATTTTAAAAGGAGTTGCGTCAAAGGCAAAGCCAAAGGCAATAAGGCCAAAAGTTCGCGCAATAAGGCAGGTTGACGCAATTCCAAAATATTGGCGTAAAGCACCGAGGTCAAGGGCAAAATTAACCAGATATAAACCTCAACTTTTTGGTCGCTGGTGAAACCTGCAATGACCATTGCCATAATTAAAACTCGCCAAATCCATTGGAAATGAGCCTGGCGAATAGTGGTTCCTTCCTTGTAAGCCAAAGGCAAACGCACTAAAGTCGTTATCAGCAGTAATAACCCGGCTCCTATGGCCAGTTGGAGCCAAAAGATTTTAGGCCAAGACCAATAAATGGGTGCGAACTTTAAAGAAAGAAGGGGTAAGGCCTCGCCAAACGCCCCGCCAATTTCTGGAAAAAATATCCGCGCGGCCGAGTAAATTAACCCTAGACATAAGGCTGAAAAAAGAGGAATCAAATAAAAGCGCCAAATACTTTGATTGAGCTGTGTCAGGGCTATATAAAGTGGAAGTATCATCCAAAAAAACCAAGAATAAAATAAGGATATCATGAGAATCCAAAGGGCGGCATCAAAAATCTTTTTTTCCAAATTCTGCTCAGTAGCCATACTCATAATACGACGTAGGGCGAGCAACGAAAAAACCAAAACAAGTGATTGAGCCCAGTTGCCAAGTTCAACTGCTGCGGTGATGCCACAGAAAAACCACCAAAGTCCAAAGGTATTTGGTTGGGTTAATTTGTTCTTTCGAATGATAAAGTCAAGCAGGAGCAGTGCAAAAATCAAGAGGCCTGATTGCCCTATAAGACCAAGGGCTTGAACCATACTCGGAAGGCCGGCTCCTAGAGCCCACCAACGTAGTCCCAAAACCAAAGGAAGGGCCGCGGCCAAGAGGATGTAATTTGTTGTTTTAGAATTACCAAAAAAGCTTGTCAACATAAGCCCTATTCTCTATTTTTGTCGTCTAAATATAAGACTTATGACTTGGAAAGGTTTTTTTGAAGGCATTGAATCTTTAGCA
Organism: Flavobacteriaceae bacterium; assembly: GCA_038153605.1. Taxonomy (GTDB): domain Bacteria; phylum Bacteroidota; class Bacteroidia; order Flavobacteriales; family Flavobacteriaceae; genus BACL21. The sequence continues at coordinate 7,636 of JAYOYS010000006.1, forward strand.
GAGGCACTTTTATTTACTCCGCTTAATGCAATCCGAGAATTTGAATTAAGCAATTGGTGGGGTGCCAACTTCATGACTTGGTTTTTTGTCGGGATCTTTTTTGCTGCTTTTTATTACTGGATGAAGCAATTGGCCCAGTTTAACGCTAGTGGAGAGGAAGACCGCAGCCAAACTTCGCATTCATTCTTGGGCGACTCTTAGAGATCAAAGCCAATATCCTTTCGATAATACATCTTATCAAACGAGATTTTACTCAATGTTTGGTAAGATTTTTTTATGGCCTGTCTGAAATCCTCATCCAAAGAGGTAACGGCCAAAACACGGCCACCACTTGTGACAACATCTCCTGAATCAAGAGCCGTTCCCGCGTGAAACACAACTCCTTGACCGACCTGATCTAAACCATGAATAATTTTACCTTTTTCGTAGGCCTCAGGATAACCTCCTGAAACCGCCATAATCGTAGCAGCTGACTCCGATGTCACTTCAAGAGTGATCTGGTTGAGTTCACCCCGAGATGTGGCCTCGAGTAAGTCGAGCAAATCCGTTTCAATACGGGGCAAAACCACCTCGGTTTCAGGGTCGCCCATGCGGACATTGTATTCAATAACAAAAGGGTCGTCCCCAACTTTTATCAGACCGATGAAAATAAAGCCTTGATACACCAAGCCTTCTTTTTTAATCCCCTCTACAGTTGGTTTTACAATACGCGTTTCGATTTTCTCCATAAAGTCTGGGCTAGCAAAAGGCACAGGAGAAACAGCGCCCATTCCCCCGGTATTTAATCCTTGATCTCCCTCGCCAATGCGCTTGTAATCCTTAGCTGTAGGCAATACTTTATAATTTTGTCCGTCGGTCAGCACAAATACACTCAGCTCAATCCCATCTAGGAATTCTTCGATGACGACTTTGGCACTGGCTGCACCAAATTTTGCATGGGCCAACATGGCCTCGAGCTCCGATTTGGCCTGGTCTAAATCTTGTAGGATTAGTACGCCCTTACCTGCAGCAAGCCCATCAGCTTTGAGCACATAAGGTGGGTTTAAAGTCTCCAAAAAAGCCTTCCCCTGAGCCAAGGTTTCTTGAGTGAAACTGGCATAAGCGGCTGTGGGAATTCCATGTGCTGACATGAATTCTTTGGCCCGCTCTTTACTGCCTTCTAATGCCGCGCCCGCCGCAGAGGGTCCAATAATCATGACCCGTGCAAGCTGATCATCACTTTTGAAGTAATCGTAAATTCCCTGAACTAATGGGTCTTCTGGCCCGACAACCACCATATCTATATTGTGGTGGAGCACTGCCGTTTTAATACTTTGAAAATCCGTAACCCCAATGGGCAAATTCGTCGCAATTTTTGCGGTGCCAGCATTGCCAGGAGAAACGAAAAGCGCTCCACATTTTGGGCTTTTTGCAATTTGATGGGTAAAAGTGTGCTCTCGTCCGCCAGAGCCAAGGACTAAAATATTCATCGATGTGCTTTTGGCAAAAATAAAGGTTTCCCCTTAGAATCGCGGCTTGTTCACAAGTGAAATTAAATGCTTATTTTGCAGCGACTAAAGCGTTTTTATGAGTTGGTTCGAAAGAACACTTCAAGTTAGTGGTTACCCTATAAAAAAGGCGGAGCAAGATTATTTGCAATTGAATGCTTTGCCTGAGCCGGAAATATCAGCCTGGATTCAAAATCAACGTAAAATTATACTGCGTCACCATTTTGAAAACTCTGTGTTTTATAAAAGTCTCGTCCAAAATCATCACGGCGATAAAGACCTCAAAGCCACCAAAGCCATCGAGGCCTTACTTTTAAAAAGCCTTGAATCCCTCTCGAACCAGGAGCTTGAGCTGCTCTGGTCCAGCCTGCCATCATTTGAGGCATCATCGACAATTAAAAGTTCCCAATAAGGGTAGGTCTGCTCCAGCACGCTTTTTATTGCATCTGTGATAAATGCCCCATTATTACAGGTGGGCATAATGATCGAAACAAGCTTGTGGCTCATAAATTAATAGGCTTTCTCTTCGCCGCGCAGGGCGTTATAAATAGTTTGGAATACAATTTTTATATCCAAAAGCAAGGACCAGTTCTCGAGGTAAAAAATGTCGTATTTCACCCGGTTGATGATGTGATTGTCGTCTTCAACCTCTCCGCGAAATCCACTGACTTGAGCCAAGCCGGTAATGCCTGGCTTGATAAAGTGACGGACCATAAACTTGTCTATTTTCTCAGCATACATATGGGTGTGACTCACCATATGAGGGCGGGGTCCTACAGCAGACATCTCTCCTTTGAGCACATTGATAAACTGTGGCATTTCATCAATACTGGTTTTGCGTATGATCCGCCCAATACGGGTCACGCGTGGGTCATTTTTGGAAATCTGATTCAAGTGCGCCTCTGGATTCGGCCGCATAGATCGGAATTTATAGCAGTAGAACTCTTTGTAGTCTAAGCCGTTGCGCTTTTGTTTAAAAAATATGGGGCCTTTGGATTCAAGTTTGATAATCAGACCCAAAAGAGGCGTCATCCAAGACAGAATAAACACTATGATAAAAATGGCTAATGCCACGTCAAAGCTACGCTTGACAAACTTATTAAATGGCTCATCAATAGGAATCTTACGCATTGAAATGATGGGCAGATATCCATAGTAGGTAAAGTCTAGACGTTTGCTGTAGATGTCCTTATTGTCTGGAAGAAATTTTAAAATTTTTAGGTTGTTGTCGGCATAATCAATAAGCTGATTCATCAAGATGTTGTCGAGCTGAGCAACAGAGGCGTATATCTCATCGATTTGATTGTTGTCGATATATTCCAAACATTGCTCTAGACTGTAAGTGCTTTCTCCGGATAAATTAAAAGTTTTTAGCAGGACATAACCATATTCGGGTTTTTCTTCAAAAAACTTACGCAACTGATCCGTCTTTTGGTTGAGCCCAATAATGACCACCCGCCTCAAGTTTCCTTTAAGCAGGATACGGTATTTTTTCAGCAGGTAGTAAATCGCGATTTTGGCCAGGGTAATTAATCCCATTACCTGAATGACATAGCGTAAAATATCCCAAGGAGAGGCCTCTATCTCTCTGTAGAATCCAAAAAATGCAAAAACCAAGAGTAAAAACAAGGCTCCCTGTTTGAGTCCCAACGACAAAATATTCGTGGTGCGCGTGAATCGATAAATCTCATAGAAATTCGAGCGCAAGGCTATGGCAATCCACGCAAAAGAGACAAAGAGCACATAGTTTAAAAAGACGTAATTCTCCTCAAAAAAGGGAGCGGCGAGCAAATGAATGATCCCGAGGTCGATCGCGTAAGAGATCGGCCTTAAAAAACCCGAGTATCGTCCAGTCTTATAAATCATTTAGTGCCGGTTATGGGCCGAAAAATCTTTGTGCTCGCTGCGATAGAGCTCTTCTTGTGTCAAGCCTTTAAAATAGGTATAGGTTTTTTCCATTCCCTCAGCCCGTTCTACTTTAGGCTCCCAGCCTAAAACATCTCTGGCCACTGTAATGTCTGGTTGACGCTGCATTGGGTCATCTTGAGGCAAGCGTTTGAAGACTATTTTTTGATCCGAGCCCGTGAGACGCACAATCTCTTTGGCAAAATCTAAGATGGTGATCTCATTTGGGTTGCCAATATTTACGGGGTCGGTATAATCGCTGAAAAGCAGTCGGTAAATACCCTCAACCTGATCATCGACATAACAAAACGAACGGGTTTGACTGCCATCCCCAAATACAGTAATATCTTCTCCACGCAGAGCCTGGCCCATAAAGGCCGGAATCACACGGCCATCGTTTAAGCGCATACGGGGTCCATAAGTGTTAAAGATCCGAACAATGCGCGTTTCCAAGCCGTGAAATCGGTGGTAGGCCATGGTAATAGACTCCTGAAAACGCTTGGCTTCATCGTATACCCCACGCGGCCCTATGGTGTTTACATTACCATAATAGGTTTCCTTCTGGGGGTGTACCAGTGGGTCTCCATAAACCTCAGAGGTGGAGGCAATCAGTATGCGTGCTTTTTTCTCCTTAGCCAGGCCTAATAAGTTATGCGTGCCTAATGAACCCACTTTTAGGGTTTGAATAGGAATCTTTAAATAATCTATTGGGCTTGCTGGGGAAGCAAAATGTAAAATATAATCCACCGGGCCGGGTACATGGACAAAGTTCGAGACATCGTGATTACAAAACGTAAATTGTTCCAGCCCAAAGAGGTGTTCTATGTTTTTTAAATCTCCCGTAATGAGGTTGTCCATCCCTACCACACGGAAACCTTCTGCGATAAATCGATCACATAAGTGGGATCCTAAAAACCCTGCGGCCCCAGTAATCAATACCGTTTTGCTGTTGTTTAAACTCATCCCTTTACTTTATTGCGCCCAATAGAGGTGTAGGTAAAACCTTCGCGCTCCATATCCCCCGTGTTGTACAAATTGCGCCCATCAAAAATCACAGGCCGCTTCAGCAAGCTCTTTACTTTTTCGAAATTAGGCGATCTAAAAATACTCCACTCAGTACAAATCACAAGTGCATCTGCATCTTGAAGCGGGGCGTACATGTTATCGCCAAAACTAATGGCGTCGCCAAATATCCTTTTAATATTAGGCATGGCCTCTGGATCAAAAGCCTCGATTGCTGCACCCTGTTCAAGCAGCGCATTGATCACGTCAATGGCTGGGGCTTCGCGAGTGTCGTCTGTTTCTGGTTTGAAGGCTAAGCCCCAAATAGCAATTTTTTTGCCACTCAAATCATGACCAAAATGCTCCAGAATTTGAGGCACTTGAATGGTTTTTTGTTTTTGGTTTACCCCAATGACGGCGTCCAAAATTTTGAACTCATAGCCCGCGTCTCGACCGGCCTTTTGAAGGGCCTTAACGTCTTTAGGAAAACATGAACCTCCGTAGCCAATACCAGGAAATAAAAAGCGCTTACCAATGCGGCTGTCCGTGCCCATACCTACGCGTACTTTGTCCACGTCAGCCCCGACCATTTCACAATAATTTGCTACTTCGTTCATGAAAGTAATTTTTGCGGCTAAAAATGAATTGGCTGCATACTTAGTCAATTCAGCAGACCTCTCGTCCATAATTATTACGGGGTTGCCCGAGCGCACAAAAGGAGCGTAGAGTTTTTGCATGAGGGCTGTAGCACGCTCACTAGAAGAACCTACCACGATGCGTTCTGGTTTTAGAAAATCGTCTACCGCAAAGCCTTCGCGCAAAAACTCTGGGTTAGACACTACATCAAAATCACATTTAGCATGTGCACTGATGACCTCTGTCACCCTTTCGGCGGTCCCCACAGGCACCGTGCTTTTGTCAACGATAACTTTATAGCTGCTGATATAGCGACCGATTTTATCAGCCACACCCAGTACATAAGATAAATCTGCAGAACCATCTTCGTCTTCTGGGGTGGGTAGGGCTAAAAACACGATGTCTCCGTGATCTAGTCCCTCGTGTAAATCCGCAGTAAAAGTCAAACGGCCGGCCTTAATGTTGCGCTCAAAGAGCACGTCCAAATGCGGCTCATAAATGGGCACCTCGCCAGCGCGCATCATGTCCACTTTGGCTTGATCGATGTCCACACACAAGACTTCGTTACCGGTTTCGGCCAAACAGGTCCCAGTGACCAGACCTACATATCCCGTTCCTACTACCGTAATTTTCATGAATTATATTTTTTTGTCTTTAAATTTTTCTTTTTCACAGCACAAAAATACGTTATGCCTGCAGGTTTTTCTATTGTTTTATTCTTGTTTTTGGTGTTTTTCGGCATTATCCTCTTGGGGCAAAAACATAAGTAGCGCCCAAATGAGTCCCATATAATAGGCGCCAATTTGACGGTGAAACATATTTTCGGCCATCAGAAAAATCACCATAGCCATCAAAAGGGCTGTAGGGTAAAGAGATTTTCTCTGTTTAAAAAATGGCCTTACAAAGCCCAGAACAAAAAGGATTAATGCCAACGCACCGCCGCCTAAATAAAGATCTAAAAACTGATTGTGTACATTGTATTTTTTGGTCAAAAACCAAGCCTTTTTTTCAGGGTTTTCAATTGTGTTCTGATAACACCAAAGCATGTCTTTATTGGTTTTTGTAAAGCCATTGCCTTTAAATACAACAGATTGCTGCTGCGCGATATCAAGGGCACAATCCCATATGACCATACGCGGTTCCAAAGCCATGGTATTGGCCAATAGGCCCTCCTGGTGCTCAGGGTTATTGTTGTAAAAAAACTGTTTGCGCAAATCATTACTCAAAACAAAAGCCAAGGCCACAATTAGGGCTATAGACCCGCCAAAAAACAGCAGTTGGGGGCCGCGCTTTTGACGATACCACAAACTCAAGACAAAGCACAAGAGCAAAACAACAATCGCAATCCGCGAGACTAAAAACAAAATGAAGGCCGCCTGCAAAATGATGTTAGCCAGGTAATAACCGTTATTTGGATCAAAGTCTTTGCGCAAAAGTTTGTAAGAAAATATGATGCTCAGTACCGACAGCAGTCCCAAATAAATGCGGTCCATGAGCAAGGCCTCAATGATATGAGCAGACTCTAAAAAACCAAATGTAGCGCCTTGGTTGAGCAAAATCACCAACTGCACCATGGAGTAGAGTACTGCCGCAACAGAGGAATAAATCACCCCATGTATCAAAGTTCTGTTGTCGCGCACTGGATAGAGTAATAGGGATAAGGCCCCGGCCAATAGCATTTTTTGAATGACCACAAAGTCTTGATCAAAACGGCCTAAAAACCATGCTTGAACCACCACAAATCCCAAAAATATCAAAACCCAAGACCAAGTGCTGCGCACAATTGTTTTGAGCTGTGCTAATTCAACAACAAAAGGAAATAGAGCTGCCAAGGCGATCAACAATAGGTTCGGTAAGGCCCGAAAATAATCGTCAAAAGGCAGAGTGAAAAAAAGCGCGAAGCACAAATACGGATATATAGATAGGGCGATAACGCGCATGATTGATTTTTTACAGGCTTAATTTAAGCATTAATGTTCAGTTTATCTCCAAATGCACTGTGGGGCTCTATCGGTACATCTTCTACGTATTAATTTCTATGGCCTGGGTCAAAGCTTGAGCTGAAGCCTCCCAGTGATAACGTTTTTGAATTTCATCAGCGATTTGCTCAGAGGCATAATTTTTATCCTCCAGTGCCTTTTCCATGGTTTGCGCTAAGGCCTCCGGGGCATCTACATCGACCAAATACGGGAAAAAATCAAAGTCCCTCATAGCCGTATTTTGGCCACAGACCACCCGGGTGCCCACCACCGCCGCTTCTAAAGGGGGAATACCAAATCCTTCACCCAAAGAGGGATAAACAAAAAGTGTCGCCGCCTTGTAAAACGCCCATAGGTCTTGATGTGGTATTTCTTCCAGCCATAGCACCGCCTCCTGCATTGAGGCCTCTGACTGGTCCATAACCTTTTGGAGCTCTGGGTCCATCCATTCCTTTTTACCAATAAATACCAGTTTAAAGCCTTGTTTGTGCAATTCAAGTTTTTCAAAAGCACCCCACAATGATTTGTGGTTTTTTCTGGGCTCCACACGACTTACAAATAAGATAAACTGATCTAATCCATAGGCCGCAACCCGCTTTTTAGCATTCTCTAAACTCATGTTTTGAGCGCTTACCGCGTTTGGGGTAATGGTAATTTTATTGGGCTTTATGCCATAGCGTTTGCTGAGTTGTCTCTGGCCATAAGGCGATACCGTGCAGAGTATTTTTGTCTTTTGGGCGCTCAGTCGAAACAGCAGTCCATTGATCCAACGATAGGTCCAGGGAAAATGATGTTTAAATTCTGGTTCCAAAAACAACAAATCATGAATGGTGACTATGGTTGGTTTAGGGCACCATAAAGGACTGATGTATTGAAAATGGGTTAAATCAGGGGCCTCCCGACGCATAATCTGGGGTAAGTCCCAAAGCAAGCGTCTGAATTTATTGGTGGTGCCTATTGTGATGTAACGCTGATTTTTCCCTGTGCCAAAGGCCTCTTGCATGGCGTCTTTATATGGCCCCACAAAAACAAAGGTCCAATTTGGCTTTAAACTCATTAAAGCGCTATATAAGCCGATGAGGTGAGTGCTGGTGCCTTCGTGCTTTTCTCCGATTTTATGTGCGTCAACTAAAATCTTCATCCGTAGTTTTGTTCTTGCAGGTTTGTTTGACTCGGGTTTGGCTCAGAAAAAGTGGCGTCAGTCGCGGCAGTTAAGACTAAATAGATGAGCATAAAGTGAATGAGCCCGCGCTGGCGCCATAGATAGGTTTCTGTAGCCATCAGTGCGATCATCAAAATAGCAAAGCCAAGGGTGAACCAGTCGCGGCGTTTCACGCCAGCGCGGGCCAGCTGCCTTAACATCAAGCCAAGCAACAAAACTCCTATCAGGCCTAATTCGAAAATGGTTTGCCAATATTGATTGTGCAAATTATAGGTGTTGTAACCACAATAAACAAAATAGCGGTTTTGACCCTCAGCAATTTTGGCTTGTCCCGCATTGATGCCGTAGCCGGTGAGCCAAGCCCCATCTCGGCTGAGCTGCTCAACAAATACACGGGTAAAAAACACCCTGAGTGTGGTTCCTGTCCAGGGATAAACATCGGTAAATCCTTCGCATTGCCAAGCATCAGCAATCGGGGTGGACTGTTGCTGTGCCCATCGCGACCCCCATGGAGTTTGGGCTAAAGCAATCACAGCTGTCAGGGCTACAAGGGCCAGGGCTAGGAGTTTCTTGATTTGCTTGCGATGGGCGTAAGCCTTGGCGACAAACCCGATGAGCAAGGTGGTTAAAATCATGTTTTTTGAAGACAACAAAATCAGAAAACCCAAATGCACCCCGCCAAGGCTTAGCGCGGTCCGTCTGCGACCATTTTCTGGCCAATCCCCCAACCAAAAAAACAGCACATAAGTGGCTGAAACCGCCGAAATATAAATCGCGTTGAGTTCCCAGAAATCTACCAGCTCGTGGTAAAAAAACCCACTATAGTCCCCTTGACCGGCCCACCGCAGCGCGGCCCGCGCCACAGCAAACACGGCAAATACAGCGCCAGCAACACCCCCGATGTACACCCCCTTCTGCCAAGTCCCGCGATCAAATTTTGGCCAAAACAAAAAAGATAATGGGATCACCAGCAATGGCAATTGCCGGCTGATACCCCGCAATGACTTCGCCGTGTCCTCGGTCCATAGAAGCGAGAGCACACAAAGACCAAACAATAAAATCGGCCAGAGATAAGCCAGGCGCCAATTAAACTGTCTGTGCCACATCCCCATCACGGCCACTGCTCCCAAAATTGCCAGCGCAATCGAGCTGTAGGTAAAAGGCATAGGCACACTGACCAATACTAGGCCAATAGCCCAACTCATCATCTGATTTTGTGTGCTATGACTAAGGCTTCTTGGCATAAATTGATTTGATGAAGGACAAATACTCGGCATTGATTTTGTCCCAAGAGTAAAGATTCCTGATTTTTTCAGCATTGGCCTGAATCATGGCTTTGGCCACCCCTGGGTTTGGTTCTTGATCCAAAAGGGAAGATACCTGATCGGCATTACTGAAATAAAGCGCATCCTCCCCTAAAATTGCCCTGTTAAAAGCATTGTTGTGGGCGGCAATACAGACTTGACTGCCCATTGCCTCGAGTAGAGAAGGGTTCGTGCCTCCCACGCTGTGTCCGTGAAAGTAATAACAGGCGTAATGTCTTAAATTATCCAAAAGTCCTTGGTTGTAGATGCCTCCTAAAAAACGAATGTTGGCTTGCTTTTCGTATTTCTGAGCCAAATACCGACCAAAAGGAGTCGCCTTATGTTTGCCAACCACCAAGCACATTCTTTGTTTGCTGCTTTGGGCCACCCCGTCTAAAATTGTTTCAATATTATTTTCTGGTTCCATACGCGCAATGATTAAATCATAGCTGCCTGGCGATATACCATATTCATTTAAGGCCGCAACATCCGGAGACTGAAAAACCTCAGCTCCATAGGGAATATAGGCGGAAGAAACTCTGTATTTCTCTTTAAGATACTCTTGTATGGCGGTGTTGTCGGCAATTAAATGATCACTGCTTTTAACCGCCCATGCTTCGGCTTTGGCCAGAAAACGACGCACTAGAGGATGGTATTTAGAGCGTTTCCACTCTAGGCCATCCATATTTGTTACAATCAACGTCTTTTTGGGCAATAATGGATACCACACAGAACTACTGGTATACCCCAGCTGAAGCATGACGTCAAAATTTCTTTTGCGGGCGTCTAGCAAACAATTTAAGTCGTAGATGAATTGTCCTGCAGTGCCAAGCTTATATTCTGGGTCATAACAATGGATCAATTTTGCGCCTTTAAATTCCTTTTCCTGATAGGGGTGATTGTGTGAGCAATACACATAAACCTCATGTCCCTTTTGGGCTATATAAGGACCAAACCATTCGGCAAATTGCTCAAAACCCCCGTGGTGATTAGGAATGCCCCTTGTGCCAAAAAGCGCTATTTTCATGCTTCTTTCTTTTTGAGGGCGAAAGTCCCCCCGATTAAAAAGCCAACCATCATGTAGGGTTTGAAAATCCCGGTCACCACCATAGTGGCCGCCAGCATATAGAACCCTGCGCCAACAAGAACGCCGTTATAGGATTTATCGTCTGGGCCCTTTGATGACACATAATTATACCCATAAAGCACTATAAAGATTGTAAAATAAAATAACAGTCCCAGGACTCCTGTTTTCATATAGACATAGGCCACTCCGTTGTGGACGGTCGGCAAGTGCTGCATCATTTCGCCATTGAGTCTGAGCTCAAAACCTGCGTCAACAGTAGATCCAAAACCCTTGCCTTGAAGCCATTTGCGGTCTCCGTCTACCTCTTTAAGCACCAAGCTCGCTTCATAAGCCCGCCATCGAGGCCAAAGTGATCGGCGATCTTTGAGATAAGTGTCAAATTCAATGGGCTGAAATGTTTCTGTGTAGGAGTTTTTTACTTTTGCCAAAAAACCCGTCAAAACGGTTTGAGGTTGGGTCTCATCAGGTTCGTATTGACTCAGGAAAAACACAAATCCTGCCCCAAAAACCAAGAGGATTAACCCCATAACCACCCCGCGCGCATTCAGTTTAAGATAACCATAGTACGCCAAGATCATTAAAAAGAGTACCACAATCATGGTCCTGGAGAAGTACAGTAAAAAAGAGATGGTCAAAGCAGCCACCGCAAGCTTGTAAAACAAGGTAAAGCGTGTTTTTTTGATGGGCAGATCACGGATGCAGGCTATGAGAAAAAGTGCCACCATTTCCACGTGATTGAGCTTGCCAAAAAGCTCCCTGAACTTTTGAAGGTTTGGCCTATAGCGCAATAACCCAATCCCAATATCCAGTAAATGAATCAAAGCAAATCCGAAGCCCACAAGCACAATTAAATTATAAAAATCAGCTTTAGACTTAAGCTTTTGAACTGCGTAATAGGTGGCTAACATTACCGTCAACGGCCTCAAGAAATAGACTACATCCTTCACAAAGCCATAAAGCCCCGCTTGGCGTGTCATAATCCCGAGCATTCCTACTGTCATCATGGCCAAGATCAATAGCACAATTTGTGAAAGCCCGCGCGAGATTTTGCCATTAAAATGCAGTAACAGTACCCCAAATGCCACGACAAAACTCAGCTCTACGCTCTCGGCCCAAAGGGCAATGATGATGGCCACCAGGCCTATTTTTGCCGTTAACTGATTCATTGTTCTATCTTGTAATCAAAGGCCTTAAAATCCTGATTGTATAATTGATTTAGTCCCTCCTTTGCAGCAATCGACAATGCCTCTTTTCGGGATTTTTTATCCTGGCCCAAAGCAAAATATTTAATCAAACTAGGTTGCTCTCGCCACAATCGAAAAACCCGCTTCCAAGAACCTGGTTCTTTATTGGCGTGCGGCATCGAGATATGGGAGATACCACTTTTTTCTTTTGGCAAAATCAAGTCCTGCTCAAGTCGCTCTAAATGCCCTATATAATCCACCAACAATTGCCCTTTATCGTCATGAAGATAATCGTATTGGGGCAGGAAAAAAAAGTGTCGCTGCTTTATTTTAACGGGCAATACGCCAAGCACAAAATTCTCAAAACTCATAACACGAGCGTAGCCCAAAAAATGATAAAAAGAAAGGGCTCTTTGATAGGGATGGCGCACTAAGGCCCACTTAAAATAACGCTGAAAGTCTTCCGAGGAAATATAGCCCAGCTCTGTGTATTGCGCCGCGGTAAGGTGTGCTAGTCGCTCTGGCCCCTGCTCCTTTTCTTGTTTGGGGCGCAGTAATAGTGATCTGCGCTCAGACCAATCTAACCCTAAATCCTTCAAATACATATGTTCAACGCTTTGGCCCGCAACCTTTGGAATATGAACGAATATAGTTTTGTGTTGATGACTGATCATGGTCTATGCTTAAGGCTTATTAATGCCCCACAACTCTAGTATGGGTTTTTGGATGAGCTGTTCTATTTGTTTCATAGACTCCATGTTTTGATTCATGAGTCGATTTTTTAACTCCTCAGGCAAGACCTCATGAGAGGGGCCTCCGCCAAACAAAAGCGCTTTTAGGCGGTCTCTAGTAGATTCACCCATAAGCGCATGTAAAACTGTTTTTGCCCAGGGCGTGCGTAATGTATTAAGGGTCCCTTGGTGTTTGTAGGCTAAAGTTTGGTTGTGTTGGTCTCCAACAGCCTCAAGCGCGTGATGCGCTACTCCTAAAAACTGAGCCAGTTCTGCCAAAGCTGACCCCTGATCCCAAACCCATTGTTCAAAAATCATTACATGGATTTGTTCCTTTGGAAAGGCCGCATAATACGCCTTTAATGCCCCCACATAATCGCTCCATTCTAAATATCGATTGCCCCCACCCCAGTGCTCAGATAATGGTTCATGAATGGCTTGCTGAAAATCAATACTTTTTTCATAACCCACACTTTTTGCCATTAAATAATGACTGAATGCACGCTCCACGGGATGGCGCAGGCTAATTATAATTTTAGCTTTTGGATTGTGTGCCTTTATGGCCGCAGGGGTCTCTTCATGCCATAAATACGATGGGCTAACATCTCCTTTGATTTGGTCGTGTCTTGCTGAATTATAGAGGTTTTTATAGACCTCAGGACTTTGAATAATTTTTGTGTGATACTCTTTTCCTGGCTTTGGTAAGGCGTAGTCTTGTGGCTGATTTGAACTTACCTTAGAAAAATAATTAAGCTCCTTAACTCTTGGTAAAAATACTTGTGGATGCTGAGACAAATACTGGTACAGGGTTGTGGTGCCTGAACGCGCTGCGCCAACCACAAAAAAATCAACCTTAAACTCTTTTCCTACCATGTTAAAAAGGTTTTGATTCGATCCCTTTTATAAACATAAATCACAGCGATAATATTCCAAGCCATCATGCTTGAAGCGGTCGCCCATGCAGCGCCATTCATTCCATAGAAGGGAATCAAATAGGCGTTTAAGGCGACGTTTAATATAAGTGCGCTCGCTACGATCCACTGAAAAGCCTTTTGCTTATTGGTCATATTCAGGTAAACGCCTACAGAACCGCAGAGGGTATTGACCGCTTGGCCCAAGAACAGTATCAATAAGGGGGTCTTTGCCGCGCCATAGGCCGGACCAAACCAAGACAAAATCCATTCGGCGCTTAGAGCCAAAATAACTATCGCCGGAGCCGTGGAAAAAAAGATCAGGCGGGTGCTTTTTTTAACCTTTAGGGCAAGAGAATTTAAGTCTTTACGATTATAGTCTTCCGCAATTTTCGGGGCCAACACGGCATTAACCGAGGCTAAAACAACCGACAACAGCAAGGTGAGTTTTACTGCCACACTGTAAATGGCCACCACAGCATAGTTGTCAAATTGTTTCAGCATCAAAACATCCAAACTCTGCATGAGCAAAAAAGACGCCGCGCTTATAGCCATGGGTGCTGATCTTTTTAAAATGGCCTTCGGGCTAATCGGATCAGTTGACTGGTTAATCCGCAGTGGCGGCTGAGAAAAATAATAGATCAATAGGGCACTTGAGCTGACGGCCAAAAGGACAAAACTGCCTAAAAATAGCGCAACCAACCACTGTGGCTGACCCAGATAGACCAGGGCGATCACGCCTAAAAAGAAAATCAGATAACGCAATATATTGCGGAATAATTCAGAGATATAAATCTTGTCAATCGCTCTCAATACGTCGATATTCAGCATGGATATGGCATAAAACAAAATCCCGGTAAAGGTTTGATAAACCAAAGGGCTCATCGGATTAAGGCCAAGGCCTTTAATTATTGGCCCTAAAGCGTATAGCAAGGCATTTAGTCCCAGAGATAGGGCAATGACTAACAAAAACATGGTCTTGTAGACCTGTCGAATTTGTCCTAGATTGTTCTGAGCGCTGTACAAGCCCGAATAGAAAATGATGGACTGTTGCATTCCAAATAAAGCAACTGCCCCGACAAATAAAAGGAGCGCACGACTATAATCGTATTGTCCTACTAACTCAGGAGACAATTCATTGGTCAGATATAGTGTGCCTAAAAAAAACAGGCCCACACCAAGGGTGCGCAATAAGAGTACCCCTATACTGCGGCCTGTCAATGAGTTAATATGTAATTTGCCTGACAATAACTTCATAGGCTGGATCGCTTAGCCGAGCAACTAGGCCTCAGAAGCGTGCTTTTTCCCTTTGAGATACAAGCTCTTTAGCCAAAAGTATCCGAAAAATACAAGCACGAGCCCTAGAGGTATAAGTGTGCCTTTTTTGTCTAAGAATTCCGAGGTCATTACCAGCCTTGGGCTGTTCACAACCGTTACAATTGAACCATACTTGGTGCGCTCGGTCATGAGTTCCTCGTTTTCTGCGATCAGTTCTGTTTTCTTTTCTACCAGTTGATGAAGGTTGGTGTTGTTAATGCGTATGGTAGGAATATTCAAGTCATTAGAGACAATGGCCTCAGCTTCATTTTTGCCAGAGTACTCAGCAAAAAGGGCGTCAATCAGCTCAATAGTTTTATTGTTGCGCTCAATGCGTAGGTTGGTCTCAGCGACAACTACCTCTTTAATGGTGTTGAAGTTCTCATTGCTGTTTAAATATGCTAAAATCTTATCTAAAACCTTCGCATTGGGTGTGTTCGTGGTCACGGTAATTTTATGGTAGTGGTACTGGGGGTAAAAAATTTCAGAAACCATCAAATCCTCATCAATATCTATACGCGAAATATAGGTGTCTATATTGCGATCATTGGGTTCGCTCACTTTTAAAAGGTCATTAACGCTCACTACAGGTTCAATGACAATGTCCAGGATTTCAGGGGTTTCTGTATTAAGTCCTAGCTGTTCCAAAAATGTTTCGTCGATTTGCTTGCACTTAATGTTGAGAATCTCAACAGCATCGTAAACATAACTTGAACTGCCAAAGTTGTTTTGAACTATCATCACTGCTTGGCGCTTTGGTCGCTGTGTTTGCTGCCAAAATTTACCCCCAAAATGACCGCCTACAATCATTATGGCTAAGGCAATCCAGTATTTTTTAAGAAACTGAACTGCGTGGTAACCGCGCGCCAGCCAGCCTAAATAAATATTTTTGAGTTTTTTCAACACATAAAACAAGTCGATTTCTTCTGTCTGCTTTTCCATGATACAAGTTATAGTTGGTGAATCACCTCAGCCAAAGCCTCTTGCCATGACCGAATAGGTTGTTGTAAGGTTTGTTCTATTTTATTCGTGTCCAAAACACTGTAGTTTGGACGCTTTGCAAAAGTAGGATATTCGTCCGTTTCAGCAAGTTGGACGCGGTCCAATTGATGGGTTTGGCTAAAAATTTCTCGGGCAAAGCCATGCCAAGTGGTTTGTCCTGTATTGCTGAAATGATAAATGCCATATGGAGCCTTCATTTCTATGAGCCTTAAAAGAGCATCAGCCAAATCCAAGGTGCTGGTCGGACTCCCTGTTTGCTCTGTGGTAATGGTCAGCGATTTACCTTGGTCGGCAAGCCTCAGCATCGTCTTGAGAAAATTATGGCCATATGGGCCATAAAGCCATGACGTACGCACAATATAGTGGGCCGGATTGATCTCGGCTATAGACAATTCCCCTTGATGCTTGCTTTGGCCATATATACCTAGCGGGGCTGTGGGATGATCCTCAAGGTAGGGCGTGTTTGATGCCCCGTTAAAGACATAATCGGTAGACACGTGGAGCAAAACGCTATTTTTCTGAGCACAAAGGCGCGCAAGGTCTGTTACACCTTTAGTGTTTATGGCAAAGGCGCGATCAGGCTCCTTTTCTGCTTGGTCTACAGCGGTATACGCTGCTGCATTAATCACAACATCCACCTGATGCTGATCTAAAACACGTGCCATTTGCTCAGGCTGCTCTAAATCAAAGTCTGCCCGCTGGCAAAAATGCATCTTCATCTGTGGGAATGCCGTGCAGCGCTGGCGCAGGCTTTGCCCTAGCTGGCCACTGGCTCCGGTCACCAATATATTCTTCATGCGGTAGCGTCTAAAAACGTCGGCAGTATTTGGTCTTTTTCTGAGACCAAAACATCTTCATGTTTTAGATGCCAATCAATGGCTAAGGTTGCGTCATTGTAGAGAATTCCCCCTTCGGCCTCTTTGTTGTAAAAAGCATCGCATTTATAGCAAAAGGTTGCTTCTGGGCTAAGGGTAATAAATCCATGTGCAAATCCTTTGGGCACAAAGAGCTGAATTCTATTTTCTGCTGAAAGTTCAATGCTAAAATGTTGGCCAAAAGTGGGGCTTTCCTCACGCAAGTCCACAATCACGTCAAGTACCTTGCCGGCCGAGACCCGCACAAGTTTGGCTTGGGCGTGCGCTCCTGATTGATAATGTAGTCCGCGCAGCACCCCGTATTTCGAAATTGATTGATTGTCTTGAACAAAATTTACGTCAAGGCCTGTAACCCTGAGAAAAGTTTGGGCATTATACGTTTCTGAAAAAAGCCCACGCGCATCTTCAAATTGTGGGGTTATGAGGTAAAAAGCATCCTTTAAAGGGGTGTCAATACGCTCCATGTTATTCCAATTGCATTAAGTGTTTGCCATATCCGCTTTTGAGCAGGGGTTTGGCCAATTTTCTGAGTTGGGCTTTGTCGATATATCCCATGCGATAGGCTGCTTTTTCAATGGCCCCAATTTTTAGCCCTTGACGCGCCTCAATAACTTGAACAAATTGAGAGGCTTGCATCAGTGAGCTAAAGGTTCCTGTGTCCAGCCAAGCTGTACCGCGATCAAGGACCCCAACACTGAGTTCGCCCATTTGTAAATAAGCATTGTTCACTGCCGTAATTTCAAGTTCGCCACGCTCACTCGGGGTGATAGATTTGGCAATCTCTACAACGCGATTGTCATAAAAATAAATCCCCGGCACCGCATAATTTGACTTCGGTTTACTGGGTTTTTCTTCAATCGAAAGGGCATTGCCCTGATCGTCAAATTCTACCACACCATAACGCTCGGGATCTTGCACGTGATAGGCAAAAACCACCCCTCCCGTTGGGTCATTTTGGGCTTGCATGAGCTCACTAAGTCCTGCACCATAAAAAATATTGTCGCCCAAAATCAAAGCCACTTTGTCTTTTCCAATAAAGTCTTCGCCAATGATAAAGGCCTCTGCGAGTCCGTTTGGCTGGGGTTGTACAGCATAGCTAAAGGCGCAGCCCAACTGTGTTCCATCGCCCAAAAGCTTCTGAAATAAAGGCAAGTCCTCAGGAGTAGAAATAATCAAGATCTCCCTAATGCCCGCGTACATCAGAGTGGTCAGTGGGTAATAAATCATGGGTTTATCATAAACAGGCATGAGTTGTTTGCTCACCGCCAAGGTCAGTGGATGTAGTCGCGTTCCTGATCCTCCTGCCAAAATTATTCCTTTCATGATGTTCGGCGATTTGTTTGGATTATGAGATTTATTTTCTGCATTAAGACTTATTCTACCGATAATCGTTTTGGGTGATTCAGGTACCATTCTATGGTTTTGATGATCCCTGTTTCAAAAGTTTCTTCGGCCTGCCAGCCTAAATTTTCCTCAATTTTGGTGGCATCAATGGCGTAACGAAAATCATGTCCTGGCCGATCTTTAACAAAGGTAATTTGATCCTTGTATTGGCCTTTCTCCTTTGGTCTTAATACGTCCAAAGCCCCACAAATACGCTCGGCAATGTACAAATTATTGCGCTCGTTGCGACCCCCAATATTATAGGTTTCGCCAAGCATACCACTCTCCAAGGCTTTTTGAATGCCCTTACAATGATCTAGAACATAGAGCCAATCACGAATATTCTGGCCGTCGCCATAAATTGGGATGTTCTGGCCGGAAACTGCTTTACGAATAATGGTAGGGATAAGTTTTTCCCCGTGTTGATTCGGCCCGTAATTATTAGAGCAATTTGTGGTGACCACAGGAAATCCATAAGTATGAAAGTAACTGCGCGCCAGTAGGTCCGAGCCTGCTTTAGAAGCACTATAAGGACTATTCGGCGCATAAGGCGTGTCTTCACGAAAAAGGCCTGTTTCTCCCAAGGTTCCATAAACCTCATCAGTGGAAACATGCAAAAAGCGCGCATGCGCAAATTGACTTTTTAAGGCGTTGGGGCCTTCCATCCAAAGTTCGTAGGCTGCATGCAAAAGCTCAAATGATCCTAAAAGATTGGTTTCAACAAAAGCCCGTGGACCAGTTATGGAATTATCCACATGCGACTCAGCGGCAAAGTGAACCACGGTATCGAACTGATATTGCTCAAATAGGGTCTTGAGTAAATCCCGATCACAAATATCGCCTTTAACAAAGGTATAATTAGATTGGCCCTCTAGTGTTGCAATATTTTCAAGACTTCCAGCATAAGTCAGTTTGTCCAAAACGACCCAATGAGCCTTGCTGCCTGGCACAAAATAGTTTACATAATTGGACCCTATAAACCCAGCTGCTCCTGTAACAAGGATTGCGTTCGCGTTTCTGGTAGTGCCATTTGTTTTCATCACGGGCAAATATCGGAATTTCAATTATTTCTGTTGTGGTTTAATCGGTTCAACCCGTATTGCGGCTCTAAAAACCCTCTGTAATACTTAATCCATCAGTTTAGTTCAAAGTTTTTGAAGCGCGCACAACACCTTAACGTCAAGGCTTTAGTCTTGTTGTGTGATTTGCTCGATGATTTTTTCGGTGATGGCATATGTCGGGCGCACCCCAGTGGTGCCCAAGCCCCCTGAGGCCAATGTGCTCCCAGTCTCTAAGGGGTTGTCCGAGGCGTAATAGGCATAGCGCACCGCTACAGAAGGCGTAATGCTGCCCCTTATTTTGGAGGCCGCTTGAATGGCTTTTTGATAATGCGCCCCTTCCATCTCGAGACCGATGACATCCCAAGAAGAGTTGTGGAAAAAATTCAGAATGTCCTTGTTTTGTAGGGAAGTGCCCAGCACCGTAATCATGGTGCCCGCATAAGCATTGAGCCCCTCGAAATCTTTGAGCTTTAATTTATTCTTAAACGGATAATTGTCTGCTGTTCCCTCAAATATATGCGCTCTAGGGATCATAATATCCCCTTTTCCTCCTTCTAAAATACCCGCTTTACCCATAATGGAAATAGACTCTACAGGCATAAAATGAGTCTTGTTTGATAGGTTCAAGGGCTTGAGTAGCTCATCCATGGTCTCATAAGCCTGCTCCCCAAAGGCGTAGTCCATTACAATCAAAATAGGAGTGCTTTCAGTAATATTCGGGTAACGCTCAGGCAGTGCTTTGCCAAGATCAATTATTTGGACATCAATATTGGCCTGACTTTGATCCTCCAGATAAATCATGCCATTTTTCTGGGCGTAAGTCTGTACCTTTTGGCGGGCCTCTTTATTGTCGTTTTGACTCAGGTATTCATATAGGGCCAAAGTTGATTTTTTTGCGGCTTCTTTAGGCAGGGCCTTGGCGGCATAAAGGGTGTTCATCACACTGTGCATGTTCGCGCTGATAATGTGCATTGGGCGCTGCATCGCATTTATAGCCACTAAGGACTCTTTTATGCGTTTGGCCCAGCGCTCACCATGAATGTGGTGACCCAGACGCTCCCGCAAAACAGGGCTAAATGAAATCTGACGAGCTTTGGTTTTGTCCATAACCTCATCAATTGCCCCTTTGCCTAAATGGTAGATAAGCCTTATAAAGTGGTCTGGATCTTGTTTTTGGGCAAATAGCGGATATGACAATTGGACTTCCTCAAAAGTGCGGCCAAGAAAACTGGCTGCGTGCATGAGCGCAAGTTCGCGTTGTGCCTCGGTGATTTCTTCTTTTTGGGTGGCAGTCTCGGCAAATTTCTGCCAATCTCTGCTTAAAATATACCCCTCTTCCTTGGGCACTAAAACCTGTTTCATGATTTTGTGAGACTCGATGTACATAAAGGTCAGGTGAGTCAAAATATCGTAAATCTCACTGCGCCCACGAGTAATGACGATATTCATTTGTTGCTCGTCAATGCGATAACAATGACGTCGGCGCTTAGGAGGAATGATCGCGGGAATGTGTGATTTATTATACCCCTCATCACTGGTCAGTGCAATGAATTGACATTGTTCTATACCGTAAGGCAGGCGGTCCATAATATAAACCATGCCCTGAAGCTCAATTTTATCTTCAGCTATAGATCCGTAAATTTCTGGGCGAAGGGTCAAAAGGGCTTCTCTAAGGGCTGTTCCGCTGATGCCCATCGGTTTATAGAACCCTCGATTAAACAAATGACGCATGGTGATGTACACCCGCTCTATCGCGTTAGAACTCTCCTGAGCCCTGGTACGCGTATGTCCTAATGGTTGACTCATTTTCTGGACAAAGATACGACTAATTGTGTGTCCAACCACTCAGGGGGTCGGCTAACGCGCGATCATTGCCCAATCTTGGGACCTTGTTTTGACCACCAAATCGCCCAAGACTTTTCATTACAGCGTTAAAGCCGCCGCTGGAAACCTGAGTAATAATTAAAGGCTGAAGTACCTTTCCTTGTATCAAATCCGCGTAATAAACGTTTTGCTCCTGAAGCTTTCGATCTATTGCTTGGGCAAAGGCCTTTAAATCTTCGGGCAGGGTTTCAAATTCAATAAACCACTCGTGATAAGGCAACTGATCTCCTTCTGGAGTGATCTGTGGCGCTACGGTAAACTCAGAAATGGAACCGCCGCATTGCCGGAGCGCGTGGGTCATGCTTTCCTCTACCTCTTTGCCAATGACATGCTCGCCAAAGGCCGAGATGAAATGTTTGAGGCGCCCACTAACCCGTATGCGAAAAGGTTTTAGGTTGGTAAATTGCACAGTGTCCCCTATGTTATAGCCCCAAAGTCCAGCATTGGTAGAAATAATCATCACATAATCTACGCCAAGCTCAACGCTTTCCAAGGTATGCCTGCGGGGCGAGGGATCAAAAAATTCCGTGGTTTTAACAAACTCGTAAAATATGCCCGAGTCGATTTGCAACAAAAGTCCGGTGTCGTCTTGGCGATCTTGAAAAGCAAAAAAGCCTTCCGAAGCAGGGTAGAGCTCGATGCTGTCCGTTTTGCGGCCAATGAGCTGCTGAAACTTTTGGCGATAGGGCTCAAAATTCACCCCGCCATAAACGAACAAATCAAAATTAGGGAACAATTCACCCACAGGTTTTCCAGTGGTTTTGATTAGTTTTTCAAAATACATCTGAACCCATGAAGGAATCCCGCTGATCAGGGCCATATCCTGATCCTTTGTTTCATGGACGATGGCCTCGACTTTGGTCTCCCAGTCTTCAATACAATTCACTTCCCAAGACGGCATGCGGTTGCGCTGTAGGTAACTGGGCACATAATGGGCCACTATACCCGAAAGACGCCCTAACTGTACCCCATTTTTTTGAGTCAATACCGGTGAGCCTTGCAGAAAAATCATCTTGCGCGAGACAAAACTGGTGTTCTTGGTTTGATTGATATAAAGCAATAGGGCGTTTTTTGCATTTTCAAGATGATGCCCCATAGAAGCTTTGGTAATGGGAATATACTTGGCCCCCGAGGTCGTCCCACTTGTTTTGGCGTAATAAAGAGGCTTTCCCGGCCAAAGCACATCAGATTGCCCGTCTACCATTTGGTCCACATAAGGTCGTAAGGCTTCGTAATCCCTAATGGGGACCTGAGCGATAAAATCTTCATGTGTTTGAATATGGTCAAAATTGTGGTCTTGGCCGAATTTGGTGTTTTTCGCCCCTTGAATCAGTGCTGCAAAAACCTTTTTTTGTGTGTTATATGGATCCTGAGCCCAGCGCTGAATTTTTTGATGGGTTCGGGCCGCTAATATTTTTGCAAAAAATCCTTTGACCCCCATTAATTAAAATCAATAAAATTAGAGGGGTTTATAGGATAACCTTCACTCCACAATTCAAAATGCAAATGCGGCCCCGTGGTTAAGGAGCCTGTATTCCCAGACGCGGCGATAACCTCCCCTGATTTAACTAAATCTCCTTGAGACACAGATAACGAAGTATTGTGTTTGTATACAGAAATCAAATTGTCCTTGTGGCGCAGAACCACCACATAGCCCGTGTCTGCGGTCCATTGGGCGAGAATAACCGTGCCGTCCGCTGTCGCTTTTACTGGAGTGTTATTCACTGTGGCAATATCTACAGCATAGTGTTTTTCTTGAGGATCGTAGGTTCCGGTAACAATCCCTGAAACAGGAGGAAAAAGCACAATGTCTTGTCCAGATCCATCGGTCAGTGGGTTGTACTTGTCTTCTTGTTGTACGCGTTCTCTTAGAAGAGAATCTTCTTTAGAGGCAGCCAATAACTGGGCATCTACCTCACGCGCTACGGCCTCAACAATTGAGTCTTTGTTGAGGGCAGCAGGCTTTAAATTTCCTGTCAGCACCTCACGAATGGATTGAAGATAAGTGTCGTTCGTTACCAAGCGTTGTTGTAGAGAATCTGTTAGTTCGCTCAAGTTTGCCGCTTGTTTGATCAGCTGTGTTGAAGCATAGCCTGGGATATATTCGCGCAAGGGTGTAAGCGCAATAAGTAGGGTTGTTCCAACAATTAATACAAGCGCTGAGAAAACAGTGATGACAAATACATTAAGCCTGTTCAGCCTAAATGAAAAGCGCTCTTCAAAAGTATCTTCATTGAGCACCAATAATCGGTATTTGTGCACCAATCTTTTTCTAAAACTTTTTTTGCCTGAAGTCTTGCGGGCCATGTGTTAAGGCTTATAAAAACAAATGTACGCGGATTCTCTGAAACTTGGAGGTAAAACGCCGTATGTTAGTATTTCTTGTTACATTTGCTAATAAATTCTTACTCCATGATGGCTCAGTTTTTACCCTTAGTAATCGGCGCTCCACAAATTATTCTGATTGTGGTAGTGGTATTGTTATTGTTTGGCGGGAAGAAAATTCCTGAACTTATGCGTGGACTAGGCAGCGGAATCAAAGAATTCAAAGACGCCTCCAAAGAAGACAAATCCGAAAAGTCTGAGGATAGCAAATAATTTAGCGTCTTATTAAATCCGCACCTTCCTATAGATTTTCTTTTTGCTTTTGGGGCTCGGTGCCGAGACTTATTAGCCGACTTTGGCGCCCAAACCAAACCTCATCAGTTTACAAACTTTAGGGTTCTCAAAATCGATTCGAGTTCGAATTGAAGATCTCTTTTGCCCATAGAGGGCGCATAACTAAATCCTTCTAGCACTAAATAACGCTGTCTGATACTGTCTTTGATGGCCATATTCAAATATGGTCCGGCCATAAAAGCATCACTTAAAGTCCATATCCCTCGCGAAATAATAGCCGGACGGCCCTCAATGTGCTCCAATGAAATTTCTGGAATATAGGTAGTGTCTGTTACAAATCTCGAGTCGTCCTCTACTGGCAATAGGCGCGACCCAACCGCGTCTCTTATGTGACGTATGTACCGACCGGGGTACTCTGCCCCTTCTGGAATCATGCTCAATGGGGCGGCATAAACTAAAATATTTGTGGTGCCATTAGACACCAAATCTTTCCTGAACCAATAGTAATCCTCTGTCGCAGCGGCGGTACGATAGGCCGATGGCATCTGGAATTCAATACCAAAATCTTGAGCTAAGCCTTCGGGTATTTTTGGAGAGATCTGTGTGCGACGCTGGCGTTCTTTTAGTTCAAAGGCTTTCAGTTGTGCAATCCAATTATATTTTTGAGATTGAACCATCGCCAATAAACCCTCTGGAGTCGACCCTTGGGCAAAGGCCATAAGTTGTGGGCGGGCAAAAGCATTAGATTTTAAGCTGGTAGTGTCTTTGTCCCCTAATTCGAGGGCAAGGATCAGTCGAGAACTTCGGGCAAAATCGCTAAAATGTTCTGGGGCCAAGTGGCTTATATCAAACAATGGTTCTGTTTGCGGAAGTCCTGGGGTGGGCGCAGCAAACCAAGCGCGTATACTGTCTCCTACAGGGCCTTCCCAAAGATTGGCGGGCGCCACTACTTGCAGCGCATTAATTGATCCCACAGATTCTGGTAAATAACTGCGGTCTGTGGTGTTGTTTTGGCCGCAGGCCAAAACAAGGGTCATCGCGACAAAGGCAATCAATTTTTTCATGATCGTGGTTTTAAGCTTAACGTCATTCCTGGTTTAATTTCAGACCCACTAATACCATTCCACTTTTTTAAATCCTCCAAAGTAATTCCAGGAAACTTCTGCGCGATGCCCCATAAAGAGTCCCCTCTTTGCACCACATACACCTCCTGGTTTGTGTTTTGGGAGTTACTGCTATTGGATTTATCCGAGTCTTGAGTGCGACTTGAAGTATTGTTATCATTGAGTGGAATACGTTTAGGAATAATGGTCAGACGCTGTCCAATTTTGAGTTGGGTGCTCCTAAGGCCATTCCATTGTTTTATTTGGTCAACCGAAACACCATATCTACTGGCAATTTTGCCTAAGTAATCTCCACTTTTTACCCGATAACGCACGCGATTATTCTGGTCCACGAGCTCCGGAAGGGGCTTTTCTCTTTGGGCGAAATCCATGCGGGCCAGAGCATAGAGGCTATCTTGGTTTTCTACAAGAAGCCCAAGGTCAGAGACAGGCATGCGCAAATAATAAGGTCTATCCTCAATAAATGGAATAAGGCCTAAAGTATATTCAGGGTTAAGAAACTCAAGGGTCTCTTGGGGGGTTTGGGTTAGTTGAGCCACGTGCGCGAGCGCCACAGTTTCTTTAATCTCAATAGTATCGGTTGTTGCGAAATGAGGCTGGGTGTCGCTTTGGGTTAAACCATATTGATCGGCGTATTCGAATATGAACATGGTCGCATAAAACGCCGGCAGATAACCTGCGGTTTCGCGGGGTAAGAATGAGCGGATATTCCAATAATTTTTGCGCCCGCCTGAACGGCGAATAGCCTTACTTACATTGCCTGGGCCACTATTGTAAGCCGCAAGCGCTAAGTCCCAATCCTCTAGAATATCATATAGTTGATTTAAGTATTGGGCTGCAGCTATCGTTGATTTTAAGGGACTGCATCGCTCATCGACATAACTATTGACTTTTAAATCAAACATTTTACCTGTTTGAAACATAAACTGCCAAAGGCCTCGAGCCCCAACTCTTGATGTGGCGGTAGGGACTAACGCTGATTCTACAATGGCCAAATACTTCATTTCCAAAGGCAGACCATACTGAGCAAAGACCTCTTCAAACATGGGAAAATAATAATGGCTTAATCCCATAAGCCGCTGTAATTGCGGTCTTCTGTTTTTTAAATAATTACGCACTATTTGCTCTAATGCGCTATTATAGGTTATGTGAAAAGGGGTCTTTTGATCCAAAGCTTCCAGCCGCGATTTAAAGGTTTCGCTAGACCACAGGCTGTCTTGCAAGGGGATGCTGTCCCAGGGCGAGGAGATGGCCTCTTGCTGCTCTTCAAAGCGATAAGTATCACTCAGGAAAGCGTACCATTCGCGCTCAATTCTTAAGGCTTCTGGGTTGTTGCTTAAGCCCCGCTTTAAGGAATCTTTGGGCTCCGGGGTTAGATCTTGACTTGGTGAAGATGGGGATTGGTCTAATGGTTGGCTCAACTCATTTTGTCCGTATGTCGCTTTTGTGGCTAAACCTATAAAGCATACTGCCAAAATACAATTAACACATCTCAAAAATTTGGTTCGTCTCATTATTTAAGCCTTAAGTACCGCAGCAATTCCGGGTAGAGTTTTTCCTTCGAGCATTTCAAGCATAGCCCCTCCACCAGTAGAAACATAACTGACCTTATCATCGTAATTGAACTGTTTCACAGCGGCCACAGAATCACCTCCGCCCACTAAAGAAAATGCTCCCTCCTTTGTGGCTTGAGCAATAGCCTCACAAAGCGCAATGGTTCCATGGGCAAAAGTGGACATTTCAAAAACCCCGACCGGGCCATTAAACAATATGGTTTTAGATTGGCCAATTACAGAAGCAAAAATCTCTCTAGTCTTTGGGCCTGCGTCGAGACCCATCCAGTTTTCTGGAATTTCATGGATTGGGGCAATTTCTGTATGCGCATCGTTGCTAAACTCTTGAGTAATTACGGTATCAATAGGTAAATGAACCTCAACCCCCTTTTCTTTGGCTTTGGCCAAAATATTGAGCGCTAACTCCTGTTTGTCATCCTCAACTAATGAAGTGCCGATAGAGCCTCCTTGGGCTTTGATAAATGTAAATGCCATTCCACCCCCTATGATCAAGTGATCCACAGAATCCAAAATGCGTTCAATTATCGTGATTTTGGAAGAGACTTTTGCGCCTCCAATTATCGCTGTGACCGGAGACTCTCCGCTGAGCATGACTTTGTTTACGTTTGTGATTTCGGAGGCAAGGAGTGTTCCAAAACAAGTTTTACCTTGAAAATATTCTGCGATTATTGCTGTAGACGCATGGGCCCTGTGCGCTGTGCCAAAAGCATCATTGACATAGATATCACCCCATGCAGAAAGGGCTTTGGCGAACTCATGATCTCCTTTTTCCTCTTCAGAGTAATAGCGCAGATTTTCTAAAAGTAAAACACCTCCTTGAGGCAATTGATCTAGTGCCTCTTGTACTTTGCTACCAATACAATCCGAAACAAAATCGACAGGGACCCCTAATACCTCAGACACAGAGGTTACAATGTGGCCTAATGAAAACTCAGACTCTTTAGCTTTTGGACGACCCAAATGCGACATTAAAACACAGCTGCCTCCTTGATTTATAATTTGCATGATGGTCGGTTTTGCCGCCTCAATTCTGGTGGTGTCGGTGACCTTGAGCTCATTGCTTAGTGGAACATTAAAATCAACTCGTATTAAGGCGCGCTGGCCTGAAAAATTAAAATCGTCTAGGGTCTTCATTTTCGGATTGTTTTGCGACAAATATAAGTTTTTCCCAGGTCTATGCCTTCTGAAAAATCCGTAGATTTGTTTGGTGGAGTATGCACAAATTATAGGGCTAAAGCATTTAAAAAACCATTTGCAAACCAGCGCCGCGCATGGTCGAATCGCCCACGCACAACTTTTTAGTGGACCCACTGGCAGTGGTTTATTACCCTTGGCTTTAGCTTATGCAAAAACACTATTGTGTATGGGCTTAGATCCTGCGAGTTCAAGCTACCGTCGAGCTGCGCAACAAGTCGGTACATTAGTCCACCCCGATTTGCATTTTATGTACCCGGTTAACACAACGGATGCTATAAAGAAATCCCCAGCTGTTTTAGATTTTTTACCTCAGTGGCGCAGTTTTGTGCAAAACACCCCTTACGGCTCACTAATGGCTTGGTATGACCATATAGGTTTAGCGGGAAAACAGGGTTCAATTTCTGTTTCTGATACCGAACAAATGGCTAGAACGCTATCGCTCAAGTCTTATGAAGGGGGCTATAAGGTAATGATCATTTGGATGGCTGAAAAAATGAATACAGAGTCGTCCAATAAAATCTTGAAACTCTTGGAGGAACCGCCTGATAAAACAGTATTCCTTTTGCTTACAGAGGATGAGGATCGTTTGCTTAAAACCATTTACTCTCGTTGTCAATTGCTTAGCCTGCCTTTGCTTTCTCAAAACGATTTAGTAAAAGCATTAATACAAAACCATAAGCTTGAAGAAAATCAAGCACAATCAATTGCAAAATCAGCCCGAGGCGATTACTACAAGGCTCATCTTCTTATTGATGCTCAAGGACAAGAGCCTGTGTTTGAGCAATTGTTTTTGCAATGGGCTAGAGCAGCTTTTAAGGCTAAAGGCAACAAAAAGGCTATTCAAGAATTATTGGCCTGGAGTGATCATATGGCCAGCCTAGGTCGAGAAACACAAAAATCCTTTCTCAATTATTGCAGTGGTTTAATACGCCAAGCATTTTTAATCCATTACAAAACCACACCATTGGTTTACTACAAGGAATATAATGAGGATTTTCAATTGAGTAAACTAGCCCCTTTTATTCATCAAAATAATATTTGGCACTTACAAAATGCCCTTGAAGAAGCAGAAGAACATATCGTGCGCAACGGCAATGCCAAAATTATTTTTACAGATCTTGGGGTACAATTAACACGGCTGCTCCATCAGAGTGCAGCGTAATTGGTTTTTTCAATAATAAACCTTTTCTATTATAAGAATCTCTTATTAAAAACGGTTTGTTTTTAAGCGATTTAAAGGGGTTTTATTTGTTTTGTGACTGCTTGGGTGTTTTGTGGAATTGTTTTAGTCTAACAAGCTTTATTTGCGTTTTTTCAACACATAAACCACAGATGAGGGCTCTCTGCTGAACAAAGCGATCAGATTAGACCAGATCCCTACAAATATTCCCCTAAGAACACTCCCTTGATTTTTTTTGTAGCGTTCTGAGAGCAGACTCACATAAATTGAATCAAACCACATAGGGTGCGTTTGTATTATTTCAAAATCATCATTAAAAATTGTTGCGATGCTTTCTCTAGAAAAGTGCCATAAATGCCGTGGCACATCATAAGCCGCCCAGAACTCTTGGTAAAATTTTGCGTCCCATGAACAATGATTTGGCACAGCAACAAAGAGCAGTCCTCGGCTTGATAAATGTTTGATAAACCACCCACGCATTTCAATAGGATCACTTAGGTGTTCAAGCACATGCCACAATGTGATCACATCATAAGTAGCATTTGACGCTTCCTCCTGATTCTTATAAATTCTTAGCCCCTTGTTTTCTGCTGTAGTTCGGGCAAGACCACTCACCTCTATACCTTTTGCATTCCACGACCTCTGCTTTGCCGCAGAAAGAAAATCCCCTATTCCTGATCCGTAATCTAATAAATGCTTTCCAGGGGGTTTCGCTGTGTTCACCCAATGGAGTTTTAAACGAATGTTGAATTTACGAATTATTCGGTAGGCCCCAGCAATCAAGCCTGAGGCTTGGTCATTATGTGAAATATATTCAGGATTGTCGTAATAAGGGGCGAGGTCCGTGGGGATGGGGTGTGTATAATAAGCCCTGATTTTTGGCTCCCAGACTAAGTCAAATCTCGCTCCAGTCACCATATGGTCCTGAACCTGTTTTGGAACTCTCGTCTGATTTGACCCGTATTTTGACATTAATTACTGCGTTGTTTCACGTGAAACACTAGCGCCCCATAAATACCAATAAGACAGATATGTCGTTGGGGGAAACTCCACTAATCCTAGAGGCTTGAGAAATAGTGGCTGGTTGAATTTTTGATAGTTTTTCGCGGGCCTCAAAAGACAAAGACTTCAATTTACTATAATCAAAGTTTTTAGGGATTTTGATGCCCTCGAGCTTCGTTAGTTTTTCAGCATTATTCTTTTCTTTTTCAATGTAACCAGAATATTTTACTTGTATTTCTACTTGTTCTAACACTTCTACATCAAGATCGTTCGACAACACATACTGTGATACAGATCCAATTTCTTGCATGTCATCCATCGTTATATTGGGTCTTGAAAAGAATTTAAATAGCTTGTCGCTTTGACCTGCTTGTGAAGAATTGTGCCGATCTAAAATCGGATTAATCTCTTCGGGCAATACGCTTGTCATCCTGAAAAAATCAATAAACGCATCACTTGCTGCATATTTTTGCTCCATTCGTTTCATTCTTGCATCATTCGCAATTCCCAGCGCGTGTCCTTTTGAGGTAAGTCGGAAATCAGCATTATCTTGGCGCAGTAATGTTCGAAACTCCGCTCGTGATGTAAACATTCTGTATGGCTCTTTAGTTCCTTTAGTTATTAAATCGTCAATTAGCACACCTATATAAGCCTCGTCTCTTCTTAAAATAAAGGGCTCCATTTCTCGACAATAAAGAGCCGCGTTAATGCCCGCCATTAAACCTTGGGCACCCGCTTCTTCATAACCTGTAGTTCCATTAATTTGACCCGCAAAAAACAATCCTGAAACAATTTTTGTCTCAAGGCTATGGGTTAATTGTGTTGGCGGGAAGTAATCATATTCAATGGCGTATCCTGGACGAAACATTTTAACGTTTTCAAAACCAGCACATGCCTTTAAGGCCCTAAGTTGAACATCTTCAGGCAATGAAGTACTAAAGCCATTAATGTAATATTCTACCGTATTCCATCCCTCAGGTTCTACAAATAATTGGTGGCGATCTTTATCAGCAAAGCGATGTATCTTGTCTTCTATCGATGGGCAATAACGAGGCCCTGTACTTTTAATCGCTCCATTAAACATTGGACTACGATCAAAGCCCTCACGTAACAAATCATGTACTTCGAGGCTCGTATAACTCATATGACAGGAACGCTGCTCAACCAAAGGCTTGGTTTGATCAGAAAAAGAAAATTTTTGTGGCTCATCATCACCAGGCTGCTCAATCATTTTTGAAAAGTCCAGACTGCGCCCATCAACCCTGGGAGGAGTTCCTGTCTTCATACGACCAGTATCGAAGCCCAAATCAACCAACACTTCAGTGATTCCGGTAGCAGCGCGTTCTCCTGCTCGACCACCGCCAAACTGTTTTTCACCGATATGGATTAGACCGTTTAAAAAAGTACCATTAGTCAACACTACTGCCCTTGCATAAAACGGAATACCAAGAGAGGTCCTGACACCTGTTATTTGGTTGCCATCATACAATAGGTCAGTTACCATGTCTTGATAAAAATCCAGATTCGGGGTCTGCTCCAACATTTGTCGCCATAGCTCCGCGAAGCGCATACGATCACTTTGCACTCTGGGGCTCCACATAGCGGGCCCTTTAGATTTATTCAGCATTTTAAACTGAATCGCTGTTTTATCTGAGACAATACCACTATAACCACCCAGCGCGTCGATTTCACGAACAATTTGTCCTTTTGCAATCCCGCCCATTGCTGGATTACACGACATTTGTGCAATGGTCTGCAAATTCATGGTAACCAATAAGGTTTTTGCTCCCATATTTGCAGCGGCTGCAGCGGCCTCACAGCCCGCATGCCCAGCACCAACCACTATGACATCATAATTCGAATCCATAAACTAATGTTTCACGTGAAACATATATAATTATTTGATTTTCAATAATTTAAGGTTCTCAATCCAAAAATCTTCACGCGCTCGCATTTGCGCTTCGTCCTTTGGTGTTTTGTCCTTATATCCACACAAATGCAGCACACCATGAACCATTACCCGCGCCAACTCATACTCCATAGAGACTCCGTATTCCACACTGTTCTCTTCAACTCTTTGGGTAGATATATACATCTCTCCATGCAGTGTCTTGCCCACATTGTTGTCAAAAGTAATTATATCGGTCAGCGTGTCGTGATTTAGAAATTCCTGATTTAGATCGAGCAAAAAGCCATCATCGCAGAAAACGTAATCCAGTGAGCCTAAAACAAAACCCTCTGTTGACACCACCTCTGTTAACCATGAAGCCCAAAGCTCAGAATGGCCTAACACAAATTCGTTTTGCGCATCAAAATTGATCATTAGCTCTATTGCGTATTTTAAAATAGCGTCTTGCTTGTGTTTTGTAATAAGGCTGCAAAGGTAATGCGTCTTTTATTAATATATCCAATTGATCAAAATACATGCGTTCATCCAACCACGGGCTATTGAGTAATGGATCAAATATTTGTTTATTTGTTTGAGATTCGCGGTTTTGTTCCTTTTCTTGTTGGTATTGTGCCTCTTCAAGCTTAATGAGCTGATAATTGATCTCTTTCATAAGCGCCTTAGACCGATCATTGATTCCATTGCGGAGAATTTCCTGCGCATTTTGATCCATATTGCGCAAGATATCCTGATTTTCTTGCAACAAACCTTGTGCTCTTAGTCGATCTTCCAACTCTTGTCGTAATTGCTGCTGCTGTTTATAAATATTATATCGTTCCGCTCGTTCTGCGGCAGTATCGCTATATTGGTCGCTTTGTCCTTGATTACTACTCTTCCCCTTATCTCCTTCTTGCCTAGAAGACCCCTCTCCTGAGGCAGAGCCTTGGTTGCCTTGTTTATCAGTAGCACCCTGTGTCTGTGTTGACTCCCCTTCATTTGACTGTCCTTGTTCGCCCTGTGCTCCAGAAGCACCCGAATCTGAAGAGCCCTCTCCGGGTTGCTGGCCTTGCTGGCCCCTTGAATCACTTTGATTTTGAAGTGATTGCTGTTGTTGTATAATGTCCTGAAGTTGAAAACCTTGACTTCCAGCTCCTTTTCCTGAACCAGCCCCAGGCATACTCATTGACATTTGTTCCATTTGAGTGGCCATACCATCCAGAAGGTTGGCTAAATCATTAGCTTGTGTAAAAACAAATTGCTGAGCTGCCGCTGCATTTGAAAACCTAGTCTCTGCCAGGTCTTCCAAGGACTTGTTCAAATAATAGCCTGCTTGACCCAATGATTGATTTACTTGAGAAGAAATCATTGGTTGGCGCATCGACAAGGCATACAAGCTGTCGTCAATATGATTAAAATTCTCACGCAAATCGTTTTGACGATTGATATAATCTGGCGCAGACCACCCTCCAAGTTGACGCTGCTGTCCCAAATTCATGTGACCTTCTTGAGCTAATGAGAACACGATTAGATTGTCTAATATTTGTCTTAGCATCTGTGTGTCCTCTTGCATGACTTGTTGTTGCATTTGCTGCATTTGAGCTCCCATTTTTTTGGCCATCTCTTGCATTTTTTGCCCCGCTTGTTTTTGGGATTGTTCGGCCTTTTTTTCTTGGCCTTGTTCTAAGGCCTCGCTTGCTTTTTGCTGCTCATTAGTAATATCCATTTCGCCTCCCGGGTCCCTGGGCAGGCTCATTGGTTGCTTTAATTTATCGTTCTCCTGTTCCAGCTTATCTAAGGCCTCTTTAATTTTATCAAACTCCTTGTTGAGCGCCTCTTGTTGATCAGCCTTTTGGTTTGGGTCTATGTTTAGCTCTTTGTTTTCAGACAATTGTTCTTGTCTTTGCCCCAACTCCTCTAGTTGCTCACTGATTTGATTCACTTTTTGAGTGATAAAAAACCTACGCGTCATTTCCACCAAGCGCTCCAGGTTTTGTTCTTGAGTCTTTTGTTGTTGTTTTGTTTGCTCCATTTCCTCTAACAGATCCTCTTCTTGCAATTGCTCTTGAAGCTCCCGGAGCTCTTCCCATTTATCGGCTTGATCTTTTAACGACTCAAGCTGTTCTTCAACGCGCTCCATAAGCTCTTGCGTTTCCCTATTTTGTTGGGATTGATTCTCTTCAAACCGCTCCAAAATATTTTTCAAAGACTGTGTTTGTTTCTCAAGCTCCTCCAATTGCAGTTGTTGTTTTTCGAGCAAGCGTTCAAAATTTCGCTGGTCCTGCCATCCCAAAGATTCTTTTTGTTTTTGTGACTCTTGCAACTGTTCAATTTGTTTGTTTTGCTCGGTCAAAGACTTTAGAGCGCTTTCTATCTCGCTGGTTTGCTGTTCTTGTTGACTCAACAATTTATCTTGAGTTTCAAACAAAGTCGCTTCTTGATGGCCAAATACATGAGATTGTACGGATTTTGGACCGAGAATACCATCATTATCCCATGCCTCAAAGTAATATTGATATTCCTTTCCTTTTATAAGTTCAAAACCTCTTGGAAATGTGTAAAGCGCGCGAACATTAGCTGACGAATTTACCTCTAACTCTATTTTGCGTTGGTTTTTCGGATCGTCAACAGGGTAACAAACCACCTCAATTTTCTCTACAAGAAAATCGTCCCAGGCTAAAATCTTATGGTGTGTTATACTGTTTAAACTGTCTGTCTGATTTTCAACTATTATTTTTGGCCGCTCATCTGCATATGCCTCAATTGAGTAGGCCACCCCGGGCTCAAAACCTACATCGGCATTGCTTGGTCGAAGCACATATTTCTGACTTTTCAACACTTTTTTTGTGAGGCTAAAATTGTCATCAGTGCTCTTTTGAAAATACAAAGAGTCACCTTGGCTCTGCCACAAAAGTTGATCAGTAAAAGTGGCGTTAATTTGCCATTTTAGCCTTGAGCCTACTAACACCCTTAAATTTCCTGTGTTCTGGATAACTTCTTGGCCCATATTGGAATACGCTGGTGGGCTTACCTCAACAAAAAAGGAGTTAATCTCAGGAGCAAAAATTACCTCAAAATTGTAGTTTGGTGATCGATACAGATCAGTGCCAAAATAAAAATCGAAAGACTTGTTTTGCGGTGGAATTAACAATTCAAAACGGCCAACCCCTTTTGGCGTCATGGTTTGGCGTTTTCCATTAATCATCACATAAACCTCTGAGGGCAACACCGCTCCATTTGCCGCCACCATTAAGCGAATTTCCTGATTGTTTCTGGCGCTTAAATCGCCATTGAGTAGACTTAATTCATAGGGTGCAGGACGCACAAACTCCTGATTGTAGGACGCAACTCGTTTATAGCTTGCAAACAAGGATGATAAGTCCCCAAAAATCCAAACCAACAATATAAACGCTAATGGCAGCATCATCCAAGGCAGATATTTTGCATTATCTCTTAGGTTTATTGCGCCACCAAAATAAAAAGGAGAAAGGGTCGTAGATTTTTGTGCAATACTGGCTAAAACGAGTTCTGTTTCTTGTTTTTGACTTAAAAGATCAAGTGTATTGGTTAAACGATCCCCAACTTCGGGAATTTCTGTGCCAATAATTACTGCCGCTTCTTGATGGCTCATTGGTTTTTTTACCCCTATGAGCACCCCTAAGGCGGGCCATATCCAATAAAACCAAAAACCAAGCTCAACCAGTATAAAAAACCAAAAGACAATAGCGCGGGCCGACTTTGAAAGCCACAAGACCTCTTCAATCCACGCAGTTAACAATAAATAAACAGCGCCAATAGCCAAGAACAAAATAGCCCCCCGCAACAAGCGGCTGAGATAGAATTTTTTTTTAAATTCACCTAGTTTTTGCTCTATGACTTGAAAATCATTCACTTATAAATATTTCGTGCCACTAAATTAATTTAAATTTCGCTCTTGTGCCTTTAAATACCTACGATTTAAAATACCTGGCCGCATATTCCACACCGGCTGTTTTTATTATCTCCACGCTGCTTGGTGGTTATTGGGGATACGGCACAATCGTATATGTTTTTGTGTTGGTTCCTATTCTTGAGCTTATATTGCCTCAAAGCCAAGAAAACCTCTCTCAGGAGGATAAAAATGATAAAGGCCATTGGGGGGTTTTTGACCTCCTGCTTTACACCAACCTTCCTCTAGTGTTTGGGCTTCTAATTTATTTTTATCAAGACATTGTCCCTCAATACGACTTTACTGTAATTTTAGGTTATGCTCTGTCGTTGGGGATTGTCCTTGGGGCGAATGGTATTAATGTTGCCCATGAACTCGGCCATAGAACCACCAAAACAGAACGATTTATGGGTAAGCTACTGTTATGCCCAGCCTTGTATATGCATTTTTACATAGAGCACAACTACGGTCATCACCAACACGCAGCGACGCCAGAAGATCCAGCAACTGCAAAATATAATCAAGCGGTTTATTTATTTTGGATCAGCTCGATTTTTGGCCAGCTCAATAGTGCCTTAAAGCTTCAAAAAAAACTCATTCGGGACAAACAAGGATGGTCAGCTTTATGGCACAATGACTTATTGTGGTATGCTTTAGCCCAAGGATTGTATCTGCTTGTGGTTACCCTTGTTTTTGGGTTAAATGCTCTTTTCTGGGGGCTATTAGTGGCCCTTGTGGCTGTTCTTTTATTAGAAACAACAAACTATATTGAACATTACGGCCTGCTGCGACCCAAGAAGGCCTCTGGTCGGTATGCGCCAGTTAAAGAAATTCACTCTTGGAACAGCAACCACCTAATGGGGCGCATTCTTTTATATGAGTTAACACGACACAGTGATCATCATTATCGCTCACAGAAAAAATACCAGCTTTTGGACCACCATCCCACAAGCCCAGAACTCCCTTTTGGTTACCCGACCTCCATTGTGCTAAGCCTTTTTCCTCCGGTTTGGTTTTTTATAATGAACCCCAGGGTCCCTTCGGAAATGAAGCCTTAGAATTGTATCTTTACGGCCAAAATTATTGACCGTGTCACAAGCTGTTCGAGTTCGTTTTGCTCCTAGTCCCACTGGTCCTCTTCATATAGGGGGGGTGCGCACTGCATTATTTAATTATCTCTTTGCTAAAAAACACAACGGAACTTTTATTTTACGCATCGAAGACACTGATCAAACACGCTTTGTTCCTGGTGCTGAAGCTTACATAGAAGAAGCTTTAAATTGGCTTAACATTCCTTATGATGAAGGCCCGGGTAAACCTGGTGCATTTGCGCCTTATCGTCAGAGTGAGCGCTCTGAATTATACAAGACACATGTCGGTCAACTTATCGAATCTGGTTGGGCTTATTATGCGTTCGACACACAAGAATCTTTAAACGAATTGCGCAGCAAAGCTGAATCAAATGGCGAGACCTTTGTGTATAATGCAAAGAACCGATTGTCTTTAAATAACTCTTTGGCGTTGGGGCCCGAACAAACTCAGTCATTACTCGCCACAAACACCCCTTATGTGGTGCGCTTCAAATCGCCTGAGGGGCGCAATATAGTATGCCTGGATTTGATTAGAGGTGTGGTTAATGTTGAAAGCAATGTGCTTGATGATAAGATTCTCTTTAAAAGTGATGGTCTGCCTACCTATCACTTAGCTAATGTCGTAGATGACCACCTAATGGAAATTACCCACGTTATTCGTGGAGAGGAATGGCTGCCTTCTTTAGCCCTTCATGTATTGCTTTATGAGGCCTTTGGTTGGCAGGCCCCACAGTTTGCACACTTGCCATTAATTTTAAAACCGACTGGCAAGGGTAAACTCAGTAAGCGAGATGGCGTTTTGGGTGGGTTTCCGGTTTTTCCATTGCAGTGGGGTCAAAGCGACAATTTATTAGAGGGTTATCGCGAACAAGGCTATTTTCCTGAAGCCGTTATAAATCTTTTAGCTCTTCTAGGCTGGAACGCAGGAACAGAACAAGAAGTATTTGGTTTAGAGGACTTAATTGAAAATTTCTCATTGGAGCGGGTACAAAAGTCAGGGGCAAAGTTTGATCCCAATAAAGCTTTATGGTTTCAAAACCACTACTTTCAAAACCTTAAAGACCAGGATTTAATTGCGCAATTTTCCAAGTGGCTAGCCGATAATAACAAATCAATGGGGGATATAAACCTGGATGTTGTTGTGCCTTTGGTCAAAGAGCGTGCTAGTTTTATCGCAGACCTGTGGGGGGCAGCTCATTTCTTTTTTGAGGCGCCAAACCAATATGATCCAGCTGGCGTAAAACGCGCTGTTAAAGACAATACTGTTGCTGTAGTTTCTGAGTTGGCTTCTTTACTTTCAGAACATGCCTGGTATTCAGCGGAATCTCTCGCAGAAACAGTAAAAACATTGTGTTCTGAAAAGGAATTAGGTGTTGGTTCAGTGATGATGCCGCTTCGATTGTTTTTGGTTGGCGCAATGATGGGGCCTGATGTTTTTGATATAATGATGGTCTTGGGCAAGAAAGAGAGTTTAAGTCGCCTTCAGAGCGCCTTAGAGGTTTTTGCTTAAAACTATAAATCCTATTCCTGATCGAGCTTGCCCCAGGAATCGCGCAACGAAACAGTGCGATTAAATACTAGTGACTCAGGCTTAGACTCTAGATCTAACACAAAATACCCTGTACGCTGAAATTGTACTGGTTTGCCAACAGCTAATTCTTTTAGGCTTGGCTCTACTTTGGCAGTAATCACCTCCAAAGAATTTGGATTTAAGTAGTCCATAAAGTCGCCCTCTTTGTCTGCGTCTGGTGCCTCGTTTGAAAACAAACGATCATAAAGACGAACCTCCGCATCTAAAGCGTGCTCTTTAGAAACCCAGTGGATGGTTCCTTTAACTTTGCGCAAGGCTTCAGGTGTGTCACTACCGCTTTTGCTTAAAGGATCGTAAGTTGCATGAATCTCGATAATTTGTCCTGATGCGTCTTTAACTACCGACTCCCCTTTGATGATGTATCCATTTTTTAAGCGCACCTCTTTACCTAGGCTTAATCTAAAGAACTTTCGATTGGCTTCTTCTTTAAAATCCGAACGCTCAATCCAGAGGTGTTTGGAAAAAGGAATCTCTCGGCTGCCTGAATCCAAGTCTTCAGGGTTGTTTTCAGCAGTTAACCACTCTGTCTCAGACTCAGGATAATTATCTAATACCAGAAGGACTGGGTCCAGCACAGCCATAACGCGATCTGTTATTTTGTTGAGGTCCTCTCGAGCACAAAACTCAAGGTGGGCGACATCTATTAAGTTTTCACGTTTGGCCACTCCAATACTGTCGGCAAAAGCGCGTATGGCATTTGGCGTATAACCTCTTCTTCTCAAGCCAGATATTGTCGGCATTCGTGGATCGTCCCAACCACTGACCACGCACTCTTGCACTAAACGCATTAGTTTGCGCTTACTCACTACAGTGTGGCTCAAATTACGTCGTGCAAATTCACGTTGTTTTGGGCGAATTTTCGCCGGGTCGTGTACCTGGTCTAAAAACCAATCGTACAGCTCTCTGTGTGGTAAAAACTCTAGGGTGCAAAAACTATGAGAGACCTGTTCTATATAATCACTTTCGCCGTGCGCCCAATCATACATAGGGTAAATATTCCACTTATTCCCTGTGCGATGATGACTCTTATGTAGCACGCGATACATCACCGGATCGCGCATAAGCATGTTGCTCGCGCTCATGTCAATTTTAGCTCTCAGTATGTGGCTGCCCTCGGGGCATTCGCCATTTTTCATTTGCTCAAAAAGCGCCAAGTTTTCCTCGACACTGCGATCTCGATAAGGACTGTTGGTTCCTGCTTGATTGGGGGTGCCTTTTTGGGCAGCGATTGCCTCTGAAGACTGCGAATCCACATATGCTTTGCCTTGTTCAATCAAGGAAACGGCCCAATTGTAAAGTTGTTCAAAATAATCTGATGCGTAACACTCGTTAGTCCAATCGAACCCTAACCAAGACACATCTTTTTTTATGGCATCCACAAACTCTTGTTCTTCCTTAGCAGGGTTAGTATCGTCAAAACGAAGGTTAACAGGAGCATTATAACGCAAGCCCAATCCAAAATTCAAACAAATCGCCGAGGCATGACCAATATGCAAATAGCCATTGGGCTCTGGCGGAAAACGAAAACACAATTCGTTTTGTTTGAAGCCAGAGCGCAAATCATCTTCAATAATATGCTCAATAAAGTTTAAACTGCGCGATTCGCTCATTGCAAGGTTTTAAGAGGGCAAAGATACCAAAATATTGAGCAAAACAACAGGGCGTATATAGCCACAAGTTAATGCTGTGTTTGATCTGTTTTTATCTCGGTGCCTCAAGCCTAGAAGCCCCAAATTAATTACTTTTGTTAGGCATAAGAATTGCCTAAGATCAGTAGGATTCGCGGGTAGCCTTTATTGATAAACTATGGGGGAAATAAAACTAAGTGACATCCGTGTTTACGCCAACCACGGTTGTCTGCCAGAGGAAACAGTTGTCGGAAGCGATTATTTGGTCCAACTCCATATTGGTGTTGATTTATCGATATCTGCTCAAAGCGATCGTCTGGAAGATACCGCAGACTATGTTTTATTGCATCAGATTGTGGTAGATCAAATGAAAATACCCTCTAAGTTATTAGAACATGTTGCCTTGCGCATCAATAATTGCATTCTACAAAAATTGAACAGTGTTCTGTGGTCTGAAGTGACGGTATCTAAAATTAACCCCCCCATTGGTGGTGATGTGGATCGCGTCAGTATTGTTTTGCGCACAATCCGATAAAGCATTGGGCTTAAATATTTATTTTTCTATTGGGTCTGAACATCTAACAGGAAACGAAATACGAAAACATTTTAAAGCCTTATAGTTAAAGAAACTTATTATATTTGCCGTCTTGTTATTGGCGTCTTGGCCGAGTGGCTAGGCAGAGCTCTGCAAAAGCTTGTACAGCGGTTCGAATCCGCTAGACGCCTCTGAAAGGGTTTTTTCCGTGGAAAAAACCCTTTTTTATTTTTCATTAGTGCGCTCTATAGCGCTGGGGAGTTTGTTCCGAACACTTTTTTGTATCGATTCTGGTAAGATTCCCTGACAAAGTAACAACACTCCGAATACTACAATTGTAATACTGACAAATTTTTTGGTCTTATAAATAACCCGCGGCGTCATCTTGCTTTTTAAGTTTTTTGCCAAACTTATTTTAATCAAATCGGTTGTGAAAAACACACCTACTACAGTGGCTAAAAACAATATTACGCCTTGGTCGCTGCTGGTAAGGGCATTGGCAAAAATAATAGTGCCAATCCAGCCAGCCAATACACCAAAGTTCACAAAATTCAACAGAAAGCCCTTTACAAAAAGGCTCGGTAAATTTTTTTTGACACTTACCGCATAATGTTCGCGCGCAATCTTAATAAACGACTTAGCAGTGCGTACATAAGATATAAGCCCATAAGTGATCAACACCGCCCCTCCAAAAACCAACAAACCTGGTTCGTCGCGTAAATTCTCCAGGATTTTACTGGTGCTGAAATAAGCGATGAAAATAAAGATAAGGTCTGCGAAAATAGCACCTAGATCAAAAAACAATCCCGCTCTAAACCC
Organism: Flavobacteriaceae bacterium; assembly: GCA_038153605.1. Taxonomy (GTDB): domain Bacteria; phylum Bacteroidota; class Bacteroidia; order Flavobacteriales; family Flavobacteriaceae; genus BACL21. The sequence goes on from JAYOYS010000006.1 coordinate 48,719, forward strand.
TTTAGTAATGCTTGTTTCTAAAAGGGTAAAAAACACGGGGCCTACAGCAAAAGCAAGTAGGAATCCATAAAGGGCGGCATACCATAAACCGTCGAACATTTCGCTAATTTACAAATTACACTTACAGTATTGTTTGTTGTGGCACTAAGACAACATTATAAAATCTAACTGGCGTTTAATCAAATCAGCCCTTTTTACCCGGATGTGCACTGGGTCACCAAGACGATAAATTTTGTGATGAAACTGTCCAACCACTGCAAACTCTTGGGCATCATAAACGTAGTGATCATCTTTTAAATCTTGAAGTCGCACCATACCCTCGCATTTATTATGGTCCAACTCAACATATATGCCCCAATCCGTAACTCCTGAGATAACTCCATCAAAGTCTTGACCTTCGTGAGCACTCATAAATTTTACTTGCATATATTTTATACTGTCCCGTTCCGCGTTAGCGGCCAATTGCTCTCGATCACTAGAATGTTTACAGCGTTCTTCATATTGTTGCTCTGGTGGAGTTGCCCCGTTTTTTAAATATTGCTCTAAAAGCCGGTGTACCATGACATCGGGATAACGTCGAATTGGTGAGGTAAAATGACTGTAATAATCGAAAGCTAATCCATAATGCCCAATATTTTGGGTAGTGTATATGGCTTTACTCATGCTGCGAATAGCCAGAGTATCTACCAAATTTTGTTCTTTCGTACCTTGGACTTGACTCAATAATTTATTGATCGATTTGGCCGTGCTCCTGCGACTTTTTGTGTCTAATTGATAACCAAAACGTTTTATAATATTTTGTAAGCCTGCAATTTTTTGATCATCCGGTTCATCATGAACGCGATAGACAAAAGTCTTTTTTGGCTGTTGCTTTCCTATAAATTCTGCCACACTACGATTGGCTAACAACATGAATTCTTCGATAAGTTTATTCGCGTCTTTGCTTTCTTTAAAATAAACACCTATCGGGTCGTTTTGTGTGTCGAGATTAAATTTCACTTCTATTTTATCAAAAGATATAGCCCCCTGTTTCATCCTTTGTCGACGCATTTGTTTGGCTAAAATATCCATCGTCTTAATAGCCTGAATTGCTGTCTCATTAATAGGACGCACTAAGCCAGTTATCGAAATCTCTTCAGGGATAGACTGTTGATCTGTTTCAATGATATGCTGCGCCTCCTCGTATGCCAATCTTAACTGACTGTAAATAACTGTTTTCCCAAACCACTGATGTACTACCTCTGCCTTTTGGTTTAAATCAAAGACAGCGGAAAAACATAATTTTTCCTCTTCTGGCCTTAGAGAACATACATCATTACTCAATACTTCTGGCAGCATAGGAACAACTCTATCTACAAGATAAACTGAAGTCCCTCTATCGTATGCTTCCTCATCTAAAACAGTATCTGGACGGACATAATGGGAAACATCTGCAATGTGCACCCCAACACGCACCAAATCATTCTCTAAAATCTCAAAAGATAAAGCGTCGTCGAAATCTTTGGCGTCCTTTGGGTCTATAGTTAATGTAAAAATGGATCGAAAATCTCTACGCTGGGCATAATCATTCTGGATAATTACCTTATTAATACTCTCAGATTCGTTCACAACATCCTGAGGAAAATCATAAGGCAAACCGTATTGAGCCAGTATAGCATGAATCTCAGATTGATGACCACCGGCTTGACCAAAAACACGAATTACTTTAGCTATAGGAGACTCACTCTGTTCTGCCCAACCTTCTAGTTGAATCAAAACTCGATCGCCCTCTTTCGCCCCATTGATATGAGTTCCTGGTATAAAGAAATCTGTATGAAGATTTTGTGCTGTACACATGACAAAACCATATTTATCCGCATGCTGATATATCCCTACAAATTCAGTTTTATGTCTTTTTATAACCTCCGCAACTTCTCCTTCTATACGTCCGTTTCGCTTACGCTTGTACACATAAACCGATACAATATCTTTATCAAGAGCTCTATTTGTTCGCCGTTTGTCAATGACCACTTCTTCATCCCACCCCTCTATTTGAACATATGCTTTTCCTTTGCTTGTTATTTGTATTTGTCCTTGTAGATAATTCTTTTGTTGGGCCCACTTAAAAATACCTATACTGGTTTCAATAATTAATTTCTGTTGTTCTAGTGCTCTTAATTTTTTTATTATTTGGTTGCGTCCACTACTATCTCGGACCTGTAATGCAGCAGCTAGTTGTTTTATACTATAGCCTTGTGTGAGGTGTGTACTCAGAAAATCAACAATGGAGGCTTGGGAAACTTTAGTACTACTTTTTAATCGTCTTTTCTTTTTACCCATGAGCGCTTATTGATCGAGTTTAAAGATACGTGATTCTATTAGCCTAGACCTCAATCAAAGCCAATTATCTTTATTCACAACACTAGTATTATTTATAATTCTTTTTTCTTTTTTAAAATTTCATGTGATGTAATATTATAGTTTGTTAATAGGACTAATAAGTTTGTGAATTTTAATTTTGGAATTGATTTATAATAGAATTACAAACGTCGTATTAACATAATATGAGTCTTATAATTCTGTCAAAATCAAATTATTAATCATGATATTAACAAGCGGAAATTTTACAATTAACGCCTTTATGGTTTAAAAATTAATCTTTCAGTGTTGTTTACATGTGCCGAAAAAGTTATCGATAAATTCAATAAAAAAAACAGCCTATTAAAAAGGATGTTTAGTAAAAATTTACAAACGACAATGTGCTATACAAAACCAAAAATTAAAGCCATTAATTACACTTAAGATATTAACAATAATGTTGACTGATTTATACACTTTATACACAGAGTTTTTGTTTAGCACCATTTTTAATAAGTACCTTTAAGAAGTAAAACTTCCGTCCTATGAAAATTGTAATTGGTAATGATCATGCTGGAACAGATTATAAAATTAATCTAGTAGAGCGTTTAGAATCAATGGGTCATAATGTCCATAACTATGGAACTGATCTAGAGACGAGTGTAGATTATCCTGATCATGTGCATCCTGTTGCAAAAGATGTAGACCAAAATAAAGCAGATTTAGGAGTATTAATATGCGGAAGTGGAAATGGGGTGTGTATAACCGCTAATAAATATCAAAATGTTAGGGCTGCACTTTGTTGGAATGCAGAAATTGCAGGACTAGCTCGTAGTCATAATAATGCGAATATCATATGTATTCCGGCGCGATACGTGTCTTTAGACGAGGCTGTGAATATGGTTCAAACTTTTCTTTCCGAGGATTTTGAAGGCGGTCGCCATCAAAATAGAGTGAACAAGATCCCCTGCAGCTAGTCCTAATATAGTTGCCTTAAAGTTGAATTATGGGAAACCATCATAAAACAGAGAAATATTTAGGGCTAAGCATTTTACTTAACGTGGTAATTACAGCCACCCAGGCTATTGGAGGATTAATATCTGGAAGCTTAGCATTACTCTCTGATGCACTACATAATTTTAGTGATGTTATTTCTCTTTTAATCAGCCATATAGCAAACCGTTATGCTAAAAAAGAGGCTTCTCAAGAAAGAACTTTTGGGTATAAGCGCGCAGAAATAATTGCCGCTTTTATCAATGCAGCGACTTTAATTATTCTAGCCTCTTTTTTGATTTATGAATCGATAGTGCGTTTTATTAACCCTGAGATAATCCAGGCAGATTGGGTTATCGCTTTAGCGATTTTAGGCATTCTAGTTAATGGGATAAGTGTCGTATTATTGCATGGATCAGCCCAACAAAACATGAATTTAAAATCGGCTTATTTACATTTACTCAGTGATATGTCTGCTTCTGTCGCGTTACTCATAGGAGGTATAGCCATGTATTTTTATCAGTGGTTTTGGTTGGACAGTCTTTTAACTTTAGGAATTGCAGCATATCTTTTGGTTATGGGGTACCAACTTTTAAAAGAATCGTTTAATATTTTAATGTTGTTTACACCAGAATCAGTGGATTTAATAAAATTAAGGGCAGCAATGAATGTTGATACTAGAATACAAAACATTCATCACTTACATGTTTGGCAGGTCAATGAACACGAGAACCACCTTGAAGCACATATAGACTTTAATGAAAATATTTCACTTGCTGATTTTGATCGAATTCTTGATAAAATAGAGATAGTTTTACATGAAGATTATGGTATCAATCATGTAAATATTCAACCAGAATACAAGAAGGATGATAATAAAAATATAATTGTACAGGACTAATGGAGGTAAGAGAAAAGTATTTTCAGGACTTAAACACACAAGAACTTTATGATCTTCTAGCTTTGCGTTCGGCTGTTTTTGTGGTTGAGCAAGATTGTGTATATCAGGATTTGGATTATAAAGACCAAAAAGCCCTACATCTCCTTGGCTACAACCAAGGGGATTTAGTGGCTTACACTAGAATTTTTGCCCCTGGAGATTATTTTGAAAACGCCTCTATAGGAAGAGTTATCGTTGCCAAAATACATCGATCAAAACAACTTGGACATGCCATTATGCGCGCATCAATTGACGCCTTATTGAAGCATCATGAAGTGTCTCAAATAGACATATCCGCCCAATCTTACTTGGAGCGATTTTATGAATTCCACGGATTTAAATCCACAGGAGAAGAATATTTGGAAGACGGCATACCTCACAAAAAAATGATAAAAATTGTCAGCAACCCCTAAAAAAATAGGGTGTTTTAATGTAAAAAAGTTAATTTTACCTCATTAATATCAAAAAAAAGGGGGTATGGGAAAAAAAATTAATTTTTTAGTTTTATTAGCCTTAGTGCTTATATGCTTATTTGCAGGGACACCTTACGATACCCTTGCCCCAGATGAAACAATAGATGCCGGGGATACTGCCTGGATGTTAGTGTCAAGTGCTTTCGTTTTGCTTATGACACCAGGTTTAGCTTTTTTCTATGGCGGAATGGTGACACGCAAAAGCATTATTTCTACCATGTTACAAAGCTTTGTCGCCCTTGGTGTGATCAGTGTATTATGGGTAGTGGTTGGGTTTAGCTTGGCCTTCGGAGACAGTATAGGTGGGTTTGTGGGTAACCCAGCGACCTATTTTGCTTTTAACGGGGTGTCATTGAGCCCGAATCCAGAGTTTTCAGAGAATATACCATTTTTACTTTTCGCCCTATTTCAATTAAAGTTTGCGATAATCACTCCAGCCTTGATTACTGGGAGTTTTGCAGAGCGCATTCGATTTAGAAGTTACATACTTTTTATGGTCCTTTTCTCGATATTTATTTACGCTCCTTTAGCCCATATGACTTGGCACCCAGAAGGATTATTGCATCAATGGGGGGTGTTAGATTTTGCTGGAGGAACTGTAGTACATATGTCAGCAGGAATTGCAGCTTTAGCAGGGGCAATTTATTTGGGCAAGCGCCAGGAGCGCATTGAAAAACCCGCCAACATTCCTTTTGTAATTTTAGGAACAGGCTTATTGTGGTTCGGCTGGTTTGGTTTTAACTCAGGTTCCGCATTGGGCGCGAACACCGACGCGGTTATTGCTTTTGCCAACACAAATTTAGCGTCAGCCACCAGTATGCTGACCTGGATTTTCTTAGAGCGCTTTCAAAATAGAAAAATGTCCGCTCTTGGGGCATGTATTGGGGCAATTGTGGGCCTAGTGGCTATCACCCCAGCCGCTGGATTTGTAAGTTTAGGCGCGAGTATATTTATCGGTTTTGTGGCCTCAATAGTGAGCAATTTTGCCATTAAACTAAACAAGAAGTCTGAGATAGACGACACCCTAGATGTTTTCCCAAGTCATGGTGTAGGTGGAATAGTCGGGATGATTATGACGGCTGTTTTAGCAGAGGAGGTGGGCTTAGTATATGGAGAAACAACCACTTTTGTTTATCACATAATTGCCCTGGTTCTTGTGGCGGTATTCACATTTGTCGGAAGCTACATACTGTATAAAGTAACCGATATTCTTCTTTCTATGCGCGTGCGAGAGGATCAAGAATATCGTGGTCTTGACGCTTCACAACACGGTGAATATTTAGAAGATTAGTTTCTTAAATCACAAGGCAGTAAAAAATAGAAGAATTTAAGGGCCTTTAGTGTTTATCCTTTTCTAGCGGTTTGACCTTGGTGCTAAAAGGCAGCCCAATCTGAGTGACAAAACTTTCGTCATTTAGGTGATCCGCGCGGTCTACGCCAAAAATAATCGCAGAGCGATCTCCATAAACAAAAGTCCCAAATAGGCGATCCCATACAGAGAGTATGTTACCAAAGTTTTTGTCGGTCCAAGGCATACTGCGATGGTGATGAAACTTATGCACTCCTGGGGTAACAATAAAATAGCTTAAGGCTTTATCTACGTTAAGTGGTAAAGCAATGTTGGCATGGGTCCAGTAGGTAAAGAGCACACTCAAAATTCTGTAAAACAAATAAAAGGAAACGGGCATCCCCATGATCACCACAGCGATTAAAGCAAAGACCTCACGCAACACAAAATCAAACGGGTGGTGTCGGGTACCAGTAGTGACATCGACGTGTTTGTCAGAGTGATGAACCATATGTAAACGCCACATCCAAGGCACTTTGTGTAAGAGATAATGCACCCCATATTGGGCAATTAAATCCAAGACAATTATAGACAAAATAAGTTCGAGCCAAACCGGGGCTTGGATAAAATGAAGTAAGCCAAAATGGGATTGACCTAACCAAACAAAAACACCCGTAGTTATTATCCCAAAAACAACATTAATTATCATCACAATAGACAAAAGTCCAAAGTTAGTTTTAGCATGTCGGCCCCTATCATAGCTGTTGTTTACATCTCGGTAATACCCCTCTAGTACCCAGAACATAGAGACACAAAAAACAACCCAACCGAGTTTTTGCCAAACCGGCATCTGTTCGAAAAATAAAAGAAACGAGTTCATGTTTTAGGGTTTTAAGATTTTAGCATAAGCCTTTGGACTTTGTAGGATAGAAATGCCCTCAAGTATTTCAGGATCATTTGTGGTTTTATAGTCGTAAAGCCCTGCGCTGTAAAAATAGCGAGGCAATAAGGATTCAATAAGCACAGTCTGAACCGCTTGTTTTTTTGATTTTAACAAGTCAAGTTTGGCCCTGAGAAGGCTTTTAGTCATCACCTCCAGTTCTTTGTTAACAAAAGGGGCTAAACCCTCTTTTTCTGTGGCTAAAGCAAAATCTGAAAATACGCCATCAGAAATAGTTTTGATCGACTCAGGATGAGCGCTTACAAAATCTAAAAAATCATCATAATCTTTTGAGTTAAAGACAAAATCTTCAACCCGATCAAAAGGATGAGTTTTTATAAATTCCGTGCCGTAATCTAATACGACGCGAGACTTGAGTAAAGAAGATAGTAGACTATGGTCGCTCGAACTCTCAAACACCCTGTCTGGCAGTATTCCCCCTCCGTCATAAACAGTGCGCCCCCCTAAGGTTTTAAAAGCATTGTATTTATCAGGTTCGGTGCGTATAGGCTCACCTTCAGCATCACGTTGCCAATAATCTAGGGCTTGAATACAACGTCCACTTGGCGTGTAATAACGTGATATTGTGACTTTGAGTTGGGTCCCATAACTGAGTGGCTTAGGTCTTTGAACCAAACCCTTACCGTAACTTCGACCTCCTATAATGACAGCACGATCCAAATCCTGAAGAGCCCCAGAAACGATTTCGCTGGCCGAAGCGCTGCGGGCATTAATCAAAATAACCAGGGGCATTTCGAGGTCAGCGGGGAGTTGCTGCGTAACATAGCTCATATTATACTCTGGGACGACAGATTGAGTATAGGTGACCAAAGTCCCTTTAGGCACAAATAGGCTCACCAGGTTCACCGCTTCTGTGAGGAGACCACCAGGATTATTGCGTAAATCCAAAATCAAGGCGCTAGCCCCAGAAGATTTTAATTCAAAAAGTGCTTTTTTCGTGTCTTTGTAAATGGTTGGGCTGAATTCTTTAAGGGCGATGTAGCCAACATTGTTGGCGAGAAGTTTTGCGCTTAAAACCGGCGTTTCTGCTTTTTTATCCGGGGTTAACACCACTTGAAACACTTTGTTGTTGCGCTCATATTCTAAGCGTACTTCTTTATCTGAATTTGCTGCGACTAATTGGGATAATTCAGTTAAATCTTCAGCCAAAGCAATTCCATTTATGGAGCTTAAGCGGTCTCCCACGCGCAAACCAACCTGATCGGCAGGACTGTTTTGGTCAACAACCACTACAAACCACTGCTTATCAAATTGCTTGAACCCAGCCCCAAGAGAAGCGAAGTTACTTTCTTTAGAAATGCGCGCATCAGACACCTCCTGCTCAGTCCAAAACACAGTGTAGGGGTCAAGCCCCTCAAGCATACCGGTGATTGCTTTATCCATGAGCTGCGCGGGAGAAGTTTCATCGACATAATTCAAAGACAATTCCTTGAATAAATTGTTGAAAATTTCGAGTTGTTTGGTGATTTCAAAAAGGCCGCCACGCGCACTAGCAAGAGAGATCAAGCCAGCCGCTATAGGGATCAACCAAAGCACCCGTTTGTACTTTAAAAGGCCTTTTGGCAAAAAACCAAGCTGTTTGAAATAGGAGAGTCTAAATTTCATCAACCGCGTTTTTCTTTTTTATGCTGTTACTGTAGCTCAGAAGAAGTTCTTTTACCAACTGTTCAATACGTGCATAAGGCAAAGATTCCCTACCTTGATAAATAAAAAATAAAGCGCCAAATTCATGAGCCTCGGCAATACTTTTATTCAATCGGTAGGCCTCACGAATCTGGCGTTTAATTCGATTGCGTCGCACAGCGGCAGGCACATTGCGTTTGGGAACAGAAACTCCAAATAAATTTTGGCTTGCTTCGGGCACGGGGGTGTGCACAAGTTTAAGAGGAAAACGCTTTATGCTGCGCCCTTGTTCAAACAAGACCCCAAACCAATGCCGACCTTTGAGTCGCTCGTGTTTTGGCAAACCATTTGTCATGGCCTAAAGATACACAACACCAGGCATTCCTGACATGTTCTGACTTAAACTCCCGCGGTTTAATATTTACGCCCCACTATTGCTTTACCTCAAAGCGGTTGTTTTCCTGTTGAATGTCCGCCATGCGACCGCTGGGATCTATAATCACCGATACAATCTCAGAGGAGCCCTCGACCTGAAAACTATAGGTGGGTCTTGCCCATGCCCAGTCGCGCAGTACGGTTACCGGGGTGTCACCAAAGCTTTTTTCGCCGCGCATCATTTGAAGGGGGATGTAGTACAAGCGACTGCTGCCGTCGGCAAAATTGACCAGTAGGTCTATGGGCATGGGCATCAGACCTATGCGCTCTAGAGTGATCACAGAACCGCCTTTAGTCGCGGGGCCATTATCACCAGCCATTGCATCAATAGAGGCAACCCCATAGTCGATGGTATTTGTGGTTGTCGCAAAGTCTTGTAAGTACCAATCTAAATTCAAACCCGAAACTCGCTCGGCTACACGGATAAAATCGCGTGGTTCAGGGTGTTTGAATGCCCACTGCTTGAAATATTCTTTGATGATTTTCGCCAACACATCTTCCCCGACCACATAACCTAGCTGTGCTAAAAACACAGCGCCTTTGGAATAAGCCGCAATACCGTAGTTGCGGTTTGTGGTATAACGATCTGCATGGGTGCTCAAAGGCTGCTCCACTCCTGAATTAGCCAAAAAGTTATAACCGCGATAGGATCCGGACAGAGGATCACCTTCTTGATTTAAAACTTGGTGCTCAGCAAGCGATGAAATGTAGGAGGTAAAACCCTCGTCCATCCATTCATGTAAAGCCTCATTTGTGGCCAGTAAAAATTGAAACCAAGTATGGGCCATCTCATGAGCGGTGACGCCGACCAAGCTTTCAAAGCTGCGGTTACCGGTAATCAAGGTACACATAGCGTATTCCATACCGCCGTCGCCCCCTTGAATAACAGAATATTGTTTATAAGGATAAGGACCAATGGCATTATTGAAATAATCCAATAACTCTGCGGTAATCGGTTGTAAGGCCTTCCAGTTTTCCTGTAATACAGGGTTGTTTTTATAATAAAAATTCAAAGTTACCCCATTAGGCCCAGGATAGGTGTCGTGGATATAGTCTGGGTCTGCGGCCCAAGTAAAGTCGTGCACCATTGGTGCGTCAAAAACCCAACGAGTCCGCCCATTTGTAAGCGCTGTTTTTTCTAATAAATACCCTGTGCCCCCGACAACATAACTACTGTCAATATTTAAATCCACATGAAAATCACCCCAAACCCCGTAGAATTCGCGAGCGATATAAGGGTCGGTGTGCCAGCCGTCCTTGTCGTATTCTGCGAGTTTAGGATACCACTGGGTCATCGAAAGAGCGACACCTTCGGCATTGTCGCGGCCACTTCTACGGATTTGAACAGGGACCTGTCCATGAAATTCCATATTTAAAACCGTGCTTTCATGAGGCGCCAAAGGGTTTTTTAAGGGCACAACTAAGATGGTTTCCTCTGCCGAATAATCAATAGACACTCCGTCTTGAGTCAAAGAAGTTGCTTTTAAAAACCCTTGCTCTGAAGGACTCAAAGCAGCGATTCTATCGCCAACACGACGATCGGGATCTGCGATAGTGCGCGAGCGCACATCCATTTCGCTTCCGGGCTGAAAAGCGTTGAAATACATATGATAAAACACCTGGGTTAAGGTGTCAGGAGAATGATTGGTGTAGACGAGTTTTTGGGTGCCCGTATACTGCCAATTGGTAACATCCATATCTACACTCATGCTGTAGTCTACATGTTGTTGCCAGTAATTAAAAGAATTTTGGCCGCTTACTACATAGCAAGCAGCCAAAAAAAATGAAAACACTAGTTTCATTGAAAAGAGTTGTTAATGATTATCGGGACATTTGATCGGCCATAATTAATGCATTGTATAGATTAACCAAGTGACCTGATTTTGAAATATTTGAAAAATCATTTTTGGTATTGGGATCACCACCTAAAACCACTTGTCCTGGCCCAGCAACACCACTATCCATTAGAATTTGCTTTACTTGAGCGGCGCTGAGTTTAGGAAAATAAGAACGAATAACTGCGGCCACTCCAGCCACAGCAGGGGCAGCCATAGAGGTGCCTTGAAGGTATTCGTAAGTGTTCAGCGGGGTGGTTGCCCAAATTTTCACTCCAGGAGAAAACACATCGACATTTTCTTTACCATAGTTTGAGAATCCAGCGACAAGGCCTTCATTATATTCAGGAGTTGAGGCGCCAATAGTGATAAAAGTATTGCCGATCTCTTGAGTTTCTCCAGGACGTACATCATTAGGATAAACTTCATTTTGATCTAAATCCATACCGTCATTTCCAGCTGCGTTCACAATAAGCACATCATTGTCCGAGGCGTAACGAATAGCATCCCATACCCATTCTGGGTGTGGAGAAAATCCTTTACCAAAGCTTGTGTTGAGTACCTTGGCGCCATTATTCACGCAGTAGCGAATGGCCAGCGCGACATCTTTGTCATATTCATCACCATCAGGCACAGTGCGCACTACCATAATTTTAGCATTGTCCGCCACACCGTTCATTCCGATGCCGTTATTGCGCTCTGCAGCAATAATACCTGCAACGTGGGTCCCATGGCGCGCATCTTCTTTTTTAGGATCTGGACCATCGACATCGTTATTGCCGTAATATTTAGAAGACCAATCATTAGCATCATCACCAAGATCGGCAGCGCGATAATCGGTAGCGAGGTTAAAATGGCTTTCTAAACGGTTGGTGAAATAATCCACACCACCACTCAAACGATTTAAGACTGCAGGAATATTCGGACCAAACGCCATCATCTGACCTAAGCGCTCAACCAAACCTTGCTCTTCTTCAGACAGGTCGGATAGCTCCGCCAAATCAGCTTTACCATAGTCTTCTTTCCCTAGTTTTCCTTTTACCAACTCATGCGCGATGGTCAATTGATCATACATCCCTTGATAACGGGCTTTATTTTGCGCCGCATCAGTGTAATCTTTTTCGTAGGCGGCTTTAGCTTTATTGTATAGCGCGTAGTCCGCTGAACGATCTGTGGCGATATCTCCCGCTTCTTTCCCTTCAAACTCAGGGCCTAATTCACGAATAATACGCACATACTCTAGGTTTTCTTTAATGATATCTCCAAGAAAATTCCAACCATGGATGTCATCGACATAACCATTGCGGTCGTCATCAATTCCGTTACCTGGGATTTCGTCTTCGTTTACCCAAATCACATTTTTCAGGTCTTCATGCTCAATATCCACACCGCTGTCTATTACCCCAACAATAACAGTAGTTCCTTGGCGCTGGCTCAAAAGTTCGGCATAGGCTTTGTCCACACTCATGCCAGCAATAGTGTCTTTGGTCAGGTCTGCGGCTCCCCAGCCTTGAGTTTGCTCCTCGGTAAGTTCAAGGGTTGTACTTACCGCACTATTGGGTGCAGCAACTGGGTTAGCGTCAAAACGCGCCGGCCCACAAGCACTCAAAATCAATGCAGGGACGAAAGCAATAAAAATGTTCTTAGTAGTTTTCATATAAATTAATTTAAAAATTGGTCGAGGGAAAAAACCTGGTCTAGGCGCACCCCTTTTTCTGTGTGTTTAACTGTAATTATAGGATTGTGAGCATCGTGCTCTAACCATAAATAGTAGCCACGATCCGCAGCTAAATTTAAAAATTTTTCTTTTTCACCAAGCGTTTGTAGGGGACGAGTGTCATAACCCATAACAAAAGGCAATGGGATATGCCCAGCAGTAGGCAAAAGATCCGCACAAAAAACCAAGGTCTTCCCATTGTATTGAATGTGAGGAATCATTTGTTTTTCGGTGTGCCCATCGACAAATAAAACATCAAAATCCAAAGGTGTTTGCTCTGCAAAATCACCCGCTGGAGCCTCAATAAACTGAAGCTGTCCAGACTCTTCGATAGGCAAGATATTTTCTTTTAAGAACGAAGCTTTTTCTCGTCGATTAGGTTGGGTAGCCCAAAGCCAATGGTTTTTATTACTCCAATATCTGGCATTGGGAAATTGTGTTTGGTAACCGCTTCGAGTGTTGTTCCAACAAACACTCCCTCCGCAATGATCAAAATGAAGATGCGTTAAAAAAACATCGGTAATGTCCTCAAAACAAAACCCATAGCGCTTTAGAGAGCCCTCAAGTGTTGCGCCACCCCAAGGATAATAGTGTTTGAAAAAATCAGGCCCTTGCTTATCGCCCATGCCATTATCTATCAAAGTAAGCCGATCATCTTGTTCAATAAGCAAACAGCGGGCGGCGATATCAATCATATTGTTGCTGTCGGCAGGATTGGTTCTCTGCCAAAGACTTTTAGGAACAACACCAAACATGGCGCCACCATCAAGTTTGAAATTACCAGCATCGATAGGATATAAGGTCATGAGTTGTGCGGTAGGGTTGCGACGGTGCAAATTAGCAAAAGGCCCAATAATAGCGCCAGAACCCCACTACTTATTTGGGTTTTTTAACAGAAAATTATCACTAAACCACATCGATTTTAACGCTTTTGGAGAGTTCTGGTTAAAATCACATTAAAACAATAGATCACCATTTCATAATAAACTCCCTTGCCGAGCATATTAAAACTTTCTCGTATTTTAGGGCATTATATCAAATTATGGTTGAACTCGCAGGGATAATTGTTTTAGGGATATTGGCGCAATGGGTGGCGTGGAAGTTTAAGCTGCCCGCTATTTTACCTTTGATTTTAATTGGTCTTTTGGTGGGACCAATATCCACCTTATTTACCCTAGATGGCCAGCCTTATATACAACCTATTTGGGATGGAACCCGGGGTCTATTTCCGGGAGAAAACTTGTATTATTTCGTCTCCTTAGCCATTGGGATTATCCTTTTTGAGGGCGGGCTAACCTTAAAACGCGAAGAGGTCTCTAAGGTGGGACCAGTAATTATAAAACTCATCAGCCTTGGGGCTGTAATAACCTTTATCGGAGCGGGTGCGGCGGCCCATTATCTTATAGGTCTGAACTGGCAACTGTCGTTTTTATTCGCCGCCTTAGTCATTGTGACGGGTCCTACGGTAATCAGCCCAATACTGCGCAATATCCCCCTTAAAAAAGATGTCTCTGCGGTGCTCAAGTGGGAAGGTATTTTAATTGATCCTATTGGGGCTTTAGCCGCGGTATTGGTTTTTGAGTTCATCCGTATTGGGGGTGATGTGGGTTATTCAAAACAAGCCCTCATGGAGTTTGGAAAAATCATCCTTATCGGCGGTTCCTTTGGAATCTCTGCAGGCTATATTTTGTACTTTGCCATTAAGCGCCAATGGATTCCTCACTATCTCATGAATGTGGTGGCCTTGTCGACGGTGCTTTTGGTTTTTGTTCAAAGTGATTTGTTTGCTCACGAATCAGGCCTGCTTTCTGTGGTAGTTATGGGGATGTTTTTAGGCAACAGCAATCTACCAAATCTTAAGGAACTCCTTTATTTTAAAGAGTCCCTGAGCGTATTATTGATCTCAATACTTTTTATACTGCTCTCAGCAAATATCGAACTGTCAGATCTTATGCTCATTTATAACTGGCAAACTGCCGCCTTGCTTGGGGTAGTCATTTTTATTCTACGCCCACTTTCTGTATTGATTAGTACAGCAGGGTCATCCTTAAAATTTAATGAAAAACTATTCATTAGTTGGGTGGGCCCAAGAGGGATAGTTGCTGCGGGGATTGCCTCTTTGTTTGGATCGAGACTCGTTCAACTTGGCGTGCCGTATGCTGAGTACATTACCCCACTAGTGTTTTCTGTGGTTTTGGTGACGGTTTTACTTAATGCAACCACTGCGCGCTTATTCGCCCTCTTGGTCGGGGTATTTTTAAAAACCTCTGAGGGAGTGCTAATTGTTGGCGCCTCAAAGGTGTCTCGATTAATTGCGGCTTACCTTCAAAAAAATGGAAGACACGTAGTATTGTTAGATTCAAATCAAACCAATGTGGCCCAGGCCCAGAGTTTGGGGTTAGAGGCCTTTTCGGCCAACATATATACAGACGACCTTAGTGGAAATATTGAGCTCAGTGATGTAGGGTATCTACTGGCTTTGACCGCCAGCGCCGAAATCAATCAACTGGCCATTAATAAGTTTGCGCCGACTTTTGGGGAAACAGGGACTTTTCGTTTGATGTCTGCAGAAGAAAAACAAAAGGGATTGGATTTAGACAACCCAGAATACTTTTGCAGCACCCATGATTATACCATGCTCGATGAAGTGGCGCGCCAACACCCCTCCATTCAAGAGGCTCCGGTAGACGATATCGATCAATTTATACGGCTTTTAAAAATATTAAGCAGCAACAAAGACACGGTGCCTTTGTTTTTAAAACGTTCTAGCGGTTATCTTGAAGTAATCTGCAATCCAAAAAACCTCGAAGTTGGTCCTGAATCAGCTTTGGTTTACTTGGGTAAGCCTCAAGATTTAGAAGAGCTCAGTAAAGTGGTTAAAAAGAAGGCTTAAACAAAAAGACCCTTGCTTTGCAGCTGATATTGCCTAATCATTTAGTTTAAGCACAGCCATAAAGGCTTCCTGAGGAATTTCTACGTTACCCACCGCACGCATACGCTTTTTACCTTTTTTCTGTTTTTCTAAAAGCTTGCGTTTACGGGTAATATCCCCACCATAACATTTTGCGGTTACGTCTTTACGCAGCGCCTTGACTGTTTCACGGGCAATAATTTTAGCCCCAATTGCCGCTTGAATTGGGATGTCAAACTGTTGTCGCGGGATGAGCTCACGCAGTTTTTCACACATCTTTTTGCCAATGTTATAAGCGTTGTCTTGGTGTAAAAGCGCCGAAAGGGCATCAACTGTGGTGTTGTTCAAAAGCACATCTACTTTAACCAGCTTAGAGGCACGTAATCCAATAGGTGTGTAGTCAAAAGAGGCATAGCCCTTGGAGATGGTCTTTAGGCGGTCGTAAAAATCAAAAACGATTTCCGCCAACGGCATGTCAAAACTAAGTTCGACACGGTCTTGCGTCAAATAGGTTTGATTGGTGATTTGCCCGCGCTTCTCTATACACAAAGACATAACAGCCCCAACGAAATCAGATTTGGTAATAATACTCGCTTTAATGTAAGGCTCTTCCACCCGATTTAAAGTAGAAGGATCGGGCAGATCACTTGGGTTGTTCACCAGGATCGCTGTGTCGGGCTCACGATTGGTAAAGGCCTGATAAGACACGTTAGGTACCGTGGTGATCACTGTCATGTCAAACTCACGCTCCAGGCGCTCTTGAATAATTTCTAAGTGCAACATTCCTAAAAACCCACAACGGAAACCAAACCCTAAAGCAGCAGAGCTCTCTGGCTGGAACACTAAACTCGCATCGTTGAGCTGGAGTTTTTCCATAGAATTACGCAATTCTTCGTAGTCTTCGGTGTCTACAGGATAGATTCCGGCAAAAACCATGGGCTTTACATCTTCAAACCCAGCAATCATATTGGTGGTAGGTTGTTTTGCATCGGTAATCGTGTCCCCTACTTTTACTTCTCTAGCCTCTTTTATTCCCGTAATTAAATAACCCACATCACCAGCCTTGACGATCTGCTTGGGTTCTTGGCGCAATTTTAGGGTCCCAATTTCGTCTGCAAAATAGCTTTTGCCTGTGGCCATAAACTTGATGTGCTGGCCTTTGGTGATTGATCCGTTTAGCACTCGGAAATAAGTCTCTACCCCTCGAAAAGGATTGTAAACTGAATCAAAAATTAGGGCCTGTAAAGACTCCTCTGGGTTTCCTTTGGGCGCAGGAACACGCTCAATAATGGCTGTTAAAATTTCTTGTATTCCTAATCCAGTTTTGGCGCTGGCAGGAATAATATCTTCTGGGCCACAGCCCAATAGATCTACAATATCATCTGTTACCTCCTCCGGATTAGCCGAAGGCAAGTCGATTTTGTTCAGCACAGGAATGATTTCGAGATCATTCTCTAAAGCTAAGTACAAGTTTGAAATGGTTTGTGCCTGAATGCTTTGGGCGGCATCAACCACCAATAAAGCGCCCTCACAAGCAGCAATAGAACGAGATACTTCATATGAGAAATCCACGTGGCCAGGGGTGTCGATCAAATTCAGCACATAATCTTGACCTTGGTGGCTGTAATTCATTTGGATGGCATGGCTCTTAATGGTAATTCCTCGCTCGCGCTCCAAATCCATATTGTCCAGAAGCTGATCCTGCTTTTCGCGATCGGTAACCGCTCCTGTGAATTCTAATAAACGATCAGCCAAGGTGCTTTTACCATGGTCAATGTGAGCGATAATGCAAAAGTTTCTGATCTGTTTCATAGCTGCTTCAATCAGTCCATAAATCTTGTGGCTGAAATGCGCTGCAAATATAGGTTAAAAACATCTTTAGCGGCATGCAGTGGTGTGGCATGTGATTTATTTTTTGTTAAAAAACCCAAATAAGTAGTGGGGTTCTGGCGCTATTATTGGGCCTTTTGCTAATTTGCACCGTCGCAACCCTACCGCACAACTCATGACCTTATATCCTATCGATGCTGGTAATTTCAAACTTGATGGTGGCGCCATGTTTGGTGTTGTTCCTAAAAGTCTTTGGACTATGGTAATATGTTTGAATCGACCATTGCATATCAAAGAACCCTTATCCCTAAAACAGCAACCTTAAGTCTTGGGATAGATGATATTTTCAACACAAAAAACGTAGCGGTAAGCTCTGTTTACTTAAATCAAGACAACAACTATATGCCGCGCCCAGAATCTCGAATGGTTTGGATAGCCTTGCGCTATGTTTTTGGAGACAACCCAAAGCAACATCAAAAATCTTTAAACGATCACCAAGAGCGTAGCCGACTCAATTAAGCATTTATTCTGTAATTTTGCCCCATGGCTAAAATCGGTGAAATAGAACTGGGGGCATTTCCCTTATTGCTCGCTCCTATGGAGGATGTGAGCGATCCGCCGTTTCGCGCTTTGTGTAAAGAACAAGGCGCTGATGTGGTCTATACCGAATTTATCTCTAGCGAAGGCCTGATTCGTGATGCCGCAAAAAGCGTCATGAAACTCGATATTTACGAAAAGGAACGTCCTGTTGGCATCCAGATATTTGGAGCGGTGATGGATTCTATGCTCCGCAGTGTGGAGATTGTAGAGGCCAGTGGGCCGGATTTTATCGACATCAACTTTGGTTGCCCCGTGAAAAAAGTGGTCTCAAAAGGGGCTGGCGCTGGCATTCTGCGCGATATTGACCTTATGGTATCCCTTACCGAGGCTATGGTCAAACACACCAAACTACCCATTACTGTAAAAACAAGGCTGGGCTGGGACCACGATTCTATTAAAATAGTAGAGGTTGCTGAACGCCTTCAAGACGTGGGTTGTCAAGCAATAGCCATCCATGGACGTACCCGCTCTCAAATGTATAAGGGCGATGCGGATTGGAGGCCGATTGCGGAAGTAAAAAACAATGCCCGCATGCATATTCCTGTTTTTGGCAATGGCGATGTCGACTCTCCTGAGCGCGCGGTTGAAATGCGCGATGAGTACGGCCTAGACGGAGCGATGATCGGGCGGGCGAGCATAGGGAACCCCTGGTTTTTTAAACAAGTCAAACACTATTTTGAAACGGGCACTCATGCGGCTCCACCGACTTTGAGCGAGCGCGTGGCCGCGGCACGACGCCATCTTGAGATGTCTATCGATTGGAAAGGAGAGCAACTTGGGGTGTTTGAAACGCGCCGCCACTACACCAATTATTTTAAAGGCATTCCTGATTTTAAGCCTTACCGAACCAGACTAGTCACAAGTGACGCTTCGGCAGATGTTTTTGCTACCCTTGATGAAATTGAGCAGGAGTTTGGCACTATGGTATTTACGCATTAGTCAAAAGGCGGCGCGTGACCCTTTCAGCACCTAACAGAGAGGCCAGTATACCCAACCCCAGTATTGTTGATGCGACTAGCAAGAAATTACCCCAGGTTAAGGCCACCGGATAAGGCAGGGTTTCTGTGATTAGAATCCAACCAAAAGTAGACTGCCCTAATACCACTATAACTCCGAGCAGTAGTCCTAAAACTAGTCCCGCCCCGCACATCATAAGACCACTGGCAAAAAACGTGCGCTTAATGTCCTTTAAAGGCTGACCCAGAGTGAACAAAGTGCGTAGGTTATTCTTTTTTTCGAGCACAAGCATAATTAAAGTGCCGGTCAAGTTAAACACCGCAATGGCGGCAATAAGGCTTATAAAAAGGTAGGTAAAGAGGTTTTCAGAATTAAGCATACGGTAAAGAGCAGCATTTTGTTCCACACGTGTTTTTACCATGACCTGGCCGTCAAAAACATCGGAGATCTGGGTTTTGAGCAGCTCAAGGTCAGCGTTGGTTGTTCTAATTACTAATGATGAAACCTGATGGTCTTGCCAACCAAAAAGATAGCGTGCGGCCTCAATAGAGGAGAAGACAAAGCGATCATTGACCTGGTCATTGACTTCATAAATTCCTGAGGCCACGACTTGCTCGGAGCGAAAAACCTGTTCTGGGCTCGTGGCGGCCATAATGTTGGCTCCAGGTCGAGGCGCTGAAATTTGAATCAGGTTACTAAAATCTCGGGCCGCTAGAGCTAGATCGGCAGCGACGCTATAGCCCGGAACAACCTCAGGGCGGTCACGGTTGAACCAGTTTCCTGTATAGACTAATGTGTCTACTGGAGTAACTAGGGTATAAGCGCTGTCGATGCCGCGGAGCACAGCGACGCGGGCTTGGTTTTTATAGCGCAAAAAAACTTTGTCTTCTATAACGCGACCCACAGCCTCTATCCCTGATATATCGCGCAATGCGTTTTGGGCAGAATCATCATAGATAATCGACTTTCCAGAGATAGGAGTTACGACTAAATCACTATCAAAAATATTGGTAAAGGCCAAAGCGTAGTTTTTGAGTCCTGTAAATCCTGAAAGGACTATGAAAAGAGAAAAGGTAGCTACCGCGACAGCCCCAATAGCAATACGCGAAAGCAAACCCACAGCATGCCGGCTGTGTTTGGCCAGCAAATAACGTTTTGCAATGAAATAAGGGAGGTGACCCATTAGCTCTTCTTTCGGCGCTCAAGTAGAGAAGGATCAGTTATTGGATTTTGTCCTCCTTTTACGGCTTGTTCGATTTGTCCGATATACTCGAGGGAATCGTCATTAAAAAAACTTAAATCAGGCATTTTGCGCAACTGGTTTTTTGTCAAAAGCGCTACTTGATGTTTAATACTTGGCTTTATAGCAGAAAGTTCAGAGACCACCTGAGCTCCTTTATCCGCAGGAAACACACTCACATAGACTTTGGCCAGGCTTAAATCTACGGTCACACTGACCTTGGTCACCGACACAATGAGGTTGCCTGCTCCACCATCTTTTAAAAGACGATTGAGTATTTGAGCGAGGTCTTTTTGTAAGACACTGCTTATTTTTCTTTGTCGTTGACTTTCTTCCATGGCACAAAAATAGGATAAATACTGCTTTGGCACCGGTTTTTATTATTTTTGAGCTAAAGCTATTTTATGAAGGCTATTGAGCATATTGGAATTGCAGTTTCGGATTTAGAACAAAGTATAGCGCTGTATACAACGCTGTTAAACACGCCATGTTACAAAACTGAAGTCGTGGATTCCGAGCAGGTGACCACAGCCTTTTTCCAAAAAGGTGATCAAAAAATCGAATTACTCTCCTCGACCAATCCCGAGGGTACAATAGCTAGGTTTATCGAAAAAAAAGGGCAGGGGATTCATCATATTGCTTTTGCCGTCACAGATATTAAGGCTGAGGTGCAGCGCCTCAAAGCCGAAGGATTTGTTTTTGTCAACGAGGAGCCCAAACGCGGGGCCGACAATAAATGGGTGGTATTCATGCACCCAAAATCAGCTGGCGGGGTATTGGTCGAGCTTTGCCAAGAAATAATGCCTTAATGTTTTGTTTTGCCCTGAAGAATTACTGCTTATATTTGCAGCCTAATTTTGGTCCTATAGCTCAGTTGGTTAGAGCACCTGACTCATAATCAGGTGGTCCCTGGTTCGAGCCCAGGTGGGACCACAAGTAAAATAAAGGCCTCACAGCGATGTGGGGCTTTTTTAATTTATCTCTGTCATGGTTGCCGGCGGGACTCAAGAAAAATCGGGATATATTTTTCTGAACAATTGCAAATTGAATCCTTCCACAGGAAGTGGAGCTAAAATCTCTTGCCAAATGAAGCCCCGATACGCGGGTGAACTTCATCAGTAGTTGCGGTACTGAGCAGATAGCGTCCAACCCCTAAGAAAATTTCAAAAGAGAAGCCTTTTTGATTGATCCATTTGCGGCCAGCGGCAAACCCAATGGACCATTGAAACTCATTGCCCTTATCTTGCTCCACAATACTGCCATAAGGCAAATCTACCCATTCTGTATAAGGCTCTACTAGGGCCAAAGACGAAAAGCCCTCTACAAATAGCCCTCGGGCTCCATAGTCCTTTTGGTCGAAAAAATAAAAGCGATAAAATGGAGAAAGGGCAAACTTTTGGCTGCCATAATTATCCCCGCTAAAATTTAAAAGCAAACTTCCGCCAAGCCCACTTGAGCTTGAGAGTACATGCTCATAAGAAATATCGAGGGCAGGGCCCACCAAAAGGGATAAGGCGTTGATGCGCAGTTCTGTTTGAGGCAGACCATATGAGGCTGTTGAAGCAATGTCAGAAGTGTCAACATCCTGGCTATAAGATTTAAAAACAACCAATGACGTGAAGAGTAACGGAATTATTAGGGGATGTTTCATAAATAGCGTTTGAGATTATTTATCAATAACCACGCCAAAATTAGTGGAATTTACTCAATCACAGCTTTAAAAAGACGCGGTAATCCAAGGCCTTCGTCCTCCGAGGTTAGCCAAATCTCTTTCGGGTTGGCGATATGGATCGCTTCAATTTGAGCAGGCGATACCGGTAACACAAATTTTTGCATTTTCGAGGAGTCGTAAGGCACAGAAAACTCAGGAAGCAGAAAGAGGTATTGAACGCCGTCTGGGGAATAACCCGTAAGCCCCATAAGCCCGGAGGGCTCGTGAAAATCAGCCCCTGTAATTAAACAGCCGACTTCAAGAGAATCCATCGGCTCTAGGGATAAGTTTTCTGGGTTTTTATCAAAAAGGTAAATGGCTGAGGTTAGGGTTTTACGATCCTTAGAAAACAAAACCAATTGATCGCCAAAGCTAGCTAAAGCCTCAGCGTCGAAGGGGTGTTTTTTCTCCTTTTAAAGGATTTTTGCGCTTTGTAACTAATGGAGATACTGTCCTGAATCTCAAAATTTCGATTCAGGATATAGATCTTTTGATCGTTGCGTTTTGCGTAATTATTGCCCGTATCGGCGATATAGTAATGGTCTAAATCCGCAGTGATGTCCTCCCAATCTGTGTTTTTGGTTTGAGAAATCATTATGGTATTCAGGAGTTGTCCTCTTTGGTCAAAAGCAAATAATTCAGTGGTACCCCCCGAGTCATTGAAGGTCAATTGCCCATCGACCAACACCTCCACTACCTTATTTTAGTCGGCTTAGCCGTAGGGTTATACTGGGCCTATAAGCAGATTAAATCCCAGCGTAGCCGCGACTGATTCGGGCTACATATTTTCCAATAATATCAAATTCTAGATTGACCGGGCTACCCACCTTAAGGGCCTGGAAGCTTGTGTGCTGGTATGTATAAGGAATTATTGCCACACCGACAACACCTGGAGCACTATCCACCACGGTTAAACTCACACCATTAATAGTTATGGAGCCTTTAGATACTGTGACGTGTCCTGGATCTTTATCGTAGGCAAATAAATAGTGCCAACTCCCGTCTTTTTCTTCGACCGAAATACAGGAGCCTACGAGGTCCACGTGGCCTTGAACAATATGCCCATCGAGGCGATCGCCCAGCTGCATGGCGCGCTCCAAATTAACCAATCCTCCTTTTTGCCAGTGTCTGAGGTTTGTTTTATTTAAGGTTTCCTCTATAGCGGTTACCGTGTACTGACCCCCATTGATATCGACCACGGTAAGACAAACCCCATCGTGGGCGAGAGATTGGTCGATTTTTAACTCATGGGTGAAATCACATCGCAATGTGATGTGCAAATTTCCCCCGTCTGGATTTAGCGCAATTATTTCGCCAATAGATTCTATAATACCTGTGAACATGCCCTCAATTATTTACCTTTGCAAAAGTAACACCCATAGCGCTCATATGGCAAAAAACAACGCGATAATTATAGGAATTTCAATTGGAGACCTCAATGGAATTGGCCCTGAGATTGTCCTTAAGAGCTTTTCAGACCCTAGAATGCTGGAATTTTGTACGCCATTAATTTTTGCCAACATAAAATTTTTGACTTGGTATAAAAAGGAGCTGGAACTCGAGTGCCACTTGAACCCAGTGAGCGATCTCAACCAAATAAATCCGGGTAAAATAAATGTTTTTAATCCTTGGACAGAATCTTTTGAGGTTCAATATGGAAAAGTCGACCCCAAGGCAGGGGCTTTAGCTATCGCTTCTTTAAAAAAGGCCATTGAAGCCCTTAAGAAAGGGCAAATAGACGCTTTGGTTACAGCGCCAATTGATAAAAAAAACAGTCAGTCAGAGCACTTTAAATTTCCGGGACATACCGATTATCTCGCTCAAGAACTAGAGGGGGACGCCCTTATGTTTATGGTGTCGGAAGAGGTAAAAGTTGGCTTGTTAACCGATCATGTCCCCGTTAAAGAAGCCCCTACGCGAATCACAGCAGAATTAATTCAGCAAAAGGCTAGCGCCATGATGACCTCCTTGACCCAAGATTTCGGAATCACCAGACCAAAAATTGCCCTGCTTGGGGTGAATCCACATTCTGGAGACCAAGGGGTTATTGGGAGTGAAGACCAAGAGGTGATGGCCCCGACTATAAATAATTTGCGTGACCAAGGACTACTGGTCTATGGCCCTTACCCTGCCGATGGGTTTTTTGGGTCAGGGCAGTACAAACAATTTGATGCGGTCTTAGCGGCCTATCACGATCAAGGATTAATCCCTTTTAAAACTTTATCGTTTGGTTCTGGGGTTAATTTTACTGCTGGGTTAAACGCCGTGCGCACGTCGCCAGATCACGGAACAGCCTTTGATATAGCCGGAAAGAATAAAGCCAATATAAGTTCTTTTAAAGAAGCTATTTTTACATCAATTAATATCGTTCGCTTTCGAAAAATGCACCAAAAATTAACAGCGGCACCACTAGAAATTTCAACAAAGAAAGCCTCTAATAAAAAGAAACACCATTAGGTTCAGGCAAATAAAATTATTTACTATCTTTGCGACCGCCTTTTTTAGGGCCGATGATTAAAATGGTGTTGTGTATATGAAGGAAATGAAAGAATATACCATTCCTTTTGTAGGGCTGAAAATAGGCCGCCACAAGTATGATTTTGATCTGGACAAGAAGTTCTTTGAGCATTTTGAGTACGATGAGTTCCACCAAGCGGCAATAAAACTTGAAGTAATTTTGGACAAAAAGCCAAATATGCTTGAGATCGGATTGTCCTTTGAGGGAACTGTGAATGTGTCATGTGACCGAACCAATGAACTATTTGATTTGCCGCTTGAAGGGGGTTATCACTTTGTGGTTAAGTTTGGCGAGGAGCACGACGACATGCAGGACGAGCTTTTGATATTACCCCACGGGGCTTATCAGGTGAATATACAGCAGCAGGTCTATGAATCTATTGTTTTGGCTTTGCCCAGTAAAAGAATTCATCCTGGTATCGCCGAAGGGACACTAAAAAGTGAAGTACTCGATCAGCTAGAAGCACTAAAACCCAAAGGGGCGCAACTAAATCATTTAGAGGATGTTGACCCGCGTTGGGATGATTTAAAAAAACTATTAACGGATAAATAATATTGCGCCATGGCACATCCTAAAAGAAAAACCTCAAAAACAAGAAGAGACAAAAGACGCACGCATTACAAAGCTTCTGTTGCTCAGATCGCTACAGATCCAACTACAGGTGAGGCACATTTATACCACCGTGCCCACTGGCATGAAGGTAAATTGTACTACAAAGGTCAAGTCGTTATTGACGCCGTAGAACAGGAAGCTTAAATTTCAGACGCAATAAGCGGTCAATAAAAGCTCTCATTTGAATCAAAGTGAGGGTTTTTTTGTGCGCGGAAAATTGCACAAAACCGACAAAAACCGACGCGTTTTTGCTTAAAAATTAGTACTTTTCACCCCGAAAATTGGAATTTTGGCTCAAAAGGCGAAACTTTTATTCCAACGCGTATGACAAAAATTAAAGCAGCCATTACCGCTGTGGGAGGCTATGTGCCTGACTATGTGTTATCCAATGATATTTTGGCAACCATGGTCGACACCAATGATGAATGGATTGTTTCAAGAACCGGCATTAAAGAACGCCGTATTTTAAAAGAGCCAGGCCAAGGAACTTCTTTTATGGCCATCAAAGCCGCTCAGCAGCTTTTGGAAAAGTCAAAGGTTAATCCCAAGGAAATAGACTTGTTGATTATGGCGACAGCGACCCCAGATATGATGGTTGCCTCAACAGGTGTTTATGTGGCTACTGAGATTGGCGCGATCAATGCATTTTCTTACGATTTATCTACGGCCTGTTCAAGTTTTCTTTACGGAATGAGCACGGCAGCGGCCTATATTGAATCCGGTCGTTACAAAAAGGTATTACTCATTGGGGCAGATAAAATGTCCTCAATTATTGATTATACCGATCGCACTACCTGTATTATCTTTGGAGATGGCGCAGGAGCGGTACTTTTTGAGCCAAATACCGAAGGGCTAGGCTTACAAGACGAGTATTTGCGCTCGGACGGAATTGGACGTAATCACTTAAAAATGGACGCGGGGGGATCTATATTGCCAGCCTCGGCGGAAACAGTAGCTCAGAGACAGCATTACGTATTTCAGGACGGAAAGACGGTGTTTAAATTTGCGGTATCGAATATGGCGGATGCTTGTGGACGCGTCATGGAGCAAAACAATCTCAGCAGTGATGATATTCAGTGGCTGGTGCCTCATCAAGCCAATAAACGCATCATTGATGCCGCGGCCAGTCGTATGGGGGTGACCGACGATAAAGTAATGATGAATATTCAGCGCTACGGGAATACAACTTCAGCAACCCTGCCTTTGTGTTTGATGGATTACGAATCTCAACTAAAGAAAGGTGATGGGTTAGTTTTTGCGGCCTTTGGTGGAGGATTTACTTGGGGCGCAGTTTATTTAACCTGGGCGTATAACGGAGCATAAATTAGAGTTTATATAAAACAAGACTTATGGACATTAAAGACATTCAAAATTTAATCAAGTTTGTCGCCAAATCAGGCGCTAGTGAAGTAAAACTTGAGATGGAAGACGTAAAAATCACCATCAAAACAGGCGGAGATGTTGAGCGCATGGAAACTGTAGCCTATCCAGCGCCACACGCTGTTGTGCATGCAGCTCCTGCCGCACTGCAGGCTCCTGCCCCAGCAGCTCCAGTTGCTGAGTCGGCCCCAGTGGCAGCGGCTCCTGCAGCGGATAATAATGACAAATACATCACCGTAAAATCTCCGATCATTGGGACTTTTTACAGAAAGCCTTCTCCAGACAAATCTGTTTTTGTTGAGGTGGGTGATTCTGTGAGTCCAGGAAGCGTATTGTGTGTCATTGAAGCCATGAAGTTGTTTAATGAAATTGAAAGTGAGGTTTCTGGGAAAATAGTAAAGGTTTTAGTGGACGATTCATCTCCTGTTGAATTTGACCAACCTTTGTTTTTGATTGACCCAGCTTAATTTAAAACCAGTATCATGCCGTCAAAAAAAGCTAAAGGCCCAAACAAGGCCCAAGAAATAAGCATGTTTAAAAAAATATTGGTCGCTAATCGCGGGGAGATTGCCCTCAGAGTAATCCGTACTTGTCGTGAAATGGGCATTAAAACCGTTGCGGTATATTCTACTGCAGATGCTGAAAGCCTACACGTTAAGTTTGCCGATGAAGCGGTTTGTATCGGACCCGCACCGAGCTCTGAAAGTTATCTAAAGATTGCTCATATCATTGCGGCTGCTGAAATTACAAATGCTGATGCGATTCATCCTGGCTACGGCTTTTTGTCTGAAAATGCTAAATTCTCTAAAATATGTGAAGAACATGGTATTAAATTTATCGGTGCCTCGGCAAAGATGATTGACCAAATGGGGGATAAGGCTTCCGCCAAAGCCACCATGAAGGCCGCTGGAGTGCCTTGTGTTCCAGGTAGCGATGGGATCATTCCTGATTTTGAGACCTGTAAGAAAGTTGCAAAGCAAACAGGCTATCCCGTAATGCTTAAAGCGAGTGCTGGCGGCGGAGGAAAAGGAATGCGTGCTGTCTGGAAAGAAGTGGACCTTCAAGGCGCCTGGGAATCTGCAAGACAAGAAAGTAAGGCTGCTTTTGGGAACAATGATATGTACATGGAGAAACTCATTGAAGAGCCCCGGCATATAGAAATTCAAGTTATCGGAGATAGTCGCGGCAAGGCCTGTCATTTAAGTGAACGCGATTGTTCGATCCAGCGTCGTCATCAAAAACTTACGGAGGAAACGCCAAGCCCTTTTATGACCGATGAATTACGTCAGGCAATGGGTGAAGCTGCAGTCAAAGCCGCTGAATTCATTAACTATGAGGGCGCAGGTACTATTGAATTTTTGGTCGACAAACATCGTAATTTCTATTTTATGGAGATGAATACCCGTATTCAGGTAGAGCACCCCATTACAGAGCAGGTTGTAGATCATGACTTAATCCGCGAACAAATTTTGGTGGCGGCAGGTGTGCCGATTTCTGGAAAAAATTATTTCCCTCAATTACATTCAATAGAGTGCCGTATCAATGCTGAGGACCCTTATAATGGATTTCGTCCCTCTCCAGGAAAAATAACCACACTACATGCGCCAGGAGGCCATGGAGTGCGCTTGGACACCCACGTGTATGCCGGATATTCAATTCCGCCGAACTACGACTCTATGATTGCCAAATTAATTACCACAGCTCAGACTCGTGAGGAGGCAATTAATAAGATGAAGCGCGCTTTAGACGAGTTTGTCATTGAAGGGATCAAAACTACTATTCCATTCCATAGACAGCTCATGGATCATCCAGATTATGTTGCCGGTAATTATACCACAGCGTTTATGAACGAGTGGAAAATGGAACAATAAAAACATAAACCCTCCCATGTGGAGGGTTTTTTAATGTCTAGACTTGAAGGGCGAAACCATAGACCGTGGCATTAAAAAATCACGTAATTTCATAGCCTGAAAACTTACGGAGCAAAGTGCATTTAAACAACAAGTCCTATTGGGAATCTTATTTACTAGAGGATATCGATTACCTTATAGTCGGGGGCGGTATCGTAGGATTGACTTGTGGCATTGCTTTAAAGTCTAAATCACCAGAGGCAAGAGTGGTGGTCTTAGAGCGGGGAAACTGGCCTTCTGGGGCGAGCATTAAAAATGCGGGATTTGCGTGTTTCGGTAGCGTCTCAGAGTTGTTAGATGACGCAAACAATCACTCTGATCATCAGCTCATAGAACTTATACGCCAACGATCCGAGGGATTAACTCTTTTAAAATCCATAGTGCCCGAGAAAACCATGAATTATAAGGAGTACGGCGGCTATGAATATTTTTTAAACCATCAAAAACATCTCGAACAGGAGTGCTTTCAAGCGATCGAATGGGCGAATAAACTCGCTAAAGAGGCTTTAAAAACGAATCAAGAAGTCTATTCCTTGGTTGAAAATAGTTTTGGTTTTTCTGGCGTTGGTTCTAGGGGTATTCTTAATAAGTATGAAGGGCAAATTCATACAGGCCGACTTATGGAGGCCCTAACTGTAAAAGCGGCGACCAGTGGAGTACAAGTTTTAGGGGGTGTGAGAGCGCTGTCTCATAATACCAAAGAGAGTGGAGTAGTCCTGCAAACCAAAGATCATGGGACAATCACCACCAAAAAACTACTTTTGGCCACTAACGGCTATACACAAGATTATCTGCCAGAGATGGTGACGCCGGCTAGAGCCCAAGTATTGGTGACTGAACCAATACCTGGATTAAAAATTCAAGGGACTTTCCACTTAGACCAAGGCTATTACTACTTTAGAAATATCGATCAGCGTATTTTATTGGGAGGCGGACGAAATTTGGATTTTGACGGCGAAACAACAACCTCAGAACAAACCACAGAAAAGATTCAGGACGCACTAGAGCGCATGTTGGAAGATGTGATCTTACCTGGAAAAAAGGTGTCAATAGCCGGGCGTTGGTCGGGAATTATGGGTGTTGGCGATCAAAAAAAGCCAATAATCAAAGCACTAGGCCCCAATGTGTATTGTGGTGTTCGTTTAGGGGGTATGGGCGTAGCGATCGGCGCGCATGTTGGACAAAGACTTGCCGATTTGGCGTCAAAGTAATTAGTGCGATTGAGTGCCAATTGCTTTTATCCAAGTTTTGGTCCCTTATTGACATGAAAAGAAAAACATAACAGAACAAAAAACCAGCCCCTTAGGCTGGTTTTTAATTCTTATAAGGCCACAAAAATTGTTGCCTTTGAGCGCATTTCAGCAGCGACAATTAGTTTTTCATCAACTGTACAGTAGTACTTCCTTGAGCAGTGCTAATTTGTGCGAAATAAGCTCCTTTGCTTAGGTTACTATTATCAATAGCCAAAGCACTCCCTGGGTTGTTGAATTGAGCAACTTTTTTACCCAAAACATCAAAAAGAACCACTTGAGTCATGTCGTACTGCGCAGAACGCACATTCCAAACCGCATTTGATGGGTTAGGAGCAACACTAAAAGAGGCTGTATTAAAATCAGTTAGTCCCAAAGA
This sequence comes from Flavobacteriaceae bacterium, assembly GCA_038153605.1. GTDB lineage: Bacteria > Bacteroidota > Bacteroidia > Flavobacteriales > Flavobacteriaceae > BACL21. Next base: position 78,619 of record JAYOYS010000006.1, read on the forward strand.
TTGACCGCTAACCACAACGCTGCCTAATGTTGCTTCATTATCTGGATTAGCATTGAGTCCTGTAACAGCAAAGCCATACTGAACTACTGCGTCCTCTGCTGGATTAACGTCAGTAAAGACAACTTCAAAGGTAGAACCGTTTAATGCAGCTGTGGCAATCTTTAAAACAGAATAATTAGCATTGAAAACCTTAATAAAGGCAATTGCGTCATACTCAGCATCAAGAGTGTTACTGTGAATAAATCCTGAAAAGGTAAGTTCCTCGCCTGCGAGAGAATTGTCCTCGATATAAGAATTACCTTCAAAAATTTTTGCGCCTAAGCCAGTGGCTTGGTCAACCCAAAAAGGATCGGTTGGGTTATCGGCATAGGTGTTGAAGTTCGGCTGTAGAGTTAAAGTTCCTGCTCCGGCATCAATTACAGTCTGAATGTCTGGCACCCCCCAAGGCTCACCAAAAATGTAGCCTCCGGATAAATCAAATACATTGGCATAACCCAACCAGTTGCCGCCCGCGTCAACGCCTACGGTGTTTTGTGCCGATACAGCCGAGGCAAAACCAAAGGCTAAGGCAAGTGTAAATAGTTTTGTTTTCATAAGTTTAATTTTAAAAGTGTAGTTTATTTGTATAATAAAATGGAATTTGTTTTGCTATTGATATACGCGGATATAATCGATTTCTAGACTTGAACTATTAAAGTTTGGATCAATATTTCCACCGAAATTTCCGCCCATTGCGATATTTACGATAATGAAAAAGTCACTATCAAAAGGCATTAATTGTGTATTTGCCACAGAGTGATATACATTCCCGTCTACAGAAAAAATAATTTCATCGGCATTCCAGTCTACTGCATAAATGTGGAAATCGTCAGAAACTCCAGGCACATTAATGCCTTGAGTCACAGCGTTACCCCCAGAATATCCGGGGTAATGAAGTGAAGAGAATATTTCATCCTGGTTGTTTCCAACATGCTCCATTATGTCAATCTCACCACATGCAGGCCATGTGTTAGTTTGATAATCAGAACCAAGCATCCATATTGCAGGCCAAGTGCCCCCTCCAGTAGGGAGTTTAGCGCGCGCTTCAACACGGCCATAAGTAAAGTCAAAGTTCTGATTGGTTTTGATACGGGCAGAGGTGTAATTGCTCCCTGCAAAAAACTCTGATTTTGCGGTAATGCGTAGCACGCCATTTTCTACAATAATATTCGATGGGTCATCGGTATAATACTGGACTTCTTCATTGCCCCATCCATTGTTTCCTGTTCCTAAATCATAATTCCAGTTTTCTGAACAAGGCGCACCATCCACATCAAATTCTTCCGCCCAAATAAGAACATCATTGGCTCCACTTCCTTGGTCTCCAGTGGCCCCAGCACATTCCACAGGCCCTGAACCACTCTCTGGAACAAAAGTGTGATACCAGGCAAGCTGTGCCCCTGGGGGATCAAATGGATCCTGAATACCACGCACAATTAGCTTGTCCTCTGTAAGGGAAACAATTTCGTAGGAACTGGCCCCTGACCAATAGGACAGGAAGCTGTTCTGAAGGGTAAGGGTTGAAACTCCTGCGGCGTCATCTAAGACCACAAAACTTGTATCAAAAGACACAAACGGACTTAAATCGCGACACTCATCATTGTATTGTCCAGGATTGTCATTGGGAAAAAATCGCTTGATTTCAGCCCAATTAACATAGGAAGCATCATTGACTTCTAGTTGATAATTGTAATCCCCCATACCGTCATAACTAAAGATCAGCACATCGTCATACATACATGGGTTTAGCTGATTGGGCGTGGCAATAAAATAATTGGCGAAATCCACAGCAGGATCACCTACACCAAAGTGGCCTGTAGTTCCAGAATCCCAAACCCAGCGCTTACCCTGGTTTGGCGCTCCAGCTAAATTTTGAAGTATGACAGGATCAATCATCAATATGACGTCGAGGTCAATACTGCGTGAGATAGAGCTCGCTGCGCCTCCGCGACCATAAGCGATAATAACAATGTCTTGAGTGTAAACCCCTGTATCTGTATAGCGAAAATTGGCAGTCTCACCAGGTCCAATCACTACGGGATCCAATTCAGGTTTGAAATAAACATGGAAAGTAAGCGCGTATTCCGCACTCGGAGTTACAGACACATTACCAGACAAATCATCCGCGACTTCTATAGTGGCTTCGAGATTTGTTGGCGCAATAACGGCACCAAAAGAAGTGTCATCTTCTTGACATGAGATTAAAATGAGCGGCAAAGCCAATAAGGCAAAGATTAAATTTTTGTAGTTCATCAGATGCGTTTTAGTTGGCATAATCAATATCATCAAAGTAATAAGTAGATCCATCTCCAGGAAGGTCCACAATAAATTCAAAGAATACGACCACGGTGGTAAACTCAGGAGCGGTATTTTGACCGGCAAAATCCCAAACAAGTTCTTCCCAAGCATTAGACGTAGTGGTATTGGCGTCTAACTCTACAAAGTCGCCACTGGTGTTTTCGAGCTTCAAACGCACCGGGATATCCGCTTTCGGAGACCAGACTTTCATTTTTATTTTTTCAGTAGCGTCAAAAATAATTGGCACTTGAAGCGGCACAGCGGTTCCTGCATAAAAGACCGCATCTACTCCCTTTACAGTGCGTACGACACGGCTACTAGTGTTAATTCCAGTAGGATCTGGGTTGACATCTATATTAGAATTTGCTCCTTCAAAGCCGAATACCTCATAAGGCACGGCAGTGTTTTCAAAATCTAAAGGCAATTCTACGACAGCACCAGGAAGGGTTCCTTGTGTGAGATTGTCGTAATAGAAGGTGTCGTCATTTCCGCTATTGCCGAAATCAAAGAACACTACAATTTTGGCATATTCTTGACTTAAATCAAAACCTGAAAAGTCAAAATATAGGGTTTCCCACTCGTTAGCCACTGAAGGGAAAGCATCCACCTCCATGGCAATATTTGGGTTAGCCGCGTTTTCAATTTTCAGTTTTACTGTTGTTCCAGCAATCGGAGACCAGACATCCATAGATATCGTGCTGCCCAATGAGAAATCAATATTTTCTCCCAGAGGAATTGCCGTCCCCGCATAAACTAAGGCGCCTGCTTCTTTAAAGAACTCTACGACGTTACCACTGGTATTGATGCCCGATGGGTCTGGGTTAGCAATTCGCGTATTTACAGCGCCAGCAAAATCAAAAAAGACGTATTCAAGGGTTTCGTCCTCGAAATCTAGCGGAAGCAGGACAGGGTTGTCAATTTCTACAGTGATAGTGCCCTCTAGTGTTTGGCTTCCGCCACTCAAGGCTACGACTCTTAACTCATAGGTGCCCGTCTCTGCGTAGGTATGTGTCACGGATTCAGCAATCATAAGTGGGGTAGGTGCTTCGTCTGCTTGATCGCCAAAATATACTTCAAAACCTGCGGCCAAAGTAGCGGTTGCAGACACACTAATTGAGAAATTATCGCCTGCTACAGGTAATACAGTAATTTCAAGATTCTCAGGCGCTAAAAATGAAACCACTACGGCTTGCTCTAATGTTTGAGAAGTTTCTCCATTAATGTTTTCAGCAATGAGCGTGGCAGTGTAAGAACCCTCTAGATAGGCGTGCATGGCATTTGTACCAGGAACCACAGAAACGGGCTCACTGCCATCACCAAAATCTAAATTGAATTTGGAGGCACTCAATGCGCTGGGGGTAAAAATTACATTACCTGAGTTGTCAGTAGTCGGCGTAACGATTAGACTCAAGTTCGAAGGAATTTGCGCGGCATTCAAATAATCAAAGTTAGGATCATCTGAACTGCAACTCACTGCCATGAAAAGGCTAATGAGGGCAAAACTATAAGCGTAAATGCTGTTAAATGTTCGTGTCATGGTCGTTTTGTATTAATATCCAGGATTTTGTGCCCAACGGTTTCCTGTAAGTTGTATTTCAATTTCCGGAATAGGGAATATTTCATTTTTCCCCGTCTGGAAACCATTGATTTCTTGAGCGGCTTTGCCTTTACGCACCGCGTCAAAGAATTGATGCCCTTCTCCTACAAGTTCTAGACGTCGTTCTAAGTAAATAGCGTCACCTAAATTTCCGCCAGTGGCTGTAATGTCTGCCAGGCCGGCGCGTTGGCGCACACGATTCACATAGCTCTGTGCACTCGCGTCATTTCCGTTTTCGTGATGTGCTTCAGCAGCCATTAACAAGACGTCCGCAAAACGGATAGAACGATAGTTGTTTGGATTAGTCAAGTTTTGATCCCCGATATTGGCGTCGCCTTGACGAGGGATATACTTGCGATTAAAGAAGCCTGTGTGCTCATAACCTTCAGTATAGCTCACGCCAGCGCCACCATTATATCCCTGGTTATCCGTGGCCCACTGCTCGATATTCAAAATACCAAAATCTCGACGCATATCACCTTCCTCATATAAATCATAGGTCTCCTGAGTCGGCACATTAAAACTAAACCCAGATTCAAATAAAGGGCCGTTATATTGGCGCGGACCATTGAATCCTACCGCAACATTCCCTTCACTGCACTGAAGACAATCAAAGCCAGCACCCTCGAGGTCTGTGTATTGTACTTCAAAAACCGATTCAATATTGTTTTCGTTTTCGTTTTCAAAAATTAAGCCAAAATCAGCCATTAGATCATAGGGGCCGGCGTTTATTACCTCATCAAGCGCTGTAACCGCATCGGACCATTTTTCTTGGTAGAGGTAAGCCTTCCCCAGAAGGGCTTGTGCCGCTCCTTTGGTTACGCGACCTGCCTGCTCTTGTACAGCAGGAAGATTGTTTGCCGCATAGATTAGGTCTTCCTCAATTTGCGCATAAACTTGCGCTTTAGGCGTGCGGTCAATTTCAAACTGTACTCCAAACGTGATTCGTCGATCTACCACAAGCGGCACATCCCCAAACCATTTAACGAGTTCGAAATAATAGTAGGCGCGTAAGAATTTAGCCTGACCAATCACATTGGCTTTACCATCAAAGTCTATCTTATCTTGAAACTCTAAAATATAATTGGCGCGGTTAACCCCAGCGTACATCCAGCTCCAAATACTGCGTAATTGCTCATTGGTTGGGGTGTGGATCATGTCGTCAATCTGCTGGATTCCGATAACATCCGTAGCGCTTTCTCCGCCGGCCAAAGTATTGGCAGAAGCTATTTCACCCAGCATAACATTTAAATAGCTGGCCTGCAACATATCATAAGCCCCAATCAAGGCGTTTTGATAATCTTCTTCGGTATTGAAATAGGTCTCGCTGTTCTGGTTTTCAGAATTTACATAGACAAAGTCGTCACTACAGGCTGCTGCAAAAAGCGCAACAAAAGCGGTGATCAGTAGAACGCGTGAACGGTTGAATGGTCGTGTAGTCTTCATAGTTCTTAGCGATTTAAAGTTTGATATTAGCGCCGAGCAAATAGGTTCTCGGGGTTGGGTAGAATCCTGGGTCAAATCCACTGCCTATTGGCGATCCATTTGATGAGGTTGGGTCATACCCTCGATATTTTGTTAGAGTAAATACGTTGCTGGCAGAGATATAGACGCGCAGCTTTGAAAGCTTGAATTTTTCAAGCAAATCATCCCCTAGGGTATATCCGATCTGCATATTTTGAGCGCGCAGGAAAGACCCATCTTCCACATAGAAATCAGAGAACACTAGGTTAGAGGTTGCGGCCGTGGTCACTCGAGGGAATTCATTACTTGTTCCTGGGCCTGTCCATCGGTTCAGATAATAGGTTGTTCTATTGGTAAAGCGATCGTTGCGCTCATAATTACGTACAATTTCGTTGCCTAAAGACGCGAAGAAGTAGGACTGAAAATCAAAATTCTTATAATCAAAAGATAAGTTAAGTCCCATGGTAACATCCGGAATCGGATCGCCTATGTAGGATTTATCTTGGGTGTTAATGACACCGTCCCCATTGAGATCTTTAAAACGAATGTCTCCGGCGCGGGCTAGTGCTCCTAGAGCAATTTGGCTAGGGGCATTATCGGCCTCTTCCTGAGTTTGGAATATTCCTTGTGTTTGGTATCCATAGTAATAACCGATCGGGAACCCTTCCTCCATACGCGCAGGCGGGTCCTGGCCGATTCCAAAACCACCCCCTACTTCATAGCCAACACCATTATTGACCGAGAGCACTTCGTTTTCCAGGGTGGTCAAGTTGTAGTTGACCCCAAAAGAGAAGTCGTTGCCAAAGTTTTGTTTGTAGCCCAATGAAAGTTCAAACCCACTGTTGCGTACAGACCCTGCATTAGCCACAGGGTTTCCTGATCCAGGGGCTGTTGACCCGGTCGTTCCTGAGGTTTGCACCACAAGCAATAAGTCACGGGTTTCGCGATTGAAATAATCGGCTTCAAAACTGAGCTTTCCGCCGAGGAATCTTGTGTCTACCCCGACGTCTAAGGTAACCTGCTCTTCCCACTTAATGTCAGGATTTGAAATAGCCCCGATAGCGGTTCCAAAATAAAGAGTGTTGTCAAACACATAAGTTCCTTCTCCACTAAGAAGAGATTCAAATCTAAAGGCCCCAATCCTGTCGTTTCCGATAACCCCATACGAACCTCGAATTTTTAAGAAGTCGAAAATTTTAGAGTCTTGCATGAAGCTTTCGTCAGAGGCAATCCATCCCAGAGAGAAAGACGGGAAGAAACCAAACTTATTGTTTGGCCCAAAATTAGTGGACCCATCCCGACGCAGCAAGGCAGAGAATAAATACTTGCCTTTATAATCATATTGTAGACGTGTAAAATAAGACAGTAAGCGTGAATCAAAAATTCGATTACTCACATTTACATAGTTGTCAAAAACCGTTTCAGCGTCATCAATAGAAAGGTCCTCAAATGGTTTGTCAGGCAGGCCTTGCCCCGTGAAACCGTAGAAATCACCCGTCGTGCGGAACACGGAAGTTCCTAGAAGAGCTGTGAGATTGTGCGCGTCTTCAAATGTGTTTTCATAGGTCAAGAACGCATCAAAAGTATAATCTCTAAAAAACTGCTCTTGTTCAACAAGCGTGCTTACATCCAAACGATCAAAAACCTTATCCGCTACGCCTTCTACTCCAAAATCTGCAATGGGCGCATAAAAGCGTGTGTCGACCTCAGCATAATTCCATTGATAATTTGTTTTAAACGTTAGATTAGGGACAACTTTATATTCTAAACCAGCCACCCCACTTATTTTGTGCACTTCAGTGTTATTAAATGTAGTTTCGATTTGCGCTAATGGGTTGATCACCTCTATAGGAAGGTTTTCGGCACGTGAGTATCCTAAGTTGTTTCCGGCAACTGGAAGTACAGGATTCATATTCAACGCATTATACAAAACAGATCCGATTCCATTTTCTTGGAGCGTTTTTCTTTGAATACCGGTATAAAGGAGCGACCCGCGAAAGGTGAGCTTCTCAAACTGCTCGGTGCTGAAGTTCAGACGTCCATTGTAGCGCGTAAAGTTTGCTTTATCACCACCAACGATCCCATCTTGACTCAGTACAGAAGCACCTCCTGAATAAGTTGATTTTATGGATCCTCCATTGAGTGAAATACTTTGGTTAAAGACAGGAGCCTTAGAAAAAACTTCTTCTTGCCAATCTGTCCCTTGTCCTAAGACGGCAACACTGGGATAGACTATTGGCGAGCCATTGGCCACGAATGCCTCATTGATCAAAAGTCCGTATTCCGTAGCGTTGAGCGCTGGCAATTTCCTTGTTGTTTCTTGAAAGCCTACATAACCATCATACTCCACACTAAGGGGCGTAGCTTTGCGACCTGTTTTGGTGGTAATTAAAATAACTCCATTCGCAGCGCGAACTCCATAAATACCTGCGGTGGCATCTTTCAATACATTAATGCTCTCTATATCTGCTGGATTAACCACACTAAGATCCTCAATCACGTTACCATCCACTAATATAAGCGGCTGGTTATCCCCATTCGTAGAAATTCCTCGGATACGGATATCTGAACGACTTCCAGGAGAACCAGATTGGGTGGTGATCTGAACACCAGCAACTTGTCCTTGAAGCGCTTGTTCAATACGCACCGGCTTTAATTCCTCTATAGTTTCACTTGAAATTATGGAAACCGCCCCAGTCACTTCTTTTTTACGCTGGGTTCCATATCCAATAACAATAACCTCCTCGAGCGAGGCTGCATCTTCCGTTAAAGCGACGGAAAACTCTCTTTGGGCACCAACACTGACCGTGCGGCTCAAAAATCCGAGATAAGAAATCGACAGTTTTGCTTCTTCGTTGGTCACCACCATAGAAAAGTTACCATCGAAATCTGTAGTAACCCCATTGTTCGTTCCGACTTCTACAACAGAGGCCCCAATAAGTGGCTCATTGTTGTTATCTGTAACTTGTCCTGAAATTGTGATGTCCTGCGCAGAGGTCGCAATGCTCCATATAAGAGTAAGAGCAAAAACAAAAAATTGCTTCATGGTCTGTTAGTTTGAGCCCAAAATAGCAAAGTTTGGTAAGTCGCGACACCTTCATTAACTATACAAAAATGATACAGCCATCAAGAAACGACAATACAAACTTGAATAATGCAGCCAATTAATTGATTTTCATAGCATTAAAACAAAATATTCCGTTTATAATTAACCGAAAAATCCTGAAATAATGCGCTAAAATACAAAAAATGTTGAGGTAATGTTGTGTTCTAAATAAACAATGTAAAGGCCGTCATAAATTGATGACGTAATCGCTTAAATTCACATCTCGCTCTAAATCAAGTTTTTTCCGCAATCTGTAGCGTTTGATTTCCACACTTCGAGCAGATATGTTGAGGAGTGGGGCAATTTCTTTTGAAGAAAGATTAAGTCTTAAATACACACATAATCTTAAATCATTTGGGGTAAGACTCGGGTGTTTTTCTTTAATGCGCTTAAAGAATTTTTTGTCGGCATGATTAAAGGCTTGTTCGAAAAATTCCCATTCCTCTTCGTTGTTTAACGCTTGATCAATAATTGAAAGTGCTGGAGCAATGGCTCGGGGCTCTTCTTTAGATTTAACGAGTTCGGACTTTAGTTTATTCAGTGTAGTATTCTTATTGATCATGCTCATGGTAGAGATAGCAAGTTCCCGATTACGCGCCTCAATGTCTTGTTGTAGTTGCTGATTTTTTAAAGCCATGATTTCTTTTTGCGCTGCTAAATCACGTAGTTCGAGATCGGCGGTTTTCGCTTTAAGCATTCGATCGCGTTGTCTTTGATAGTAGCTTCTATAACTCAGATTGAGGCCAATGATTACTCCGGCACCAAGAATAATATAAATCATTATAGCTAGGGTGGAGCTATACCAAGGAGGACTAATGTCGAATGGATAGATTAAAGGTTGTTCAAGCAATGTGCCGTTATATAAAGTCTGTACTTCAAAGGCATAAGAATTAGGCGGCAAATTATTGATGTCGAATTGGCTTTGATTGGACCATTCACTCCACTGATTATAATATGGGGTGATGCGATATGAATAGAGTATATGGTTGTACTTACCGTAATCTGGATTATGAAATTTAAAACTGAGGTTATTGAAATTATAATCTAATTGGGCGACTTCATCCAACGAAAGTTTGATGCTTTTGTTTTGGGCATCGGTGGCTATGATTTGATCCAGTTGTGTACGCGTATTAGGTATTGATTGGCTTGTGGCCTGCATGCGTAGGTAACCCTGAGCATTGCCGTAAATCATATCATTCGCAGCAGTAAAGGTTAAATTTTCATGACCCGTAAGGTCTTGCCTTAGATCGTGAGGAAGGCTGATATAATTGAACTGGTAAGATCCGTCAATTGGGTCTGTAGAAACGCCGACCAAGTTTTGATCTGTAAAAAACCAAAGTCTCCCATAATTGTCAGCAATCATTCTACCGGTAGTGTAGCGATGATCACTAAACAGCGCACTTAACGCCGGAACCTCAGTAAATTCAGGATTATCAGAATTTCTAAAGAATACACCATGTTCGAAGGCGTAGTAAATACCCCCTTGATAGGACTCTAAATCTGAATAAAGTCCTTTTTTCAGCTCTGGTATTAAGCTCACGGAGGACACATTTTCAAAGGTCTCGTCTAATTTCAACAAAAAGACTCCTTTGTATTCATGGCTTACCACCACCTCGTTGCTTGGTGTTACTTCAAAGTGTTTGGCCGAGTAATCAAAACCTTGTATTTTATGCGAAAGTGTCCATAGGCCCTTTATTGTTTTTTTCAAAAGATAGAGCCCATCGTAGTTACCTTGAATCAAAAGGTCATCTTTTTGGTTCAAGAGTTTAAAATCCCAAGCTCCTTGGACATCCGCTATTTTTGTTGCAAGGCCTTGATCAATAACAAAAGTTCCTGCGTTGTGTCCACAAAAAAGAGTGTTGCCAATTTGTGCTAAGTTCCATACTTGACCTTCTGTTCCAGCAATTTTTTCAAAAGGAACTTTTTGATCAAGGGGCTTATAAAAAAGCCCTTGATTCGTGCCTAAATAGAGGTTATTTTGATATATGGCTGAAGCGTAAGTAGTCCCGAGTTGTCCGTTTTGTTCTACATAAGGACGAATGTTTGATGCTGCATTGATACAAGCAATGCCATTATCTAAGCCCGCCCAAATATTGGACTGGTTGTCCTCAAAAAGACTCAGGACCGTATTGTTTTCTATTCCATTACTTCGGTTAAAATGAAAATCTATAGCCAGATTTGACGCGTCCAAGGCAATTAAGCCATCAGCTATCGTCCCGAGTACTAGGCGTCCATTATGAGTAGTGGTCAAACTATATAATTCGTATTGGCTCAAGGCCTCGTTGAGCGCCGGAGACCAGGGACTAAAATTTTGCTGCTCTAAGACAAAAAGACCTTTAGTCTCATGAACAAATAAAGTTTCCCCTTTCAAGTATGCGGCCCCCACTAATCGTCCATTAAGGGAGATTTCAGATTGATTTACTAATTGTTTTTGACCATTTTGTACCGTGTAAAGCCCTTGGGTTAAATCGTGAAAATACAGCTGACCATTGACCACAAAGGCCTTTGAGAGCATTCGATCAGCCGATACAATTACTGTATTTTCTGTGGCTAAATCCATCATGATTAGGCGCTGAAGTGATTGGGCAACCAGCCATTTGTCAAAGGTGAAAATTTGCCAAAACTGTTCGTCTTCAATCGGCTTTATAGATCGCTCTGCCATAAGCGAAGTATAGTTTAGATCACCTTCTTTGTCGGTTAGCCAATAGCCAAAATCCATATAAAATCCGGTGTATACACGATCTCCAATCGCATTTACAGAGCGCATAACACTTTGGTTAGGGGTAGGAAACAAAGTCCAACGGCTCCCATTAAATCGCAAAAGCCCGTCATTATTAGCAGCATAGATTTCATGATTCGGGCCTTGGCTGATCATCCAATTTTGATTGTTGGCCCCATAAACCTCAGCTTTGTAGTTAATAATAGGCGGAAGCTCTTGACCAAAACACGGCAGAAGGGCCATGATTAGTATACCGAAAAGAAGAAAATAGCGCCGCATACAGGGGTTTTACAGAAGCTCAAATTAAACGATATTATTCAACAACGCCAAATGGCATTTTCTTCCGGACCTAATGGGTTTATGATAATTAAAGTAAATGGGATGCCCTTGAAATACTGCGGAGATTAAATAATGGGTCCCCTGGAAAACTGTATTATCGACCATCACATGTAATGGAGTTTTGAGACTCGTTAGTTTGAGTTGATGAGGAAGCAAGTAAAGTTCTTTAGCCGCTATAATGCCTTTAGGAATAACAGAGTAGGCCCCAAAAAAACCCGCTAAATAACGACTGTCTAAAGACTCAAAAAGAGATTTAGGGGTGGCAAAGCGCAACAGTGTATTGGCGCCAAGTACAGCAATGCGATCTGCATAGCCCAGTGCTTCATAGGCGTCATGAGTGGCGGTTAAACAAGTAATCCTTTTGTCCTTTAAATAGGTAAATAAACTTTGACGCAGTTGGGAACGCCGTGGCAAGTCGATTTGACTAAAGGGTTCATCAAGCAACAAAATTTCAGGTTCCATAGCTAGAGCTTTGGCCAAGGCGACCCTTTGCTTTTGACCACCACTCAAGAGTCGCGACTTAGTTGACTTAAGAGAGGATAGCCCCACCACATTAAGCAGTTCATCTACACGCTGATCACTTTCCTTTAAATCAAATCGAGGCAAATGCGTCGCAATATTTTCTGCTACAGTAGTCATGGGCATTAAGGTAAATTCTTGATCTACGAGCTTCATAAATGGCGCCCCTGCTATGAGGCGGGACTTCGGGCCTGTCACCTCTTTACCAAGCCAGCTAATATGTCCTTTTGGGAGGTCTAATAAGCCGTAAATTAAATGCAGCAGAGTAGACTTACCGCCGCCGCTTTCCCCAAGGATAGCAAGATGAGCTCCTTGCTGCAAAGAGAAATGGACATCACGCAGAATAACAGCCTCCTTGTAGGCGAACTGTTCAATTTTTACCTCAAGTACTTTTGTTTGGCCCAAAGAATTAGGTTTTTAGGTTGTCGCCCACGTCCTCTGGAAGTACGCGATAACCCATATGGAAAAAGGTAAACCCAAAAATATCTGAGTATTGTTCAATGGTTTTACTCACCGGCGTACCCGCACCATGACCTGCATCAGTCTCGATACGAATCAAAACAGGAGCCTCTCCACTTTGTTTGGATTGTAGTTCTGCAGCAAATTTAAAACTGTGGGCCGGTACTACTCGGTCATCGTGATCTCCAGTAGTGATTAAAGTAGCAGGGTATTTCAGCCCTGATTTCACGTTGTGCACTGGTGAATAACCAAGGAGATAAGCGAACATCTCAGGACTGTCTTGGGCTGTGCCATAATCGTATCCCCAACCAGCCCCTGCGGTAAAAGTATGGTAACGCAACATATCCAATACCCCAACAGCGGGTAAAGCCACACGCATCAAATCCGGTCTTTGGGTCATCACTGCGCCCACCAGCAAACCTCCGTTCGAGCCCCCGCGGATTGCTAGGAAATCACTGCTGGTATAATCGTTTTCAATGAGGTATTCTGCCGCCGCGATGAAGTCGTCAAATACATTTTGTTTTTGCATCTGGGTTCCGGCTTTGTGCCAAGTTTTACCGTACTCTCCACCTCCGCGGATATTTGGAACGGCATAGATACCTCCTTGTTCGAGCCAAACCGCATTGACGATGCTAAATGAAGGGGTCAAACTAATATTGAATCCTCCATATCCATAGAGGATTGTTGGATTCTTTCCATTGCGCTTGAGGCCTTTTTTATAGGTAATGATCATGGGCACCTTTGTCCCGTCTTTGGAAGTGTAAAACACTTGCTCACTCGTGTAGTTCTCTGAATTAAAGTCAATAGCCGGTGAAATAAAAAGTTCTGAGGCTCCAGAGGCGATATCCATTTTGTAAATACTGCCTGGGGTGGTGTAATTTGTAAAGGAATAAAAGAGCTCTGTTTCGTCTTTTTCAGCGCCAAAACCTCCAGCACTTCCAGGCCCTGGCAACTCGATTTGTCTTATTTCCTTTCCATTATAATCATATTGAAACACCTGTGATATAGCGTCGACCATATATTCAGCAAAGAGATAACCTCCCGCAGTATTGATGGACAGTACATGTTGTTTTTCGGGGATAATGTCTTGCCAATTTTCTGGACTTGGCGCAGAAAGATCGGCTTTTACCACGCGCTTATTGGGCGCATCAAGATTAGTGCTTAAATAAAGCGTTGTTCCGTCGGTATCGATAACCGAGGTATCGCTATCACTATGGCCCACAATAGTAATAAAGCCTTGCTCGGGTTGCTCAAAATCCATAATGTAGAGCTTGTTTCCTGAAGTGGCATTGCTCGCACTAATCACGAGATATCGCTGATCATCAGTCACACCGCCACCTACATATCGATATTTCTCATCAGGGTCTCCGCCGAAAATGAGCTCATCGTCCTTTTGGTCAGTCCCGAGTTTGTGATAATAAAGTTTATGACGATCTGTTTTATCAGAAAGCTCGCTTCCTTTGGGCTTGTCGTAGCTTGAGTAATAAAAGCCTTCGTTCTCACGCCATGAGAGCCCACTAAATTTGACGTCCATGAGGGTATCGCCCACCAGGGTCATATCCTGTGTGTCCATGACCAAAACCTTGCGCCAATCGCTCCCCCCTTCAGAAATACTGTAAGCGGCATAACCACCATTTTTTGAAAAACTCAGGCCGCCCAATGAGATGGTTCCATCTTCCTTAAAAGTATTTGGGTCTAAAAACACCTCAGCATTTTTAGCATCATCTCCGGTTTTGTAGCGGTATAGTACATATTGGTTTTGCAGGCCATTGTTTTTATAAAAATAAGTATAGTCCCCTTCCTTAAATGGTGCCGTGACTTTTTCGTAATTCCAAAGTTGGGTCAATCTTGATTTCAAGGCCTCACGAAAGGGCACTTCACTTAAATGACCAAAGGTTACGTTATTTTGCTCAGCAACCCAACCTCCAGTTTCTTCGCTGCGATCATCCTCTAGCCAACGATAAGGATCTGCAACCGAGGTTTCAAAATATTGATCGACTGTATCGACAGTTTTTGTTTCGGGATAACTCAAGGGACTGAATTCAGGTTTTTGAGGGTTATTACAACTCATTGCGGTGATGATTATCGAAAAAAGAACTAGATTTTTCATGGGAGGAACTTTTGAAATTCGAAAATACGCATTTTCTCTGTGATATATGGGGCAAAAAAAACCGCCCTGATGGGCGGTTTTTCAAATAATAAAGTCAAGCGCGAAAATAAGTTAATACCTCATTTAATGATATTAGAGCGTTTTTAAAGGCCTGTTTATTGCTTGATAAATTTTTGGCTGCGAACACTGCCGGCTTGAGTTAATCTTAAAACATAGTTTCCTTGAGCAAGGGCACCCACATTGATGTTGTTGCTGCTCATATTTCCTTGAGCAATAACCTTACCTTGCATATCAAAGATATCGTATTGAGCACCCTCGATACTTTGAGCTCCGCTAACCATAAGTAGATCGCGCACTGGGTTTGGAGATAGAACAATCGCCAATGGATCTTGGTCGTTTACCCCAAGAATGGTGGACCCCTCCACAATAACAATAGTTTGATTCACTGCTACATTTTCCAGGGTGTCAACAATGCCAGAAGGCCATTGTACTATAATACTGGTAATTTCGTCGTCCTGACCTAGGCCAAAATGCGTGTTCAGGGTGCTCATGAGTCTGAAACCTTCACCACTGCGCACTTCGCGAATTTGGCTTCCAAGAGCAGAGGTTACCGTAATGCGTGCCCCGATACCGTTGCGGTTACTTTGAACTCCTACAGTGTTGATAGTCAAGTATTTGTTATCGTTACCGTCATTCATAAACATGGTGCTTCCAGTAAAGGAATCGATAAAACCATCATTATTTAGGTCGCCAAAACACCCATTATTACTCGGTAAAACATTAGTGTAAAGGCTAAAGGTCAAATCGCCGTTATTGAGAAAGATGTTTCCGTTAGAAGCGATGTCAATAAATCCATCATTGTTAAAGTCATAAGCACAGTTTTCGATTCCTGTGGCGGCCAAATCTTGAACTCCAGAAGTAGCAGAGATGTTGGTAAAGGTGCCATCGCCATTATTAGTCATGAGTTTGTGCATGAAAGGGTCGGTACTGTTGCCCACAAAAACATCCATATCGCCATCATTGTCGTAGTCGCCCCAAGCTGAAGACCAGGTTTGCATTGGATCTTGAAGCCCAGCTGCTGCTGCGATTTCAGTAAAGTTTCCAAAGCCATCGTTTTGATGTAATTCGTCCTCACGACGCGCAGGCTCACCACCACATTTAGCGTTAAACATATCCATGTCGCCATCGTTGTCATAGTCGATCCAAACAGAGCCATAGTGTCCTCCAGATGGATAATCACCAATCCCTCCTTGATAGTAGGTCAAATTGCCCTCACCGTCATTGATGTAATAGACATTAGGTTGCACATCGTGGCACACAAAGGCATCTAGATGGCCGTCATTGTTAATGTCGACGAAATTTGAACGTTGAGAAAAGACGTATTGAGGAAATGAGATTTCTTGAAAACCGTCACCAGCATTGTTCGCACGCATTATGGTCACACCGTTACCTCCACCATAAAGCAAGTCGGTATAGCCATTACCATCATAATCTGCTGCTGCTAAACTCCAAGAAGGTAAATTGTCTGCAGGAGAAGTAAAAATTATTTCTTCAATAAAAGAACCATCGGGTTGTTGAAAAAAGACTTGAACCGATGATGTTGCAACCGAGACGATGTCATCGAGAAAATCGCCATTCATGTCCACCACCGCTCGATCAGAGCGACTAGTGCCGATGCCTTGTCCTGAAAAGGAAACTTGACCAAAAGCCAACGCCTGGAAGGCAAAAAAGGTCGCGAGAGTAAATAATTGTTTCATAAAGTATTAATTAATGTTTGCTTAATCACAAACGGTCGTTAAGTTTTGGATCCACTCATGAATAAAGGCCAGAGACTCATCATGTCTTAGGCTTCGCCCCAAAAGGGGCATTCGGTATTCTTCATCGGTTGTGTGTAGTCTAAAATAAAGCACTGAGGCCTCAGCATTACCGGGCTCGATTATTTTTGAATTTTCATAACCAGGTATGGGCGTGTCTGGGTCCACACAAACACCCAAATTTGCCAAGTCTTCTGTTCTTGAAAAATTCATGCGTAGTGCGCGATAATCACAATGACCACTATCGCTGTGGCAGCTGGCGCAATTGATATCAAAATAAGAACGCACGCGAAGCTCGAGGTCCTGACTTTGGTCGGCCCAATCAACCACAGTATTGATTTGTCCTGGCAATGAATTGTCCAAATATCCGGTATCCATCCATTTTTGAAGCTGGTTCTCAATACCATCATCAAATGCATAACTACCATTTAGGTTTTGTGGCTTAGGACCAATAGGCGTCTCCACTTGATAGGACTTATGGCAGGTGTAGCATTGGCTGGTGGCAGGAACTCTGTAGTTGACAAAATTCGTTTGTCCGTTTTCCACCCATTCGATAGGCACATTTGCCCCGTAACCGTCCACGTCTAAATGGGCTTCTTGTTGTGCTTCATCCCAGAGATAATCCGCAAATACCCAACCGTCTTCTTTTTTTATCAGAAGGCGGGTTTCAATGATTTTGGTATTTAAATCAGGCAAGACATTATCGTAATAAAAAGTTTTAATCAGCACCGCACCAGTAGGAAAATTAAGCAGTTCACCATCACTGACATAACTGGCACTACTTCCTTCAGGCATCCAAACAAAGCGCTTTTTGTGGGCGTAATCCGTAAAGAGAACGCTAATGGGCTCATACGGCAAAACCCCGTAAGCAGGTTCTTGTTGTGCCATCGGTCCTTCAAAGAAATTATAGTCTGAAAGTTTTGAATAAGGCACTAAAGATAAGTCCAGTGTCACAGGAGTTACAGGCAATATGTTAATGGTAATCAAGGCATTGCTACACTGATTGCCCATCTCGTCACAAACACTGTAGATAAAGCTGTCCTGTCCCAGCGCTCCTGGGTTTGGGGTATAGGTTAATCGAGCCTCTCCTAGGTTATTGTGTTGGGTAATACTCGCGGTCCCTTTGTTTGGCGCGTCCAAAAGAATTTGCCCATCAAGGGGGACGTTTGTGTCATTTTCTAAAATGTCTAGGGTCAATATAGCATTTTGAAAAACTTCAGCCTGATCCGCTACAGCATTGATATTAAGAGGTGTATAGCCTTGGTCATCATCACTACAACTCCAAAGTCCAACGAGAATGATGAGGCCGTAAAGTGAAAACCGACCGATTCTTATTGAGCACCAATTTGTTATGTATCCTAAGCTCTGCATAGAATCGCTAATGTACTAAAAACTTCACAATGAAATTCCTCGAAAATGTTTATCGAAATCTAGCCTTAATCAAATGAATAAATAATAGGTCAACCCTCTTTAAATCAATTTTTTAGCCAATAAATATTCCGCGATTTGTACGGCGTTAGTGGCGGCACCTTTGCGCAGGTTGTCGGCCACAATCCACAAATTTAAGCTGTTTGGCGCACTGA
>JAYOYS010000006.1:96765-101051 GCA_038153605.1 Flavobacteriaceae bacterium
CCTTTGCGCAGGTTGTCGGCCACAATCCACAAATTTAAGCTGTTTGGCGCACTGAAATCACGTCGTAGTCGCCCAACGAAAACCTCATCTTTGCCATGAGCATTGACCGGCATAGGATAAAGATTGTTCGCAGGATCGTCTTGCAGTACAACCCCAGGGGTATTGGCCAGAATATTTCGAATTTCGCCCAAATCAAAATCACGCTCAAAACTCAGGTTGACAGATTCGCTGTGTCCCCCTTCGGTCGGTATGCGCACAGCTGTAGCACTTATTCTAAAGCTGTTGTCCCCCATGATTTTCTGCGGTTCTGTGGCGAGTTTGATTTCTTCTTTGGTGTATCCATTGTCTAAAAACACATCGCAATGGGGCAGCGCATTTTTGTTTATGGGATGGGGATAAGCTTTTGGCCCGTCGACTCCATTTATTTCATCACTGAGCTGACGTACCGCTTTTTGACCAGTCCCAGAAACGGATTGGTAGGTCGACACCAGGGCTCGTTTCAGACCATACCTTTTATGAAGGGGCGCCATTACCATAACAAGTTGAATGGTAGAACAGTTTGGATTGGCGATGATTTTATCCTCTAGGCTTAAAACATGGGCATTAATTTCGGGAACCACGAGTTTGATCTCAGGGTGCATACGCCAAAAAGATGAATTATCCACAACAGTGCAACCTATGTCGGCGAACTTAGGCGCCCAGATCTCAGAAACTCCGCCGCCGGCCGAAAACAAAGCAAGCTCGGGCGCCAAATCTAAGGCCTCCTGAAGACCAACCACAGAGTGCGCTTGGCCATTAAAGATTATTTTTTTACCCTTAGAGGCCTCACTGGCCACAGGAATCAATTCGGTTACGGGAAATGATCGCGAGGCTAAGGCCTCTAACATGATTTGTCCGACCATGCCCGTTACGCCGACAACTGCAACTTTCATAAAACAGATTTACTCATGTCAAAAATAAGACTAAAGGCTGAGGTATTGCGGCAATTGCCAAAAAAATACCCCTGGGCTCGACCAGGGGTTTGGTGAATAAAAAGCAGTGTAGCGGCACACTATTTCTTCAAAGCATCGCGTATTTCTTGGAGCAACTCTATCTCTGTCGGTCCCGAAGGAGGAGGTGGCGGTGCGGCCTCTTTTTTTCGCTCTAATTTTCGATAGCTTTTTATCACTAAAAAGAGAATAAAACCGACAATCAAAAGATTGATAATGCTGTTAATCCAGGTTCCATACAAAATGGCATTTTCTGCAGTGAGTAGCACCCCTTTTTCGTCATAAACAGCAGGAGACAAGACCAATTTGAAACCAGAAAAATCCATACCTCCGGTAAATTGTCCGACTAAGGGCATCATAATATGCTCGGTAAATCCTTTGACAACACCGCCTACGGCACCGGCCAAAATAACCGCTACAGACAATTCAATAACATTGCCCGTCATGATAAATTCTTTGAACTCTTTGAGCATAAGAAATGGGATTAGGTCCTTAAAGCTAATAAATTAATATTGAGGTTGGGCAAAAACATTGAGCCTCCTTTAAGAAATAATCTCCCGCTTAATTCTTTTTGAAAGCCCCGTAAGGAGTTCGTAAGAAATGGTTCCTGCGGCCTGGGCAAAATCTTGGGCGCCGTGAACCGAGTCAAAAATAATAGCCGTGTCTCCAGGGTTACATTGAATTTGTGTGACATCCACCATAAGCATGTCCATACAGACATTACCGATAATCTCCGCGCGCTGATTATTGATCCAAACAAATCCTTTTTGTTGTCCAAAAATTCTGTGCAGTCCATCTGCATGACCCAGTGGAAGGCTCGCAACAACAGTAAGTTTTTCAGCAGTAAAACCGTGATTATAACCCACGCTTTGGCCTGGAGCCACTTGGTGAATTTGAAGTATTGGGGCTTTGAGTTGCGCTACTGGTTTGAGCAGCTGATCGTGCTTTTGGTCATTACCATAACCGTATAGACCTATACCACAACGGACCATATCATATTGTGCTTGCGGATAATTAAGCACCCCGGAAGTATTGCACAGATGTTGCCAAGGGCGATTAAAATCAGGATTATGCGTCTGCATCCTGTCGACCAGGGTATTGTAAAAATGCTGGTATTGGGCGATCTGATTTTGGGTAAATTCTTCGGCCTGCAAGTCATCACTTGCTCCTAAATGCGAGAACACCGAAAGGAGTTTAAGAGCTTTGGTGGCCTGAAGCATAGCGACTATCTCTGGCAAATCCTCCAGGGACACCCCCAAGCGATTTAGCCCAGAGTTAAATTTTAAGTGTACCGGGTAATCCACAATGGTTTTAGACTCCAAAAAGGCAATCCATTGGCGGATCAAAGCCATACTATAAAGGCTAGGCTCAAGTTTATTCTGGAGTATTTGCTCAAAGTGGGCGGCCATAGGATGGAGCAATAAAATTGGGGTATGCACCTGGGCTGATCTTAATTCTGCTCCTTCAACAGCATAGGCGACTCCAAAATAATCAACACCTAAAGACACAAGTTTTCGGGCAATTGGGCCGGGTAAGTGGCCATAAGCTGAGGCTTTAATCACCGCAAGAAACTTCGTGTCTTCGTGGAGTTTTTGCCTCAAGACTCGGTAGTTGTGCGCTAGAGCCTTCAGGTCGATAAATAAGGTCGTTTCTGCTACCATATTAGATTACGCACTGGCTGAATCTGAAGGACCAGTAGTCGCCTGGTCACTTTTATTTTTTCGCTCTTGCATGGCTTCTACAAATGCCGCTCTGCTCAGTGCTTGATATTCTTGAGTCTCGCCAAGTAAAACGAGATCATCATTTGGGTCCAGCCTGTAGCTGTATTGTGCGAGACGCCCTGTCTTGCTGCATATGGCGTGGACCTTTGTAACGTATTCTGCAGTGGCCATGAGCTGTGGCATTGGACCAAAGGGAACCCCTTTATAATCCATATCTAAACCGGCAATAATGATGCGCAGACCATTATTAGCCAACGTGTTACACACCTCGACAATATCCTGATCAAAAAATTGAGCCTCATCTAGGCCGATTACTTCATAGCCCTCGGCGTAAGTTATAAGATCACGGGAATTTTTTAACGCTAAAGCCTCGAATTCATTGCTGTCATGAGAAACCACATTGTTTTGAGCGTAGCGCTGATCCATAGCAGGCTTGAATACGGCTACTTTTAGTTGAGCGATTTCAGCACGCTTGAGCCGTCGAATTAGTTCTTCGGTTTTGCCCGAAAACATGGACCCGCATATGACCTCTATCCAACCGTAATTATCATCATTATTCGGGGCCTGTTCAAGAAACATATCGAGCGAATTAGAATAAAAAGGATTTCTTTGACGTTTCGTATTAGGATGCGTAAATTTAACAAAACAAAATAGAGTGGGACCCTCTGAGTCAAAAAGAATGATCGAACAAACACAACAAAAACTCATTGAAATCGCGCGTGATGTATTGGATTTAGAAGATCAACTCATTCAGTCTGATGATCCCAGAGCTCAAGGAGATCTTTTATTAGCTTTAGACAGTCTAAAAGAACATACGCGCACCCTATACGATGCTCTAGTGGTGCTGCGTCACGAATTATCCTCAGTTCAAGAACCCAATGGCGATCCACTTTCAGATGTTCATTCTCAGGACCAAGAGCCCCCTATTTTTGAACCTTCCACAGAGAAAATAAAAGACATCGTAGCCCAGATGCCGCCTGAGACGCAACAAGTCGATGATTTATTTAAGGGCATAACCGATGGGAGTCCAGAAGCACATGAGGCCTTATCTCACTATCAGGAAGAAATTGAGTTTGAAGCCGTAAACCCAGGCACAGAGGCCGAGGTTTCGTTGACTTCGGAGGATTCAGAGGCTGATTCATTTGACGATTTTACGGCAGTAACCGCGACAGTACAAGCTGATGTGTCTGGCCCCAAGAGTGATCCAGCGTTGGACCTTAATTCAAAAGTTCAAAAACCCAGATCAGTTAATGATCAGTGGGGCCATTTTAGTGTGGGATTAAATGATCGTACGGCCTTCGTGCAGCATTTATTTTTGGGCGATGTTGAGGGGTTTAATAGGGTACTATCACAGATTAACACTTTTGAAACTTTGGAGGAAGTGACCGATTTTCTGGAACACCAAGTCAAGCCAGAGTACAATAATTGGGAGGCAAAAGACGCAGTTGTAGACAGACTGATGCGCCTTGTTCAACAAAGGTTTAACGCCTAAACTAACTGCATAATGGCCGGCAAGCTCTTTTTAGTCCCTACCCCGATAGGCAATCTGCAAGACATGACTTTTCGCGCCATTGAG
>JAYOYS010000007.1:0-9431 GCA_038153605.1 Flavobacteriaceae bacterium
CATGAATAAAGTCATACATCTTATCTCTGGGCCGCGTAATATTTCGACAGCTTTGATGTATTCTTTTGCGCAACATCCAGAGTTTGATGTATTGGATGAGCCATTTTATGCCTATTATTTAGCTCATGTGCCCCATCGAGAAGCACACCCTATGGAGCAGGAAATCCTTGAAGCTATGCCTACTGATCATCAAGCGGTTTTGACCCAGATCAACAAGGCAGCAAAAGAGAAAAAAGTATTTGTCAAAAATATGGCACATCATTGCTTAGAACAGGAGCCATATTATATGAGCGATTGGCAAAACGTGATTTTGATCCGCGATCCAAAGAAGCTTTTACAATCTTTCGCTAAGGTGATTGAGCGCCCCGATCTTGACGCTATCGGGATTAAACGCGCCTTTGAATTAGTCCAGTTTTTTGACCGAAACGATATTGCTTATACGGTCATTGAGAGCGATGAATTGATGATTGATCCAGGAATGTATTTAAATCAGCTTTGTCAGGCTTTATCCATTAAATTTTATCCTGAAATGTGTCGATGGACCAGTGGTCCAAATCCTGCAGATGGTATTTGGGCCCCTTATTGGTATAAAAATGTTCATCAGAGTACAGGTTTTGTCAAACCAAAAACTCATGATGCCCCCGGGCTTTGGAATACTCATCTTCAAGAGGTCCTAACCCAAGCTTTGCCATTTTACAACCACTTGAAACAAAAAGTACTTTTAAATAAGAACCACCATGCTACAAAAATTTGACCCCCGAAACAACGATATCAAAGTTTGGATTAAGGACCGATTGTATCCACGCCACGAAGCAAAAGTTTCCGTTTTTGACAGTTCAGTCCAAGGGGGCGACGCCGTATGGGAGGGACTCAGGGTGTACCCTGAAGGGATCGTCTGTTTGGACGACCACTTAAACCGTCTTTTGGCTTCGGCCAAAACCTTAGCTTTTGAGGATATTCCCAGCAAAGCCCGAGTTATGGAAGCGATCGATAAAACTTTGAAGGCCAATGGAATGAATGACGACACCCACATTCGATTAACGCTTACTCGAGGGGAGAAAATCACCAGTGGAATGGATCCACGATTGAACCAAAATGGCTCTTGTTTAATTGTCTTGGCCGAGTGGAAACCCTTGGTTTACGACAATAATTCTGGGATCAAGGTAATCACGAGCAGTCAACGCCGTAATGGACCTCAGTTTTTGGACAGTAAAATCCACCACAACAATTTACTCAACAATATTTTAGCCAAAATTCAGGCCAACGTTGCTGGAAAAGATGCAGGACTTATGTTGGATGACCGAGGATTTGTTGCTGAGCTCAATGGCAGTAATTTATTTACCTTAAAAAATGGGGTCGTTTACACGCCATTCGCCCATGCTTGTTTGCCAGGGATTACGCGTAAAACAGTAATGGAAATTTGCCATAAAAATGCTTTGAGCTGTGTTGAGGCCGATCTGAGCTTATCCGAATTTTATAATGCTGATGGGGTTTTTGCCACGGGTACCATGGGGGAATTGACCCCAGTGGTAGAGATCGATGGTCGCCCCATTGCTAAAGATCACCCAGATTTGCATCATGTCTTGAAATTATTTAAAGATTCTATTCGCAGATTTTGTCAGCCCTTGACCTACTGATTCAGACAGATTTTTGACTCAAATTGACTCAAATTTGACAAAGAGTTTTGTCAACCAGAGTGTTGTTTTAAAATAATTTATGACCAAACAATTGATAAAAAACAAACTCGAGTGTTGTGTTAAATGGGTTTCAATACTTGTAATCCAAGTAAAAAAACCACATATAGTCTGCGGAATCAGCCATTTTTATAAGTATATTTAACAAATTTTAACTAATCAAATTATGAAAAACGTATTGTTTGTTTGCGGCTTGTTTTTAAGTTGCATCACTTATGCGCAGACCAATGTTCGCGGAACAGTGGTTGATGAGGCGGGGGTTCCTGTAGTAGGCGCCAATGTTGTTGCTGTGGGAACTACAGCAGGAACAGCAACAGATTTCGACGGTAATTTTGCTTTGCTTGTCGATGCCGAGCCGCCATTTAATCTAGAAGTTTCAAATATTGGTTACGCACTTCAGAAAGTGGCAGTAACTGCAAATAATCAAAGCTTAAGCGTGACTCTTGTTGAGGGTTCTGAGTTAGACGAGGTTGTAATTTCAGCTTCTCGAACTCCGGAGCGTATTTTTGAGTCTCCAGTAACGATCGAACGTTTTGGACTAAAAGAAATCAAAAATACGGCCTCCGCCGATTTTTACGATGGCCTTGAAAATTTAAAGGGTGTGGACATCAACACAAACAGTTTAACCTTTAAATCAATCAACACTCGTGGATTCGCCACTTTTGCCAACACGCGTTTCATGCAGCTTGTCGATGGAATGGACAATGCTGCACCAGCCTTGAACTTTCCTTTGGGGAACCTGCTAGGTATGACCGATACTGATGTGCAAAGTGTTGAGATTCTTCCTGGTGCCGCTTCTGCTCTTTATGGAGCAAACGCTTTCAATGGAATTTTGTTCATGGTGAGTAAGAATCCATTTGACCATCAAGGGGTGAGTGTTTCTTTGAAGGCAGGACAAACCTCTCAGGCTTTTGTTGGAGATAACCCATACACCGATGTCAATTTCCGTGTAGGACACAAGTTCAGCGAAAAATTAGCCGTTAAAATCAATGGAGGTTACCTTAGCGGTACCGACTGGGGAGCAAATAACTACGACGGAAAAGTAGGTACTGGTGCTTCTCGTGCGGACATCAACTATGATGGTGTAAACGTATATGGAGATGAGGTTTCTACAAATATCAACGGTGTAGCCCAAGCTCTTGTAGGTCTGGGTATTTTACCTTCTGGAGCCGAGCAATTGGTGCCTTCTGTGAATGTGAGTCGTACCGGATACAACGAAATTGACCTAACTGATTACACTGCTGAAAGTATCAAGGCAGATTGGGGGGTTTACTATCGTCCGTTCGAAGATGATTTAGAGTTTTCATATATCGGAAAATTTGGAACCGGTTCTACCCTTTATCAAGGAGCAAACCGATACGCCATTGATAATTTCGTTATGACCCAGCACAAATTAGAGGTAAAAAACAATAACTTCTTTGCCCGAGCTTATATGACTACTGATGACGCTGGAGATAGCTATGATATGGTATTTACAGGAATCAATATCAACCGCTCATGGAAAGATGATGCTCAATGGTTTGGAGAGTATGTAGGGGCTTTTGTACAGTCGCAGTTATATGCTGGACTTACCCCTGATCAGGCCCATGACTTTGCTCGTGCCACTGCCGACACAGGTCGTTTAGAGCCAGGAACATCGGGTTATGAAACCGCATTCAATTCTGTAATCAGTGATCCAGATTTTGCTCGTGGTTCAAAATTCCAAGATAACTCAAAAATCTACCATGCGGATTACAACTATAATTTTTCTGAAATCTTCAAGCCTGTAGAAATTCAAGTAGGAGGTTCATTTAGAACTTATAGCCTGAATTCTTCAGGAACAATTTACACTGATGCCGACGGCCCGATTGATTACTCTGAGCTCGGGTTTTACACTCAAGGTCAAAAGAAATTTAATCTAGCGGACAACCTAGACCTTAAATTGACAGGTTCTGTGCGTTATGATAAGTCTGAGTTATTCGATGGCTTCTTTTCGCCACGTTTGGCCGCTGGTTTCACTATTAATGATAACCACAACATCCGTGCTTCAATCCAAACAGGTTTTAGAAACCCAACAACTCAAGACTTGTATATCGGACTTGACGTAGGACGTGCCATCCTAGTCGGAGGGGCCAATAACAACCCTGAGCGCGATGTGCGTGAGTATGGCTTGAGTCCAACTGGGCAAGCGATCACCGGAGCTGCGTCATTGAATGTTGATGGAACAGGGGCTTACAACAACTCTTTCTTCGCCAGTTCTGTCGGCGCTTTTGCTGCTACAGGAGACGTTAGTGCTTTAAATGTTGCTAACTCGAATTATGTAAAGCCTGAGCAAGTGCGTTCTATTGATTTTGGGTACCGTGGAAAACTCGGGAAGATGATTGTTGACTTTAACTGGTATTATAATACCTACAATGATTTCATCTCAAATGAGACAGTAATCTCTCCATTCTATGGTGATGTTGCTTTGACTCAAACTTTGCCTAATGGTACCCCGCTTGCTGTGGCTGCAATCGCCAATGGAGACTATCAAGTTTATCAGGTTTATACGAACTCTGAAGAGGAAATCAATTCTTATGGAGGTAGCTTAGGCCTTTCAGCTAAAGTCTTTGGCGGTTATGATTTAGGAGCGGCCTACACTTATGCGGTTCAAGACCGTGAAGGAGGTAATCCTGATTTCAGAACCAACTTCAATACACCACGTGATAAATTCAAGTTCTCATTTGGTAATACAGAGGTTATTGAAAACTTAGGGTTTAACACGGCTTATCGTTATATCGGAGATTACAAGTGGGAGGCCACTTTCGGTGATGGCGATATTCCTGCCTATAGCGTTTTGGACTTCCAAGTCAATTACAGAATGCCTAATTTCTTAAAGTCTACCTTTAAGTTAGGCGCAGTGAACGCGTTGGGTAACGAATACAATCAAGCTTTTGGTACCGGTAATATTGGTTCCATGTACTATTTATCATGGACGATTAATAATCTATAATAATTATGAAGATGAATTTTAAATATTTAGGCTTTGCCTTGCTTGCATTTGGATTGCTATCCTGTGAAAGCGATGACATGACAGACAACACGACACCAGAGGTAGTCGTGCCACTAACTGCCGGTGATGCTGATTTCTCTAATTACGTTTCAATTGGGGCGTCTTTTACCGCAGGATTTACAGATGGTGCTTTATTTAAGGCCGCACAGACCAATTCCTTCCCGAATATTTTGTCACAGCAATTTGCGGCTGCAGGGGGTGGTGATTTTAACCAACCCATGATGACCGATAATGTCGGAGGACTGCTTTACGGCGGGAATTTGATCGCTAACCCAAGATTGTACTTCAATGGGTCGGGACCAGCCGTTCTTGAGGCATTCCCAACGACCGAGGTGACTAATGTGGTTGCGGGTGTTTTCAATAATATGGGCGTGCCTGGGGCAAAAAGTTTTCACTTTTTGGCTCCTGGTTATGGAAACTTAGCGGGGGTTCCTCTAGGTTTAGCCAACCCTTATTTTGCCCGTATGGCGAGCTCTGCAAACGCAACTGTTCTGGAAGATGCATTAGCGCAGAGTCCGACCTTCTTTACTTTGTCTGAATTTGGTGGAAACGATGTTTTAGGTTTCGCTACCTCAGGGGGAAGCGGTGTCGATCAGACAGGAAACCTAGACCCATCGACCTATGGGGGTAATGATATTACCGATCCAAATGTATTTGCTGCGGCTTTGAGCGCTACGCTAGATGCCTTAACAGCAAATGGAGCTAAGGGTGCGGTAGGAAACGTACCTTACGTGACTTCATTGCCTTACTTTACTACTGTTCCATACGCACCACTTGACCCAAGTAATCCTGATTTTGGACCACAGATTCCTGTGCTTAATGAAACTTTTGGACCACTAAATCAAGTATTTGATGCTTTAGGGGTTCCAGAACGAAAAATTATTTTTAGTGAGGATATGGCTAGTCCAGTAGTGATTGTAGACGAGAGCCTGCCTAATATTGTAGATCAGCTTTCAGCTGTGTTACAGTCTTTGGGTTATCCAGAAGCTTTTGCCAATCTTTTGGCCACTCAATTCGGTCAATCACGTCAAGCAAATGAAGCTGATCTTATGGTCTTGACTAGTGCTACTCATATTGCCACGGTTGATTTGGAATACGCCACTTCGATTTATCCTGCTGTGTATGAAGGCGTTTATGCTCAAGTATATGCTCAGGCTTACGCTGCTGTTTATGCGGCTGCCTATGAAATCGCGTATCAAGCGGCTATCGATTTAGGCTTTGATGAGGCTCAGGCCGCAGCTTTTGCCGATGGTGAAGCTACTAATGCAGCTCAGGCTCAAGCTCCTGTGATTGCCGAGCAAGAAAGCCCTGCTATTGCACAGCAGCAAGCGGGTCAGCTTTCTGTTAATGGGATCACTAAGCCATTGGCTGATCGATGGGTGTTAACTGCTACTGAAACTCAGTCTGTACTCAATGCGACAGATGCGTACAACGCCACAATCGATGCATTAGTTGCCGCCAAGGGACTTGCCAAGGTCGATCTTAAAGGTATCCTTCAAAATGCCTCATCTGGAGGTGTTGTCTTTGATGGATTTAGTATGTCCACAGACCTAGTATTTGGAGGATTGGTAAGTTTGGATGGTGTGCACTTGACTGCTAGAGGTTATGCGCTTATGGCTAATGAATTTTTAGCGGCTATCGATGCGACTTACGGATCTAACTTTATTGAGGCTGGTCAGCGCGCTCGTGCTAATGACTATCCTGTAAATTACGCTCCTGAATTACAATAAATAAGTTCTTGTAAAGACACATTATGCCCCTGCAGTTTACGCTGTAGGGGCATATTATTTTTTACAGGCCTAAGACCTGCTTTTATTTGCTTAATTACTTTGTTTTTTTTGCGTAGAAAGACATATCTTTGCACCGATTTTTAAGGGCATAAAAATGGCCCAAACAAACGAATAAAAAATATTCAAATGGCACAAGTTAAAGGTAAAGTTGCTCAAATCATTGGTCCTGTAGTGGACGTTGCTTTCGACAGCGGTGTATCGCTTCCTAAAATTTACGATTCTCTTGAAGTTCAGAACAATGGACAAACGCTTGTTCTCGAGGTTCAGTCACACATCGGCGAAAATGCTGTCCGTACTATCTCTATGGACTCCACGGATGGATTGAGTCGTGGTGCAGATGCTGTTGTTACAGGAGCGCCGATTCAAATGCCGATAGGGGATGACATTTACGGACGATTATTCAACGTTATTGGAGATGCAATCGATGGTATTGGTGACTTGCCAAAAACAGGAGATAAAGGATTGCCAATCCACCGTGAGGCCCCAAAATTTGAGGACCTATCTACTTCTACAGAAGTGCTTTTTACTGGGATCAAAGTAATTGACCTGATTGAGCCTTACGCAAAAGGAGGAAAAATTGGACTATTTGGAGGTGCTGGAGTAGGAAAGACTGTACTTATTCAGGAGCTTATTAATAACATCGCCAAAGGACACGGTGGTCTATCTGTTTTCGCCGGTGTAGGTGAGCGTACTCGTGAAGGAAATGACTTGTTGCGTGAAATGCTTGAATCAGGCATTATAAAATACGGCGATGATTTCATGCATTCTATGGAAGCCGGAGGATGGGATTTATCCAAGGTTGACAAAAAAGCCATGAAAGAATCAAAAGCAACCTTTGTCTTCGGACAGATGAATGAGCCTCCAGGAGCTCGTGCTCGTGTTGCTTTGTCTGGTCTTACAATCGCGGAATATTTCCGTGACGGAGCAGGTGATGGTCAAGGAAAAGACGTATTGTTCTTTGTGGATAATATTTTCCGATTCACTCAGGCAGGTTCTGAGGTATCGGCTCTTTTAGGGCGTATGCCTTCTGCAGTAGGATACCAGCCTACATTGGCTACCGAGATGGGGGCTATGCAAGAGCGGATTACTTCTACTAAAAAAGGATCGATTACTTCTGTTCAGGCCGTTTACGTGCCTGCGGATGACCTTACGGATCCTGCACCAGCAACTACCTTTGCGCACTTAGATGCGACTACAGTATTGTCGCGTAAAATTGCTGAGTTGGGGATTTATCCTGCTGTTGATCCTCTTGATTCTACATCAAGAATTTTGACGGCAGATATTTTAGGAGCAGATCACTATGCTTGTGCTCAACGTGTAAAAGAGCTGTTGCAGCGCTATAAAGAGCTCCAAGACATCATCGCGATTCTCGGTATGGAAGAATTATCCGAGGAAGATAAAATGGCTGTAGGGCGTGCGCGTCGTGTTCAGCGTTTCCTTTCTCAACCATTCCACGTTGCTGAGCAATTTACTGGGATTCCTGGAGTATTGGTAGATATAAAAGATACCATCAAAGGATTCAATATGATTATGGACGGTGAGCTAGATCATCTTCCTGAGGCCGCTTTCAACCTAAAAGGAACTATTGAAGAGGCTATGGAAGCTGGAGAAAAAATGCTTGCTGAAGCTTAATAAGAACCCAACAAGACACGATGTATTTAGAAATAGTTACACCAGAAGCTTCGTTAGTACAAGGAGAGGTCACGAGTGTTAGTGTCCCTGGGACTGACGGGGCCTTTCAAATGCTCGAAAACCACGCTGCCATTGTCTCTACCCTTGGGGCAGGAGAAGTGAAGTTTGTGGGTCAGCCGAAAATTGCTGAGGCTTTCAAAAATAAGTTCACTCAAAAGGATGGTGCTTGGCATTTGAGTATCAACAGCGGAACAGTGCAGATGCTGGATAATAAAATCATCGTTTTGGCAGACTAAAAACTGTGCGATAAATGAATAAAAAGCCTCGAAATGAGGCTTTTTTCATATAGTGTAGTCATGAATTTATCATAATATGCAGATTATTAATTTCGTAAATTGCTCGTATGAAAATTATCAAAATTAATATTGTCGAATTTGGGCTTGCCATGATTTTTAGTCTATTATCACCATTAGCTGTGGCACAAATCGATACATTAGACCCCCAGCGTTCTCAGTCTTCAGATACTTTGTTACAGCAGGCTGAATCTTTGGATCAGGTTATGCTTTCAGGCACGCGATTAATGATTCCATTTTCTCAACAGTCTAGGTCCATAACCACTATAGAGGCAGAGCAAATTCAAGCTTCTCCAGCCAGTAGTCTAGCCGAGTTGCTACAGCAGGAGGCTGGAGTAGATATTAGAAGACGCGGCCCTATGGGGAGTCAGGCCGATTTATACATTCGAGGTGGTAGTTTTGATCAAACTCTTTTGCTTATCGATGGAATTAAACTCGAAGATGCACAAACGGGACACCACACATTAAATGCAGCATTACCACTTGAATTAATAGAACGCATTGAAATTATCAAAGGACCTGCTGCCCGTGTTTACGGCCAAAATGCATTTACCGGGGCTATTAATATTGTGACCAAAACGGTCTTTGAAGATGCCATGGACCTTCGTCTTAGCGGTGGTTCCTTCGAGCAACTTAATGGCAGTTTTACAGCCTATAAGTCGCTAGAAAAAAGTGCGCATATGGTAAATGTATCGTGCTATACATCCAGGGGTTATCGCTATAACACAGATTATGATCAGTCTAGTTACACTATAAAAAGTGCCTTTAATACGGATAAGACTCCTGTTAATTTAATCGCAACCTTTGCCCAACGTGCTTTTGGAGCCAATGGGTTTTATGCCTCACCTGCCGCCACTGATCAATATGAAGAGACACAAACCAGTCTTTTAGGGGTGCAAACCCAATTAAAGCGTAAGGACTGGGTTTGGAC
>JAYOYS010000007.1:9531-96387 GCA_038153605.1 Flavobacteriaceae bacterium
AAACCAGTCTTTTAGGGGTGCAAACCCAATTAAAGCGTAAGGACTGGGTTTGGACGCCCCGTATATATTGGCGGCGTAATCAAGATGAATATATTTATTTGCGCAGTGATCCCACGGTTTATCGAAATTTGCATACTACCAATAAGCTCGCAGCAGAATTGCACGGACAATGGGAGAATGCTTGGGGAACCACAGGAGTCGGTTTAGATTTAGCCCAAACATATCTTTCGAGCAATAATCTGGGTAATCGCTCACGATTTGCAACCACTTTATTTCTAGAGCATCGTCTGCAGTTTTTTAATAATAGATTGGATGTGATTCCTGGGGCAGCGGTTACCTCTTTTTCTGATTTTGGTAGTTTTGCTTATCCTGGTTTAGATCTTGGTTATGCATTAAGTCGTGGTTGGAGGATATATTCGAATATGGGCTATACCTATCGCATTCCTACCTATACTGATTTGTACTATAGTGATCCAAATACCCTAGGTGATGCTGATTTAGAACCAGAAAAAGCTTTGGCCTACGAAATTGGTATGCGACTAAAAGAAGGATCATTGAGATTCAGTGCTGCCTGGTTTCGTCGTGATGCCGACAATTTGATTGATTATGTGAAAAATAATCCGGATGATCTTTGGCAGGCAGCGAATGTTCGCGGCCTATTAACCCAGGGCTGGGAAGCCAATCTGCAATACGCCTTGGCTTGGCAAAAAACAAGCCACAACATTCAATTGAGTTTCACCCAAATCAATGATGATTTATCTGTGGCTCCGGGAGAATTATCCCGCTATTCAATAAATTCATTTAGGAATCGGGCTGTGGGGCAGTGGCGAGGTCAGTGGTCTGAAACTTGGGAATCTACACTGATTTATAAATATGGAAAGCGTGAGGGACAAGACGCATTTAATGTTGCGGACGTCTCATTACTCTACAACAGACCTCGATATACACTTAGACTTGCCGCTGAAAATATTTTTGGCGCGGATTACAGCGAGACAAATTTAGTCCCTATGCCCAAAGGTGTGGTATTATTGGAGTTAATTTATAAACTAGTACCTTGATGAAATTGAAGGGAATAGATCGCGTTTCTAAACTGACCAAAGCACAGTTTATAAATGATTATTATAAGCCGCAAAAACCTGTAATAATAGAAGATGCCATTGCAGATTGGTCGGCCTATTCCCTTTGGAATTTTGATTACATCCGCCGTGTTGCGGGCCATAAAACAGTACCATTATACGATGACCGCCCCGTGGACCATAAGGATGGGTTTAATGAGCCGCATGCCACTATGAATATGACCGAGTATATTGACTTGCTCGAGCGTGAACCCACTAAGTTTCGCATTTTCTTGTGGAATCTACTTAAAGAAGTTCCTGAACTTCAAAAAGATTTTAAACAACTCGATTTAGGATTGCCTATTTTAAAGGGATTGCCCATGCTTTTTTTCGGTGGACAAAAAAGCTACACCTTTATGCATTATGACATTGATTTGGCTAATATTTTTCACATCCATTTTCAGGGAGAGAAAAGAGTGGTTTTATTTGATCAGAGTCAGAGTGCTTTTATGTATAAAGTTCCACACTCTTTGATTGTTCGAGAGGACATAGATTTTGCTAATCCTGATTTTGATCAGTGGCCAGGCTTGCGTCAAATTATGGGTTTTGAAGGAACCCTAAAGCACGGGGATGTGCTCTATATGCCCGAGGGCTATTGGCACTATATGCAATATATCACTCCAGGATTTTCTATGAGTTTACGCGCAATGCCGCGCAAACCGAATCATTTGGCAAAAGCGCTTTACAACATCTTAATTATGCGCTATTATGACCAACTCATGCGGCGTATTAAAGGACAGGCTTGGATCGATTATAAAAATGAGCAGGCGATTGAACGCACTCAGAAAAATATAGCCCGAGGTCAAAGACGTGAAAGGGCCTCATAGATGAGTTCTGTTTCCCACCCGCGATAGGCTAAATAGTCAAAAAGTTTTCGTTTTTTCTTGCTCGTATTTTGTTCGCTTAATAGGTCGTTAAGCCTTTTTGTAACGAGTTCTTCAAAAGTTTGAAGATAAGCCTCAGACTCTATTTGCGCTAGACCTAATTTAATATTATAGGCACTCACTCCGTGTTGCTTGAGTCCTTGAGTGATCCGTTTTTTACCCCATTTTTTAATGCGAAACTTCCCTCGGCTATAGGCCTGAGCAAAGCGCGATTCATTGAGAAAATTATGTTGGATCAAATGGGTAATGATGACCTCTTGTGCTTGGGGAATCATTCGCATCTTATACAGCTGCTCTTCTACTTGTTTATGAGAACGTTCTTGATAGGCACAGTAGTGCTCGAGTTTTTCTTTGGCTTCTTCGACAGTGTAGGAGGGCACCGAATTTTTCATGAAATAAAGATAATCAATCTTCTTTGCTGATGCCATTCGCATCCTATAGGGATGCGCTAATTCATAAAAGAGCACAAGAATTCAAAAAAATGGCATAAAAAAACCCCTCTGTTAAGAGGGGTTTAGTTTTATATCTTTTCCTTTATCGTCTTGGAAATGATATTCTAGGTACGTGTAAGCATCTCTAGGTTGAATTCTAATCCATTGTTTGTGCTCCAAAAACCATTTGGTACGCACTGATGGAAAGCCTTTGGTTAAAAAGGCTGCTATAAAAGGATGTGTGTTTAGAGTTATCTTTTTATAGTCTTTGTTAACAAGCTTTTTCAGCTCTTCGCCAATTTTTTGTACCACAACAATTGGGGCTTCAATTTCATCACTTTCACCCGAATTTGGGTTGATTTCTCGTGTTTTAATATTGACCTCTGGTCTCACGCGCTGTCTAGTGATTTGGATGAGTCCAAATTTACTGGGGGGAAGAATTTTGTGCTTCGCTTTGTCATCACTCATCTCATCGCGAAGATGGTTGAATAATTTTTTGCGATGCTCGGATTTAGCCATATCGATGAAGTCTACAACGATGATGCCGCCCATATCTCTTAATCTGAGTTGGCGCGCCACTTCACTCGCCGCTAACAAATTGACTTCCAAAGCCGTGTCCTCTTGTGTTTTGGACTTGTTACTTCGGTTGCCACTGTTGACGTCAATGACATGGAGTGCTTCGGTATGCTCGATCACTAAATACGATCCTTTTGCGCCCGAAACGGTTTTGCCGAAAGAAGTCTTAATCTGCCTTTCAATACCAAATTTCTCAAAAATAGGCACTTTCGCGTCATAATACTTCACAATATTCTCCTGCTTAGGTGCAATGGCTTGCACATAATCTTTTATTTGATAATAGAGGGTTTCATCATCGATATGGATTGCCGAAAAGGACTCGTTAAACATATCTCGGATTATTGAAGCGCCTCTATTGAGTTCACTGAGCACCTTACTTGGGAGGTGCGCCCCACGTAGCTTTTTACACATCGCTGTCCAGCGATCCATGAGATTTTGTAAATCTCTATCCAGTTCTGCTACTTTTTTACCCTCTGCTACAGTGCGTATTATGATCCCAAAACCTTTAGGCTTGATGCTTTTTATCAGTCTTTTTAGGCGTTCTTTTTCTTCGTTAGATTCAATTTTTTGAGAAATTGAAACACGGTCTGAAAAAGGCACCAAAACGATATAGCGTCCAGCTAACGAAAGTTCCGAACTAATGCGCGGACCTTTTGTGGAAATGGGTTCTTTTACGATTTGTACCAGAATTGATTGATTGTTTTTTAGGGCATCATTGACGGTGCCGTTTTTATCAATCTCTTTTTTTAATGGGAATTCTTTTAAGGAGTAATCTCTTAATTTTCCTGTGCTTACACTTTTTACGAAGTCCAAAGTTGACAGAATTTTTGGTCCTAAATCATGATAATGCAAAAATGCATCTTTTTCATAACCCACATTAACAAATGCGGCATTAAGACCAGGGACAGTTTTTCTAACTTTGGAGATAAACACGTCTCCAACGGAATATTTGTTGTCCTCTGCCTCCTTGTGGAGTTCGATTAGTTTTCCATCTTTTAAAAGGGCAAAATCAACTTGTTGTGAACTGGATCTAACGATTAATTCGTAGTTCACGTTTATCAATTTTTATCCCCGTCCATAAATATTTTTTGGGAAGGGATGGATTAAACAATTTTTAACACAGGTTCAAAACCAACAGGGTCGGTTTTGAATAGGCCTGCAGAAATAAGCAAATTGTATGAACTTATTTCTATGTCAAAGAACATGGGTAATAAAAAGTAATGATAAATTACTTCTTTTTGTGGCGATTTGCGCGTCTACGCTTCTTGCGTTTATGCGTCGCTACCTTGTGTCTTTTTCTTTTTTTACCACTTGGCATACGGTATATGATTTAGTCGCTCGACCAGGTCGAACTTGTGAATATTTATTTGACTTTTACGCTTGCCTTAACCCCTTCTACAAAAACCTTTGCTGGTTTGAAGGCAGGGATATTGTGGGCTGGTATTTTAATCGTTGTATTCTTAGAAATATTTCTTCCAGTTTTTTCTGCTCTGGTTTTGATGATAAAGCTTCCAAAACCGCGTAAGTATACATTTTCGCCGGACTCCAAAGATTGTTTTACCTCTCCCATGAAGGCCTCTACGGTGGCCTGAACGTCTCCTTTTTCTAATCCGAGTTTCTCTGAAATTTCTGTGACGATATCTGCTTTGGTCATTCTAAAGATCTTTTAAATATGATATAATTAATGTATGATAGGCTCGATTTTCGAGACGGCAAATATAAGGATTTTAAAATCAAATAATCAAATCGTAAAGTATTAAAATATAAATACATAAACCCTATTTTTGGGTTGTGAAGTCTTCCCAAATTAGAATAGATAAATTATTGGTTTCGTGGTACTTAGAAAATAGGCGTGACTTGCCATGGCGTCAAGCCAAAGATCCTTATCAAGTTTGGCTCTCCGAAATCATATTACAACAAACCCAGGTGGTTCAGGGATTACCTTACTATGAAAAATTTGTTAGCCAGTTTCCTACGGTGCACCATTTAGCTGGCGCAAGTCAGCAAGAGGTACTCAAGCTTTGGCAGGGCTTAGGGTACTATTCCAGAGCCAGGAATTTGCATTTTACGGCCCAGGAGGTAAGTACAAAACTAAATGGCGTTTTTCCAAATACTTTTGAGGCCTTGCTTGCTCTTAAGGGCATTGGTGTCTATACGGCTAGCGCCATAGCTTCAATATGCTTTGATGTCCCTAAAGCAGTGGTAGATGGCAATGTGTATCGGGTATTGAGCCGGGTATTTGGCATTGACCTTCCTATCAATGAGACTCCGGGAATAAAACGATTTCAGGAATTGGCCGACCAACAATTATCCCCTAAAGACCCTGGAACCTACAACCAGGCGATTATGGAATTTGGTGCGCTACAATGTGTTCCAAAAAACCCTAAATGTGCCCAGTGCCCGCTCTCAGAACATTGTGTGGCTTTAGCTACTGGGTCGGTCGCCCGATACCCCGTTTCGATAAAAAAAATTAAGGTTAAAACAGAGTATTACAATTTTTTAGTCTTACAAGACACAGCAGGTGGACTTTGGATGCGCCAGCGCTCAGCCCAAGGGATTTGGCCCAATCTTTATGAATTTCCATTGATTGCCTCTAAGGCTCCGTTGAACCAAGAGCAAATTCAAGAAGAAGCAAACTTAATTTGTGAGGGTATGAATAATTCTATTCAGGATTTAGAGTGCTTCGACCCAACGCCATGGGTACATCGGTTGACCCATAAAAAGTTAATGATTGTATTTTGGCGAGGACTTCTTAAAAATCCATTGCCTGACAGTTATAGCTTTGAGGAGGTCGCGACCTTGCCTGTTCCGGCAATCATTGCACGTTTTATTGCCAAAGCCCTCCCTTTTGGACGTCAAAATTAGTTATATTAGATGGCCTTAGTTAATTTTGTAAAAAAGTAAAGAGATGAGCGGAACGCTGAATAAAGTAATGTTGATTGGTCATACTGGAGACGCTATTAAAATGACTTATTTTGAGGGAGGAGGATGTATCGGAAGATTTCCTTTGGCCACAAATGAAACCTATAATAATAGAACCACTGGAGAACGTGTTACCAATACTGAATGGCACAACATCGTGGTGCGTAATAAAGGAGCAGAAGTATGTGAAAAGTACCTCAAAAAGGGGGATAAAATTTATATTGAAGGCCGCCTAAAAACCCGTAAATGGACTGATGATCAAGGAAATGATCGTTACAGTACTGAAATTCAGTGCACCGATTTCACATTTTTAACACCCAAGAATAGTGATTCAATGGGTGGGCCAAATATGGAAGCCAATACAAATTCAGGTCATGTTCAGCCCAGCGCTATGTCCAATAATAACCAGGGTATGAACGTCAATGAGTCCAGTAACAGCTATCCTCAGACAAGTCAGGATGATGAAGCAGACGATGATCTGCCATTTTAAGCCTGTTTAAATTTTAATTTGTGGAACCAGAACCCCCGAGTTTAATTCTAGCATCTCTCGCTTTTCCCGAGCTCATAGGGTTTGGGGGGATATTGTTCCTTTTATTTTGTTCTGCCCTAATTTCTGGTGCCGAAATCGCTTTTTTTTCATTAACACCGGCAGATCTTGAGCCTGAAGATGGTGAGCAACGCTCGAAATCAAGAGTAATTGTCGCTAGACTTTTAGACACGCCAAAGCGATTACTCGCTACGATTTTGATTGCCAATAATCTAATCAATATTGCGATTGTTTTAGTT
Source organism: Flavobacteriaceae bacterium (assembly GCA_038153605.1). GTDB lineage: Bacteria > Bacteroidota > Bacteroidia > Flavobacteriales > Flavobacteriaceae > BACL21. The sequence continues at coordinate 16,246 of JAYOYS010000007.1, forward strand.
TTTGATGCCGTAGCGGCGCCATTTTTTTCTTCGATAAATCCTTATTGGCTGAAGTTTTTAATTGAGGTGGGGTTTGTCACTTTTTTAATTCTATTATTTGGCGAGATTTTACCAAAGGTCTATGCTAGTCGCAATAAATTGCGTTTTGCCACTTCCATGGCTTATCCAATTCAGTTTATGTTTGGCTTATTTACCCCATTGAGTCGTCCTATGCGCAATGCTACAGTTTATTTAGAGCGCAGGTTTTCAAAGCAAAAGCTCAGCATTAGCGTGGACCAGCTTAGTCAAGCCTTGGAACTTACCTCTAATGAGGAAACTTCACATGATGAGCAAAAAATACTTCAAGGCATTGTGACCTTTGGCGCAACAGACACCAAAAATGTCATGCGCCCTCGCATAGATATTTTTGCACTTGATATTGCCTCTTCATACAATGAAGTACTCGCTGACATTTTAAAACATGGATATTCACGTATCCCTGTTTACAAAGAGTCTATTGATCAGATTGAGGGTATTTTGTACGTCAAAGACTTATTGCCTCATTTTGATAAAAAGGAATTCAATTGGTCCACACTTTTAAGGGAACCTTATTTTATTCCTGAAAATAAAAAACTGGATGACTTGCTCAATGAGTTTAAGCAAATGAAAATGCATTTGGCCATTGTTGTCGACGAGTATGGAGGAACCAGTGGATTGATTACTTTGGAAGATATCATAGAGGAGATTGTTGGGGAAATTACCGATGAATTTGACGATGAAGACCTGGTCTTCTCAAAGTTAGATGATCGAAATTTTGTTTTTGAAGGCAAAACACCACTTAAAGACTTTTACCGCGTAATCCAACTGCAGGATCCTAAAGAATTTGAGGAGGCTAAAGGAGAGGCAGAATCTCTGGCGGGATTTATATTAGAGCTCACAAAGGGCTTTCCAAAAAAAGACGAAATCGTTGTTTTTGGACGTTATCATTTTGTCATAGAATCCTTTCAAGGTAAACGGATCAATCAAATAAAACTGACCATACATGATTGAGGTGATTCGCCAATTCGCGATCCGGAACATTTTCATTGCGGCCTTTGAAATCGTTTTATTTATTGGGCTTCTTGGGACCATCCTTTTGGGGTGTCAAGAGCCGGTCGTGGTGAAACCTGCAGCCTTTCTGCGCTTAGAATTCCCCGAGCCGAGTTACACCGAATTTTCGTCAGATTGTCCTTTTAAATTTGATTTAAATGAAAATGCAGAGTCCATACTCAAAGAGCGTTGTGCATTGAATATTCAGTATCCTTTTATGGGGGCGACGGTGTATTTAACCTATCAACGCGTTGAAAATGATTTGCCACAACTTTTGAGCGATGCGCAAAAACTCGTTTATGACCATACCATAAAGGCGAGTGAAATTCTTGAGCAACCCAGGGTGGACCCAGAGCATAAGGTTTACGGAATGTACTATCAAATAGACGGTCCAGCGGCCTCTCACGGTCAGTTTTATCTCACAGACAGTACAAGTCATTTTTTGACAGGGGCACTTTATTTTAATACAAAGCCAAACTTCGATTCCTTGTATCCCGCAATTGATTATGTTCGTCAGGATATTCGGCGCGCAATGGAAACTCTGCGCTGGGAGTAAAACATACATTTATGGATAAAAAGTGGCTGTATCTAATCGTCCTTTCCCTTATTTGGGGGACATCTTTTATCCTGATAAAAAAGGGTTTAGTTGGGCTTACCCAAATTCAATTGGGGTCATTGCGAACGGTGTTGACAGCCATTATTTTGTTTTCCGTGGGCTTACCCACACTCAAACAAATTAAAGGTCCTCATTGGCGGTGGATCATTCTGTCTGCCTTGTGTGGGACATTTTTTCCGGCTTATTTATTTGCTTTCGCGCAAAAACATATCGACAGTGCTGTCGCCTCAATCCTCAATAGCTTGACACCATTGGCTACGGCAGTCTTAGGGTATCTAGTATTTAGTATTTACACTTCGCGCCGTCAAATGATTGGGGTATTTATTGGGCTGATAGGGTCGATAATGCTCATTATGGCTGGGGCTCAGATAAATCCTCATCAAAACCACTTGTATGGCCTATTGGTTTTGATTGCCTCTGTTGGCTACGCCTTGAATGTCAATATTCTAAAGAAGTATCTCAATGAAATGTCTCCTTTGGCAATTGCAACTGGAAATTTTGTAGTCATCGTAATCCCTGCATTACTGATTTTAATCGGCACAGGTTATTTCAATGAGGTCTGGACTACACCCGAAATACAGATTTCCACCGGTTATATTGCCATACTTGCTTTATTTGGCACAGCATTAGCAAAAATTTTATTCAATAAAATGATTCAAATTTCGAGTCCTGTTTTCGCTTCCTCTGTAACCTATACTATGCCAGTGGTTGCTGTTATGTGGGGTGTTTTTGATGGAGAGCGATTTGGTTGGAGTCAAGCAGTTGCAGCAATTATTATTTTGGGGGGTGTCTATCTGGCCAATCAAAGTAAAGGCCAGAAACAATAGGCTAATTCGGGAAAGTATTTCTTAATTTAGGCTTGATCAGACCGCACTACTTTAAGGTAAAAATACCTTTGTGGTATTAAATATTACGATTATATTTGCACCCGCCTTAGGCTCAGAGACTTTTTATCCTGACCTGAGGAAGTATAAAAACAATAAATTAATCGATACGCTATGTATGCAATTGTAGAGATAGCAGGGCAGCAATTTAAAGTTGCGAAAGACCAAAAGGTTTTTGTCCATCGTTTGCCAGAACAGGAGGGCGCAAAAGTGTCATTTGACAACGTTCTTTTGATTGGTGAAGGAGACAAAGTAACTGTTGGCGCCCCGGCTATAGACGGCGCTCAAGTTGGCGCAAAAGTCTTGAAGCACCTTAAAGGTGACAAAGTTATTGTGTTTAAAAAGAAACGCAGAAAAGGATACCGTAAAAAGAACGGGCATCGTCAATCACTCACTGAAATCCTAATCGAAGGCATCGTAGCCAGCGGCGCTAAGAAGGCAGAGCCAAAAGCAAAAGCTGCTGCTGAAACACCAAAGGTCGATCAAGCTGCTGATTATGATTCAATGACTGTAGCTCAACTAAAAGATCTTGCCAAGGATAAAGGTATTGTCGGAATTTCATCAATGAAGAAGGCAGACCTTATTGAGGCAATCAAAAATGTATAACCTATAAAACCGAAAAAAAATGGCTCACAAAAAAGGAGTTGGTAGTTCTAAAAACGGTCGCGAATCAGAATCGAAACGCCTAGGGGTTAAGATTTTTGGTGGTCAAGTGGCAATTGCTGGAAATATCATCGTAAGACAACGTGGTACGCAGCATCACCCTGGAGATAATGTATATCTTGGAAAAGATCACACATTACACGCTAGAGTTGATGGTACTGTTAAGTTTGAAAAGAAAAAAGGCGGAAAATCTTTTGTTTCCATCGTTCCTCAAGGGGAAGCCTAGGACTTATTCATTCGAGAAATTAAAAAGCCCCGTCATTTGACGGGGCTTTTTTTATGAATGGGAAACGAACTCTGAGCTCGGCTATGAAATGGCCGTGGCTCTTCGGTCTGGCCTTATGATTCTATGTCTCCTAATTAAAATGAGCCAACAGAATTTAGTCTGCCTAGTACCTGTAGTACTCTGGCTTGAAGGGTCCCTGAGGGGTGACCCCGATGTACTTAGCCTGATCTGAACGCAGCTCGGTGAGCTCTACTCCGATTTTCTCAAGGTGTAAAGCCGCGACTTTCTCATCCAGGTGCTTAGGCAACATATAAACTTTGTTTTCGTATTTGTCCGTGTGGTTCCAAAGCTCGATTTGGGCGAGTGTTTGGTTGGTAAATGAATTACTCATTACAAAACTCGGGTGTCCTGTGGCACAACCCAAGTTCACTAGGCGACCTTCGGCCAAAAGAATGATGTCTTTTCCGTTTAAGGTATACTTATCGACCTGAGGCTTGATCTCTACTTTTGGACCGTCGGCATTGGCCTTGAGCCAAGCCACATCGATTTCATTGTCAAAGTGACCGATATTACACACGATGGTTTTGTCCTTCATTTTAGCAAAATGAGCCCCTTGAACGATGTCCTTGTTTCCAGTAGCGGTCACCACGATGTCCACTGTTTCGATTACGGTCTCGAGTTTCTTCACCGCATAGCCATCCATAGCGGCTTGTAATGCGCAAATCGGATCGATTTCTGTGACTGTAACGATGGCACCAGCCCCACTGAATGAGGCGGCGGTTCCTTTACCCACATCGCCATAACCGCAGACCACCACGCGCTTTCCAGCCAGCATGATGTCGGTGGCACGGCGCACGGCGTCTACCGCACTTTCTTTACAACCGTATTTGTTGTCGAATTTACTTTTGGTCACACTGTCGTTTACATTGATGGCAGGAAGAGGCAAGGTGCCGTTTTCCATACGCTCGTAAAGACGGTGTACTCCTGTGGTGGTTTCTTCGCTCAGACCTTTGATCCCAGCCACGAGTTCTGGGTAGCGGTCTAAAACCATATTGGTGAGGTCACCCCCATCATCTAAAATCATATTCAGTGGCTGACGATCTTCGCCGAAGAACAGGGTTTGTTCGATACACCAGTCAAATTCTTCTTCGTTCATGCCTTTCCATGCATAAACTGCAGTACCGGCATCAGCGATGGCTGCGGCCGCCTGATCCTGAGTCGAGAATATGTTACATGAACTCCAAGTAACCTCGGCACCCAAGGCTTGTAGGGTTTCAATCAGCACAGCCGTCTGTATGGTCATGTGCAAACAACCCGCGATACGGGCGCCGGCAAGGGGTTTGCTGTCGCCGTACTCGACACGCAAAGCCATAAGTCCTGGCATCTCTGCTTCGGCGAGCTCAATTTCTTTGCGTCCCCAGGCAGCGAGGGACATATCTTTCACTTTAAACGGTACGTAAGGCACTGTGTTTGTGGGCATATTGTTATATTTGATGGATTCGAATTCGCCGACAAAAGTACGGAACATTTTTTAGACTCAATGCCACTTTTTAGAACGATTAACCCATGGCCTGAGGCCAATGTATACCTTTGGGATATCTCAGAAACATTGGAACAATTGTTGGTCCTGGGCACGATGACAGATCAAAGTAAAGTGCGTTTCGACTCGATGAAAAGCCTGGTGCATCGCAAGGGGTTTCTTAGCGTACGCGCATTACTCCAATCTGCGGGTTTATCTGATGATGATTTGTATTACGATCAATACGGCAAGCCATTTTTGCACTCGGGGAAATACATTTCAATAACCCATTCGCATACGCGATCAGCCATAATTGTAGCGCCCTATAATGTCGGAATTGATATAGAATTACGGCGCCCAAAAATTATGCGTATCGCTCATAAGTTTTGTTCAGGAATCTCTCCTGAATTAGAGTCGATGGTGCCCCAGCCAGTGGAACAGTACACTTATGTCTGGACGGCCAAAGAGAGTATATATAAAATGGCCTCAATCCCAGGATTGAGCTTTTTAAACGGGATTGCACTCAGTGATTGGCAACCAGCATCAAATTCTTTCATCCAGGCTAAAGGAAAAATTATACAGTCTAAGGGGCCTACTTTTGATTACATAGGATTTGAATTGGGGGATTATATCTGTGGCATGACAAAGGATACAAAACTTATGGATCATGAGTAACATTCCCAATAAGGCCGAGACTTCCGACAAGGCGACAAGGACTGAAAAACAAATTGATCCCCTGACTCAGTGGTTATCCCAAATTGAGCAAGGTCAAAAGCAGCTCAGCGTCTTAGTCGATCCTGATAAGTGCACCGTTGAAATGGTTGCGCCATTATTATTGCATTTTCCCGCCGAAACCACTCATATTTTTGTTGGAGGCAGCACGGTAGCTCCTGGAAAAACCGGTGAACTGATCCGTGTTCTTAAAAATCAATCTCAACTACCTGTTTGGATATTCCCGGGTGATGCAGAGCAAATAAGTGCACAGGCTGATGCCCTTTTGTTTTTATCACTCGTATCTGGAGATAATCCAGAATATTTAATTGGACAACAGGCTCGGGCCGCTGCTATGCTTAGAACTATAGACTTACCTACCATAGCGACGGCCTATTTACTCATCGATGGAGGGACACAGAGTGCCGTAGCGCGCGTTACACAGACCGAACCACTGAACATTAATGCGCCTGATGTAATTATAAACCGTGCTGTGGCTGCCTACTACATGGGCGCTAAAGCTGTTTATTTAGAGGCAGGCAGTGGAGCACAAAACCCCGTTCCTGTAGAAATCATTCAAAGCGTCAAAGACGCGACATCCTTACCTTTGATTGTGGGTGGAGGCCTGCGTCAAAGGGACCAAATTCAAGCGGCTTGGAGCGCTGGAGCCGACATGGTTGTCGTGGGTACCGCAATTGAGGAAGTTTTATCTTTGAAAGCATAAAAAACCTATGGAGACCCTCATTGAATTTATTATTGGTCCTTATCGAGCGTCAGGGACATTACAAATAGTCATAGAGTCTATTGCCTTTATATGTGGTATCCTCAGTGTGTGGTACGCCAAGAAAGCCCATATTTTGGTTTATCCTACCGGACTTATCGGGACAGCATTGACCGTATATTTATTGTATCAGGCCCAGTATTTTGGGGACATGATGATGAATGTCTATTACAGTCTCATGAGTTTATATGGCTGGCACCAATGGACGCGCTATCAAGACGCACAGCCTAAATACAATATCAGTGTGACTAATACAAGAGAACGCTACATAGGCTTTACTTTTTTTTTAATCACAGTAGGGGTGACTTACGCGGTTTATCAAGCCTTTGACTACGACATGCAATGGTATAGTTATGTGGATGTGGTGACCTCGGGCATTTTCTTTACGGCAATGTGGTATATGGCTAATAAAAAAATTGAACATTGGACCCTTTGGATCATTGCTGATGTCATAACAGTGCCACTTTATGCCTATCGCGGTTTGGGAATGCTTTCGCTTCAATATCTTATATTTACGATACTGGCCATTCAAGGATTGTTGGCCTGGCGGAAAACTTTAAAAGTCTATTAATCGCTCCAAAACCTCTGTATTATCGCCTCAATTAATCCAATAACAGCCCAATTAACGCCCCCTCAAATTGTCCTGTTCGGCCCGGAGTGTAGCGGCAAATCTTCGCTTGCAGCGGCTTTGACAGAGCAATATAACGGCATCATGGTTGCGGAGTATTTAAGGACTTTTGCTCAAAAGATTTGGGATACTCAAAAACGCCCTGTGGACCCTGAAGATATAGCCTTATTAATTAGTGGTCAGTTTGGCGAGCAGCAAAAGGCTCTGGACTTGGCTCGTGAGCATGGGACTGACAAGTCCGTCGCACCAGTTTTCATGGACACGAACATTGAGCAACTCGAGGTATATTTTGACTATTATTTTGGCACTAATTGGGGTAAAATACCGGCACATATGTTTGCGCAAACCGACCGCATAATTTATATACTGACCCAGCCGGATATGCCATGGCAGGCAGATGACTTGCGCGATCGACCCTTGGAGCGCGAAGCCTTATTCAGTATCTTTAAAGCCTATTTAGACAATAAAGGCCTCTGCTATGAAGTTGTTTATGGATCTCATAGACAACGAATGAATCAAGCCTGTAAATTCATCAATAAAACCTGGCCAAATCTGCATGTTTAACGAACGAGATCTAAAGGATATTCAAGATTTAGGACTTGACCAGGACCAAGTGCTAGCTCAAATAGAGGTATTTAAGCGCGGGATTCCTTGGCTGGATGTTCTACGCCCTGCCACTTTAGGGGATGGGATAATTGACTTTAATAATGACCAATGGCGCGTGTGGGCCAAGTCCTATGAGCAGCAATCTAAATCACTCGAAGTCGTAAAATTTGTCCCTGCTTCGGGCGCAGCCACCCGGATGTTCGGATTTCTTTTTGATTTTTTAAATTCATTTGACCCTGAAAACGAGCGGCTCAATGATTATTTAGCCCAGCCTGGTCACGAGGCGATTGCCAAATTTTACGCTCACATCAAAGAGTTTCCCTTTATCGAACTTATTCGACAACAGGTGCGTCAGCATTATCCAGAGTTCAAAACCTGGACTAAAGAAAAGCGGTTTGCCACTATGGTTTCTGTTTTAATCCAGGAGCCAGGGCTTAATTTTGGCAGTTTACCCAAAGGGCTCATTCCCTTCCATCGCTATAATAAAAACATATTGTCTGCTTTTGAAGAACAGCTCTACGAAGGGTCTTTTTATGCCGGATTACACGATGAGGTTTATACACATTTCACCTTTTCTCCAGAGCATTTGGAGGACTTTAAGAATGAGTTTTCTCGCATTCAATCGCGTTTGGAGCGACAAACAAAAAAGAACTTCCATATCTCCTATTCTTTTCAAAAGGAGCACACTAAAACTATTGCGGTCGATTTAAACAATAAGCCTTTTCGAGATGAACAGGGTCGCCTGGTCTTTCGTCCCTCGGGACATGGGGCACTGCTCGAAAACTTAAATGATATTAGTGCCGATGTCGTATTTATTAAGAATATAGATAATGTAATGGCCCAGGATGAGGTGCCTGTTATGGCTTTGTATAAAAAAGGACTTGCAGGAATACTGATGGATATCCAGTCTCAGGTCCACACCTTTCTTAAAGAATTATCGAGTAAACCTGATGAGGTTTCCTTAGAACAGATTAATACTTTTTTATGGAAAACTTTCGGTACACGCGCACTACCCAAAACACCTCAGCAGGCTTATCAGCTCCTTTATCGCCCGATTCGGGTGTGCGGCGTAGTCGCTAATACAGGGGCTCCTGGCGGTGGTCCTTTTTGGATCAAAGAGGAGCTTGAAGGGACCAGCCTTCAAATTTTAGAGGGGGCTCAGTTTGATAAAGACAATAAAAGACATATTGATGTCTTTGCTCAAGCGACTCATTTTAATCCTGTGGATTTAGTTTGTGGTTTGCGGGATCATGAAGGCGAGCCCTACGATTTGATGAATTATTGCGATCAAGGGATGAGTTTTATAGCCCGAAAGAACTATCAGGGTCAGCTTCTAAAAGTGCTTGAACTTCCGGGATTATGGAATGGGGCCATGGCCAAGTGGCATACAGTTTTTGTTGCCGTTCCTCTCGAGACTTTTAATCCGGTCAAAACAGTAAACGATCTTCTTAATAAGGCTCATAGACCATTGAGTTAGCTTACTTTGGTTCTTGAGACAATACCGTCTTACACCACGTGATTCAGAGAGTAATCGCGCTCGTTGTGTGCGTAATGCTCAAGAAGTACTGTCCTTAAAATTCCCTTATAAAATACAATCAGAATCTTGGGTACTTCATGACCAATATGTAATTTTGTAACACATCTCAAAGGGGTGCTGGTTCGATAACCTCATGGAAAAAGGCCGGCTGAGATTATACCCATAGAACCTTGAACAGGTAATGCTGTTTAGGAAACAAACCAGAGTAGCTTCTGGTAAAAAAGTCGTTAGGGCGACAACATTTAATCATTAACCAAAGAATAGTGACCCCTTTTATTCGTAAATCGTTTACGAATGAAACCTTTATTTTTAACCTTGGCCGCAGGGAGTCTATGCGGCAGTCTATTGGCTCAAGAGCCACAACCTAAAGACTCGACACAAGTGCAAACTCTTGGAGAAGTACTGCTTAAGGCCACCAAAGCCAAAGTTCAAGACCCCATTTCTCAATCTAATCTCACCGCCCAGGATTTGGCGCCCCTGAACTTGGGGCAAGATTTGCCTTATCTGATTCAAAATTTACCTGGGGTTGTGGCCACCAGTGATGCAGGCGCAGGAATAGGATATACCGGTCTGCGGGTCAGGGGGAGTGACGCCACTCGAGTCAATGTAAGTATTAATGGTATCCCGTATAACGACGCCGAAAGTCAAGGCGTTTTTTGGGTTAATTTACCTGACTTAGGCTCCTCTGTAGAAGACTTGCAGCTCCAACGAGGGGTGGGAAGTACCGCCTTTGGTCCAGGAGCCTTTGGAGCTAGTTTAAATTTATCCACCTATAAAGCTCAAAAAGAACCCAGCTTGCAAATTCAAAGCAGCGGAGGTTCTTTTAACACTCAAAGGCACAATCTAAAATTCTCTTCAGGACCTCTGGCCGATGGGTTTTCCTTTTCGGGCCGCCTGTCCAAAATTGATAGTGATGGCTATATCGAGCGGGCCTCAAGTGATTTGACCGCCTATTGGCTTCAGGCGGATTATGAGTCCCAGCGTAGTAAAATTAGTTTAATTGGATTTGGCGGACGTGAGATCACTTATCAGTCTTGGTATGGTGTGGATCAAGTGACTCTCGACCAAAACCGGCGCTTTAATCCAGCGGGGGCACAATTTGACGATCAGGGCAATCTCGAGGGTTTTTACGATCAACAAGTGGACAATTACAAGCAAGATCATGTGCAATTCCTTTGGAGTCAGGACTTGTCCGAGCGTTGGGATAGTCAAGTTTCGTTGAATTATACCCACGGGAGAGGTTTCTTCGAAGAGTACGTGGATTCTTGGTACAGTCAAAATATTCTTTACAGTAGTGACGCTGATTTAGCGACCTACGGCTTGAGCCCTGTGGTGGTTGATGGCCAAAATATTTCAGCCACTGATTTGGTACGCCGTCGCTGGTTGAACAATAATTTTTACGCCTTAAACACCCACTTAAATTACACTGCTGATAAGGTCGAATGGACCTCTGGTGTTTATACGAGTTATTACGGGGGCGACCATTTTGGAGAACTGATATGGGCTCGTTATGCGCCCGAGGCGAATCCAAGACAGCGTTATTACTCGGGCAATGGCGATAAGAATGAAACTAGTGTATTTTCAAAGGTAAACTGGCGTTTGGACAAGAATTGGTCTGTTTATGCTGATATTCAAGAGCGTTGGATCAGTTACCGCACTTCAGGCATTAACTCCGATTTATTGCCCTTAAACGTGCAGCAGAAATATGCGTTTTTTAATCCAAAGTTTGGCGTCACGAAAAACTTTGGCAAAGGCCAGCTGCTTTATGCTTCTTTTGGAAGGTCTCACAGAGAGCCGCGACGCAGTGATTTTGAGCAAGGGGTATTTACCCCTGAAAGACTTGATGACTTTGAGCTGGGGTGGCGCGCAAAAGGGCGCAGCGCTCAGGGTCAAAGTTATCAATACAGCCTAGTGGCTTATTATATGGATTATCAAAATCAACTGGTCCTTACTGGGGCTATTGACAATAGCGGCGCACCTATTCGTGCCACCAGTGGGCGCAGTTATCGCACAGGACTCGAAGCTGAAGGTTCTTGGGCCATTTCCGATGCATGGGCTTTGCAAACTGCGGTTGCTTTAAGTCGTAATAAAAATGTTGATTTTATTAGCTCATTTGATGGGGCATTGCAAAATTTGGGCACTACAGATATCTCGTTTGCACCGAGCTTGATTGCCAGCGGAACTGTGGTTTATACTCCATTTCAAGGGGGGCGTTTTGCTTGGACCACTCGTCATGTGGGCGATCAGTTCATGAGCAATACCGAAAGTGCAGTTTCATTGTTACCCGCATATACTGTTCATGATATTTCGGCAAGTTATTCATGGGCAAAACCGCTCATAGGAAAGTCCATGTCTGTTGAAGTTTTGGCCAATAATATTTTTAGTGCAGCCTTTAGCAGTAATGGTTATTACTACACTTACGACGATGATTTCTCTGTGCCAGGAACGATCACTACTGTAGAAGGTACGGGGTATTATCCTCAGGCACTATTCAATATCTTGGCGGGGCTTACGCTCGGATTTTAATTGGTGATTACAAGTACATCGCCATTGCGCTGAGCCCGATAAGGGAGCATGGGGTAGGCTTGGGTCTCGGTTTGATGTTGTCCGGTAACAAGGTCGTAACTGTTGTTGTCTGAACATTGACAACTGGCCACCACCCCTTGCAGGGTCATGGTTGAGCAATTGTTTGGGCTGTGGTTGGGGTCACTCAAATCAAAGGCCGTATAAAGACTATTATTGACATTGTAGATAACGACCCCGCGAATGCCTTGATTACTCAAGACCACAAAATTGCCTGGGTATTTCAAGGCGTTGTATTGAGGTAGGTTAAGGTTTAAATTCAGCGAGACGGGCACTTGATTCAAATAAGGATTATTGATCAGTCTGTTTTCGTCTTCGCCACTGCAACCCAATAGGAGTACCATTAGCAAAAGGCTAAAGGACAGTCCACTTAATTTGATATTCGATAGGGTCAAAAGCGCAATTTTGTTTTAATGGTGAAATGTACGATAAAGTTATCAGAATAAAATTTTTATATCTTTGTGAGAGATCCCATCACGTATGGGATCTTTTTATTCCCAACAACATAGGCCGACCAAAGTAACAAAACCTGATGTTTGGGGATATTTTTTTTAAACGAAACGATATGAGTAAAGTATCTTATTACACTGCAGAAGGATTAAAAAAATTGCGAGACGAAGTAGACCGTTTGCGCGATGTAGAACGACCAAAGGCCTCTCAGGCCATTGCTGATGCCCGGGACAAAGGGGACTTGAGCGAGAATGCTGAATACGACGCGGCCAAAGAAGCCCAAGGCTTGCTCGAATTGCGCATTGCTAAACTCGAGGAGACCTTAGCGGGCGCACGCCTTATTGATGAATCCCAGTTGGATACCTCAAAAGTATTGGTGCATTCCACGGTAAAAATTAAAAACACCATTAACAATATGGAAATGACCTATAAATTAGTGGCCCAAAGCGAGGCGGACTTGAAGTCTGGAAAAATCTCTGTTGATTCTCCCATAGGCAAAGGCTTACTGGGTAAAAAGGTTGGTGAGATTGCTGCGATTCAAGTGCCAAATGGGGTGATGAACTTTGAAGTCATTCAAATCACCAGAGAGTAGTCATGGCCAGCATTTTTACAAAAATTATCCAAGGCAGTATTCCCTGCTATAAAGTGGCAGAAACGGATGATTTTTTGGCTTTTTTAGACATTAACCCCAATGCCAAAGGACATACCTTGTGCATACCTAAAAAAGAGGTAAACAAACTCTTTGATCTCGATCCTGAAACTTATGCGGGGCTTATGGAATTTTCTAGAAAGGTCGCTCTGGCTCTAGAAAAAGCAGTGCCTTGTAAACGAATCGGTATGTCGGTCATTGGCCTCGAGGTGCCACACGTACACGTGCATTTGATTCCACTGAATCACATGGAAGACATCAGATTTGTTCAAAAAGTTTCTTTAAGTCCAGAGGAATTCGGAGCATTGGCAGAGAAAATTGCCATGCTTTTTTAAGGCCTCAATCTCTGAGCATTTATTAAACCTTCATGATTTCAGCTTCTTTATTGCTGAAGATCTGATCGATTTTTTGGATGTGCTTGTCGGTAAGTTCTTGGATGTCCACCTCAAGATTTTTCTTTAGGTCTTCAGAGATGTCCAGACCTTTTATCTCATTATTAGCGCTTTTGCGCTCATTGCGCACACCTACTTTAGCGTCTTCGGCTTCGGCCTTGGCCTGTTTGGCCAATTCGCGACGGCGCTCTTCAGTGAGTGGCGGTACGTTTATGATTACGCTTTCTCCATTGTTCATCGGGTTGAATCCCAAGTTGGCCATCATGATGCCTTTTTCGATTTCCTGGATTAAAGATTTTTCAAAGGGCTGTACCGAAATGGTCATCCCATCGGGTGTATTGATGTTTGATACTTGGTTCAAAGGCGTTGGGCTCCCGTAATACTCGACCATTACCCCGGTAAGCATCGCCGGTGAGGCCTTGCCCGCGCGTATTGTGATAAATTTTTTCTCTAAGTGCACCAATACTTTGCCCATCGCTTCTTGGGCTGCATCAATGATAAATTCTATCTCTTCTTCCATGATAAATAACGCTTTTAAATACTTAACGAACAGTAGTTCCTATTTGTTCTCCGGAGAGCAAACGCTGCAAGTTTCCGACAGTATTCATATCGAAAACAACAATGGGTAATTGGTTTTCTTGACTCAATGTAAAGGCCGTAGTGTCCATTACATTTAACCCACGTTTGAGTACGTCCGCAAAGGAGATATGATCAAATTTAGTTGCTGAAGTGTCTTTTTCGGGATCACTGGTATAGATGCCATCCACACGAGTCCCTTTGAGAATTACATCAGCTTCTATTTCAATGGCACGCAACACCGCTGCTGAATCAGTGGTAAAATAGGGATTACCTGTGCCTCCGCCAAAAATTACAACACGTCCTTTTTCAAGATGACGAACAGCACGTCGACGGATAAAGGGTTCGGCAATTTCATTCATTTTTATGGCGCTTTGTAGTCGCGTTTGAATGCCCTCATTCTCTAGGGCACTTTGCAAAGCCAGTCCATTAATGACTGTGGCAAGCATACCCATATAATCACCTTGCACGCGGTCCATGCCACCGCTCACTCCTGAAACACCTCTAAAAATATTACCCCCTCCAATAACTAAAGCTACTTGGACTCCAGAATCAACCGCCGCTTTAATGTCTTGGGCGTAGGTTTTAAGACGACTCGGGTCAATTCCGTATTGCTGATCACCCATAAGGGCCTCACCAGAGAGTTTTAACAAGATGCGTTTGTAGGTCATAGTGGTAATTTTCACTCACAAAAGTAATTAAAAATTGTGGATCAAAGGGGCGTAAAAAAACCGCCTAAATACAACTTTAGGCGGTTTTTAATTTAAAATCTAACAGGGCTTACACCAAAGACACACGCTCGAATGAAACCACAGTTACGTCTCCTTTACTGGCCACGTATTGAGCAACATTCATTTTGTCATCCATGATGAAGTTTTGGTCTAAAAGACACTTCTCCTGATCCAAAGTAGTGTTGTCTGCGATAAAGCGCTCCAATTTTCCAGGAACGATTTTGTCCCAGATTTGCTCTGGTTTTCCTTCAGCTTTAAGTTCATCTTTGATGGCTTGTTCAGCTTCAGCTAGCACAGCATCACTCAGTTGAGCGCGTGAGATGTATTGAGGAACATTTTTCAATGTCTTGCCTAAACGAGCCAATTCGATATTATCTTTTTCGATAGCAGCGATTCGTGCTTCAGTTTCTGAGGCAACAAACGCAGGGTCGAAATCTTTATAAGAAAGCGTGGTGGCTCCCATTGAAGCAACTTGCATAGAAACACTTTTTCCAAGCTCAGCAGCACCATCAATAGCGTTTGACAATCCTACCAAAGCACCGATTTTATTTCCGTGGATGTAAGAACCTACAAAAGGAGCTTCAAGTGTTTTGAATCCACCTATCTCAATTTTTTCTCCGATTACACCGGTTTGCTCAGTTAATTTATCTTGAACAGTCATTCCTTCAAAAGAAGAAGCTAAAAAATCTTCAAGGCTGCTCGTGCCTAAGGCAACTTCGGCTAATGCATTGGCCAAAGCCACAAAATCGTCATTTTTGGCTACGAAATCAGTTTCACAGTTCAAAGAAACAATCACTCCTTTATTGGCTTGATCATTTACTTTGGCGATAACCGCGCCTTCGCTTGAATCACGATCTGCACGCTTCTCGGCGATTTTTTGTCCTTTTTTACGCAATACGGCGATGGCTTGTTCAAAATCACCTTCGGCCTCAACCAAAGCTTTTTTGCAATCCATCATTCCTGCACCAGTTTTTTGTCTTAGTTCGTTTACCTGAGCGGCTGTAATTTGTGCCATTTTTTTTGAATTTTATAGTTGCCTAAAGGTTTCAAACCCAAAGGCATATTATGGTTAATAACTATAATGAATGAGTTAAATTTATTCTTCTTCTGAGCTCGCTGAAGCAGGGGCTACAGCTGCACGCTTACGAGGAGCTTTAGCTTCTACTACCACATCTTCTGTATCAACCTCTTCATCTTGGGCACCTCCAGCTTTGCGCTCTGCCAATCCTTCGATAATGGCGTTAGTCACACTAGTCATGATGCTGTCGATTGATTTTGAAGCGTCATCGTTAGATGGGATAACATAGTCAATAGGACGTGGGTCACTATTGGTATCCACCATAGCAAATATTGGGATATTCAATTTTTGCGCCTCTTTAACCGCGATGTGCTCACGGGTAGTGTCTACGATAAATAATGCTCCAGGAAGACGGCTCATATCAGAGATAGACCCAAGGTTTTTCTCAAGTTTGGCACGAAGACGATCTACCGCTAAACGCTCTTTCTTAGAAAGGGTATTAAAGGTTCCGTCTTGCTTCATGCGATCGATAGAGGCCATTTTCTTAACGGCTTTGCGGATAGTGACAAAATTAGTCAACATACCACCAGGCCAACGCTCTGTGATATAAGGCATATTTGCATTTTTTGCTTTTTCAGCAACAATGTCTTTAGCCTGTTTTTTTGTAGCAACAAAAAGAATTTTGCGTCCACTGGCAGCAATTTTTTTCAGGGCAGCATTGGCTTCCTCGATTTTTGCAGCAGTCTTGTAAAGGTTGATAATGTGGATCCCGTTGCGCTCCATGTAAATGTAAGGCGCCATATTTGGGTTCCATTTGCGGGTAAGGTGTCCAAAGTGTACACCTGCGTCAAGCAATGCTTTGACTTGTTCGTTGTTTGCCATTTTGTTTTAGTTTACGTTCTGTTTAGATAGCAACCCAAGAATCCTTGTGGTTTAGATGCTAAACTAACACACGCCTTAAGAGAAATTTGGCTTTAAAGCGCGTTAACAGCTGAATTAATAAATATATGAACATAACCACTTCGCGGTTCTGGACCAGAAGTCCAGAACCGGAAATGAAATATATTAACGTTTAGAGAACTGGAATTTCTTACGGGCTTTCTTCTGACCGAATTTCTTGCGTTCCACCATTCTCGGGTCACGAGTTAATAAACCTTCTGGTTTAAGAACTAATCTGTGTTCCTCATTTACAGCACACATAGCACGGGCAATAGCCAAGCGCACTGCTTCTGCTTGTCCAGTGATACCACCACCACTTACGTTCACCTTGATGTCAAATGATTTCTCATTGCCAGTAAGGCTAAGCGGCTGCTCTACTTTATAGCGCAGTGTTGGTGTTGTAAAATAGTTATCAAATGCGCGATTGTTAACCGTGATGTTTCCTTTTCCTTTAGAAACGTACACACGTGCTACCGCGGTTTTTCTACGTCCAATTTTGTGAATCGTTTCCATTACTTGTTGTCGTTAAGGTTAATTACTCTTGGTTTTTGCGCTTCTTGTCCGTGTTCTTCACCAGAATAAACTTTTAGGTTGCGGAATAAATCAGCACCTAGTTTGTTTTTTGGCAACATGCCTTTAACGGCTTTTTCTACAACACGAGCAGGATCTTTCGCGAGCAATTCTTTTGCCGACAACGATCGCTGACCTCCAGGGTAACCTGTATGGCGAATGTAAGTTTTAGACTCCCATTTTTTGCCAGATAGACTTACCTTGGCTGCATTAGTGACCACTACATTGTCTCCACAGTCTACGTGGGGGGTGTAGTTTGGTTTGTGTTTTCCGCGAAGTAATTTAGCAACTTCGCTGGCAAGACGACCCAATGCCTGGCCGTCCGCATCTACCAAAACCCACTCTTTGTTCACGGTGTTTTTGTTGGCAGATACTGTTTTGTAACTTAATGTGTCCATTCAGTTTTTTGTCAAATTGTTAATAATCATTGAATTTCCCTCCTTTGAGGGCCGCAAATGTAAGGGTAATAATTGTAATTACAAACCGGAAATAGGCAAAAGTTTTATGCCCCGGTTTTGTTGGCTAAATCAATGGGCCTCAAGCCAGTTAACCCCTTGACCGACATCTACCACAAGAGGAACCGCAAGTGTGTATGCTTGTTGCATTTTTAACCGCACTAATTCTTTAATCTGTTCTAATTCTGGGCGATAAACATCGAATACAAGTTCATCATGGACTTGCAGCAGCATTTTACTTTTATAGGCACCTTCCTCGAGAGCCTTGTGTATATCAATCATGGCAATTTTAATGATGTCGGCGGCGCTCCCTTGTATTGGGGCATTCACTGCGTTGCGTTCGGCTGCTCCACGAACTACAGCGTTTCGGCTATTGATGTCATTGAGATAACGACGGCGTCCAGAGATCGTTTGAACGTATCCATGATTTCGGGCAAAATTCACCTGCGCTCCGATGAATGCTTTTAGCTTGGGATAGGTGGCGTAATAGGTTTCTATGAGTTCTTTTGATTCTGAACGGCTCAAATCAGTTTGATTACTCAGGCCAAAAGCTGAAACCCCATAAATAATACCAAAGTTAACCGTTTTGGCATGGCTACGTTGTTCACGAGTCACCTCTTCTAGGGACACCCCAAAAACTTGAGCAGCGGTCGCGGCGTGGATGTCTTCTCCACGTTGAAATGCCTCGATCATGGTACTTTCCTCAGAGAGTGCGGCAATGATGCGCAATTCAATTTGAGAGTAATCTGCAGCCATCAACAAATAATCTTCGTTTCTCGGAACAAATGCTTTACGCACCGCACGACCTCGCTCGGTTCGAATCGGGATGTTTTGAAGATTTGGATTATTACTAGATAATCGTCCAGTAGCTGCAACCGTTTGCATATAATCGGTATGCACACGTCCAGTCTGAGGATTTACAACATTGGGAAGGGCATCGACATAAGTACTTTTGAGCTTGGACAATCCTCTGTATTCTAGGATATCACGAATTATTTGATGGTCTTTTGCCAAATAAGACAAAACATCTTCAGCGGTTGAATACTGACCGGTTTTGGTCTTTTTCGGCTTGTCTACAAGCTTCATTTGCTCAAACAAGACCTCGCCGAGTTGCTTAGGAGAAGCTATGTTAAATTCCGTTCCGGCCTGGGCGTAAATCGACTCTTGAAGACGGCTTATGTCTGAGTCGAGGGTCTTTGAAAGTCCATTTAAATAGGGGGCATCGAGGTTTATACCTTCAAGTTCCATGTCTGCCAAAACACTTAATAAAGGAATTTCAATTTCCTGATAAAGTTTAAGAGTCTCAGCTTGGCTCAATTCATCCAAAAAATGATTTCTAAGCTGTATCGTAATATCAGCCATTTCAGCGGTACAATTGGCTACTTCTCCGGGGTCGAGATCCCAATAAGATTTTTGATTTTTACCCCCTCTACCCAATAGATCTGTGGGGTTAATGGGTCTGTAATTCAAATAATTTTCGGCCAGAACCACTGGATCATGTCGCATGTCAGGATTAATCAAATAATGCGCTAACATGGTATCAAACAAAGGCCCTTTTAATCGAACGCCGTAGCGCGACAAGATCTTTATGCTGGCTTTTAAGTTTTGCCCCACTTTTTCAATATCCAAGTTTTGGAAAAAAGAGTCAAGACCCTGGAGTAGTGTTATAGCTGCATTTTTATCTCGGGGAATGGGTAAAACATAACCACTTTGAGCCTGGTAACTGAATCCAATGGCTACAAGTGAGCAGGTCATGGCGTCCTCTGAATCAGTGAGTAAATGCAGGGCCACCTTTTCCTGTTTTAATATAGCACTGATGAATAAATCCAGGGAGAGTCCAGGACTTAAAACTTGATAATGATGACTTGTACTTTCTAAATTTTGCCTGCTCGAAGCGGAGCTTACCTCATCTTGAAGTGTGTCAAAAAGCGAAAATTGACCGGCTCCAGCTGTGACTTCAGTTTTGGATGATTTTTCCGTACGGTGAACCTCGGACTCCTGAATGTTCAAAGATTTGGATGCATCTGGCTGATTACTGGCTTGGGACGAGGCGTCGGGCCGGGCAAAAGTGTTGATGAAATTTTGGGTAAGTCTCCGGAACTCAAGGGTTTCAAATAATGCAGTAACGGCCGGCACATTAGGGGCCTCCATTATTAATTTTTCGGGTTCAAAATCTACAGGAACATCGAGTAAAATTGTGGCGAGTTCTTTACTTAAGCGACCGAGCTGAGCATGTTCCTCAACGCGCTCTTTCATTTTTCCTTTGAGCTCGTGAGTATGGGCCAATAAGCCTTCGAGAGAACCGTAGGCTTGAATAAATTTTTTTGCTGTTTTTTCTCCTACACCAGGGAGTCCAGGGATGTTGTCCGCACTATCGCCCATCATTCCGAGCAAATCGATGACTTGTTCTGGTCGTTCGACTTCAAATTTTTCTTGCACTTCAGGGATGCCCCAGGTTTCATAACCGCCGCCAAAAACAGGGCGATACATGAAAATATGATCGCTTACCAACTGAGCAAAATCCTTATCAGGCGTGACCATATAGGTGTCGAATCCCTCCTTTTCAGCTTTTTTTGCTAAAGTTCCAATAATATCATCGGCTTCAAATCCGGATTTTACAATAACGGGAATATGCATGGCTGCTAACAGCTCTTGAATATAAGGGACCGCTATTTTAATAGCCTCAGGGGTTTCATCCCGGTTGGCTTTGTAATCTGTATAAAGTTCTTGCCGTAATTCACTGCCTCCTTTATCAAAACACACGGCAAGATATTCAGGGCGCTCTCGTTTGATCACATCCAAAAGTGAATTGGTAAACCCGAGTATCGCCGAAGTGTCAAGACCTTGACTATTGATGCGTGGATTTTTAATAAACGCATAGTAACCACGAAAAATCAAGGCATATGCATCAATCAAAAAGAGTCTTTTTTTGGTATCCATAGGGTTTAATACGATGCCTTAAAGCTACAAAACTTATGCAGTCTTGGTCAAACTTTATTTCCACTAAATCCGAGAGAAACTTGAGGGGGTATAAAATGAAAAGTCACCACATATGTGATGACTTTTCGCCCCAAATTTGATTAACCCCGAGAGGGATCAACCTACTTATAAGTGACAAAATTAGTTAAAAAAAACCATTTACTGTTGATAAATATCATTTTTTACTTAATGAATAATCACAATTTCATCCAATTATGCTTTGGATCGTTATTTCTTGATAAAGCACGGGCTAGGGTCAAATGACTCAGTATATCAATTACTTCTTGAGTTTGTTGAAAAAATCACTTTGGAAGTTTTGATTTTTATCTCCCGTGTAGCATGTGGCTGAAAAGCCTTCGTGAATACTGTAATAACCGATTTCTCCCTTTTTATTAACTGCGATATAACCGACTTGAAAATCTTTGAAATTTTTATTTTTTGACACTATTCTTCCTATGGCCTCCTCACATGCCTGCTGAGGACTGCGTCCTTGACGCATGAGTTCTACTATTAAAAAACTCCCCACTGTCTTCAGGACTTCTTCGCCAAGTCCTGTTGCAGTGGCACCCCCTATTTCATTATCGATATAAAGTCCAGATCCTATAATTGGAGAATCCCCGACACGCCCCGCCATTTTATAGGCAAGTCCACTGGTCGTGCAGCCCCCGGCTATATCACCATTTTGATCTATAGTCAGCATGCCTATAGTATCGTGATTTTCGATATTGATTATGGGTTTATATTGGGCTTCCACAAGCCACTCTTTCCAAGCTTTTTCGGAGGCCTTGGTAAGTAAATTTTCACGAGGGAATCCTTGGCTTACGGCAAATTTTTCGGCCCCGCTACCCGCCATGATGACGTGTGGGGTTTCTTCCATAACTTTTCGAGCCACAGAAATAGGATGTTTGATGTTTTGGAGATAAACCACGGCTCCGTAGTCTCCTTGAGGGCTCATAATGCAGGCATCTAGAGTAACATTACCATCACGATCGG
The DNA here is from genome assembly GCA_038153605.1 of Flavobacteriaceae bacterium. Taxonomy (GTDB): domain Bacteria; phylum Bacteroidota; class Bacteroidia; order Flavobacteriales; family Flavobacteriaceae; genus BACL21. Next base: position 37,820 of record JAYOYS010000007.1, read on the forward strand.
GTAGCCCACCAATACCCACACTTTGCCCTTCGGCGTTTGCTTCTTCTACCCGACAACCTTGTTCCACAGCATCGAGTGCGGAACCACCATTTTTGAGTACCTCGTAGGCGGCATCAGTGGCATTGGGTACATTCCAAGTCGCAATAACCAGTGGAAGTTTATTTTGGTTTATCGAATTAGTTGGTTGAACCCCAGTTTCGTTACTATGTGTTGCGTTTGCGAGGGCTTTGGTCCCGGCGACAACACCAAGACTACCTAAGGCCGTATTTTGAATAAAATTTCTGCGTTTCATAAGTTATTTTATGGTTATTTCATCGGCAAAGAGCCAAGCCTCACCACCATATCCTAAATGCCAGGGTGGGAGTGCTCCAAAATTTTTAGCAGTAATGTGGATATAGCGTTGTAGACTTCCGTCTAAAGAAAAAGTGATGGTTTTTTTCATAGGACCCTGTCTAGGAGAGATTTCGGGGAGCGCGACCTGATCTATGATTCTAGTTTTTTCATCGAGTCCTACGCCAAGTGTTACGGCAGTGGGCAAGAAAATCCAACTGCGCTGATCTTCTAAGAAGTTTATAGATACTTCATGTACTGTCTGCACGCGACCAAGATCAATCAGTACATCAATATCCAAACCCTCATATCCTTGCCAGGTCCCTGTATGAAAATCATTGGCCCCAAAATAACCGTCAATTAGGGCGCTAGGTCCTCCGCCACTATATTGATTGGCAAAAGCAGTTCTCGGGGTGATACTGCGCAAAGGATCTATTTTAATAAATTGAGTAGAAATTTCTGGGCTCCTTTTGCCTTGAGCGGTTTCGGCATAAATACTCAATATTGCATCTTCTGAAATTGAAATGGGATCCGTATATTTTTTATTTGGGGCATCATTTAGTCGGTAATAAATTTGTGCTGAATCGTTCACCTGATCTAGGACCACTTCAGTGCTTCCTTTTATTGCCGTAGTGCCCGACTTGATAAATGGAGGTACGACTAGGGCTTCACTTGGCGACAATTCTAAACGCGAACGCGGACTTTGCTCCTGCGATTGCCCCCATTGACTTGGCCTGGGCCCCATGAAGAATTCAAGAGTTCCTCCTTCGGTAAGGTCATTGTGCGCAATATAAGTTTTATCCCAGTTTTTTCCGTTAAGTTTTACGGACTGCACATAAGGATGATCCAGCTCATTATCATGGACCACTATATTGAAAGCTTGATTACCAACCTGAATCTCGGCGCGATCCACGATTGGGCTTCCCAACAGGTACTCGGGATTACCCGGAGCCATAGGGTATAGTCCAAGACTATTGAGAATATACCAAGCGCTCATTTGGCCACAGTCTTCATTTCCTGAAATACCATCTGGAGTAGGCTTGTAAAGTTCAGTTAAGATTTGGCGAATCCGTTTTTGACTTTTGTGGGGCTTCTGTACATAGTGATAGAGATATGCCATATGATGGCTGGGTTCATTGCCATGGGCATATTGTCCAATCAAACCCGTGATATCCACCTGGTCGCGTCCTGTAGTTGCTGATCCTGTGGAAAAGAGTTTATCGAGCTCGCCCTCAAAAATATTTTTTCCGCCCATTAGTTTAATGAGCCCTTCAACATCATGAGGGACAAAAAATCGATACTGCCATGCATTGGCTTCGGTATAATTAAAATTTACTTCATAGGGGTCAAAAGGGGAGAACCATCCATTATATTGTCTTGCACGCATAAATCCAGTCTGCGGATCAAATACGCTTTTATAATTTTGGGCTCGCTCCATAAAATAGGCGTAGTCTTTGTCTTGCTCAAGGGCTTTGGCCATTTGTGCGATGGTCCAATCGTCATAAGCATATTCAAGGGTTTTAGAGACACTTTCACCCTCAATTTCTAAAGGGATATACGAGAGCTGCTTATAGTATTCAAGGCCCAAATGATCCTGTAATGCACTGTGCTTCATGGCCTCAAGCGCTTTTTGAGCGTCGAATCCATCGAGCCCTTTGAGATAAGCGTCTGCAATTACAGAAACCCCGTGATAACCGATCATACAGCCCGTATAGTTTGAGGCTAAATCCCAAATAGGCATAATGCCGCCTTCATCATATTTTGCCAACAAAGTTTTAACAAAATCTAAATTGCGCTCTGGCTCAATAATAGTGTAAAGGGGATGTGCAGCACGAAAGGTGTCCCATAGAGAAAATACGGTGTAGTAATTAAATGTAGTATCTCTGTGAATTTTCAGGTCCATGCCACGATAGCGCCCATCAACATCTTGATAGAGGTTTGGAGCAATCATCGTATGGTAAAGACTGCTGTAAAAATTAGTTAAAACATCTTTTTCTTTTGTGGCGATTTTGATTTTGAGCAATTGATCACGCCATAATTTTTCTGCTTCAAAGCGCATTTGATCAAAGCTTTTACCAGCGGCTTCGGCCAGATAGTTTTGAAATGCCCCTTTCATATCCACCGCCGAAATACCAACCTTAATTTCGACGGGGCTATTTTCTTTATTGTCAAATTGTAAGTAGAGCATTTGTAAATCATCGCGATATTCATAATCGAGCGACTCTTCAAGCGACAGATCTTGTCCCTGCTTGATGATCTTTATTGGATGAGAAAATTTAATATAAAAAAACAATCGTTGGTCTTCGGCCCATTCTTTGGAATGACGATGCCCCCTCAGTGTGTAGCGGTCGACGAGTTCAATATTTGCAGAAATTAGCTCATCCCTATGGGCTAAGTCAATGGCTAAATATGGTGGGTGTTGGAGTGAATAATGGTATTTGTGTGCTCCTGTTCTTGGGCTCGCCGTCATCGAGGCTAACACGTCTAGACTGTCTAAATAGACTTGATAAAAGCCCGGGGAGGCGCTTTCGTTTTTGTGCTTAAAATATTGACGATAGCCACCAGGTTCCTTAGCGCCGTTATGCCAAGACTTAGTTTTAGCCGGTATTAAAAGTATATCGCCATAGTCACTCACCCCAGTTCCGCTAAGGTGGGTATGAGAGAAGCCGTAAATATATTGATCACTGTAATGATAACCACTACAGCCATCCCAGCCTTCGAGTCGAGTATCTGGGCTCAATTGGACCATCCCAAAAGGAGTTGTTGCTCCGGGAAAAGTATGACCGTGGCCACCAGTGCCAATAAAAGGGTCGACATAAGCAATGGGGTCAAAGTCAGCTTTAATTGCGCCAGGCTTATCGAGGTTGCACGCGCTTATGATCAGCAGGGGCAGCAGCCAAATAAATTTTTTCATGGACTCAGTTGATTGGTTCAAGTTACAAAAAGACGTTAAAAAAAAGTAAAGTAATGCAGCACTAGTTCTAGTGCGATTATATTTGTCATAAAAAATGCGCTGGATAATCTTCATTTTGTTTTATTCTTTGGTTGATATTTACGCCTACCAAGGGATTAAAACCCTCACCAAACATCCATTGGCCCCATGGGTATATTTTGGCACCTCCTTGATTGTTCTCGGGTTTTTTTTGGGTCAATTACTTTCGATGGGTCCTGCGCGTCATACAAATCCCGGGGGACTCTATTTTTTCGGTTTGTTTTTGGCTTTTTTTGTCCCAAAACTTTTAGTTGGCACCTTTTTATTGGCCGAAGACTTAGTCCGTATAATTTGGGGTATAGGGCGTCAATTTACTTCTTCCCCGGAGGTTTTTTTACCCAGTAGGAGGCGATTTGTAAGTAATGTGGCCCTAATTACAGCTGCACTTCCCTTTGGGGCGCTGCTTTATGGCATGTTTCGAGGAAAATATCAATATCAAGTACTTTCCTATGCCCTAACTTGTGATGACTTGCCTGAGGCCTTTGATGGCTATACTTTAGTGCATATAAGTGACATACACTGTGGAAGCTTTGATGATAAGGAAAAGGTGGCCTATGGGATTTCACTTGTTCAAGAGCAAAATGCCGATCTAATTCTATTCACGGGGGATCTGGTGAATAACCGGGCTGATGAATTGGATCGTTGGCAAGATATCTTTAGTGGCCTGTCTGCACCCGACGGAGTTTATTCAGTATTGGGCAATCACGATTACGGCGATTATGTGCCTTGGGCCAGTACCGAAGAAAAACTAGCAAACTTAAATGACCTTAAAGTACGTCAAGGACAAATGGGGTGGCAATTATTGCTCAATGAGCATATTACCCTTGATCGCGATGGACAGCAACTGAGTTTGATCGGTGTGGAGAATTGGGGCGCCGGGGGTTTTAAAAAGTCTGGAGACTTTAAGGCGGCGACACAGGGTATAAATTCTGAGTCTTTCAAAATCCTCATGTCCCATGATCCATCCCATTGGGAACATCAAATCAAAGATCACCCAATGAAAGTTCATTTGACCCTTTCTGGGCATACCCATGGCATGCAATTTGGTGTCGATATTCCTGGCCTATTCAAATGGAGTCCAGTGCAATATCGCTATCCGTTCTGGGCTGGAATTTATAAACGCAACGACAAATTTCTGAATGTTAATCGCGGTTTTGGGTTTATTGGGTATCCTGGACGTGTGGGGATCAAACCTGAGGTAAGTGTTATTCAATTGAAAAAAGGCTCAAAAACCACCTAATTCGCTGGAAATGCTATCTTTGTATCAAATTTATCACTAACGATTATGTCAAAATTTGGTGAAATAATAGAGACTCCGGTTCCTGTATTGCTCGACTTTTACGCAGATTGGGACCAAGCCTGTCAAGAAATGCACGCCGTCATGAGAGACGTTGCCGCCGCTCTAGGCGATAAGGCCAAAGTCATCAAAATTGATGTGGAAAAAAACGAGGAACTCTCTGAAGCCCTTCGCGTTAAAGGTTTGCCTACCCTAATGATCTACAAAAATGGGGAAATGAAATGGCGCAAAAGTGGAGAGCAGGATGCCAACACTTTGATTGGCTTGGTCAAAGAGTATCTTTAGTCTTGTTTCAAAGCAGCCATTACCATTTCTTGATTATTGCAGCACTCCAATATTTGGGGCAATACGGCACGTAAATTCTTTTCAGCCTTGAGGCTGTCATGGAAAACGACTATACTGCCTGGGCGCAAATGCTTCTTGAGCTGGGCATAAATCGTCTGAGCAGACAATTCTTTTTCCCAATCATAGCTCAATATATCCCACATGACAATGCGATACCCAAGCTTAGATAAACTCGAGGCTTGCCTAGAAGTTATTCTGCCATAAGGTGGGCGAAATAAACTGGTTTTTAATTGTGTTCCATTGTGAAAGGCCTGAACCTGCTCGAGGTACTCTTTTGTTGAGGTTTCGATGCCCTTACAGTGGGATTGAGTATGATTGCCTACGGTATGCCCTCGCTTTAAAATATCCCGCAGAATTTCGGGATAGCGCATAGCGTTGTCACCGATAGAAAAAAATGTTGCTTTAGCGTCATAAGCCTCGAGTTGGTCGAGGACCCAAGGGGTCACTTCTGGGATGGGTCCATCGTCAAAAGTGAGGTAAACACAGGGGCGGCCTTGGGAGTCATGCCTAGGGCCACGCCAAATTCGATTAGGCATGAGCCATGATGCCCAAAATGGGGTCTTAAACCAGCGCATTAGTCTTTTGGGATATGGTGTATTTAGGCCCCATAGATTAACTGGACTCGTCGATCAGATCATCCTGAAAAATGGAATTCATATCAGAATCAAAATTCTCGGAGCGATCTCGGGTTTCAGCCTGTAAAAATTCCTTTTCAATATCGACACCTACCCGCTGGAAAAGGGCTTTAAATTGAGCCACATCGTCCATGAATTTTTGACGTTGCTCCATATAATACGCGGGCTCATCGTAGGCATAGACAAAAAGAACAAGCCCTTCGTATTGATTCATCTTACTGTAGATTTCCTCCAAATTCCCGATTTGATTTGTGATGTCCAATGAAGCGTAGTACTCGAGGTACTCTCGATGGATTTGAGCCGTTTGTTCATAGACCTTACGCGCTTTTCCTGCTTTGCCAATGACGTAATAATTCCACACAAAAGGATCCAATAGAGAATAATATTCAAAGAGATCTACAGGCATTTTTTCCATGGCGAGGTCCAAAACCTGCTCAGCCCTGTCGTAATCTTTTTGGTGGACCAGTTCATCGGCCAAACGCGCCAGATTACTCCGATAAGTAATGCCGTTTCTCCGTGTTTCAGTGTCGTGGTAAATCTCTGGATCACCACTATTGCCCCAATCCCAGGACATCACGATGTCATACATTTTTTCGGCGTCCACTCGGCCCATTTCATAAGGATTTCTAGGATCAATAGGGGTCTTTAGAGGGACCAGTTTGTAGACCATTCCATCGAGTTGCAAATAATCCTTCATCCAGAGGTAGTCATCATCTCCGAAAGCCCCACCACTAAAGTAAATCGGGCGTTCCCAATTATTGTTGGCGATGATATCGAGCATGAGTAATCGATTTTTATAAATAAAATCACCTTTGAGTTGTATGTCAATATATGGCACGATCAAATCAGCATCCTTGGCGGAAACAATGCCATTGCGCAGTACAGCCTCTTTATCTACAGGAATGCGCACCACTTTGGCTGGGAAGGCATTGATGAATTGGCCACTGTTGAGTTCCACTTTAAAACGCAAGTCCTCACTAGCGACAAAATTCATCCATGTCTTGATGTCTACCGTATCGCGCAGGGTTTCCTGATAAGCAATCACGTCACGCACCCCATAGCGGTATTGCTCGTGTTTGAGTTGAGAAGGAATGGGAGCACTAGTGAAGGCCTGTTTTTTCATGTCATCGATGTACCAATCTGTTTGGAATAGACTGGTGTTGATAATACGCACATCTTGCCTATAGTGTTCGACATTTTGTTGATACCAAAGCGCAAAAGTATCGTTGTCTCCGATGGTGAAAAGCAGGGCGTTGGGATCACAGGAATCTAAATACATTTTGCCCATGGCGTTTGCTGTATAGCGGCCAGATCGATCGTGGTCATCCCAGTTTTGGGTTGCTAAAAGTACTGGTCCTGCCAGCATGGCAAGAACTAGCCCAACGGGCAAACTCAATTTTTTAAAAGATTTTTGTTGCAGCCAATCCACGAGGGCGTAGGCGCCGTATCCCATCCATAGGGCGAACACATAAAAAGACCCTACGATGGCGTAATCGCGCTCCCGCGGTTCATAGGGCCGCTCATTGAGATAAACTTTAAGGGCTAGACCCGTGAACAAAAAGAAGACCATCAGCACCCAAAAACTCTTTTTGTCCCTGCGGTAGTGAAAGGCTATCCCCAAAGCTCCGAGGAGTAGGGGGAGAAAATAGTAGGTATTTCGGGCCTTGTTGTTTTTTAAATCGGAAGGCAATGCATCTTGATTGCCCAAACGCATGTTATCAATGACGTTAATTCCACTGAGCCAATTGCCATGAAGGCTGTCGCCTTGCCCTTGAATATCGTTTTGACGCCCCACAAAGTTCCACATAAAATAGCGCCAATACATATAACCGAACTGATGCACAAACATGAATTTAATGTTGTCAAAAAAGCTCGGCTTTTCTATGTCCAAGAATGGACTGAAGCGATTTAAAAACTCGTGGTATTCTTTTGTAGAGACCAGGCCCTGCTGGTGGGCCTTCTTAAACTTATCTACTTCTTGAACCAGACGTTGTTCAGAGCGATAAGCGCGTTTTATGGCAAATTCCAAACCACCTGTATACTGCATATAGTTCGCAGCGTGTTCTAAACTCCACATTCTGGGTAGGAGTGCTTTGTGGGCATCATCGGTATTTTGAGAGGCGTTCTCCCACTCATTCACCACGATGTACTTATTTTGAACAGGGTCTTTTTCGTATTTCGGCTTGTCGTCTTTGTAAGGATTATCTGGATCAAGACCAGCATAGATTTCGGTAAACTGTGGTCCATAAAACAAATGAGTTTCTGGGTACTGTTCTCGGTTGTAATAAGCTAAGAGCTCTCGGGCATTGTTTGGGTTGTTTTCATTGATCACCGTACCGGCATTGGCCCTAATAGGAAGCATGAGCCAGCTCGAAAAACCGATAAAAATAAATAAGACACAGAGCAGTAATGTGTTGCCCCAAACTTGACCTTTGGCTCGAGTTGTTTTCAGGCCCCAATAAAAAAGACCGATAAATAAAAGAGCGGCAAAGATGGTCCCTGAATTAAAAGGTAAACGCAGTGTATTGACAAAAAACAACTCCATGGCACTGAAAAATTTCAAGGTCCACGGCAGCAAGAGCTTGAAGATAAATAGGAGCACCGCTACCACAACTATATTGGCGACGATAAAGTTTTTTGGGGTAACCTTTGGGGTAGTTCTGAAGAAATAAAGGAATCCAATTGCCGGAATGGTCAAAAGCCCCATAAAGTGAATCCCAAAAGAGAGCCCCACTATAAAAGCAATCAAAATTAACCAACGATTCCCTCTTGGGGAGTACATATCGGCTTGCCAGCGCAACCCACAGTAAAACAATACAGACATGATACAAGCGGCAGCGGCATAAACTTCTGCTTCAACTGCCGAGAACCAAAAGCTATCCGTAAAGGTAAAGGCCAAGGCGCCCACTACAGCACTTCCGATGATTGTCCAGCCATTATCAGGATCTTGAAGGTCCTGTTCTTCACGTAACGCCCTCAGCAAATGTGTCAAAGACCAAAACAAAAAGAGGATGGTAAAGGCACTGGCAAAGACGGACATTAAGTTGATGGTTAGGGCCACGTTTTCGGCCTCTAGAGCAAAAATTGAGAAAAACGCCCCGAGGATTTGATAGAGTGGCGCCCCTGGAGGATGCCCTACTTCAAGGTTGCTTGCCGTAGTGATATATTCTCCTGCGTCCCAAAAACTAACAGTGGGTTCGACCGTGAGCCAATAAGTTGTGAGTGCCACAACAAAAACGCTCCAGCCGACAATTTGATTCCATTTTTGAAAGTTAAAGACGCGCATAATTCAGGCGATTTGATGATGTTGCGAATTTAGCAATAATTCGTGAAGGGGACGGCCAGCCCCCCTTAGTTTGAGCGTTAAAAATTTAAAAAATTTTATTTGTGCAACCCAAAGTTTGTTATAAATTTGCCGCCACATTACCCTATTGGCCTATGGTGTAACTGGCAACACGTCTGATTTTGGTTCAGAAGAGTCTAGGTTCGAGCCCTAGTAGGCCAACAAAACCCCAGCAAATTTGTTGGGGTTTTTTAATGAAGATGCTCCTGCTGTTTTTTTTTTGGCCGTCAGAAAAATATAAAGTATATTTGCATCGCATTTATCGCAGTACAAATGAGAGGGGACGGGAGTCCCCTCTTTTTATAGACTGAATTTTATGAAAGCACAGGTAGAAACTTTATTGACCGATGCACTTGCTGAGCGCCCCGATTTGTTTTTGATCAATTGGGAAATCAACAATGAAAACCACATTAAAATCATTATTGATGGAGATCATGGTTTACGTGTTCAAGATTGTATTGATATTTCACGTGCAGTGGAACACAATCTAGATCGTGAAGCCTGGGACTTTTCAATTGAAGTCTTATCTGCGGGGGTAACAGAACCTTTAGAGCAAAAGCGACAGTATCAAAAAAATATAGGTCGTGTATTAAAAGTCAAATTACAAGACCAGGAGGTTGAGGGAGAATTGATTTCAATCTCGGATGAGGCCTTTACTCTTAGTTACCAAGTGCGTGAAAAAAAACCCGTTGGAAAGGGTTATGTCAAAATTCAAAAAGAGCAAGAAATTGCTTTTGATGCGGTAGTCCGCGCCACAGTTATGATTAAATTTTAATGAATTTATTATGGAAAATTTAGCGTTAATTGAATCGTTTTCAGAGTTTAAGGACGACAAATTAATTGATCGCGTTACGCTGATGGCTATTTTGGAAGATGTTTTTCGAGGTGCCTTAAAGAAAAAGTACGGAAGTGATGATAACTTTGACATCATCATAAACCCAGACAAAGGAGATATGGAAATCTGGCGCAACCGCGTGGTTGTGGCCGACGGTGACGTTGAGGATCCCAATGAGGAGATTTCTTTGAGCGAGGCTCGAAGAATTGAGGAGGATTTTGAAATTGGTGAGGACGTATCTGAAGAAGTAAAACTTATGGATTTAGGTCGTCGCTCCATTTTGGCCTTGCGCCAAAATTTGATTGCCAAAATACACGAGCACGACAACACGAACATATATAAGCAATTCAAGGATCTTGAAGGGGAAATTTACACCGCTGAGGTGCACCACATCAGACATCGTGCTGTTATTTTGCTTGACGATGATGGGCATGAAATTATATTACCAAAGGACAAGCAGATTCCCTCAGATTTCTTCCGTAAAGGGGATAATGTGCGCGGTATTATCGAGAGCGTAGAACTCAAAGGAAATAAGCCGGCCATTATTATGTCTCGCGCCAATCCATTATTCTTAGAAAAATTGTTTGAGCAAGAAATTCCAGAGGTATTTGACGGCTTGATTACTGTGAAAAAAGTGGTACGCATCCCTGGAGAAAAAGCCAAAGTAGCTGTTGATTCTTACGATGATCGTATCGATCCAGTGGGCGCCTGTGTGGGAATGAAAGGATCACGTATCCATGGCATCGTCCGCGAATTGGGCAACGAAAATATCGATGTAATTAATTTTACGAACAATACAAATTTATTCATCACACGTGCACTGAGTCCGGCCAAAGTAACGTCTTTGACTATAGACGAGGAGCGCAAGCGTGTAGAGGTTATTTTAAAGCCAGAGGAAGTTTCTAAGGCTATCGGTCGTGGAGGGCACAATATCCGTTTAGCGGGTCAACTCACAGGATATGAAATTGACGTATTGCGCGAAGGAGCAGAAGAAGATGTAGAACTTACCGAATTCTCAGATGAAATCGAAACTTGGATCATCAATGAATTCAAGAAAATCGGTTTGGATACGGCTAAAAGTGTCTTAGAGAAAGATCTGTCATTTTTGGTAAACAGTACCGATCTCGAAGAGGAAACAATCATTGAGGTGGTCAATATATTAAAAGAAGAATTTGAAGAGTAGGCTAAGGTTGACTACTTTTACTGCAGAATTCGAGAAATATAAATAGGAAAAGCATTTTATGGCTGAAGGTAAAACGATTCGAATAAATAAGGTTTTAAGAGAATTCAATATTTCACTAGACCGTGCTGTGGAATTTTTGGGCGCCAAAGGACATGTGGTTGAAGCACGTCCTACGGCGAAGATTTCCGACGAGGAATATCAGTTATTGTTTGCTGAATTTCAGACGGATAAGTCCAAAAAAGTGGAGGCCAAAGAAGTTGGTGAAGAAAAGCGCAAAGAAAAGGAAGAACTGCGCCAAGAGTTCGAAAAAGAGCACGAAGAAAAGCCTGCACCCGCCCCAGAGGTGGTGAAGGCCGAATCAAAACTTGCTGGGCCAAAAATGTTGGGTAAGATTTACCTAGAGCCCAAGAAAAAGGTCGTCGCTGAACCTGAAAAGGTTGAGAAGGCCGTTCCTGAAGTTGAAGAAAAAGTTGTTGAGCAAAAGCAAGAGCCGATCAAAGAACAAAAGCCTGTTGCCAAAGAGGTGCCAAAGCAGCCTGAGGCTCCTGCAGACGATGCCCCTTTGAAGACTCAATATAAAAAGCTTGACGGACCCAATTTTACTGGGGAAACAATCGATTTAACTCAGTTTAAAAAGCCAGAGCGCAAGCCTGAGGATAAATCCAAGGACGCACGTGAAAAACGTGGTAAACGCCGCCGAATTAGCAAAGAGGCTCAAGGAGCTAAATCAAATCAAAAACAAGTTCGAGGACGCACTCCGATTACCAAAGAGGAGCCTAGCGAAGAAGAAGTCCAGAGGCAAGTACGTGAAACCCTAGAAAAACTACAAGGGAAGTCTTCTAAAGGGAAAGGCGCCAAATATCGACGTGAAAAAAGAGACAGCCATCGTCTGAAATCTGAGGAAGAATTGGCACAACTCGAGGCCGATAGCAAATTGCTAAAGGTTACTGAGTTTGTTACCGTGAGTGAATTGGCCACCATGATGAATATGCAAGTTACCCAGATTATTTCGGCTTGTATGTCGCTTGGGATGATGGTTACCATGAATCAGCGTTTGGATGCGGAAACTTTATCAATTGTTGCTGAAGAATTCGGTTTTGATGTAGAATTTGTTACTGCTGACATTGAAGAGGCTATTCAGGAAGAAGCTGATGCTCCTGAAGATTTGAAAGAGCGCGCTCCAATTGTCACTGTTATGGGACACGTGGATCACGGTAAGACTTCACTTTTGGATTACATTCGAGAAGAAAATGTAATTGCAGGAGAATCAGGGGGAATCACCCAGCACATTGGTGCTTATGGGGTTTCTTTACCTGAAGGTCAAAAAATTACTTTCCTTGATACTCCGGGACACGAGGCGTTTACAGCCATGCGTGCCCGAGGTGCTCAAGTCACAGACTTAGCCATTATCGTTATTGCGGCAGATGATGACATCATGCCACAAACCAAAGAGGCTATAGCACACGCACAAGCTGCGGGGGTGCCTATTGTCTTTGCTATTAATAAAATAGATCGCCCGAACGCGAATCCCGAAAAAATCAAAGAAGGATTGGCAAACATGAATCTCCTTGTCGAGGACTGGGGGGGTAAAGTGCAATCACAAGATATTTCCGCCAAAACAGGACAAGGTGTTTCTGAACTGCTTGAAAAAGTTTTACTTGAAGCCGAGTTATTAGAACTTAAAGCCAATCCATCAAGATTGGCCAACGGAACCGTGGTTGAGGCATTCTTGGACAAAGGTCGCGGATATGTTTCAACAATCCTTGTACAAGGGGGTACACTTCGTGTTGGTGATTTTGTTTTGGCAGGCCAGCACAGTGGAAAAGTAAAAGCCATGCAGGATGAGCGAGGCCATGTGGTCAAAGAGGCTGGTCCAGCCACTCCAGTGTCAATTCTTGGTTTGGATGGAGCGCCGCAGGCTGGGGATAAATTTAATGTGTTTGAAGATGAGCGTGAAGCTAAAGCGATTGCTACTAAACGTACTCAGTTACAACGTGAGCAGTCTGTGCGTACACAACGACACATTACTCTGGATGAAATCGGTCGTCGTATCGCCCTTGGTGATTTCAAAGAGCTAAACATTATCCTGAAAGGGGATGTGGATGGCTCTGTGGAGGCCTTAACCGATTCCTTCTTGAAATTATCGACAGAGGAAATTCAAGTCAATATTATACACAAAGGCGTCGGGGCCATAACTGAAAGCGATGTGCTTTTGGCTTCAGCCTCAGACGCAATTATTATCGGCTTCAATGTTCGTCCTATGGGTAACGCCCGTCAATTAGCAGACAAAGAGGAAATCGATATCCGAAGCTACTCTATTATCTACGACGCGATCAATGATTTGAAAGACGCTATGGAAGGTATGTTGTCTCCTGAACTTCGTGAAGAAGTCACCGGAACAGCAGAAATTCGTGAAACCTTTAAGATTTCTAAAGTCGGTACTGTCGCGGGATGTATGGTTCTTAGTGGAAAGATTTTCCGCAACTCAGGGGTGCGTCTTATTCGTGAAGGAGTGGTGGTTTACACCGGAGTATTAGATTCCTTGAAGCGTTTTAAAGATGACGTGAAAGAAGTTTCCAAAGGATACGATTGTGGTATGCAGATTAAAAATTATAACGACATTTATGTAGGTGATGTTATAGAAGCATTCCAAGAGGTTGAGGTCAAAAAGAAACTTAAATAAGGAGCTGACCTTTACTCTATATCCTTTATTGTTTCACCTTATTTTTCTGGTCATCTGAAGCTTGTGGATTTTGATCTTCTGGATCTTCTTCAGTGGTTTGTATTTCTTTGCGCATTAGCGAGGGCTTAAAGATAAAAGCCGAAGGAAATTTACGCTGTATTGCTTTTAGGGCTTGATCTGCGCCGAGTCTAACACTGAAATTGCCTGCCCACACTTTGTAATTTGGTGTTTCATAATGGACCACTGCGGGCCATTGAGGAAATGCACTTTTAAATTCAGTCATGATCAATTGGCCGTCCGCCAGGCTACCCGAATGAATTTGAATGGTATAATTATCGCCAATCAAATGCTTTTTTTGCATCTCAATTTTAATGGCCAATAGCGAATCCACACGGGGGTCGCGCTGCACATTTTCTTGCTGTGCCCGGAGGTTAAAACAAAAAATAAAACTGATAAAACAGAGGGTTGTAATCGGTTTTTTCGTTAAAAAAATCAACATAGTTTAAGCCTTGAATGACAAAAGTAAAACTTTAAATGCCTGGTCCGATATTTTCTTTATTTAGAATAATTATAAATTAGTTTTTAGGGGGAGAACATAATTTTCAAAATCGACTTTATAACGTACTTTTGCACAGTTATTTTTAGGTGACAATTAGTGTAGTTTTAACACAGATTTTCACAACTTATTGCGCCTCAATTGTATGGACCATAATTTAACTGATTCTATGGAACAGGTATCTTACCGAAATGTAACTGCGAAGGTGTTGTCTTTATTGCTCTTCACGGTTTTGGCCTTCTCTTTCACCCCGAATGCACACGCATCAATTACTTTGCCAGTTCTTCAGGCAGCCGATACTGTGGCGGGGGAAAACTTGTTTAATGCCAACTGTGCTGCATGTCACAAATTGTATAAAAAAGCGACAGGGCCCGCCTTATTTCAGGTAGGAGACAAATACGATCGCGAGTGGCTTTATTCTTGGATTAAAAATAGCCAAGACATGGTGAAGTCTGGAGACGCTAAGGCCAATGCCATTTACAACGAGTATAATGGGGCGGTGATGACCTCTTTTCCGGCATTGAGTAATGCCGATATTGACAATATCATAGCCTACACTTACACCCCGAAAAAAGCACCGGCTGTTGCAGCAGTGACTACGGCGACTACCACAGCAAATTCGGGTGGGGTTTCTAACGATATCATTTTGGCTGTTCTAGCCCTAGTGTTCCTACTTTTGGTTGTGATGTTGTTTTTAGTCAACAAGACCTTACGCCGTATAGCTGAGGCCAATGGTGTGGTTTATGAAGAAAAGCCAGAGCGCACTCCGATTTGGAAATTGTTCATAGAGAATCAATTCTTGGTTTTGGTAACGGCTATCTTTTTCCTACTCGCTTCAGGCTATTTTGCCTACGGTTATTTAATGCAAGTAGGGATAGATCAAGGTTATGAACCATTGCAACCAATACACTATTCTCACCGCATACACGCTGGTGATAATCAAATTGATTGTAATTATTGCCACAGTTCTGCCCGCAAGAGTAAACATTCTGGTATACCCTCACTCAATGTCTGTATGAATTGTCATAAAAACATTGGCGAAGTGGCTGAGGAGACTTTAGCTGAGGGTAAGAACGAATACGGCGTGGATTATAATGCGGAAATCAGAAAACTTTACGCCGCTGTGGGTTGGGATGAAAATACCCAGTCTTACACGGGAGAAACTCAACCCGTTCAATGGATTCGCATCCATAATCTTCCTGATTTCGCTTATTTCAATCACTCGCAACACGTTACCGTAGCTGGTGTTGAGTGTCAGACCTGTCATGGTCCGGTGGAGGAAATGGAAATCATGTACCAATATGCTCCGCTCACTATGGGCTGGTGTATCAATTGCCACCGCGAAACAAATATTCAGGTTAAGGATAATGAGTACTATGAGCATATCCATGAGGAATTATCCAAGAAATACGGAGTAGATAAATTGACGGCAGCGCAGATGGGCGGCCTAGAATGTGGTAAGTGTCACTACTAAATTAGATCAGAATTTTCAGAGCGCATATTATGGCAGCAAATAAGAAATATTGGAAAAGTATTGAGGAACTTAACCCGGCGAGCGCTGTGGTGGAAAGCCTCAAGCAAAATGAATTTGCAGAACCAATTCCGACCGATCAATTCCTGGGGAATAAAGAGACTCTTGAGCGTTCATCGACCACGCGTCGAGATTTTCTCAAGTATGTTGGTTTCTCCACTGCGGCAGCTTCTTTAGCGGCTTGTGAAGGGCCAGTGATTAAATCTATTCCTTATGTAGTGGCCCCGGACGAGATCGTTCCAGGGGTGGCTAACTACTACGCGACCACTATTTCGGATGGTTTCGATTTTGCTTCAGTTCTCGTTAAAACCCGCGAAGGTCGTCCGATCAAAATAGAGCGCAACGATTTGGGAAGTGAATTAGGTGGTGTGAATGCCCGTGTTCATGCTTCTGTGTTGTCAATGTACGACAAAAACCGGTTGATGGGCCCTCAAGTGAATGGTCAGAATGCCACTTGGGCTGAATTGGATAGTGCTGTAGCCTCTGGGCTTGAGGCGCTTAGTGAGGCTGAGGTTGTATTGCTTACGCAGAGTTTTGCCAGTCCAAGCACGGCAGCATTGATTCAGTCATTCACAAAAAAATACCCTAATGTAAAGCATGTGACTTACGACATGATTTCTTCTAGTGAGGCGCTTGATGCCTTTCAAGAGACTTATGGTGTACGCGCGTTAGCCGATTATAATTTCAGTAAAGCAGGAACTATCGTTTCTATTGGAGCTGATTTCCTTGGTGATTGGCAAGGTGGTGGTTTTGAAGCAGGATACGCACAGAGCCGAATCCCGAAAAATGGTCGCATGTCACGCCATATCCAATTTGAAGCGAATATGAGTCTGAGTGGAGCAAATGCCGATAAGCGTGTTCCAGCCTCCCCAGCCCAACAAGCAGCAGTTTTAGGGTACATTACTGGGGCAAAGGCATTGGCCGATGTTCCCGAAGCAGTGCGTCCAGCGGCTGAGCAAGCCAAAAAGCAGCTTGAGAAAGCGGGTGACCGTGGGGTGCTTATTTGTGGCTTGCCATGCCCAAAAGCGCAGAAAAGAGTATTAGATTATAACACAGCTATCGGATCGGTAGTAATGGACGTAACCCGTCCAATCATGAAGTTTTCAGGTTCTAGTACTGAGGTACAAAAAGTCATCGATGGGGTGAAAAATGGCCGCATCAAGGGCTTGATTACCGCTGGAGTTAATCCGCTTTACGCTTTTCCTGATTCCGACTTTAGTGCGGCTTATACAAATTTAGATTTCACATTGGCCTTTGCCATGCGTGCCGACGAAACGGCTTCAAATGCGAAGCTGGTTGCCGCCACACCTCATTATCTTGAGGCCTGGGGTGATGCCGAGTTGAAAAAAGGTCATTACTCTTTAGTTCAACCGACTATTCGTCCACTTTTTGATACACGTCAATTCCAAGATTGTCTTGTGGCTTGGACAGGAAGTTCAGCCTCTAGTTATCACGATTATATTAAATCTTATTGGACAGGTAATGTCTTGGGCGGTGCCTCTTGGAGTAAAGCTTTACACGACGGTGTCTTTACTAGCGATTTCAGCGCAGATTACGGAGTACTGCCTGAAACGGCAACACCAGCAAGACATTTTGATACAGGCGATGCCATGGCGCTTTGCTTGTACACCAAAACTGGCTTAGGAGACGGTCGTCAAGCCAATAACCCTTGGCTTCAAGAGCTTCCAGATCCGATTTCAAGAGCAACTTGGGATAACTATCTCACCGTTTCAGCAGCCGATGCTGCGCGCTTAGGATTGACCAATACCCATGTGGCTAATGGAGCATTAAATGGCGATTATGTGCGTGTGACTTCTGGAAACGCGGTCTTAGAACAAGTGCCTGTATTGATTCAACCTGGTCAAGCCGCAGGTACTGTTGGGTTGGCTTTGGGTTATGGCCAGAAAGCTTCTATTCAGTCTGAAATGCAGACCGGGGTTAATGCCTACGCCTTATATAAGGATTTCAGCAATATTCAATCTGTTACTATTGAAAAAGTGGCTGGGACTCACGAATTCGCTTGTATTCAGTTACACAACACCATGATGGGTCGTGATATTATTCGCGAAACCACCCTCGAAATATTCAACACTAAAGACAAAGAAATTTGGAATGCGGTACCGACCGTATCAAAAGATCACAAAGAAATTCCGGTGACTTCACCAGAGGCCGATTTGTGGGATTCTTTTGACCGGTCAATCGGGCATCATTTCAACTTGTCCATTGACCTCAATGCCTGTACTGGATGTGGGGCTTGTGTGATCGCCTGTCATGCTGAGAACAACGTCCCCGTGGTTGGTAAAAGTGAAATGCGTCGCAGCCGTGATATGCACTGGTTGCGCATCGACCGCTATTACTCAAGTGAAGAAAGTTTTGCCGCAGACGCGGACAAAAAAGACAACATCTCTGGGCTTGGCAGTTCTCTTTCAGAATTTGCTGAAATGGAGCAAGCAGCAGATAATCCGCAAGTCGCTTTCCAGCCTGTTATGTGTCAGCACTGTAACCATGCGCCATGTGAGACCGTATGTCCTGTGGCCGCGACTTCACACGGACGCCAGGGTCAAAACCATATGGCTTACAACCGTTGCGTAGGAACTCGTTACTGTGCGAACAACTGTCCTTATAAAGTTCGTCGTTTCAACTGGTTTTTGTACGCTGAAAACGAAGAGTTTGATTACCACATGAACAATGATTTGGGCCGTATGGTCTTGAATCCAGATGTTGTAGTACGTTCTCGCGGGGTTATGGAGAAGTGCTCTATGTGCATCCAAATGACTCAAAAAACCATTTTGGATGCTAAGCGTGACGGACGTGTCATCAAAGATGGGGAGTTCAAAACAGCTTGTTCAGCAGCTTGTGAAACTGGTGCTATCCAATTTGGTGACATCAATGATGAGCAAAGTGTTGTAGCAGCGCTTAAAGAAGACGATAGAATGTATCACTTGCTGGAGGCAGTGGGCACTAAGCCTAATGTCTTTTATCAGGCCAAAGTGAGAAATACAAACGAAGCATAAATTAAAGAAATTCAATTATAGATATGGCGTCGCATTACGAAGCACCTATTAGAAGACCCCTAGTTACGGGAGACAAGACCTACCACGACGTGACTGTCGATGTAGCGGCTCCTGTAGAGGGCAAGGCCAATAAGTCTTGGTGGATAGTCTTTACCATCGCTCTTACCGCATTTTTATGGGGCCTAGGGTGTATTATTTACACCATTTCCACTGGAATTGGGGTATGGGGACTCAACAAGACGGTTAACTGGGCATGGGACATTACCAACTTTGTTTGGTGGGTTGGTATCGGTCACGCAGGAACGCTGATTTCGGCGGTTCTTCTGTTGTTCCGTCAAAAGTGGCGTATGGCGATCAACCGCTCAGCAGAGGCCATGACGATTTTCTCAGTAATACAGGCCGGTCTGTTCCCAATTATTCACATGGGCCGTCCTTGGTTAGCTTATTGGGTTTTACCGATTCCAAACCAGTTTGGATCGCTTTGGGTCAACTTTAACTCACCACTCTTGTGGGACGTTTTTGCGATTTCAACCTATTTATCAGTATCTCTTGTATTCTGGTGGACTGGTTTGTTGCCTGATTTTGCAATGATTCGTGACCGCGCGATTACCCCATTTACAAAACGTGTTTACAGTATTCTTTCTTTTGGATGGAGCGGACGTGCCAAGGATTGGCAGCGCTTTGAGGAAGTTTCTTTGGTACTTGCCGGTTTGGCAACCCCTCTTGTACTCTCGGTACACACCATTGTATCCTTTGACTTTGCTACGTCGGTAATTCCAGGATGGCACACCACGATTTTCCCGCCTTATTTTGTTGCGGGGGCTATTTTCTCAGGATTTGCTATGGTGAATACCTTGCTGATTATAATGCGAAAGGTATCTCATTTAGAAAATTACATCACCATTCAACACATCGAATTAATGAACATCGTAATTATGATTACTGGTTCAATCGTTGGGGTGGCCTATATCACTGAGTTATTCATCGCTTGGTATTCAGGAGTTGAGTATGAACAATACGCCTTCTTGAATCGGGCTACTGGTCCTTACTGGTGGGCTTATTGGTCGATGATGACTTGTAATGTCTTTTCGCCTCAATTTATGTGGTTCAAAAAACTACGCACCAGCATAATGTTCTCTTTCTTTATTTCTATTGTGGTGAACATCGGTATGTGGTTTGAGCGTTTTGTGATCATTGTGACTTCATTACACCGTGATTATTTGACCTCATCTTGGACGATGTTTTCTCCAACCTTTGTGGATATCGGAATTTTTATCGGAACCATTGGATTCTTCTTTGTCCTGTTCCTATTGTACTCCAGAACTTTCCCCGTGATTGCTCAAGCAGAGGTTAAGTCTATTTTAAAGACTTCAGGAAGTACTTATAAGACACTTCGTGAGAAAGAAGGGGACGATGCAAAACATTATGTGATGCCTAATGCGACCAAAGCCAAAGGCAAAAACTCTAAAAAAAGTTAATTATGGCCTCGAAAGTAATTCACGCGCTATACAATGACGACGACATTCTGATGAATGCGGTCAAGACTGTCCGTGCAGAGCACTATCACATTGAGGAAATTTATACACCTTTTCCCGTTCACGGGCTCGACAAGGCCATGGGTCTTGAGGGAACACGTATTGCTATTACCTCTTTTATGTACGGTGTTTTGGGATTGACTGTGGCCATTTTGATGATGAACTTCATCATGATCGAGGACTGGCCTCAAGACATCGGTGGAAAACCAAGTTTCAGTTACCTTGAAAACATGCCGGCATTCGTTCCGATTATGTTTGAGATGACCGTATTTTTTGCTGCTCACCTTATGGTTATTACTTTTTATATGCGCAGTAAACTTTGGCCCTTTAAAAAAGCCGAAAACCCTGACCCACGTACCACTGATGATCATTTTCTAATGGCTATTGACGCTGGGCATGGTGATGTTGACGCCATGATGAAAGTTTTGGAAGCCACCGGAGCGGTAGAATTAAGTATAGTTGAACAAGAGCAAGCCCATTAATATGAAGCATACGATTAATTTCACGATAATGACCTTAGCGGCGTTGATCATGACCTCGTGTTTTGATTCTGCCAAGCCGAATTATCAGTACATGCCAAACATGTATCGCCCTGTTGGTTATGAGACATATGGTGCTTACGACATATTTCCTTCAGGTCAAGAGGCCATGTTGCCAGTAGATGGAACGGTTCCTAGAGGGTGGGAGCCATATGACTATCCCAACACCACAGAAGGATTAAATCAGGCAAAAGCGAGCCTAAAAAATCCTTTGGCTGTGACGCAGGAGAGCCTCGAAAAAGGTAAGGCCCTTTATGATATTTATTGTGCTGTTTGCCATGGTGAAAAAGGAGATGGCCAAGGTATTTTGGTCAAGCGAAAAAAGCTCTTGGGTATTCCCAGTTATGCAGACCCAGGTCGTTTGATCACAGAAGGAGGGGTTTATCACGTGCAAATGTATGGGCTAAACTCAATGGGGTCTTATGCCTCACAAACCAACCAAGAGGAACGCTGGGCCATTACGCAACACGTAATGAACCTTAAAGCGACACTGGAGGGGACACCTTTGCTCCAGCCTGAAACCGAAGAAAAATAATAGGACAAAGAGAATCGCAAAAGATATGTATACGCTACCCAATAAATTAAAAGTATTTGCACTGGTTTTTATGGTTATAGGAGCCGTAGGAATCGTTGCTGGTTTTTTGTCTGCACCTAAGACCACAGAGGATGTGGCGGCCATGATGGCTGAGGCGCATCACGGAGAGGGTCATGATTCATCGCGGACAGGACATGCCGTTGCTCATGATCAGCACGCTATGGGCAATCACGACATGCAGGATCATACTGGAGGCCATGCTGAGGCAGCCCAAGATCATGCGGAGCATGCCCAAGCGGACCCTCATCAAGAACACCTAGAGCACGTAATGCATCAAATGCAAAACCGTCCTTGGTCAGCACTGTATATCGCTTCTTTTTTCTTTTTTATGATTGCCCTTGGCGCCTTAGCCTTTTATGCAATTCAATACGCGGCGCAAGCAGGTTGGTCTCCAATTTTATTTCGCGTTATGGAAGGAGTTACCGGTTACTTACCGGTAGCGTCTGTAGCGATTTTAGTATTACTTCTGGCTTCTGCTTTTCATATTAACCATATTTTTCATTGGATGGATCCTGAATTAGTGAATCCTGAAAGTGATCATTACGACAAAATCATTGCGGGCAAAAGTGGCTATTTAAACGTGCCATTTTTCTTGATTCGTGCTGTATTCTTCCTAGTGGGCTGGAACGCCTATCGTTGGATATCGCGTAAAAATTCAATTGCCGATGATAATGCCGAGGACCAAAGTTTCTTCAAGAAAAACTTTAAACTATCTGCTGGGTTCTTAGTGTTCTTTATTGTAACCGAATCCATCATGTCATGGGACTGGATTATGAGTTTTGATCCACACTGGTTTAGCACTTTGTTTGGATGGTACGTATTTGCCGGAATGATGGTCTGTGCCATAACGGTGATTGCTTTGGTAACCATTTATCTAAAATCTCAAGGTTATCTTGAGGCAGTGAACGACAGCCACATTCACGATTTGGCCAAGTTTATGTTTGCCTTTAGTATTTTCTGGACCTATTTGTGGTTCTCACAATTCATGCTGATTTGGTATGCCGATATTCCAGAAGAGGTGACTTATTTCGTGACCCGAATTGAGCAGTATAAACTGCCATTCTTTGGAATGATTGCTATGAATTTTGTTTTTCCATTATTGTTACTCATGAACAGTGACTATAAACGAGTAAACTGGTTCGTGGTGATGGCGGGTATCGTGATTTTAGCAGGACACTATTTGGATGTATTCAATATGGTGATGCCGGCCACCGTGGGGGAAAGTTGGACCATTGGTGTACCTGAAATAGGATCATTAATGTTCTTCTTTGGACTTTTTGTGTACGTAGTCTTTACAACGTTAACTAAAGCGCCTCTAGTACCAAAAAACAATCCATTTATAAAGGAGAGCAAGCATTTTCATTATTAATTAAACGTATAAAGTAGACATACGATGACCGCATTTTTAGTAGTATTAGTAATCGTTCTTTTTGGTGTTGCGCTATGGCAAATGGCCAAAATATTCGAACTCTCTAAACCAAAGTCGGATACTTCAGACGAAATTGCCAATGACCAAGACAACCGAATCAACGGAAAATTGATGTTGATGTTTGTCGGATTCATTTATGTATTAGCCTTTATTTCGCATTACAAATGGAGTAAGGTATTCTTACCTCAAGCAGCATCTGAGCACGGCGTGGATATCGATCAATTGTGGTTGATCTCTATGGTTTTGATTTTTGTAGTCGGTATCATTACCCAGTGGTTGTTACACTACTTTGCTTTCAAATATCATGGTCGTCAAGGTCAAAAAGCTACATTTTTTGCCGATAATGACAAATTAGAATTTATTTGGACGATCATTCCAGTAATTGTATTAGCAGGACTCATCATATACGGGCTATTTACTTGGTCAGACATTATGAACCTGGAACCAGACGAGGATCCGATGGTGGTAGAATTATACGCTTATCAATTTGATTGGCGTGCTCGATACAGTGGTACAGATAATGTTTTGGGAGAGGCTAATATTCGCCTGATCGAAGGAGCGAACGTCCTGGGGGTTGATTTGGCCGATCCGAACAGTCAAGACGATATCGTCGTTTCAGAATTGCATCTTCCGGTGGGTAAAAAAGTACTCTTTAAAATGCGCTCGCAGGATGTATTGCACTCGGCCTACATGCCACACTTTAGAGCACAAATGAACTGTGTTCCTGGAATGGTGACTCAGTTTGCTTTCACGCCGACCATGACCACTAAGGAAATGCGCATGAATGAAGACATGGTGGCCAAAGTTCAGGACATCAATAATATTAGAAGAGAGAAAAGTAAAGTTCTCGAGGCCAATGGCGATGAAGCCTTAGCGCCTTATGAATTTGACTACCTATTGTTGTGTAACAAGATTTGCGGAAATAACCACTATAACATGCAGATGAAGATTGTAGTGGAAACTCAAGAGGAATTTGAGGCTTGGTTAGCAGAGCAAAAATCTGTAGCCAATAGTCTAGTAGTACAATAACAAAAACATCAAAAAAGATATGTCAGCACACGCACACGATTTAGCAGCAGAGCAGCACGAGGATCACGGACATCATCACAAGGAGACTTTTGTCACCAAATACATCTTTAGCCAAGATCATAAAATGATCTCGAAACAATACTTGATTACAGGTTTGTTCATGGGAATCATTGGCATTGCGATGTCTTTAATTTTTAGATTGCAGTTGGCTTGGCCAGACAAACAGTTCCCAATTTACGAGGTATTACTGGGAAAATGGGGATTAGACGGTGTTATGGACCCAAGCGTATACCTCGCCTTAGTTACCATACACGGTACCATAATGGTATTTTTTGTGCTCACTGCAGGGCTAAGTGGAACCTTCAGTAACTTACTCATTCCATTGCAGATTGGGGCCCGTGATATGGCTTCTGGTTTCTTGAATATGGTCTCGTTCTGGTTGTTTTTCTTGTCTAGCCTTATCATGGTGATGTCTTTGTTTGTTGAGGCAGGACCTGCTTCTGCAGGATGGACCATTTATCCACCGCTTAGTGCATTACCGCAGGCTATTCCAGGCTCTGGGGCAGGGATGACACTTTGGTTGGTATCCATGGCTATATTCATTGCGTCTTCTTTATTAGGGTCGCTAAACTATATCGTTACAGTAATCAATTTGCGTACCAAGGGGATGTCAATGACGCGCTTGCCTCTGACTATCTGGGCTTTCTTTGTAACGGCAATCATTGGGGTTGTTTCTTTCCCTGTATTATTATCCGCCGCTTTAATGCTGATCATGGACCGTAGCTTTGGCACCTCATTCTTCTTGAGTGATATTTACATTGCGGGTGAAGTTTTACATCATCAAGGCGGTTCTCCAGTATTGTACGAACACCTGTTTTGGTTCTTAGGACACCCGGAGGTTTACATCGTACTTTTACCGGCATTAGGGATTACTTCTGAGGTCATTGCGACTAATGCGCGTAAGCCGATTTTCGGTTATCGTGCGATGGTGGCTTCGATTATTGCCATTGCCTTTTTATCGACTATTGTTTGGGGGCACCATATGTTTATTTCAGGAATGAACCCATTCTTAGGATCTGTATTTACGTTTACGACCTTGCTTATCGCCATTCCATCGGCGGTCAAGGCCTTTAATTATATCACCACCTTGTGGAAAGGTAATTTACAGATGAACCCTGCTATGTTATTTTCCATTGGCTTGGTATCTACCTTTATTACTGGAGGTCTAACAGGAATTATTCTTGGAGATAGTGCCTTGGATATAAATGTGCATGACACTTACTTTGTTGTGGCGCACTTCCATTTGGTAATGGGAATCTCTGCACTTTATGGTCTTTTTGCTGGAGTCTATCATTGGTTCCCAAAAATGTTCGAAGGCCGAATGATGAATAAAAAAATGGGTTATATTCACTTTTGGGTCACTGCAATAGGGGCTTATGGTGTCTTTTTCCCAATGCACTTCATCGGGATGGCCGGACTACCAAGAAGATATTACACAAACACAGCCTTCCCATATTTCGATGATTTAGCTGATGTGAATGTGATCATCACCATTTTTGCGTTCATTGCCGCTTCGGCTCAATTGGTATTCCTTTACAACTTTATTTCGTCTATGTTCTTTGGTAAAATTGGACCAAAAAACCCTTGGAACTCAACAACGCTTGAGTGGACTGCCGAAGTAAAGCACATTCACGGAAACTGGGATGGACCTATACCATCTGTACATCGATGGGCCTATGATTACAGCAAGCGTAATGAGGATGATAGCGACTATGTCATTCCTGGTCAAGATTTCGTTCCTCAAGTGCTCCCATTACAGGACAAGGAAGAGGAAATGGATCATTAGATCCCATTTACGCCTATTAGTGTTCAAAATAATTAAAAACCCCTACTATACGTGGGGGTTTTTTTATGGTAGCGCGTGAATAACACTTTGTATATTTGTTTTCATGAACGAGCATTTAGATCCTACAGACGAAAACCTGAGCCCACAAGACCTTGACATCGAAAAGAAATTAAGGCCTTTGAGCTTTGACGATTTTACGGGCCAAGATCAAGCATTGGAGAATCTAAAAATATTTGTTGCCGCGGCGAATCAGCGGGAAGAGGCTTTGGATCATACTCTTTTTCATGGGCCTCCTGGTCTGGGAAAGACGACTCTGGCGCATATTTTGGCCAGTGAACTCAATGTCGGCATTAAGGTAACTTCAGGTCCAGTCTTGGACAAGCCAGGAGACCTAGCCGGTTTATTGACTAATCTTGAAGAGCGAGACGTATTATTTATAGACGAGATTCATCGCCTTAGTCCGATAGTGGAAGAGTATTTGTACAGTGCCATGGAGGACTACAAGATCGACATCATGATCGAATCTGGGCCGAATGCACGAACCGTTCAGATCACACTCAATCCATTTACTTTAGTCGGGGCCACTACACGTTCTGGATTGCTTACCGCGCCCATGCGGGCGCGTTTTGGCATCGCCTCGCGCTTAGAATATTATAGTACCGAACTTTTGACCACCATCGTACAGCGCAGCGCAGGAATTTTAAATGTTGGAATCAGTATGGAAGCGGCTATAGAAATTGCTGGTCGTAGTCGTGGGACACCGCGAATTGCCAACGCTTTATTGCGCCGTGTTCGGGATTTTGCCCAAATAAAAGGGGACGGTCGTATTGATATTGAGATCGCCAAGTTTGCACTAAAACAGCTCAATGTAGACGCTTATGGCCTGGACGATATGGACAATAAAATTTTGACCACAATTATTGAAAAATTTAAAGGGGGCCCAGTGGGGATAACGACTTTGGCGACTGCGGTTTCTGAGAGTGCTGAGACCATTGAAGAAGTTTACGAGCCTTTTTTAATTCAACAAGGATTTATTGTGCGCACCCCTAGAGGAAGAGCAGTTACAGATTTTGCTTACCGTCATTTGGGCCGACACAAACCTTCAGATCAACAAGGTCTATTCGGCAGTTAAATTAAACTAAAGTGCCCCTGCTGAATCCATGCTGTTTGATTAACTTACAGCATCTTTTGTAAAACATTGAGAGTTATCGATGGACCTTACACACAAACATGCTCGTATAATTAAAACCGAGGCTCAGCGCCTTGGCTTTTTGTCTTGCGGTATGAGTAAGGCTGAATTTTTAGAAGATGAGGCGCCGCGTCTTGAAGCCTGGCTCAATAGTGGGCATCATGGTTCAATGGCCTATATGGAGCGTCACTTTGACAAACGACTCGATCCGCGGAAGTTGGTACCTGGAGCCAAATCCGTCATTTCACTTCTGTACAATTATTTCCCGGAGCAAACTCAAAGCCAGGAGACCTATAAGATTTCCAAATATGCTTATGGGGAGGACTATCACTTTGTTGTGCGGGATAAGTTAAAAGAATTGATGGCTTTCATCAAGGAGCAAATCGGGGATGTTCAAGGAAGAGTTTTTGTGGATTCTGCGCCAGTCCTGGAAAAAGCTTGGGCCGCAAAAAGCGGTTTAGGATGGTTGGGCAAAAACACTAACCTGATCAGTAAACAGGTGGGGTCTTTTTTCTTTTTGGCCGAGCTCATAATTGATTTGGACTTACCACAGGATGGTCCGGTCATGGATCATTGCGGTCAATGCACGGCTTGCATAGAGGCTTGTCCCACTCAGGCGATCATCGCCCCCTATGTGGTGGATGGCAGCAAATGTATTTCTCATCTCACTATAGAGCTAAAATCAGAAATACCTACGGATTTTTCCGGACAGATGGACGACTGGATGTTTGGTTGTGATGTTTGCCAAGATGTCTGTCCTTGGAATCGTTTTTCGAAACCGCACAATGAGCCTAGATTTAAACCTAAGCCTGAGCTTTTGCAAAAAGATAAGGCCCAATGGCGTGAATTAACTCAGGAAGTTTTCGGTCAACTCTTTGAAAAAAGTCCGGTACAACGCACCCGCTTTGAGGGCCTAATACGCAATATCAAATTCATTGAAGATTAAATCTCGAAAATTTTTTCATGTACAAAGGTCTGCTACCTTTGTATCTATAGTCTTAACCTATGAGCAAGCAAAGCAAAAGAAGGGAAGCCCTTTTATATCATGCTAAACCACGCCCGGGTAAAATCCAAGTGGTTCCCACAAAGAAATACGCCAGTCAAAGAGATTTATCCCTCGCTTACTCTCCGGGAGTTGCCGAACCTTGTCTGGAAATTGAAAAGAGTAAGGATAATGTCTATAAGTACACGAACAAGGGCAACCTTGTAGCGGTGATCAGTAACGGGACCGCTGTACTAGGCCTGGGTAATATTGGGCCAGAGGCGTCAAAACCGGTTATGGAAGGTAAAGGACTTCTGTTTAAAATATTTGCGGATATTGATGTTTACGACATCGAGCTGGACGCTACAGATGTGGACGCCTTTGTGCAAACCGTCAAGCATATGGCGCCGACCTTTGGCGGCATCAATTTAGAAGATATTAAGGCCCCAGAGGCTTTTGAAATAGAGCGACGCCTCAAAGAGGAATTGGATATACCAGTGATGCATGATGATCAGCATGGTACGGCGATTATCTCCGCGGCCGCGCTTTTGAATGCTTTAGAATTAGCTGAGAAAAAAATTGACCAGGTAAAAATCGTTATCAGCGGTGCTGGCGCGGCCGCGGTGTCTTGTACTAGACTTTACAAGGCCTTTGGTGCTAGGGCAGAAAATATCGTTATGGCGGATAGCCGAGGTATTATCCGCAGTGATCGCCAAGACTTAAGTCCAGAGAAATTAGAATTTGCCACAAATCGTAAAATTGATACTTTAGCTGAGGCTTTGGTGGGGGCAGATGTTTTTGTAGGGCTTTCTATTGCCGACATTGTCACCCAAAAAATGGTCAAATCCATGGCCGCATCCCCCATAGTTTTTGCCATGGCCAATCCAGATCCAGAAATAAAATACGACCTAGCCATGCGGGCACGAAAGGATATTATTATGGCCACCGGGCGTAGTGATCATCCTAATCAGGTCAATAATGTTTTGGGCTTTCCTTTTATTTTTAGAGGCGCCCTCGATGTGCGAGCCACCAAGATTAATGAAGCCATGAAAATGGCTGCGGTAAAGGCTTTGGCAGATTTAGCCAAAGAGCCAGTTCCTGAGCAGGTCAATGTGGCCTATGGCGAGACTAAATTACAATTTGGGCGTGAGTATATTATACCAAAACCATTCGATCCAAGACTTATCGCCGCGGTGCCACCAGCAGTGGCTAAGGCCGCTATGGAGAGTGGCGTAGCTTTAGCCCCAATTACGGATTGGGAGCGCTATGAGGATGAATTACTGGAGCGCATGGGGAATGATCACAAAATGCTCAAATTACTATTTGACCGAGCACGCAGCAATCCTAAACGTGTGGTCTTTGCTGAGGCTGATCATCTCGATGTGATTAAAGCAGCACAAATCGTATACGAGGAGGGTTTTGCTATTCCTATTTTACTGGGTCGTAAGGAAGTTATTTTGGAACTAAAGCAGGAAATTGATTTTGACGAAGATGTTCTGATTATTGACCCAAAATGCGATGATGAAGAGGAGCGCCGTAATGCCTATGCCGAAGAGTTTTGGGCTCAGCGCAAGCGCAAAGGGATTACTCGTTTTGATGCGCGTCGATTAATGCGAGAGCGCAATTATTTTGGTGCTATGATGCTTAATTTGGGAGAAGCAGATGCTATGGTATCGGGCTATGCTAGATCTTATCCTACTGCCTTGAGACCAATTTTGGAGACCGTTGGCAAATTTGAAGGAGTAAATAAGGTCGCCGCCACCAACTTGATGTTGACCCCGAAGGGACCTATTTTTATTTCGGATACTTCAGTAAATATTAATCCTACAGCTCAAGAATTGGCCAATATCGCTCAAATGACGAACCATACCATGAAAATGTTTGGCGTCAATCCTGTGATTGCCATGATTTCCTATGCAAATTTTGGTTCCTCTGATGACCCTCATGCCCTAAAAGTCCGACAGGCCGTGGCCATGTTGCACGAGTCTAATCCAGACATGATCCTTGATGGAGAGATACAGGTCGATTTTGCCTTGAACAGCGAGATGCTTAAAAACAAATTCCCTTTTTCGAAATTGGCAGGAAAAAAGGTAAACGCTTTAATTTTTCCCAATCTTGACGCCGCAAACAGTAACTATAAATTACTCAAAGAGCAAAAAGAAGTGGACTCTATCGGGCCGATTATGCTCGGTATGCGTCGTGCGGTGCATATTTTCCAGCTAGGAGCCAGTGTTGAAGAGATGGTAAATATGACCGCTATTGCCGTAGTTGATGCTCAGCAAAAAGAAAAGCGCGCGCGATCAAAACGCACAGGCAATTAAGGGTGTAATGCTCATTTTTTCGGGGGTTTTGGGCCGATCAATGCCAATTATTTATACTATATTTGAGCCTTTAACCCGGCGCGAATAATGATTGCTCAAGTACAGGGAAGACTCATTGAGAAAAATCCGACTGATGTAGTGGTTGATTGCCAAGGTGTGGGCTATTTTTTGAATATTTCACTGCACACCTATTCTCAAATTCCCGATCAGGAAAACATTCGATTGTATACCCAATTACTAGTACGAGAAGATGCGATGACACTTTATGGTTTTGCATCAAAAGAAGAGCGCTCCGTGTTTAATCTTTTGCTTTCTGTTTCTGGGGTTGGGGCAAGCACTGCACGCACCATGCTTTCTTCTTTAACACCCGTTCAAGTGCGCGATGCAATAGTCTCTGAAGACCTTCATGTTATTCAAGGAGTTAAGGGTGTTGGAGCCAAAACAGCCCAGCGTGTGATCTTGGATTTAAAAGATAAAATCATCAAGTTGTACGGAGAAGAAACTTCTGGAGTAGTTTCAAGCAATACCAATCGAAATGAAGCGTTATCTGCATTAGAAACTTTGGGATATGCGCGCAAAATTGCTGAGAAGGCTTGCGATGCGGTACTCAAGAATTCACCATCGGCATCGGTAGAGGAAATTATCAAAATGGCATTTAAACATTTGTAACGTTTGGGGGTAGCATTACTTAAGCAATGGAGATCATACGTGCCTGGAGCTTTGCTCTGTGCATTTTTGCTTTTTTGGGCGGACCTTAAGGCCCAGGAAGATACTCTCGTTACGGGTTCTGTCATGGGACGTTTAGATTTGCCTGATCCCAATAGCATTGAAAATATGTATAGCTATGATCCTATAACGGATCGCTATATTTTGAGCCGAATGCTCGGGGATTTTGATATTTCATACCCGGTTATCCTCACCCCTGAGGAATACGAAGAGCGCGTGCGCAATGAACAAATTAAATCTTATTTCAAAGAAAAGATAGATGCAGCCGATGGCCGTAAAGAAGGAGCAGAAGAAGCGCAGCGTAACCTACTGCCGACTTTCTATGTCAATTCCAATTTCTTTGAATCCGTATTTGGCGGCAATACCATTGAGATTATTCCCCAGGGATCCGTTGAAATGGATTTGGGGCTCTTGTACACCAAACAGGACAATCCTCAGTTTTCGCCGCGAAACCGCAGCAATCTTTCTTTTGATTTTGATCAGCGTATCAGCCTGAGCTTATTGGGTAAAATTGGGGAGCGCCTTCAAATCACCGCAAATTATGACACTCAGTCGACTTTTGATTTTCAAAATTCGATCAAATTAGAGTACACCCCTACAGAGGATGATATTATTCGAAAAATTGAGGTAGGTAATGTGAGTATGCCCTTAAATAGCAGTTTGATTCAAGGGGCGCAGAGTTTATTTGGGGTTAAAACTCAGCTTCAATTTGGGCGCACCACCATTACCGGAGTTTTCTCTGAGCAGCGTTCCGAAACAAGATCAGTGGTGGCTGAAGGTGGGGCGACAGTAACAGATTTTGAGCTTTTTGCTTTGGATTATGACGAGAACCGTCACTTTTTCCTAGCCCATTATTTTCGCGATAGTTATGATCGTGTGCTAAAGAATTATCCCTTTATCAATTCTAATGTTCAAATTACGCGAGCAGAGGTTTGGATCACCAATAGAAATAATACTACCAATGATGTGCGCAACATTATTGCTTTACAAGACATCGGTGAATCTAAAAGCGAAAATATTGGTTTAAATGCTATTCCTGGGGGCTTCATCAATGCTCCGGGTACAGCTTTTCCCGACAACAAGAACAATGACTTTAACCCTTTTGGCATTGACAATCCAGCAATCCAAAGTATTTTATCGCCAGCCATTCGCGATGTTGCAACAGCCTCGGGAGGATTTGGCGGAGTGGGGGTTAATGATGGAATTGATTATGTGAGTCTGGAAAATGCGCGTAAGCTTCAGCCTAATGAATATAATCTGAATCGGCAACTGGGCTATATTTCATTGAATCAGCGCCTGAATAACGATGAGGTTCTGGCGGTTGCCTTCCAGTATACCGTAAATGGCAAAGTGTATCAAGTCGGTGAATTTTCGACCGATGGGGTTCAGGCTACTGGACAAATCCCGGGCCAAAATCCTGGAGGCGACCCCGGAGGAGATCCAGGAGGAGATCCAGGATCAGGGGACCCTGGCTCAGTACAGGCCATTCCGCAGAACCTTGTGGTAAAACTGCTTAAAAGTAACATCACAAACGTTCAAGAACCGGTTTGGGATTTGATGATGAAGAATATTTATCCTATCGGGGCTTATCAGCTGGAACAGGAAGATTTTCGCATGAATATTTTGTATTTGGATCCAAGTCCTTTGAATTACATCAAGCCTGTCGCTGGAACGAGTTTCCCCGAACCGGATATCTCTGATGTAAATGCGGTAGATTTGAACGACGCTACTTTATTGCGGGTATTTAATTTGGATCGTTTGAATTATAACAATGATCCACAACAAGGAGGGGATGGATTTTTTGACTTTTATCCCGGGATAACCGTAGACCGACAGAATGGAGCCATTATTTTTACCAGTGTAGAACCATTTGGAGATTATCTCTTTGAAAAACTCTCTACAGAGGGATCGCAGTATTATGATTTACCGGAAACTTATAACGCCAACCAAGCTAAATACGTTTTCCGTTCGCTTTATCGCACCACTAAAATACAAGCAGAGCAGCAGGAAAGTCAGAAAAACAAATTCCAGCTTAAAGGAACCTATAAGTCTACAGGAAGCGATGGTATTCCGATTGGTGCTTTCAACATCCCACAAGGCTCTGTTACGGTTACCGCCGGAGGTAGAACCTTAGTCGAAGGAGTTGATTATACGGTAAATTATCAATTGGGACGGGTTCAAATTTTAGATCCTTCATTGCAGAATTCAAATACGCCAATCAACATTAGTGTGGAGAATAATACCATGTTTGGTCAGCAGACCAAACGATTCTCGGGTATCGATATTCAACACAAGTTTAGCGATGATTTCCAAATAGGAGGGACCTTACTTAATCTAAATGAACGTCCGCTTACGCAAAAGGCTGCCTTTCAAAATGAGCCCATCAACAACACTATGTTTGGGGTCAATATGAATTACTCCACAGAAGTGCCATTTTTAACGCGTATGGTCAATAAGTTGCCAAATATTGACACTGATGTGCCGTCTCAAGTTTCAGTCCGCGGGGAGTTTGCCTATCTTTTACCCGGAGCCCCCAAAGTTTCTGATTTTGGCGGTAAAGCGACAGCTTATATTGATGATTTTGAAGCGGCCCAAACTGCGATCGATATTTCTGCGCCTCTTACCTGGTTCTTGTCGAGTACCCCTATAGGGCTCGGGGGTAGCCTGGAGAACAATAATTTGTCCTCAAATTACAATCGTGCAAAACTGAATTGGTATACCATTGACCCGATATTCTACAGCGCACAGAGACCATCGGGAATAGGTGAGCAGGATTTGTCCTCACCCTTTACCCGACGTTTGTTCCGCAATGAGATTTTCCCTGATCAAGATATTGTACAAGGACAAACTCAGGCACTTTTTAGTTTAGACCTGAATTATAAACCGGCTGAGCGTGGGCCCTATAACTTCAACCCAGCCGCAACGGATAACGTATTGCCAAATCCAGAGACCCGTTTTGCTGGGATTTCAAGACAGCTTTCAACTACTGATTTTGAACGATCCAATGTAGAGTATATTCAGTTTTGGCTCATGGATCCTTTTATTTACGAAGAGTATGCCTCGAATCAAGGAGGTCGATTGGTCTTCAACCTGGGGAATATTTCTGAGGATGTTTTGAAAGACGGACGCAAACAATACGAAAATGGACTGCCTGAAGATGGTTCAACCTTCAACACCATTCAGACCAATTGGGGTCGTGTTCCCAGCAATCAATCACTGGTATATACCTTCAGTAGCACTGGTCCAGACCGTGATAATCAGGATGTTGGACTCGATGGATTAAATGATGCCGATGAGGCGGCATTTTTTCCGAGTTTTGCCGGTCAAGCGGATCCGGCTCGGGATAATTACACTTACTTCTTACAGGCCGATGGATCCTTACTCGAGCGCTATGATTACTATAACGGGACCCAAGGTAATAGTCCAGAAACATTGAGCAATACCAATCGCGGCTCGACGGCCCAGCCCGATGTTGAGGATATCAACCGTGACAACACCATGAATACGGTGGACAGTTATTTTGAGTACGCCATAGACATTCGTCCAGGGATGAATTTAGAGTCTCCATATGTAACAGATGTCAAAGAAATTACAGTACCTACTCCCGCAAATCAGGACTTACCAGTACGTTGGATTCAATTTAGAATTCCGCTGAGTGAGTACACAGATGCCGTAAATGGAATTGCAGATTTTCGTTCCATTCGCTTCATGCGTATGTACTTAACGGGCTTTGAGCAGGAAACTGTATTGCGTTTTGGAACTATGGAACTTTATCGCGGAGATTATCGCCGCTACACAGAGTCTTTGGATGCGGATAACAGTTCCAATGAACTAGATAATACCACCTTCGAAAACGAGGCCGTGGGGGTCATCCAAAACAGCAATTACGTTATTCCACCGGGGGTATACCGCGAGGAACTCAACAACAATAACAACATCATTCGTCAAGATGAGCAATCACTGGCCTTGCGTGTCTGTGATTTGGAACCTGAAGATGGTCGCGCGGTCTACAAGAATTTTAATGTCGACATGCGTCAATATAAAAATTTAGAAATGTTTATTCATGCGGAGTCTCTACCAGCACCTGCTACTTTGTTAGCCGATGGTGATCTCGCGGCTTTTATCCGTTTAGGAAATGACTTAAACACGAGTTTCTATGAAATTGAAATGCCCCTAAACGTTTCGCCTTATCTAGAGCAACCCACTGATGCGGATGCTTCAATTGTTTGGCCAGAGGAAAACCGTTTGAACATGCCTTTAGCTTTATTGCAGGCCATAAAAACAAAAGTTTTGGCCGAGGGGACTGCAGATCCTACCCAAGTGGTTTATTACGATCAGGCAGAATTAGACCCGAGCTTTATCGGATCCTCGAATCCGCTGCGTATTGGGATAAAGGGAAATCCGAGTTTTGGTAATGTTCGTGTGATCATGGTGGGATTGCGCAATAAAAACAATGCCGATGTCTGTGGTGAGGTTTGGTTCAATGAATTGCGCATGAGCGAATTGGAAAACAAAGGGGGTTGGGCCGCTGTAGCTAACATGGACGCCAATATCGCTGATTTTGCTGATATCAGTGCCACCGGGCGTACGAGCACTATTGGCTTTGGCTCAATAGAACAAGGGCCGAATCAACGCAGTTTGGAAGATCTCCAGCAATATGATATTGTGACTAACATTAACCTTGGTCAGTTACTGCCCAAGAAGTGGGGCATCCAATTACCATTTAATTATGGGATACAAGAGGAATTAATCACGCCTAAGTACGACCCAGAATTTGATGATATTGTCTTACAAGACCGTCTGGATAACGCCGAAGATGCCGCTACGCGTGATGCAATTGAGGAACAATCCATCAATTATACAAAGCGTCAGAGCATCAATTTTATTGGGGTGCGTAAGAATCGTTCACAGGAAAGTGAATCCACGCCAATGCCCTATGACGTAGAGAATTTTACTTTTTCTTACTCCTATAACGAAGAAGAACATCACGACTTTGAGGTAGAGTCTGCAATGGATCAAAGCGTTCGATTAGGGGGTACATATGATTACAGTTTTAACAATAAGCCTATAGAGCCCTTCAAGAAAAATGACAGTTTATTTATGGGGCGTTATTGGCAGTGGCTCAAGGATTTTAATTTTAATCCATTGCCCAGTAATGTGTCTGTGAGTAGTAATATATTGAGGAATTTCAATCAGCAAAAATTCCGCGAACTTAATTTGCTACCAGGCCAAATCGGATTGCCAACCTTATATCAGCGTAATTTTATGTTTGATTGGCAGTACACCGTAAATTACAATTTGACCAATTCTTTGCGCTTTAATTTCAACGCAGCGAACAATCGTATCGTCAATAATTATATAGATGGAGGAATAGTCGACAATACCATCGGTATTTGGGATGGGTTTTTTGAAATTGGAGACCCAAACCAACATGTTCAATCCTTACAGATTAATTATGACTTGCCAACCTCGAAATTTCCATTTTTGAAGTGGATTCGGGCAACATATTCCTATCAGGGGGATTACCAGTGGCAAGACGGTAGTGATTTATTTAGCAATGTGGAAATTACTTCAGAAGATGGTTCATCCGTTTTTTATGATCTGGGTAATTCTGTGCAGAATGCTAGTACTCATCGAATCAATTCCAATCTCGATTTAACCAGTTTATACCGATATATCGGATTGAAAAAGCTTACCGGCTCAGAAGGGGGCAGTGAAGAAGGAGACCAAGAAGGAAAGTCTTTATTGGGCGGCGCTGGAGGTAAAGGCGGCGAGGGTGAAAATCTCAATAAACGAGAGCAAATAATGGCTATGCGCAATGGTGGCCGAAGTCCCTCAGCACCCACGCGTAAGCTTAGCCCTGGGCAGAAAGTAATCAATTCTTTGATTGGACTAGTAACCTCGGTGAAAAAAGCTCAGGTGAATTATTTGGAGAATAATGGTATTTTCTTGCCAGGTTACCTACCCTCGGTAGGTTTTGGAGGGACTTTGCGTCCTACCGCGGGCTTCGTATTTGGATCACAAGCAGAGGTTAGAGAACTTGCAGCGCGCAACGGATGGCTTACTATTTTCCCAGAGTTTAACCAGCAATATACAGAAGTAGAAAGTCGTCAACTCGATATGCAAGTCAATTCCGAGCTTTTTGATGACTTAAAAATTGATTTTAATGCCTCTCGTCTTTATTCTGAGAATTTTGCTGAAAATTATATTGTAGAAGACGGTCTTTATCGCTCTTTGACCCCAAACACTTTTGGTAATTTCAATATCTCAACCGTATTGATTGGCACGGCTTTTAGCCCAAGCGATGAATTTGGTTCAGAAGCATTTGAGGCATTTAAAATAAATCGCTTGACTATTGCTCAGCGCTTGGCAGAGCGATTTTATGGCTCTGCGGCTTATCCTGTAGATGAAGAAGGCTATCCTGAAGGGTTTGGAAAAAA
Organism: Flavobacteriaceae bacterium; assembly: GCA_038153605.1. Classification (GTDB taxonomy): domain Bacteria; phylum Bacteroidota; class Bacteroidia; order Flavobacteriales; family Flavobacteriaceae; genus BACL21. The sequence goes on from JAYOYS010000007.1 coordinate 75,195, forward strand.
CAGTCAACAAGTACTTTTACCTGCTTTTGTATCCGCCTATCGCGGTAGTGATGCAAGTAAAGAGCGCTCCGGTATTTTCAGGGATATTCCTCTGCCCAATTGGGATCTTAAGTATACTGGCTTCATGAAAATGGACTGGTTCAAGAAACGATTTAAACGATTCTCCATACAGCACGGTTACCGTGCTGCGTATACGCTGAATCAATTTCAAACGAACTTGGATTACAATCGATTAGACCCTTTTGAAAAGGATCAGTCAGGCAATTTTAAACCGGAAATTATCTTGAATAACGTAAATTTAACCGAGCAATTTTCGCCTTTGGTAAAGGTTGATTTCGAGATGATGAATTCGATTAAAATCTTAGCCGAAATCAGAAAAGACCGAGCTCTTTCATTGAGCTTTGCCAATAATTTAATGACCGAAATTCAAGGACAAGAATTAATACTTGGTTTGGGTTATCGCATCAAAGATTTGCGCATAGGGACTAATTTTGGTGGCAAGAGATCGGTCATGCAAAGTGATTTGAACTTCAAGCTTGACTTTTCAGTTCGGGACAATAAAACCATAATACGTTATTTAGACGTTGATAATAATCAAACTACGGCAGGACAAACGATTTATGGCCTGCAGTTCTCCAGTGATTATGCGCTGACAAAAAATCTGACGGCCTTATTTTTCTATGATCATACTTTTTCGGAATATGCCATCAGTACTGCTTTTCCTCAAACAACAATTCGCAGTGGATTTACCCTGCGCTACAATTTTGGTAACTAACGACAAATCAACTAACATTTTAACCTTTTAAGTTATGAATATACCAGCCGAATTAAAGTACACCAAAGACCATGAATGGGTTTCTATTGACGGTGATATTGCCACTGTAGGTATTACCGATTTTGCTCAAGGTGAGCTCGGTGACATTGTTTATGTCGAAGTCGAAACTTTGGATGAAACTCTAGAAATGGAAGCCGTTTTTGGTACCGTTGAGGCCGTAAAAACAGTTTCTGATTTATTCTTACCTGTTTCAGGTGAGATAGTCGGTTTTAATGAAGCCTTAGAAAGCGAACCAGAGTTGGTGAATTCGGACCCTTATGGTCAAGGTTGGATGATTAAAGTAAAGATGAGCGACCCTTCCGAGCTTGATGGACTGCTCTCAGCAGAGGATTATGCCGCGATTATTGGGGGATAAGTCAAGTATGGCCTTGGCTTTAGTGGCTCAAATATCGGCCACTGCGGCTATGCTTTGGCCGGCGCCTGATTTGCCAGATATTGATTTGCCTATGGCTGATAAATGGGCGCATTTTCTCGTCTTTGGGGGGCTCTATTTTTTGTGGGCCTCGGCTTTACGAAATTCACGTGTGTTGAGTCAAAGCTTGCTCCTTATTTTTGCCCTGTTGAGTTATGGCATTATTATTGAAGTTATTCAAGAGTATTTTTATGTTTCAAGAACAGGTGATTTGATGGATGTTGTGGCCAATAGTTTCGGAATTTTACTGGGATTAATCGCCTTTAATTTCAAGGAAAAATTATACCCGTAAAAAGGACAAATTAGGTTTTTTAAACCCCATTTTTTTTATCTATTTTAGCAACGCTATAAACTATTCAGTATGGAACCGAAAAAAAATCCAAAAGCAGATCTAAACCAATGGAGCTCGATTTACTTGCTCGCTGGCTTGGTTTTTATGCTCTTTGTGGCATGGCAAGCTGTGGAATGGAAAACCTATGATCGCGATAATTTGGGCCGTGATATGCTCGATGTAGGAGATGATCTTTTAGAAGATGTCCCCGTTACGCAGATTCTAACACCACCTCCACCACCGCCACCACCGCCACCGGCTCCAGAAGTTATTGAGGTAGTTGAAGATGACGAAGAGGTAGAAGAAACTATTATCGAGTCAACAGAGACAGATGCTGAAGAAGTTATAGAAATTGACGAGATTGAGGAAGTAGAAGAAGAAATCGACGATGTTCCATTTGCGGTTATTGAAAATGTTCCTGTGTTTCCAGGATGTGAGGGTGCGGGGAATAATGAGGCCAAGAAGGCTTGTATGTCCGATAAAGTTCAAAAATTTGTACAGCGCAAGTTCGATACAGATCTTGCCAACGACTTAGGTCTAGAAGGGCGTCAGAGAATTTCTGTTCAGTTCAAGATCGATAAAAATGGAAATGTTGTGGATGTTCGTGCGCGAGCACCGCACCCGAGACTCGAGCAAGAGGCTATCGATGTAGTAAAGGCTTTGCCGAAGATGACTCCAGGAAAACAGCGAGGTCAGCCAGTAGGAGTACTCTACGCCTTGCCAATTTTATTCCAAGTAGAAAATTGAGCATTTAATATAAACACTTTGCATCGCCTCCATACAGTCATGGGGGCGTTTGTGTTTAAATGCCGAAAGAAAAAATTATATTAATGAGGTTATTCAGTTCTGTTACCGCGACTTTTAATAGTTCAGTCGGCACCGGTAATACGGCAACAGAATGCTATTTCTTTCTTGGATAGCGTTTTTCGGCGGCACGATAGAGCATGCTGACATAGTCTTCGGTTTTGACATATCCCTTACCATAACCTTGGGCATCAAAATTAGCCGTAATCGATTTGTTTGCGATAACTTCTTCGAGTGTTTTGCCCAATAAGTAGTCCATCTGCACACCTTTTTGCGTGTATTCAAGCATGCGCTTATAACTTTCTAAGTCACTTTTTGAGGCAATAGGGCCATGGCCAGGAACGATGACCGTATCGTTATTGGACATTTTTGCTAAGGCATCGAGTGCTTCAATGTAATTGTCTATATTTCCCCCCATGTTTTCATCGATGTAAGGGTATTTTCCATTAAAAAATAGGTCACCCGTGACCAAAACATTATTGTTTTCAAAATAGGCAAAAAGGTCTGAACCGGAATGGGCCTTGAGAACTTGATGAAAGGTCACGGTTTCATTGCCTAAATTCATTTTGAATTGGCCCAAAAAGGTCATGCTTGGATAGTCCAAAGCCATGTCTAAATTTTGTTCTGAAAGCTTATTTAATTTCGCACCAAGTTCCTTTCCCCGTTCATTATTGCCGGCAGATTTCATCGCTTCTGACAATTCTCCTTTCTGCTTTTTGAGATCTTGAATCAGTTCTGCATTGGTATCTGCCCAAATGTTGTTATAAGTAAGTTCGTTACACAAAATTGTTACGCCAGAATCACTGTAATAGGCATTGCCACCAGTATGGTCTTTGTGGTGATGCGTATTGATTAAAAAGCGCACCGGATTTAAGGAAAGTCGGCCAGCCACTGTCAAGGCTTGTGGCGCGGCTTTGGCATCGAATCCATCTATTAAAACGGTGTAATCCCTTCCTAAAAAGGCAACCACATTATTTGTGCGATAAGTCAAGTAATAGATACTGTCTTTGATTTTTTTAGCAGCGACGAAAACACCATTGCTTCCCTTTTGAGAATCACTCGAAGTTTCAGTTTTCTCTTGAGCATGAATCAAATTAGCCGAAAAAATCATTAAAAAACAAAATAATAAATGTGGCTTTTTCATTAGAAATAAGTTTAAGTTTCCGAAGGTAATAAAAGTATGTTTATTGCCCCAATATTATGAGTCATTAGTTGTGAAAAAAGCGGGGCATCACTTATATTTGTTCCGAGTTTTAAACTGCACTATTGTCTCAAGCCACAATCATATCTGAGCAACCATCTTCTTGGGTTCTTTTTAGAGAAATAACCAAGTTTAGATTGTCCGTAAGTGTACTGTTTTCCTCCGTTGCTGGATTTTTTCTCGGTGCTGATTTTATTCGATTTGACTTCCTTGGCCTTTTGATTCTTGGCGGTTATTGTATGGTTGGTGCTTCCAATGTATTCAATCAAATTATTGAGCGTGATTTAGACGCACTCATGGAGCGCACTAAATCAAGGCCTTTGCCTGCCGGTCACATGACCGCAAATAGCGCTATGACTTTGGGAATTCTTTTAACGGCTGTTGGCCTCACCTCATTATATTGGATCAACCCGAAGACAGCAATGTTTGGTGCTATTTCTATCTTTTTATACGTCAGTGTATATACCCCACTCAAAACAAAAACTCCGCTTTCAGTGTTTGTTGGAGCTTTTCCGGGCGCAATACCTTTTATGTTAGGTTGGGTCGCCGCCACAGGGTCTTTTGGAATTGAACCAGGGACTTTGTTTATGATTCAATTCTTTTGGCAATTCCCTCATTTTTGGGCCATTGGTTGGTTTTTGGATGAGGATTATAAAAGAGCCGGTTTTCAAATGTTACCTACGGGTAAACGCGATAAAGGAACGGCGCTGCAAATTGTTCTGTACAGTACTTGGACGGCATTGACCGCTTTAATTCCTGTAGCTCACAAGACCGGCGATTTTTATGTCACTATTTATTCAGGCATTATTCTGGCCATTCTTGGGATATGGCTTATTTGGGCGGCAGTGCGATTGTATCAATTACGCACCACTCAGGCTGCAAAAAAATTAATGTTAGTCAGTGTAGCGTATATTACCTTAATACAAATCATCTTTATCATCGATAAATTCTTCATACAATGAGTTTAAGTGAACAAACAGAGTTTAATCAGCGCAACAAAGCCAAAAAGATGCTGTTATGGTTTTCAATGATCTCACTGGCCATGAGTTTTGCAGGCTTAACTAGTGCCTATGTTGTGAGCAAGGAGCGCGCTGATTGGTTAGAAAACTTAGTCTTGCCTTCGGCATTTGGCTGGAGCTTAGTAGTCATTTTATTGAGCAGTTTGACGATTGAATGGGCCAAAAGAGCATTAAAGAAGCAGGAAAATCAACAGGGAACTTTACTGCTTTGGATTACTTGGATTTTGGGCCTAGGGTTTATGGCGCTTCAATACATGGGTTTTAGTCAGATCTATAACGACTTTGGCTATGCTTTTACAGGGCCAACGAGCAGCATTGCCTACACCTTTATTTTTTTGATTGTGGTTTTGCATTTGTGCCATGTTCTTGCAGCGTTAATTGCCTTAAGTGTGGTAATTTATAATCATTATAAACAGCGCTATATTTTAGGGAAAACCTTGGGGGTAGAATTGGCTGCGCTTTTCTGGCATTTTGTCGATGGATTGTGGCTTTACCTCTTTTTGTTTTTCTATTTCGTCAGATAAAAATAATGCCTATTTTTGCACTCTAAATACACCAATAATTTATGGAAGCTACCGTAGCCAAAACAGGTACAGAAGGAAAGTCATGGGGTGGAGGAACTCAACCGTTTAGTGTGAGTTATGGAAAGATGATGATGTGGTTTTTCATCCTTTCTGATGCCTTGACCTTTTCTGGATTTATTGCCTCTTATGGATTTTCGAGATTTAAATTTATTGATGCATGGCCGATAGCCGATGAGGTCTTCACCCACGTTCCTTTTTTACATGGCGTTCCTGCACCAATGTACTATGTGGCTTTCATGACCTTAGTGCTGATTTTCTCTTCTGTGACGATGGTACTTGCTGTAGATGCGGGACATAAAATGCAACAGACTAAGGTTGCCTGGTATATGTTTTTCACCATTATTGGTGGGGGAATTTTCGTCGGTTCTCAAGCTTGGGAATGGGCGACTTTTATCAAAGGTGATTATGGTGCTGTTGAGACCAATGGAGGTCGAATTCTTCAATTCCTAGATACCAACGGCGACCGTGTGGCTATAGGTGATTTTGCTGTTGACATGCCTGGAGACCGCCTTACCCACGAGCGCAAAAATGGTATTTGGCATTATGAAGAATCAGTAACACGAACTACATATGACTTGGCTGAGGTACAAAAAGGATTCTTGGCTAATGACAATCTGTTGATCCGTACTCAATACCTGGACGAAAATGGTCATCCTATTGTACTGTCACGTGAGGAGTCGATTGATAAATTGATGAAAGATGGAAAAATGGTTGTCGAAGGTGCTAATCTAAAGCATAATGAATACGGTCATCCACTTTTTGCGGATTTCTTTTTCTTTATTACTGGTTTCCACGGATTCCACGTATTTTCTGGAGTCGTCATCAATATTATTATTTTCTTCAATGTAATTATCGGGACCTATGAGCGTCGTAAAAATTACGAAATGGTGGAAAAGGTTGGTCTTTACTGGCACTTTGTAGATTTGGTATGGGTCTTTGTTTTCACATTCTTTTATCTGGTTTAATTCTTTAGAACACCATGGGACACGAACATAAATTAGAGATTTTTAGAGGTTTAGTAAAGTTTAATTCCAACATCCAGAAAATTTGGGGTGTTTTTATTTTCCTCTGCGTTGTTACTGCCGTTGAGGTTGTACTCGGAATTGTGAAGCCAGAGGTTTTAGTACAAGGTCGTTTTTTGACCATGAAATATTTGAATTGGATATTCATTATTTTGACCCTCGTTAAGGCGTACTATATCACATGGGATTTCATGCACATGCGCGATGAGAAAACAGGTTTACGTCGTGCGGTGGTATGGACTTTTGTTTTCTTGATTTGTTACTTGATCGCCATTCTTTTGGTAGAGGCAGATTATATATATGAGATCTACAAGAATAACTTTATTAAATTCAATTTCTAAAGTTAGTCCTGCTTAAGACAAGAAAAAACTCTGGCCCCATATTGGGGCCTTTTTTGTTGAATATATTTCTGCGAAAGACCTTGGGGTTGTATTTTTGCACAAAGCAATGATTATGGGCTGGAAAAAATATTTAGTTCTTGGGATCTTATTCATTTTGCCTATTACTGTGTATTTGTTTTTTGCCAGTGGGGTGAATCAATTTGCAAAACTGCCTAGGTTGGGTGAGCAAAGTATTGTGCTCAATGAATTTGAAGACGAAGATGGGGGTACTGTTAAGACTCAGGGAAAAATTTCAATTATCGGATTTTTAGGACAAGATGCCCTCGCGCACAAGGCTGAAGTCTTCAATCTCGCTCACAAAATCTATAAAAAGAACTATCAGTTCGAGGATTTTCAAATGCTTTTTCTCGCAACCAAAGATCAAGATTCAGCGGTAGTCGCTTTAAAGCAGGAATTTGCGCAGATTGCAGATCCTGTAAACTTTAAAGTGGTATTTGGTGATTTACAAGAGATTTCAAAAGTGCATGCGCTATTAAATAGTCCATTTGCTCTAGATGTCTATGGCGCCTCATCATATGTTTACATTCTGGATAAGGACAGTCAACTCAGAGGACGAGAAGAAAGTGACTATCAAGATTTCGGTTTAGGCTATAACGCGGCAAATTATGCCATCATCAACAATGAAATGAATGATGATATCAAAATTATTTTGGCTGAATACCGACTTGCTTTAAAAAAATATAAATCGTCTCGTAAAAAGTAGTCATGAAAAAGCAAAATTACTCTTATGTAGGCATCACATTTGTGCTACTTGTTTTTGGCATCATTTTTATTCCAAAAATAATTTCCCGGGTGAAAGGTGAGCAAATTGTTGATCGCGACCGACATAATCTTGCACATGTCGCTCAAATTAATGTGGATATAGCCACAATAGGTCGAGCTCCAGAGTTTTCACTTACGGATCAGACCGGGGCAGTAATTTCGAGTACCCTATTGCAAGGCCAAATTTATGTGGTTGAGTTTTTTTTCACAACCTGTCCGTCGATTTGCCCCATCATGACCCAGAACCTGCTTAAGGTACAATCTGCTTTTGCGGATGAGCGGGGGATAAGTCTAATTTCAATTACAATAAACCCAGCCTATGATTCAACTGAGGTTCTGGCTGATTATGCTCAGAAGTATGGAATAACCCATCCGAACTGGTACTTGCTTACTGGTGCTCAGGATGTCATATACGAAATAGCCAATAAAGGCTTCAATCTCTATGTCGGAGAAGGGTCTGAAATAGACGGAGGGTTTGAGCACTCGGGGTTTTTTGCTCTCGTGGATCAAGAAGGGATGATACGGTCACGCCATGATCAATATGGAAACCCAATTATCTATTACGATGGACTTGAAGTGGGTCAAGTTTCCAATTTAATTAACGATATTAGCGTGCTTTTAAAGGAATAATCATGAAACAGTTTTTGCAATCACGATATAAATTTTTCATTTGGTCCCTCTCAGCATTAATTCCAGTGGTGGTGGCGATATTGTTTCGTGTTCGTCTTCCTGAAGTTGAACCGCTTATGTTCTTACCCCCAATCTATGCGGGGATTAATGCGGTGACGGCAATTCTTCTGTTAGCTGCCGTGGTTCAAATTAAAAAAGGGAATCGTGCAATACATGAGCGCCTGATGTCTATTGCTATTTTGTGTTCTGTTGCATTTCTGGTGATGTATGTGGCTTATCACATGACTTCCGACCCAACACCTTTTGGTGGAGAAGGATTCATAAAGGGGCTGTATTATTTCATTCTGGTTAGTCATATTGTTTTATCAATAACCGTGATTCCTTTGGTGCTCTTCACCTATTATTACGCGAGTGTAGAGGATTTTAAAAGTCATAAGAAAATAGCCAAAATCACCTTTCCTATATGGCTTTATGTTGCCGTTACCGGCGTCATCGTTTATTTAATGATTTCACCTTACTATGCTTAGAGGCTCTGCCAAATGGGGATTGCTGACCTTGCTCATATTGCTGGTCTCGGCTCAACTATCGCCCGCATTTGGACAATGTGCTATGTGTCGTGCGGTACTTGAGAGTGACGCCTCAGGTCAAGCTGCTAAAGGCATTAATAACGGCATAGTTTATCTAATGATTTTTCCTTATTTGCTCGTTGGCGCAGTGGGTTATGCCGTCTATAAAATAAGACGTTCAAAGTCTTAACAAAGATTTCACACATTAATCCGCAGTAGGGGCTTATTTTTGAGGCTTTAGCAGCCGTAATGATTCAAATTGACAACCTACACAAGTCCTACGCCGTAGGGCAAAACCAATTGCACGTACTTAAAGGCATTAATTTTTCCGTAAACTCGGGTGAGATGGTGGCTATTATGGGGTCCTCTGGATCGGGAAAATCGACCTTTTTAAATATTCTGGGGATGCTCGATGAGGCAGATACGGGGCGTTATGTTTTGGATGGAACATCAATAAAAAATTTAAACGAAACTCTAGCAGCGCGTTATCGCAATCAGTTTTTGGGGTTTATTTTTCAATCGTTTAATTTGATTTCTTACAAATCGGCTTTGGACAATGTGGCCATGCCCCTTTATTATCAAGGGATGAAGCGACAGCAACGAACAGAGCGGGCCATGCATTATTTAGAAAAAGTAGGTCTAGCGAATTGGGCAGAGCATTTACCGAACGAACTTTCGGGTGGGCAAAAACAACGCGTGGCTATCGCCAGAGCCCTTGCCAGTGACCCTAAAGTACTTTTAGCCGATGAACCCACCGGAGCCCTAGACTCCACCACTTCATATGAAGTAATGGACCTCATTCAAGAAATTAATGATGAAGGTAAAACCATTCTTTGCGTGACCCACGAAATGGACATTGCTCATATGTGTAAGCGTGTGGTGCACTTAAAAGACGGACTGATTGTCAAAGATGAACAGGTGGAGCAAGTCCGCGCTAAAAATGCACTAAATGTTTAGTCTAGAGCGGTGGCAGGAGATTTTTGAAACCCTGAATAAAAACAGGCTGCGTACTTTTCTTACTGCCCTTTCTGTGGCCTCAGGTATTTTTATTTTGGTTATTCTGCTCGGGGTAAGCACGGGCATACAAAAAGGAGTACAGTCTGAATTCGAGCAAGACGCCACCAACAGAATTTCTGTTTGGACAGGAACCACCACCAAAGAATATAAGGGGTTGAATCCAGGGCGTTATATACAGTTAAAAAATGAGGACCACGATTTAATTGAGTCGAATTACGACGAATATTTAGAGTTCAGAACGCCGATATTTTCCATCTGGGGCGGTGCCGTGAGTTATAAAGATCAAAGTGGTAATTATCGCGTAGAAGGGGCGTATCCAGATCAGCAGTTTATTGAAAATGAAACCATGGTTTCGGGGCGATTTATCAATCAAAGTGACTTAATGCAGTCGTCCAAAGTGGCTGTAATCGGCCACCAAATGAAAAAGGACCTGTTTAAAAACACAGATCCTATTGGGGAACAAATCGATATACAAGGCATTAATTTTATTGTTGTTGGGGTTTACAGCGATCCGGGAGGTAATCGTGAGGAAAATCGCATTTTTGTTCCACTTAATACAGCACAAAAGGTATTTAATGCTCAGGATCGCTTAAGCTCTTTGGCCTATACCATAAAAATGAACGACGATTTTGATCAGGCAGTCGCCTTATCTGCTGCACTTTCCCAAAAAATAGATCAAGATCTGCGACAGAAACATAGTGTTGCTCCAGACGATCGATCGGCAATACGTGTAAACAGCACTTTGGAGGAAGCAAAAAAGATTTACGGATTGATTGATACTATTCGCGCTGTTTTTTGGTTCATCGGTATAGGGACCATAATTGCCGGGATTGTTGGGGTAAGCAATATCATGCTTATCGTGGTCAAGGAAAGAACCAAAGAAATCGGAATCAGAAAAGCTCTGGGAGCTTTACCCTGGTCCATTATTGGCATGATTCTCCAGGAAGCCATATTTATCACCGCCTTGGCCGGATTTGTTGGGCTGTTTTTAGGGGTGGGATTACTAGAACTAGTAGGACCCATGGTTGATTCAGCTTTTATAAAATACCCTCAGGTGGACTTCACCACCGCTATGACCACTGTTTTTGTTTTAATCGCTGCTGGGACTTTGGCCGGCTTTATCCCGGCTCAAAGAGCGGCACATATCAAACCCATTGAAGCTTTAAGAGACGAATAATGCTGCAAAAAGAACGCTGGGACGAAATATTAGAAGCGCTAAACGCTAATCGGTTTAGAACGATCATGACCGCTTTTGGGGTGTTCTGGGGAATTTTTATTTTGGTCATCTTACTGGCTTTGACTAATGGGCTGAAAAACGGGGTCCAGGCGGATTTTGGTGATTTTGCCACCAACACTATTTTCATGTGGACTCAGCGCACTTCAATTCCTTATCAAGGGTTTACAAAAGGGCGCAGTTTTAATTTCAAGCAATCTGATGTGGCCCTACTCAAAGAAAAATTCCCACAGTTGCGCTTTGTATCACCTAGAAATCAATTAGGAGGTTTTCGAGGATCCAATAACGTGACCCGTGGTGATAAAACAGGGGCATTCAATATCTATGGGGATAACCCCGAGTATATTAATCAAGAGCCTTTGGACGTTTTAAATGGACGTTTTATTTCTTACTCAGATATTCAAGATGAGCGCAAAGTAGCTGTCGTCGGAACCGATGTAATTAAAAGTCTATTCGATTTAGGAGAGGATCCTATAGGGTCCTATATCAAAATAAACGGCATTAATTTTATGGTCATCGGTGTGGTAAAAAAAACCACAAGTCAAGGGGACAATCAAGAAGACGCCAATACGATTTATATCCCCTTTTCCACTTTTGGTAAAGCCTTTAATTACGGGGATATTGTGGGGTGGATGGCGATAACGGCCATAGATGAAGTACCTATTACACAGATTAAACCACAAATAATGATGGAAATGCGCGCCGCCCATAAAGTGCATCCTGACGATGAGCGTGCTATTGGCCATTTTGACCTTGCCGAACAATTCGAAAAGATTACTGGCTTATTTGCCATTTTAAGTTTTGTTGGCTATTTCGTAGGGGCTTTGGTGCTTATGTCTGGTGTGATCGGGATCAGCAATATTATGCTGATTGTGGTCAAGGAACGCACCAAAGAGATAGGTATTCGACGTGCCCTAGGCGCCACCCCAAGGGAGATTCGTGCTCAAGTTTTACAAGAGTCTATGTTTTTGACCCTCATTTCGGGAATGGCAGGTATAAGCTTTGCGGCAGGATTAATTTGGGTCATGAATACCTTACTTGATGCCGCAGGCAGCGTTGAAAATTTTGCTAACCCCTCAGTGAGTATAGGGGTAATATTTATTGCCTTGGCAATCTTAGTTTTGTCGGGACTGCTAGCAGGAATGATTCCCGCTACGCGTGCCACTCAAATGAAACCTGTTGATGCGCTACGCATGGACTAATAAAAAGAAATTGAAAATTATTAATACAACCATAAAATGAAAAGAAGAGGAACTTTAATCACGTTAATAATCATAGGAGTCCTATTTATTCTGGGCGTGCGTTACATCTGGCTAAAGGATCAGCAAGACCCTATTGTTTATCAGTACGAACAAGCGACCATCGGTAACGTAGTGAAAAAAACAGTGGCTACAGGAAGTATCGTCCCCAAAGAAGAGGTCCTTATAAAGCCTAATATTTCGGGAATTATTGACGCCATTTTTGTCGAGGCGGGTCAAACAGTCGTTACCGGAGATTTGATTGCCAAAGTTCGTGTAGTCCCTAACATCAATGCGCTTAATAGTGCGCAAAATAATATCAAAGCGGCCAGGACCCAATTAGAAACTGCTCGATTGGCTCTAGAGCGACAAACCAATATTTATGAGCGCCAGCAACTGCTCTTTGATCGTGGGGTAATTTCGGCAAACGAATTTGATACTGCACGTTTGTCCTTTGATCAGGCCACACAGCGTTATAATCAAGAACAAGTCAATGTACGCGCCGCTGAGCAGACATATGATATTGTGAAAACAGGCTCTACACAAGGCTTAGGGGCAGTAGCTAATACGGAAATTCGCGCCACGGTTTCGGGTATGATACTCGATGTTCCGGTAAAAGTTGGGAATCAAGTAATCGAGGCCAATAATTTCAATGACGGAACCACTATAGCCACCCTGGCCGATGTCAACAAAATGATTTTTGAGGGTAAAGTAGATGAAAGTGAAGTGGGTAAAATCAGAGAAAACCTAGCTTTGGAGATTACAGTGGGCGCCATAGAGGACAAATCATTTGATGCTGTCTTGGATTATATTGCGCCAAAAGGAGTTGAAGAAAACGGCGCCGTACAATTTGAGATTAAAGGGAGTTTAAGTAAAAAAGATACCACCTTTATTCGTGCGGGCTTGAGTGCCAATGCCTCAATTATTTTGGCACGCGCCGACAGTGTCTTGACCTTAAAGGAATCTTTAATACAATACGACCGAGAAACCCAGCAGGCCTATGTCGAAGTAGAAACGGGCAATCAAGAGTTTGAAAGAAGAGATGTGTCTTTGGGAATTAGCGATGGTTTAATCGTCGAAGTTTTATCCGGAGTAACTTCTGATGACAAAATAAAAGTGTGGAATCAACTCAAACAGCCCGACGGAAGACCTTAAGCTAAGCAGAAGAATCTTACCTTTGTGTTGCAATACGTAAAAACGCCTGTTTTGGGCTAATAAAAATTATGAAACGATTTGCTATTGTTATTGCCTTAGTGACTTTAACCTCTGCTAATGCACAAACCAAAAAATGGACCCTGCAGGAGTGCGTAGAATACGCCATGTCCAATAATATTTCACTCAAACAAAGCGTCTTGGATCAGGAGCTCGCACGTCTGGACAAAGCAGACGCGATTGGGGCTTATCTGCCGAACCTCAATGGGTCTGTTTCCAATGCTTGGAATACAGGACTTACCCAAAACGTCACCACGGGTGTTTTAGAAAACCAGACCTCGAGAAACTCATCTTATAGTGCTACCGCGAGTATTTCTCTTTTTCAAGGTCTTAGAAATTTAAGAAGTCTACAGCGCGCTAAAATCAATACTCTTGCGGCGCAGTTTGGATTAGAGAAAATGCAGGATGACATTGCCCTTTTTGTGGCCAATGGCTTTTTACAAGTCTTGACAAACAAAGCCAATGTAGCTGTTTTAGAAGCTCAAAATGCGGTGACTATGGGGCAAATCGAGCGCACTCAAGAGCTTGTTAATGCGGGCGTATTGCCGGAAGGTGATCTACTAGAGATTCAGGCCGCTGATGCTACCGAAAAACAAAATATAGTTGCCGCCCAAAACGGAGTGACGCTATCGCTCATCAATTTGGCTCAATTATTACAAATCAGAGATTACGATAGTTTTGATATTGTGGATCAGGGCTATGATATTTTGGGTACAGAGATTTTAAATAAAACACCACAGGAGTTGGTGGCCGCTGCTCAAGAGTATCGAAAAGAAGTATTAATTGCAGAGACCAATGTAGCGCTAGCACAAAAAGACTTACAAATTGCGCGCAGTGCTTATCTGCCCTCGATCGGTGCATTTTTTAATTACAATACTCGGGAGTCCGACCGTTTTAGTGGTATAACCACATTAATCGATTCGGATAATCCAGTGGTGAGCTCTCCAGATCCAATAGGCTTTGTCGATGGAAGCGGCGCTGCTGTCTATGGGTTTGCGCCAAACATCATTGGTTACCAGGAAGTAGCAGCTAAGCCCTTTGAGGAGCAACTATACCTTAATGATGGAGTTTCCTACGGGGTTCAAATGAATATCCCAATTTTTAACGGAAACAGCACCCGAAATAATGTAAAACGCACAAAGCTAAATTTGATGCGCCGTGAATTACTTTTGGAACAAGCCAAAATGGATTTAGAAAGCACTGTTTATCAGGCATTCGTGGATGCTAAAGGAGCATTAAAGTCTTATGATGCAACTTTGAAGGCTATGAATTCGCAGCAATTGGCCTATCAATACGCACAGCAGCGTTATGATGTGGGCCTTATTAATGCCTTTGATTTTAGTCAGTCAAAAACACGCTATGACAATGCGTTGATTGATGTGAATCGCGCGAAATATGATTATATTTTTAAATTGAAAGTTTTAGAATTGTATTTTGGTATACCCGTTTCGGAATTAAAATTTTAAATATGACCTCGAAAAAACGTCTTTGGATTGCAATTGCAATCGTTGTCCTTATTGTTGTACTAGTTACAGGAAAGAAGTTCTTTGGCAAGGATGAAAATCAAAGACTTGTCGATGTAGAAGAAGTCGTGGCCCGTGATTTGATTCAGACCGTGGCGGCTACTGGTAAGATTCAACCAGAGATAGAAGTAATGCTATCGTCTGAGGTGTCCGGTGAGATTATCGAGTTGCCTATCAGTGAGGGGGATCAGGTCCAAAAGGGCGATTTGTTAGTTCGGATTAATCCTGATTTAATCCAGTCTGCCCTGCGTCAGGCAGAGGCTGGCTTGCAAAACGCTAAAGCAGGTCTTGCTCAGGCCGAAGCTTCCTTGCGCAATGCCCAGTTGAACTATGATCGCAATAAAACTTTGTTCGCCAAAGGCGTTATCTCTAAGAGTGAGTGGGACCGTACAGTTGCTGATTTTGAAATGGCTGAGGCCACACGAAATTCGGCCTTTTACTCGGTTGAAAGTGCTCGATCAAATGTACAGCAAGGACAAGACAACTTAAATCGCACCTCGATTTTTGCCCCTATGTCTGGGACTATTTCGAAGTTGGCCGTAGAAATAGGTGAGCGCGTCGTAGGGACTGCTCAAATGGCGGGTACGGAAATCGTCCGTGTGGCCGATCTCTCGAATATGGAAGTTGAGGTAGATGTCAATGAAAATGATATTGTCAAAGTATCTATTAGCGATACTACTGAGGTCGAGGTTGATGCTTATCTTAAAAGGATTTTTAAAGGTGTTGTCACTGAAATTGCCAATTCTGCTGAGACGACACTTTCGGTAGACCAGGTCACAAACTTCAAGGTGAAAGTGCGTATTCTTCCTGAATCTTATAAAGATTTAATGGAAGGTAAACCCGAATATTACGCCCCATTTCGTCCTGGAATGACCGCTACAGTAGACATACAAACAGAAAGGCGTAATAATATTGTGGCCATACCGATTAGTGCGGTTGTCATAAAAACCGATACAACAGCGCGTAAACCAGGAGCTACAACGCCTCAGGTGGATATAGATGCTGAACGATTTGAGTGCGTCTTTGTCATGAAAGACAATATTGCCTCCCTCCGCATTATAGAAACAGGTATTCAGGACGATAGCCGAATTGAAATAACCTCAGGCCTAGACACTGGTGATGTGGTAATAACTGGCCCGTATAACACAGTTACCAAACTTTTAGATCCAGGGGATCGTGTGGCTTTAGATGCAGAAGGAAAAGAGGAAGAACAGCAATAAGCGCGCAAGATGATTCTTTGCATTGAAACGGCAACCACGAATTGTTCAGTAGCCATTTTCAAAGGCACGGAGTGCGTTGCCTTTAAAGAAGATTCCTCATCCGGTTATAGCCATAACGAACAACTTCATGTATTTGTCAAAGAAGTTTGTTTACAAGCGAGTATAGACCTAAGTAAATTAAAGGCTGTTGCTGTGAGCAAAGGTCCAGGGTCTTACACTGGTTTGCGTATTGGTGTCTCTGCAGCCAAAGGACTTTGCTTTGCCTTATCCATTCCTTTAATCGCTATCGATACACTTTTGATTTTAGCTCAAGCTGCACAGGATACATCAGATTTTATTATCCCAATGATCGATGCCAGAAGAATGGAGGTTTATACTTGTGTTCTTGATCGTGAGAGACGCTTAATCGATCCAACGAGGGCCGAAGTCCTTTCTGCAGCCTCTTATGCCAAATTTTTAAATAAAGGCAAGGTCACCTTTATTGGTAATGGGGTCGAAAAATGGCAAAAAATAGGCGCCCATACTAAGGCTTCATTCAGATCAGGAATTCTGCCAAGTGCACAAAACATGGGTATTTTGGCCAATGAGTTATTCTTAAAAAATGAATTTGTCGATGTGGCTTATTTTGAGCCGTATTACCTCAAAGATTTCCAGACATTTAAAAGCCAGTAGCTCCAATTTTACATTGAAGAACCAGGGCGTTTTTAAAGTTTTAAAAGAGTTGCGCCTGACCCCCTGATTGTCGTTAAGACCTCATTTGCCGTGCAAAATTTAAAGTCGGTTGTAGTACCCAATAAAGCGAATAAGATCAATTTCTTTTTTCAGATTCAAACTGTATTTTTTTACGGCAGCAGAAAGTGCTTTTTTGTCTTCTGGAAAGAGCGCTAAAACTTTTCTGGTCGAAGAGGGAACTTCTGTAAAATCCCCTGAAGGGCTTAGGAAATAAAAATCACTGCGGTCAGAGTAGGTAGAGGGTACATCTCGTGTTAAGCTAGTAGTGGCTCGAGACCCTTCAACAAAGAGTTTGTAGTTTTTCTTCAATAAAGTAATTTTTTTACCGCGCACGACTACTTGGTAGTTCTGCATTTCATAACGATTGTTCACACTGGGTAATGTGATGAATTCTTCGTTATTTACAAGAATTTTCATCCCTTGTGTTTTGGTCACAATCTGTGCGTCTTCATCTGGGGTATTGAGGTCAGAAACCGCAAAGAAAATATCGCGATAGGCATTATATTTTAAAAGAATGCCAGCTGCGGCTAGTTCATCATTTAGATAAATTGAGCCACTGTTGTATTTGTCGTGATAATAAGGCGATCCTGTGGTATTTCCGTCGGATACAAATCGATCTCCACTGCGCACACGTTGAAAATTGAGCTCTAATCCAGAAGGTTGTGCCCATGCTATACTGGTAAACAAGGAAAAAATGAGAAGTGCAGTGAATTTATTCATGTCAAAAAATTTTCAAAGGTGCGAATATAAAAACACCACATTAAAGGTTGTGTTAAAAATTTCGAAAATTACCCATTAATGGCTTCGACTTGCTGCACTCTTCCCTGTGTCATTTCCATCAATAGCGATTGAATACCATTTTTAAGGGTCATGGTTGATGAGGGACAACCACTGCATGCTCCTTGCAATAAAACACGCACGGTTTTAGACTCAGGGTCAAACGAATCAAAGGCGATATAACCACCATCACCGGCCACAGCTGGAGTCACAAATTCCTCGAGCAAAGCAATGATTTCTTTATCCTGTTCGTTGCGCTCGGCCAAAGGTTTTGATGTCTGAACATCAGATTTTCTGGGCAATTCTTGCAGTGCGGCATCATTTAAAACTGCCTTTCCTTCGGTCACAAAATCTTGAATCAGATTTTTGAGGACATCAATTAATTCAGTCCAAGAATGTTCCGGTGTTTTTGATACCGAGATGTAGTTTTGATGCATGAAAATCTCACTTACGCCCGGTATTTTAAATAGTTCTTGTGCCAGTGGGGCATGCTCAGCTTCTACAATGCTATTAAATTCAAATCTTTTAGGCACTAAAGTTCTATTGGCCACAAATTTCATGGTGTTGGGATTGGGTGTACTCTCGGCATAAACCGAAATGCCTTGAGGTTTTGGGCTCGGCTCACTGATTAATGGTCGACCGCTGTTCAGATATTCTTCTATAGATTTAGAAAGCTCGTTTAAAATCATATCCCAACTCACGATGTCATATTTTTCCACAGCAATAAAATTTTGTGCTAAAAAAATCGTTTTGACAAAGGGCAGATGAAAAAGTTCTTGAGCGAGAGGGGAAGGTTTGGCGTCATCGATATTGCCAAACTCATATGAGGTGCCTTGGACTAAAAAAGCGTTCGCCTCGAACTTGTATATCTTGTCGTTTGTGGTAGGTTTTGGAGTTATGGTATAATACATGGACATGGTGCAATTTTTTCTTTGGCAAAAATAGTAATTCCTGAAAAATCATCCAGAAGAACTCTTCAGGATTATTGAGGGTTGAACATGCTAAAAAATATGAATCTGAATTACTTTAAAAATCTGTGCTTAGATCCCTGAAAATGGTATTAATCGCAAAAATTTCCTTACTTTTCGCGCTTAATAGCAGCCCTATTATGAGAATATTTACCCCGAGTCGTTTATATACGGTTTTATTTCTTCTTTTATTTCCTCTAGCACAGGCTTTTGCTCAAGGAGGTACTTGTTCAAGTATCGAGCCTTTTTGTGCTGGGAATCAAGCTTTAATTTTTGCCAATTGTAACAATCAGGACCCTGATTGTGTTACCACTGCTGAAGTAGGTCCAGATTATGGTTGTTTGGGGTCGGAGCCTTATCCGGCTTGGTTTTATTTACAAATCGACGAATCGGGAAATTTAAACTTTACAATTACACAGAATACTAGTTTTGATGTAAATGGTAACCCCACAGGAACTGGTCTTGATGTGGACTTTATTTGCTGGGGTCCTTTCCCTCAAGGAGCCGATTTGTGCGACTATTCTCAATTACAGTCTCAGAATGAAGTCGCCTGTAGCTATTCTGCGGCACCGGTGGAATCGTTTAGTATAAATGGAGCACAATCCGGAGAGATTTATGTGTTGGTCATTACCAACTTCAATCAATCCCCGGGGTTCATCAAATTAGAACAAACCAATGCAGGTCAGCAAGGGGCGGGGAGTACAGACTGTTCCATTCTAGCTAACGATACTGCTTGTGATGGGGATATCATCACTTTTGATGCCACCACAACAGGGGCGGTTGCTTATGATTGGACGTACGAATCACCGGCAGGTTCGGGAAATTACGTGCAATTTGTGCCGGCTGAAACAAATCCAACTTTGGATGTGACAGTATCTGGAAATTATCGTTGTGAGGTTACTTTAACTGCCGCCTTAGAGTTTCAAGAGACTTTTAACACGGGAACAGGAACTTCATGTAACTTAAATGGGGCAAGCACCACCTACAGCTGTTACACAGGGGGTGTTATGGAGGATGGAGAGTATGTTGTGACTAATACGTCCACTGGTTTAAACTCAGGCTGGCATCAAAATATGCAGGACCATACTGTCGGGGATACAAATGGCCGCATGCTTTTTGTCAATGCCGATATTCCAGTGGGAGAATTCTATCGCCGAACTATCGCATTAGACCCTAACACCGATTATTCCTTCAGTGCTTGGATTTCTACTGTTTACGATACTGATAGCGGTATTTGCGGGGGTAATAGTGTGCCTTCAAATGTGCGTTTTCGCATCGTAAACATGGCCGGGGGAACCATTCAGGAAACGGTAACCGGTAATATCCCTAACGGACCAGATCCGGATTGGCAAGAATATTTTATCTCATTCAACACAGGGCCAAATTCAAATATCGATTTAGTCTTAATCAACAACGCCCCAGGAGGCTGTGGTAATGATTTGGTCATTGACGATATTTCTCTATCCCAAGTCAACAATACTCCAGAAATTTTATTTTTTGAGGCGATATTTTTACCCCAGCCTGTTATAGAGACGGCTCCCGATGATCTTTACGTTTGCAACAACAATGGGCTGACACTCGGTATTTTTGATCTTACGGTAAACCAAGCCCCTGCAATAGGAAGTCAAGATCCAGCAGAACTTAATGTGTTTTATATCGATGGTGCTGGAAATCCAATTGCGGACCCCACGGCTCATAACATAACAGGGACTTCTGAGACGATAACCATTCGTCTTGAAGAGCTAACAGGTTTGTGTTTTGCGGAGGAGACCTTTGAAATTATTTACACTACAGTAATCGCTGGACCGGTTAATAATTTTGTGGTTTGTGACAATGATGGCAACGGCAGTGAGCCTATAAACTTAGTCGCAGAGTTTGACGCTCAAGTCCTTAATGGTCAGCCCGCAAGCGATTTTACCATCACTTATCACAATACTCAAGCCGAAGCAAATTCAGGAGCAAACCCCTTGAGCTCTCCGTACAACGCATCGGCACCTTTTGAGAATATCTTTGTGCGCTTTACGAGCAACATAGATCCTGATTGTTCAGATACCAATCAGAATTTTATCATCAATATTACCACTCCGCCAGTAATTGCTTCACCGCCGATAGACTTGGCGCAATGTTCTGCAGATGTCACCATCCCTGGTATTTTTGATTTAACCGTGAACGAGCCTATAGTGCTTGGATCTCAAGATCCTGCAAACATCAATATTACCTATTATGATGCCTTAGGGTCTCAGATTCTTTTCCCCGGGGCTTATACTATAACAGGGATTTCAGAAACTATTACCATACGATTAGATGACATCTTAGGAGATTGTTTTGTAGAAGCAACTTTCGAGATCATCTATACTCAAGCTCTATCAGGAGAGGTAGAGGACTATAATTTATGCGATCTGGACGGTAGTGGTGACGAGCCAATTAATTTGCCCGTAACTTTCAATACACAGGTACTTGATGGACAGCCACTCGGTGATTATTTCATCACTTATTACAGCAGTCAGCTCGATGCAGATCTAAGTCAAAATGCGCTGCCAACCCCTCACATTGTTACCGGTTCAAGTCAGCAGATTTTTGTTCGTTTAGAAAATAGACAAGATCCGACTTGTTTTGATACAGCCGAGAATTTTACAATATTTCTTATTCCGCCCCCAACCCCTGGATTAATAGACACTTTTGTGGTTTGCGATTTGGACAACGAT
>JAYOYS010000008.1:0-3214 GCA_038153605.1 Flavobacteriaceae bacterium
AGCTAGTATCCATCGTTTACGGCGTGGACTACCAGGGTATCTAATCCTGTTCGCTCCCCACGCTTTCGTCCCTCAGCGTCAATACGTTGTTAGTGATCTGCCTTCGCAATCGGTATTCTGAGCAATATCTAAGCATTTCACCGCTACACTGCTCATTCTAACCACTTCACAACGATTCAAGACAACCAGTATCAAAGGCAGTCCTACGGTTGAGCCGCAGACTTTCACCTCTGACTTAATTGTCCGCCTACGGACCCTTTAAACCCAATGATTCCGGATAACGCTTGCATCCTCCGTATTACCGCGGCTGCTGGCACGGAGTTAGCCGATGCTTATTCTTACGGTACCGTCAAGTCTCCACACGTGGAGGTGTTTCTTCCCGTACAAAAGCAGTTTACAACCCATAGGGCCGTCTTCCTGCACGCGGCATGGCTGGATCAGAGTTGCCTCCATTGTCCAATATTCCTCACTGCTGCCTCCCGTAGGAGTCTGGTCCGTGTCTCAGTACCAGTGTGGGGGATCCCCCTCTCAGGGCCCCTACCCATCGTTGTCTTGGTAAGCCGTTACCTCACCAACTAACTAATGGGACGCATGCTCATCTTGTACCGATAAATCTTTAATTATAATGTAATGCTACAAAATAATACCATGGGGCATTAATCCAAGTTTCCCTGGGCTATTCCCCTGTACAAGGTAGATTGCATACGCGTTACGCACCCGTGCGCCGGTCTCTATAGTGCAAGCACTATATACCCCTCGACTTGCATGTGTTAAGCCTGCCGCTAGCGTTCATCCTGAGCCAGGATCAAACTCTTCATCGTATAATCATAAAAAAAATTCATGCCAATAAAGATGTTCCTCAAAGGTTATATCTCAGGTGTTTTTGTGTTTGTTTGTTTCATTTATTTATCCTTTCGAAAAAGGACAAATTATGAACGCGCTGTCAATTATTATTCTCAATATATCAATGAACTTTTCTTGTGAGATGGCGCGGATTTGCACCGCTTTTTTCTCTTTTCATCTCGTCCGTTTAGCAACACTGTTTCGCTAAGCGGCTGCAAATATAGAACTAAAATTCTACTCCGCAATTTTATTTCAAAAAAAATTAGAACTTTTTTTTAGTGCTTCCAAGAACCCCTATTTACTGGGGGTATTTCCTTTTCAAAGCGGTGGCAAAGATAAATGTAATTTCGACATTCGCAAACAAAAGTATTTAGTTTTTCAACAATAAAAATCATGTTTTTAGTCAAGAGACTCAGGACTATTGACTTAGCTAAAAAAAGACCAAAAAAATTTACTCCTATATATATGTATAGTTTAGAATTAACACTTTATGGCTTAAATATTAAACGGGCAGTTAGCTCCTGAAAGACTAAGTGAAAACAAACGATCCTTATATACTCAAGGACTATTGTAAAACGCTAGAATGAATCTTATCTTTGCCGCTTAAACTCAATGCAATGATTGCAATTACTCTGCCCGATGGCAGTATTAAAAACTTTAATACCGGTGCAACCCCTATGGATGTGGCCATGAGCATTAGCGAGGGATTGGCCCGCAATGTTATTTCTGCCACTTTCAACGATCGTGTTGTGGAAAGTATTACGCCATTGGATCAAGACGGTGCTTTGACACTGCACACCTGGCGTGATGATGAAGGAAAAAAAGCCTTTTGGCATTCCTCTGCTCATATTCTGGCTCAGGCCCTAGAGGAATTGTATCCTGGAGTCAAATTGTGGGTAGGACCCGCAATTGAGCGCGGCTTTTACTACGATGTCGATTTGGGAGAAGAGAGTATTTCCGAAAAAGACTTTAAGGCAATTGAGGATAAGATGCTTGAAATTGCCCGTGGAAAACATGATTTTACCATGCGCTCGGTTTCCAAACAAGAGGCACTCTCCTACTATAAAGACAAAAACCCGTATAAAGTTGATTTAATTTCCAACTTAGAAGACGGCACCATTACATTCTGTGATCACGATAACTTTACTGACTTATGTCGTGGAGGACATATTCCCAATACTAGTCTTGTAAAGGCAGTAAAAATTTTAAGTGTTGCTGGGGCTTATTACAAAGGAGATGAAAACAACAAACAGTTGACTCGTGTTTATGGGATTAGTTTTCCAAAACAAAAAGAACTCACTGAATATCTTGCGCTTTTAGAAGAAGCCAAAAAACGTGATCATCGTAAATTAGGACGTGAACTAGAACTCTTTACTTTTTCACAAAAAGTAGGTCAAGGATTACCACTATGGTTACCCAAGGGTGCTGCCCTTAGAGAGCGATTAGAAAACTTCCTAAAAGCCGCTCAAAAAAAAGCGGGTTACGAAATGGTCATCTCACCCCATATCGGGAATAAAGAATTGTACGTTACCTCTGGGCATTTTGCGAAATACGGCGCCGACAGTTTTCAGTCCATTAAAACACCAAATAAGGGAGAGGAGTTCATGCTCAAACCAATGAATTGTCCGCATCATTGCGAAATGTATAACAGCAAACCTTGGTCTTATAAAGATTTGCCCAAGCGATTTGCAGAATTTGGTACAGTTTATCGTTACGAACAAAGCGGAGAATTACATGGTCTGACACGTGTGCGTGGATTTACTCAAGATGACGCCCATATTTTCTGTACTCCTGATCAACTCGACCAGGAATTCATGAATGTTATTGACCTTGTTCTTTATGTCTTTGGTTCTTTGGGCTTTGAAAATTTTACGGCACAAGTCTCAATCCGCGATCCTAAAAACCCCGATAAGTATATCGGAAGTCTTGAGAATTGGGAAAAAGCTGAAGCAGCAATACTTAACGCTGCCCAAGCCAAAGGTCTTGACTACGTCATTGAAGAGGGCGAAGCCGCATTTTATGGACCGAAGCTGGATTTTATGGTTAAAGATGCTTTGGGGCGTAGTTGGCAATTGGGTACAATCCAAGTCGACTACAACTTACCTGAACGATTTGAACTCTCTTATAAAGGAAGTGACAACGAACACCATCGCCCAGTAATGATCCACCGTGCTCCTTTCGGCAGTATGGAACGCTTTATTGCTATTCTGTTAGAACATACAGGAGGCAACTTTCCACTTTGGCTAATGCCGGAGCAAGTCAGTATTTTGTCCCTTAGTGAGAAATACGAAAAATACGCGCAAAAAGTTTTAAATTTGCTCGAAAATCACGACATTCGCGCCCTTGTAGATAATCGCAACGAGACTATTGG
>JAYOYS010000008.1:3314-81455 GCA_038153605.1 Flavobacteriaceae bacterium
TGCTCGAAAATCACGACATTCGCGCCCTTGTAGATAATCGCAACGAGACTATTGGCAAAAAAATCCGAGAGTCTGAAATGAATAAAATTCCATTCATGTTGATTGTCGGAGAGCAAGAAGAACTGGAAGGCTCTGTTGCCGTAAGACAGCACGGAGTCGGTGATTTAGGCCGTATGAAAGTCGAGGACTTCATCGAAAAAATCAACCAAGCAGTTCGTGTAGAAGTAAAGGAATTCAAGGAAGTTTAATTAAAATTTTAAAGCCATAGCAATACGTCGTAAAAGGAGTAAAGGACCTGCTCGGATTATAAAAGAAGATCAGCACCGCATTAATGACAAAATTCGTGCTCAAGAAGTGCGTTTGGTCGGAGATAATGTAGAAGTCGCGGTTTACTCACTGAAGCAAGCCTTAGCCATCGCTGAGGATCTCGGACTTGACCTTGTTGAAATTTCGCCAAATGCCGAACCCCCCGTGTGTAAGGTAATGGAGTATAAGAAATTTGTTTACGAGCAAAAAAAGAGAGAAAAGGCGATGAAAGCCAAAGCCACAAAAGTGGTGATTAAAGAAATACGCTTTGGACCCAATACCGACGATCACGACTATGAGTTTAAAAAGAAGCACGGAGAAAAGTTTCTAAAAGAAGGGGCAAAGTTAAAGGCCTATGTATTCTTTAAAGGACGTTCAATCATATACAAGGACCAAGGGGAAATTTTGCTTTTGAAATTGGCCCAGGAACTTGAAGAATTTGGCAAAGTAGAACAAATGCCAAAATTAGAAGGAAAGCGCATGACGATGTTCATTGCGCCTAAAAAGAGTAAATAATAAAGCGAAATAGTTATAAATCTAGGAAACGATGCCTAAACAAAAGACAAAATCCAGTGCCAAGAAGCGTTTTAAGCTAACGGGCACCGGTAAAATCAAAAGAAAGCATGCGTTTAAAAGTCACATCTTAACTAAGAAGTCGACCAAACGCAAGCTAGCCCTCACGCACGATACTGTTGTAGACAAAAGCGATGAGAGCAACGTTAAGCAAATGCTTCGCATGAAGTAAGCCAACGTCGGTTAAATCAATTAATAACCCTGGAGTCAGGCACAAAAAAGAGTTTTATTAAAAACCGCCTGCTACAAAAAATTAAAAATTATGCCAAGATCAGTAAACTCAGTCGCTAAAAGAGCACGGCGCAAAAAAGTGCTCAAGCAAGCCAAAGGATTCTTTGGCCGTCGTAAAAACGTATGGACGGTAGCAAAAAATGCTGTAGAAAAAGCAATGCAGTATGCCTACAGAGACCGTCGTGCGAAAAAACGCACCTTCCGTGCGCTTTGGATTACGAGAATTAACGCAGGAGCGCGTCAACACGGTATGTCTTATTCACAATTTATGGGAAAACTCAAAGCCCATGATATTGAATTGAACCGTAAAGTACTCGCGGACCTTGCGATGAATCATCCAGAGGCATTTGCCGCTATAGTTGATAAAGTAAAATAAGCCCTCGGGCAAAAACCAACATATTTCGCTTTAAAAAACGCCTCCACTTTGGAGGCGTTTTTTATGTCTTTTGTTTTCTCTTTTTGGCTGCTGGAAAGAGAATATTATTCAATATCAAACGATAACCTGGAGAGTTGGGATGTAAAGCGAGCTCTGTTTTAGGGTCTCCTACCCTATGCTGGTAATCTTCTGGATCATGTCCGGAATAAAAAGTAAAAAAGCCTTTGCCCCGAATTCCGTGGATATAACGGGCTTCAGCGTTGATTTCATTGCGCCCCATCACCAGTACATTAGGCTTTACTATCGCGGGATCAAAGGCTGTAGTTTGGCCCATAAATCCTTTTACCAGGGCGGTATGGTTTTGAACCAGCATACAGGGAATTGGGTCCCATTTTGCACTAAAATCCATCAACGTAAAATAATCTTTTTCACGATCGACTTGGCGCTTTGCAGTCATATCAATACTAGAGAATTCATACACCATCGGGTCTTTTTCAAGTAAAAATTCAGTAAAAGCAAAACTCTGTGTAAAATCCAATTGCCCTTGATAGTTTGGAGTACTGGGATCTCCGTCAAACATAGGTTCACAAATATCGACCGTCTGGGCCGCCAAGGCGATATCAAAACTATCTGTTGCGCTACACATGGCAAACATAAAGCCCCCACCGATCACATAGTCTCTTATTTTCAATGCGACATCTCTTTTTTCCTCTGATACCTTATTATAACCCAGGGATTGAGCCAGAAGCTCAGCATCTTGCTTCTGCTGCAGATACCAGGGAGCCATTCGGTAAGCCCGGTAAAATTTACCATACTGACCCGTAAAATCTTCATGGTGCAAATGAAGCCAGTCATAGAGTAGCAATTCATCACCTAATACCTCTTTATCATAAATCGTGGTAAATGGAATCTCAGCATAGGTCAACACCATGGTAACTGCATCATCCCACGGCTGCATGCCTGGTGGTGCGTAAACCGCCACTTTTGGGGCTTTTTCTAGTTGCACTGCTTCCATATTTTGAGAAGGGCTGCCGATGTAGGTCAAAATCTGAGTCGCCTCTTGGTCTGAAATCAATTCAAAATCAACACCCCGAATCCTGCACTCACGACGCACGGCTTCACTATCTGGAATAAGAAAGGAACCTCCGCGATAATTCAGGAGCCATTGGGCCTTGATATTTTGCGCTAAAACCCAGTAAGTTATTCCATAGGCCTTGAGATGCTGTGCTTGTTCCTCAGGGCCCATAGGCACGAGGATAAAACTAGCATGGACCTGTGTGGCAACACATAAAAATAACACAAAAAAAACGCGCAAAAACATAGGCTTGAAGGTACGAATTTCAGGTCTAGATTAGTCGTATAGCGAGATAATTATTACCCTTTTGGCAATAAGATATTAAAATGGAATGTCGTCTTCGGGACCTTCATTCAGGGCGCTTCCGAAGGCTTCATCTGCTGAGGGATAGTGGGAGGGTTTATAGGTGTCGTCATTGGCGGCATCATTCATACGTGAATGAATCTCCGTAGGATAATCAAATAATTCTAGATTTTCAAAACGCCCAAGATGCCCAACAAACTTTAAGCGAATTTCATCCAAACCTCCATTTCTGTGCTTGGCGACAATAAATTCAGCCTGTCCCTCTGTCGGAGAACGCTCTTCATCATCCCATTCATCAATTTTGTAATATTCAGGACGATAGATAAAAGAAACTATATCGGCATCCTGTTCGATAGCTCCAGACTCTCGAAGGTCACTCAAAATAGGGCGCTTACTACCCCCGCGTGTTTCAACTGCACGAGAAAGCTGAGAAAGCGCAATTACCGGAACGTTTAATTCTTTGGCTAAAGCCTTAAGGTTTCTCGAAATGGTCGAAATCTCCTGTTCACGATTCCCTCCTTTTTGGGAGCCTCCTGCAGTCATTAGCTGCAAGTAATCCACCATGATCAATTTTATATCGTGCTGAGACGCTAATCGGCGTGCTTTTGCCCGTAAATCAAAAATGGATAAGGCAGGGGAATCATCGATGTAAAGTGGGGCCTTTTCAAGACTCTTGACTTTGACATTGAGCTGTTCCCATTCGTGTTTTTCGAGTTTGCCCGTTCTTAATTTTTCAGAGGAAAGACCCGTTTCAGAAGAAATCAAACGCGTTATCAGCTGCACAGAACTCATCTCTAGAGAAAAAAAGGCCACTGGGATTTCATATTCCACAGCAATATTGCGCGCCATAGATAAGGTCAAAGCGGTTTTTCCCATACCAGGGCGGGCGGCTATGATGATCAAATCACTGGGCTGCCATCCCGAGGTGAGTTTGTCCACACGAGTAAATCCAGAGGGTATACCAGAGAGCCCCTCGCGATTAGCAATTTCTTCAATGCGTTTTTTGGCCTGAATTACAAGATTTTGAGCCGTCTCCGAACTGCGCTTTAGATTACCCTGAGTAACCTCATATAATTTAGATTCTGCATTGTCCAGAAGGTCAAATACATCAGTACCTTCATCGTAAGCCTCCTCAATTATTTCGCTCGAAATCTTGATTAAACTGCGTTGAATATACTTCTGTAAAATGATGCGGGCATGGAACTCTATATGAGCAGAAGACGAGACTTTTTGAGTCAACTGGATCAAGTAAAACTCACCTCCTATACGCTCCAAACGTTTTGCTTTCTTGAGTTCCGCAGAAACGGTTAATAAGTCCACAGGCTGACTAGACTGAAACAAAGTTACAATAGCCTCAAAAATGAGTTGATGGGCTTCTTTGTAAAATACATCTGGATTAAGAATATCGATGACCTCATCCACTCCTTTTTTATCAATCATCATTGCTCCTAGCACAACTTCCTCTAAGTCAACAGCTTGAGGAGGTAATTTACCTTTCTCCAGAGCTATTACTTGTCCAACTCGAGTAGGAAATGATGATGATTTAGTTAGTGGTTCCATGCAGGACGAAAATAATCATTTACCGCGTTTTCCAATGAGGACATACGGCGAGTATATTCACAGGTCATTAACACAATGGGTGTTAATAAGTCAAAAAAATAGTTAATAACTCAAAAAAGAGCCGTTCAAGTATTCAGCCAATTTCCTAAAGGCCTTGTAGGTCTTGGACTTAGCCTTCAAACTCACCCATGGCGGCATATTTATCCATACGCTGAGCCACGAGTTCTTTTGGGGATAAGTTCTTAAGGGCCTCATAATGTTTCAAAATTGTCGCAGTCACGGTGTCGAAAGTAGTCTGACGATCCATATGTGCTCCACCGAGAGGTTCCTTGACGATTTCATCAATTAAAGTGAGCTTTTTCATGTCTGTGGCGGTAAGCTTTAGAGCTTCTGCCGCTTGCTCTTTGAATTCCCAACTGCGCCATAAAATTGAAGAACAGCTTTCTGGTGAAATTACAGAGTACCAAGTATTCTCTAACATCAGTACACGGTCACCTACGCCAATTCCTAAAGCACCACCACTGGCCCCCTCTCCAATAATTACGACAATTATCGGGACTTGAAGTCGGGTCATTTCCAGAATGTTTCGGGCGATCGCTTCTCCTTGGCCACGTTCTTCAGCCTCCAGACCAGGATAAGCTCCAGGGGTATCAATAAGGGCTACAACAGGTAAATTGAATTTCTCTGCAGACTTCATAAGGCGTAAAGCCTTTCGATAGCCTTCAGGGTTAGCCATTCCGAAATTTCTGTATTGCCTTGTTTTGGTATTGTATCCCTTTTGTTGACCAATAATCATAAAACTTTGGTCCCCAATTTTACCAAGACCCCCAACCATTGCCTTATCATCCTTAAAACCGCGATCTCCGTGTAATTCTAGAAAACTATCCCCGCAAATTGCACGAATGTAATCCATAGTATAAGGTCTATCAGGATGTCGCGATAATTGGACACGTTGCCAAGGTGTAAGATTCTTATAAATCTCTTTTTTAATGGTCGTCAATTTCTTTTCGATCTGTTTGCATGTATTGCTCACGTCGACATCGCTATCGGCACCGATTTGACAGGCTTTATTGTATTGTTCCTGCAATTCTTTGATGGGCAATTCAAAATCAAGATACTCCATAATACTCTGCTTTTTATGACCAAAAGTGAAAGCAAATATAGGGATTTGAGCGCAGCTGTTTTACCTATTTTGGAGAATTTCTGCGTCCCTTTGACTTAAAATAGGCGTTAATCAAAACAGTCCCCAAAATAATGGCAGCACCGAAGTAAAATCCTCCAGACATGTACTCAGCATCACCAAAAACAAGGAGCGCCAAAACAATACCGTAAATCGGTTCAAGATTTATCGTCAGCATCAAGGTAAAAGGTGTCAACCACTTCATCAAGTTTACAGAGGCAATAAATGCATAAGCCGTACATATGGTCGAAAGTATTATAAGATAAATCCAATCGCTCCCACTGAGATCAAAAAATGCTCCTGAAAATCCTTGGGTGAACAATAAGTAAATACTGATCCCTAGCACACCAAAGGTCAGCTCAAAAAATGAAATGGTGGTGGCAGAATTTTCCTTGACTAAACGACCATTAAATACAGAAAACAGGGCACTTAAAAATGCCGAAATTAAGGCCAGAACTATACCCCATACATATTGGGCTGAAGCATGAAAAATAATTCCGAGTCCCAATACTGCAAAAAGCCCTAAAACAACCTCTCGCCAATTCATGGGCCTTGAGAAGATTAGGGGCTCTAAAAAAGCTGCAAAAAAAGCTCCTGTCGCCATAACAGAAAGGGTGACCGAAACATTGGATATTTTGATGGCCCCAAAAAAAGTAAGCCAATGCAAAGCGAGTGCTAAACCTAAGGCAAACATTTTACCGAGTGACTTTAATGTAGGACGACGCCATCGACCGCTGACGATCATAAATAACAAGACTGCCAATGCGGCAAGGGACATACGAAACCACACCAGGGGAATAGCTTCCAAAGAAATAAGGGCGCCCAGAACCGCAGTAAAGCCCCAAATCAGCACAATAAAGTGCAAATGCAAATGATGTTTTAGGTTATCGTTTTGCATTGCGCAATAAAAAGTAAGCTAAAACGCCAAAAACAAAGTTTGGAAACCAAGTCGCCAAAAATGGGGAGAAGGTACTTTGCTCGGCCATGGTGCCAAAAATCTTATCAAAAAAGACGTAAATCATCCCTACGCCAATCCCGATGGCAAGATTTACGCCCATTCCACCCCTTCTTTTTATCGAGGAAACTGCGACTGCAATTATGGTTAAAATATAGGCAGAAACAGGCAGGCTCCATCTTTTGTATCGCACGACTTCGTAACGATTAATAAAGTTCGACCCTTTGGCCTTTTCACGGGCAATAAATTTATTTAAAGCAGAGAAATCCAGGGTTTCTGCAATGTATTCCACTGGGGTCAAATCCTCCATTTCAAAAGGGAAAATAGTATCTTTTTTAGTGAAATATTCCAGTGAATCTCCGGTAGTCCCGATATAGCGTTTTTTGTAATTGTACAAAGAATAGTTATCCTTATCCTCATTGTAGACAATACGACTCGCCGCTATTTTATAAGTCATTTGGGTATCCTCAAAATGCTCTAGAGTAAAGTTGTTGCCCGATTTTTCTTTGATGTTAAAATAACTCACATAAATATAGTCCTTGTCGCTTACTTGTCTAAATACATTGGCCTTCTCTCGATCTTTTCCACGTCGTTTATTCAGGTATTCATAACTGAATTCATTGTACTTTTTACTCGAGTATGGCGCGAGATAATTCGCCAAGAAAAAGGCCAAAATGCAAACGATGGTTGATCCCACAAGATAGGGGCGTAAAAAACGCGTATAGGAGACCCCACTACTCAAAAAGGCAATGACCTCTGTGTTGTTTGCTAACTTTGAGGTAAACCATATCGTAGATAAAAACAAAAACAAAGGGAATAATAGATTGGCAAAATACACAGTAAAATGAGCGTAATATTTAGCCACCTCGATAAATGGAACCTCATTGGCCAATATTTTATCAATCTTGTCGGCTAGATTCACCAATATGCCAATGGGTACAAACAGCAGTAGAAGCAACCCAAAAGTTCCCAGATATTTGCCAATAATATAACGATCGAGTATACTCACTGATGAGGCATTAGGGTCAATTTTCTGACATTATAATCTGTTGTCCATTTGACGCACCATGGCGTTTTTCCAAGTGGTAAAGTCACCTGCTAAGATATGTTTTCTGGCTTCACGAACCAACCACAGATAAAAACCTAAGTTGTGGATTGTGGCGATTTGTTTACCCAGCATTTCATTTACCGTAAACAAATGACGCAAATAGGCTTTACTGTAGGCCGTATCGACCCAAGTTATGTTCATTGGATCAATTGGGTCAAAATCATCCGCCCACTTTTTGTTTTTAATATTGATCGTTCCATGGGCGGTAAACAACATACCATTGCGCGCGTTTCTGGTAGGCATGACACAATCAAACATGTCAATTCCAAGGGCTATGTTTTCTAAAATATTGATCGGCGTACCAACACCCATTAAATAACGGGGCTTATCTTCGGGCAAAATAGCCGTTACCTCTTGGGTCATAGCGTACATTTCCTCTGCTGGCTCCCCCACACTTAAGCCTCCTATGGCATTGCCTTGTGCCCCGACCGAAGCAATATATTCTGCCGATTCACGCCTTAAATCAGTATATGTACTGCCCTGGACTATAGGAAAAAAGACTTGTTCAAAGCCGTATAATTCAGGTGATTTATCTAACTGTGTTAAACAACGTTCCAGCCATCTGTGGGTCATATGCATTGAGTCTCGCGCATATTGTTTATCGCATGGATAAGGCGTACACTCGTCAAAGGCCATAATTATATCTGCCCCGATTTGGCGTTGGATATCCATGACGTTTTCAGGCGTAAACAAGTGCAGACTTCCATCTATATGTGATTTAAATTTCACCCCTTCTTCCTTAATCTTCCTATTTCCGGACAACGAATACACTTGATACCCGCCGCTATCGGTCAAAATATTCCCGGACCAATTCATGAATTTGTGCAACCCTCCAGCCTTTTGCAAAATAGAGGTTTGCGGGCGCAGGTATAGATGATAAGTATTGCCCAAAATAATATCAGGCTTTATCTCCGTTTCGAGTTCGCGCTGATGCACCCCTTTGACAGTAGCAGCTGTGCCTACGGGCATGAAAATCGGCGTGTGAACCGGTCCATGGGCTAAATGCATAGTAGCCGCCCGCGCCTTTGAATTTGGATCTGTTGCCTCTAGGGTAAATTTCATAAACGCCTATTTAATGTAAGGGTTTTGGTCTAAAATAGTTGTGGCCAAAGGTAATTGATTTATCAGGAACTGTCTTTACCTTGGTTTGAGTGTTAACTAAAAACACCAAATCGTTGATAAGTGCATTTTTTATGCCTTGGCTCAGGGGGCTCAAAGCACTACTTTTGTTATTATTAATAACTACCAATATGCCTAACATCAACGCTCTTGAGGATCTAGTCATTCAGGTCCGACGAGATATTTTACGTCAGGTACACAAAGTAAATTCGGGACATCCAGGGGGCTCTCTGGGCTGCGCCGAATTTTTTGTTGCCCTTTTTCAGGAAGTCATGCAACGCAATGATGGCTTTGACATGAATGGCCATGGGGAAGATTTATTTTTTCTCTCCAATGGTCATATATCGCCTGTTTTTTACAGTGTACTCGCACGCTCCGGATATTTCCCAATCGAAGAACTCTGTACTTTTCGACTGTTAAATTCTAGATTACAAGGTCACCCGACCACCCATGAAGGACTTCCCGGGGTGCGGGTCGCCTCAGGCTCTCTAGGACAGGGAATCTCCGTAGCCACTGGAGCAGCCTTGGCAAAAAAATTGAACCAAGACCCACATTTGGTCTATACGCTGTGTGGTGATGGGGAATTGCAAGAGGGCCAAAACTGGGAAGCCATCATGTATGCCGCCAGTAATCAAGTGGACAACTTAATTGTTACTGTCGATTACAATGGCCAGCAGATAGATGGCTCATTAGATGACGTATTAAGCCTTGGTAATCTACGCGCGAAGTTTGAAGCTTTTGATTGGCTGGTAATCGAAATTCAAGACGGAAATGATCTAAACAGCGTTATTTCAGGCCTAAAAAGCGCCAAAGAACACACCGGAAAAGGCAAACCCATATGTGTCCTCATGCATACAGTCATGGGGAACGGCGTTGACTTTATGATGCATACCCATGCCTGGCATGGAAAAGCGCCAAATGACGATCAACTCGCTATAGCATTAGCGCAAAATCCTGAAACCTTAGGAGACTACTAATCAAGCTAACCATTATGAAAGAATATATCGATACTGGAAAAAAAGATACGCGATCGGGTTTTGGTGCGGGACTTACCGAGCTCGGAAAAAGCCATCCTGATGTTGTCGCCCTTTGTGCTGATCTTACTGGCTCCCTTAAAATGGATGAATTTAAAGCCAATCACCCTGAACGCTTTTTTCAGGTAGGGATTGCTGAAGCCAATATGATTGGTCTCGCTGCTGGCCTAACGATTGGAGGCAAGATTCCTTTTACTGGGACTTTTGCCAATTTCTCCACAGGACGTGTCTATGATCAAATCCGTCAAAGCGTGGCTTACAGTCATAAAAACGTAAAAATTTGTGCTTCCCACGCAGGACTCACTTTAGGTGAAGATGGTGCCACGCATCAAATTTTAGAAGACATCGGTCTTATGAAAATGCTTCCCGGCATGACCGTAATAAATCCCTGTGATTACAATCAAACCAAAGCAGCGACCATAGCGATTGCCGATCATCAAGGTCCAGTTTATTTGCGTTTTGGACGCCCATCAGTACCCAACTTTACACCAGCCGATGAACCTTTTGTCATTGGAAAAGCGATAACGCTTACCTCAGGTGAGGATGTTACCATTGTGGCAACGGGGCATTTGGTTTGGGAGGCTTTAGAGGCTGCCAAGACTCTGTCAGCTCAAGGCATAAGTGCAGAAGTGATCAATATGCACACCATTAAGCCACTGGATTCAGAGTGCTTGCTGAAGAGTGTCGCCAAAACAGGCTGTGTAGTTACAGCCGAAGAACACAATTATTTGGGTGGTTTAGGGGAATCTGTGGCTCGTGAATTGAGTCAAAATCACCCCGCGCCTCAGGAATTTGTTGCGACAGAAGATACTTTTGGCGAGTCAGGCACCCCAGCGCAACTGATGGAGAAATACGGTCTTAATGCTGCCGCTATCGTAGCTAAGGCTCAAAAAGTCATTTCCCGTAAATAATTACGGCTGATTTGAGCTCAGAAATAAACTTTATTTCTCTTTATGATTAAAGCATAAAAAAGGCTTTAACCGCGGTTAAAGCCTTTTTTTATTTCTTCTTGTTTATCCTTCTTTTTAACTGTCAGAATCGAGATAATCGACCACTCCATCATTGTCCTCATCGGTGAATTCGATGGTGTAGATAGTGGTCTCCATGGTCTGCGCATCATACTCGCGCTTTACCTCCACTTCTGAATCTGGCCAAGTTGGCTCTGGCTCGCCATCGAGAAATACATAAGTGCGCAGGATTATTTCCTCTGAAGTCGGTCGACCATCCCCGTCATCATCGGCATCAAAAAAGTTTGGTAAACCATCCGAGTCCGTATCGTCATCTTCTTCGAGATTATTCCCATTCAAATCCTCAAAAATCGTAGGAATTCCATCTTCATCTTGGTCTCCAATGCGTGAGGAATACAACTGAAAGGTAAATATAAGTTGGGCATAAAATGGAATAATCGAGCCATTGGGCGGGCTAACATAGTAACCTAGACCTGCAGGGATAAAAACAGCACCAACACCGTATTCTTCAAATGAAACCGAGCCGTCTGGGGCTTCAATCGCCGGATATGGTGAGGTTTTAGCCGTAATAATTCCATCTTGAAAGCCGTTAACCACACTGGTCAAATCAAAGCTTACAGGGGTCGCTGCACTATCGAATAACTTAGTGTATTCAGAAGCTGTAAATTCGGTATTAAGGTAACGCCCTTCATAAGTCAAGGTTACCACATCAGGATACATAGGCGTACTCCCTCCCCCTTCTAAAGCGGATAAATAATAGAGCTTATATTCAACACCTTCATCCACACGGTCAGGGACCATTTTATATTGCACCTGATCCATGAGCGGAATTTTATCGGCATTATCTCCGGCTATGGTGTCAAAACGAATTTTAAAGTCAAAGTCCGCAGGGGGATTTTGAAATTCTTCGTAATTATAGAAGTGGGTGTTCAAATAAGTCTCAATAATTTCGGTAGAGACAGGCACCTCTTCACCTCGGTCTCTGGCTGGAACAAAAGTAAAACCATCATCCTCTTTGTTGCACGCGATGATAGCGAGTAGTCCTATAATTAAATACTTTAATGGTCTTAGCCGATAAGTCATTGCCTGAATTTTAATGGCGCAAGATACCATTTTTCCCTTATTTTTGTGTGGGCTTTAACGGTCTTTTAAGCCGTAGAAATGAGGATTGACAAATATTTGTGGAGTATTCGATGTTATAAAACACGCAACCAAGCGAGTGCGGCAGTAAAAAAAGGGGCTGTCCGCATAAATGGAACGATCGCAAAACCAGCCAAAGAAGTTTTTCCGGGAGATCAAATTACCTATCGGCTCAATCAAATTACCCATAGTATTGAAGTCGTTGAGATACCAAATTCTCGCGTGGGCGCCAAACTTGTCGCGTTGTATCGCTTAGATCATACCCCAAAAGATGTTCAAGAACAAATCGGTCTTATTCGCGGTGTGCGAGACGGTCAAAGGGATCGCGGAACTGGTCGCCCCACAAAAAAGGAACGCCGCGATTTAAACGACTTCAGCATCAATCCCGAAGAAGATTTTTAATAACTTTGACCAAATAGGAAGACTATGATTCTCAATCATCAAGAAATTTTGCATAAAATCAGGCGCATGGCTTATCAGATTTATGAAGCCAATGTAAACGAGTCAGAAATTGTCATTGCAGGTATCGCGGATAATGGGTATCAACTTGCAGAGTTATTAAAAAAGGAAGTTGAAAGTATCGCTCCCTTTAGTGTCCATCTGTGTCAGGTTCAAATGAATAAAAAAAGCCCTATTGGTCAAGTGACATGTGATTGCACGTTAGAGGACATAAAGGAAAAATCCTTGGTTTTAGTTGACGACGTCTTACACTCGGGAACTGCCATGATTTATGGAGTAGCTTATTTCTTGCAAGTTCCATTAAAGCAATTCAAAACTGCAGTCCTCGTAGACAGAAATCACAAAAAGTACCCCGTTAAGGCAGACTTTAAAGGGATTTCATTATCCACTTCATTAAATGAAAATGTCGTTGTTGATTTAAGCCCGGGGGCCTGTAGTGCACGATTGGCCTAAATTCTGACGCGATTGGCTTAAATCCTGAGTTGTTCAGTAGTCCCCTATTCTTTTTTGTACCGCATTGAGAATCTCTTTGGCCACTGAGTCTAGGTCCAAAGCGCTCACATCAAAAACTAATTGAGCCTGCATATAGGCAAAGGTACGCTCAAATAAATGTTTGCGCACAAAATCTTCAAGTGCCTCAGGAGTACTTAGACTAGCGATTATGGGACGATGATGACGTTCTGGCCAAAGACGCTTGACCAGGGGTTGAATTGATATTTTGAGATAAATACTCAAATTAAATTCGGAATCATTAATCCACTTAATATTATCCCCATAAATGGGGGTTCCTCCACCCAGGGCAATCACTACATTTCCAGGGCGTCCACAAATTTCACGCAAAATTTCAGACTCGTATTTTCTAAAATACAAGGCTCCTTTTTGATCAAAAATCTCCGAAATTGTGCTTTCCAAACGTTGCTCTATAAGGGCGTCCAGGTCAATAAATTCCCTTTTTAAGAGTTCCGCTAGGCGTCGACCTACGGCAGATTTTCCACTGCCCATATATCCCATGAGTACTAAATTCATGGAGCAAATATCGCAAAAGACAGTAGGATTCATCCCAAGAATTAACATATTTTCTTTGTACAAAGGGCATATTTTTCAGGACCACAAAAGGCTAGTATTTTTTAAAAGAATTTAGTTTGAATTATAAACATAATGATATTATATTTGCAGCCGCTAAGCCATTTATGGTACGGAGCACTGGCGGGTGATCTGACCCGCCAAATTTTTTAATGACCTGGTAGCTCAGTTGGTAGAGCACCTCCCTTTTAAGGAGGTGGTCCTGGGTTCGAGCCCCAGCCAGGTCACCAAAAAAAGTCGATATTTTTATCGACTTTTTGGTTTCAAACCGTACTTACCGAGGTGCTGGAACTGGTAGACAGGCATGGTTGAGGGCCATGTGTCCATTAGGGCGTGTGGGTTCGATTCCCATTCTCGGTACAAAAGTCACTCTTTTCAGGGTGGCTTTTTTTATAGGCAAAATACCGTATATGGACCCTAATTTAACAAGCATAACTCCCTGATTTTATTTTGTTTATAGTTTTGGTTAAAAAATTAAACAAAATCCCTGATTGTGCGGTAATTTTTGGTTATATTTAGAAAAAATTTGCATGGCGGTTAAAACAGAATTTAGCATTAAAGATCTGGAAAACCTTAGTGGCGTGAAGGCGCATACCATTCGCATATGGGAAAAGCGTTACGCACTTTTAGAACCCAATCGTACGGATACCAACATCCGTAATTACGACATGAGCAATTTAACAAAGTTGCTCAATGCCACCTTTTTATACCGACAAGGGTTTAAGATTTCCAAAATAGCGGAGTTACAACAAGATGAAATTGAACGACTGATTGCAGAATCTGAGCTCGATCAAACTAATCATTATGCATTGCATTTATTCAAACAGTCTATGTTTGAGTTTGATCATCATCTGTTTAACAAAACCTATAAGAAACTGGCTAAGAAAGAGACTTTTGATTTTATTTTCTTCGATCTCTTCATGCCATTACTGAACGAAATTGGTTTATTGTGGCAAACCGGGACCATTGATCCTGTGCACGAGCGGTTTATTTCGGAATTGATCAAGCAAAAAATAATTGAAAATATTGGTCATTCACAAGAAGAGATGGCGCAAAACGTTTCACCGACTTTTGCTCTCTTTTTGCCCTATGAGGAAATTCACGAGATTGGCCTATTGTACGCCAATTACATTCTATTAAGTGAGGGTTTACAAACCCTTTATTTGGGTAGTAATATTCCTCTGGACAACTTAAAACACCTCACTAAACACTACAGTGACATTACTTTCTTCTCTTATTTCACAGTTAAACCTGATGAGCAGAGCGTAGAAAACTATGTCAAAGATTTTTACAAACAAGTAAAACCAGCCAGTAAATATCCTTTATGGCTTATGGGCTATAAGCTCAAAGACATTGCGGTTGGTGATCTCGGGAAAAATATCCAGATCATTCATCATCTCAAGGAATTGCGCGGCTTTGTGCAAAGTCAAAAAGTTTGATCTAATCTGGTTTTAAGTTCAAAGTATTTACCCAATCATGCCTGAAACAATAGCCGTAATTGGCTCCGGATTTTCCTCTCTAGCCGCCGCAAGTTACCTTGCCAAGGCTGGTCACAGCGTTAGTCTTTTTGAAAAAAATGAAACCTTTGGTGGGCGAGCGAGACAACTAAAAAAAGACGGATTTGTATTTGATATGGGCCCCACTTGGTATTGGATGCCTGATGTTTTTGAACGTTTTTTCGGTGATTTTGGCAAGAAGCCTGAGGATTATTACCAGTTAATCAAACTCAGTCCAGCCTATGGTGTGTATTTCGGACAAAATCAGGCGATAACCATTGCTGATTCCCTTGAGAAAATTAAAGAAACTTTTGAGCAACATGAAGTGGGTGGTGCGGCTAAATTGCAAAAATTCATCGATGCCGCTTTAGATAATTACAATATTGCTATTAAGGATTTAGTGTACAGACCCGGAATTTCTCCGCTGGAACTCATTACCCCAAAAACCGCCCTTAAAGTCGGTCAGTTCTTTAGCACTATCGCCCGAGATGTTCGAGCAGCGTTTAAAAATCCTCAGTTAGTAGCGATACTTGAGTTTCCCGTACTCTTTTTGGGCGCTAAACCATCCAATACCCCCGCGTTTTATAGCTTTATGAATTACGCTGATTTTGGTCTCGGAACTTTTCATCCAAAAAACGGAATGTACAGCGTCGTTCAAGGTATGGTTGATCTAGCTCGGGAACTTGGTGTTGTTATGAAAAGTAATCAGAATGTCGAGGCTATTTTAGTCGATCAAGGACGGGCCACCGGCATTAAAGTAAATGGTGAATCTTTGTCTTTTGATAAAGTGCTCAGTGGAGCAGATTATCACCACACTGAGACCCTTTTGCCGGCGCAATATCGTCAATATTCTGAGGCTTACTGGGCCAAAAGAACCTTTGCCCCTTCATCACTGCTCTTTTATGTGGGCTTTGATAAAAAGATTGAAAATGTGGAGCACCATACCTTATTTTTTGATGTTCCCTTCGAGAAACACGCCGCAAGTATTTACGATCACCCTGAGTGGCCAGAGGAACCACTTTTTTATGCAAGTTTCCCGTCTAAAACCGACGACATTGCGGCCCCAAAAGGTAAAGAAGCAGGTATTTTCTTAATTCCTTTAGCCGTAGGAATCGAGGATACCGAGGCGCTTCGCGAGGCATACTTTGATAAAATCATGACTCGCTTTGAAAGCTTAACGAATCAAAGCGTTAAAAAAAGTATTATATTTAAGGAAAGTTTTTGTCTCAACGACTTTATCAACGACTATAATTCCTACAAAGGAAACGCTTATGGTCTGGCGAATACACTTATGCAGACGGCGTTTTTGAGACCT
Source organism: Flavobacteriaceae bacterium (assembly GCA_038153605.1). GTDB lineage: Bacteria > Bacteroidota > Bacteroidia > Flavobacteriales > Flavobacteriaceae > BACL21. The sequence goes on from JAYOYS010000008.1 coordinate 19,596, forward strand.
AAATTGAAGAGTAAAAAAGTTGATGGCCTCTTTTTTACAGGACAATTAACGGTTCCTGGACCTGGAGTACCTCCATCACTGATCTCTGGTAAAATTGTCTCAGGACTTATGGATCAAAGTATAAAATCATGAAAGCATTATTCGACGTAATCTCACAGTCGTGCAGTAAAAATGTAACAAAAACCTACAGCACTTCATTTTCTTTGGCTACGAAAATGTTGGCCCCGAATATAAGGCAGCACGTTTATAATGTTTATGGCTTTGTGCGCTTGGCAGACGAAATTGTAGATTCATTTCACGATTACGATAAGGAGGCACTTTTTGCCCGTTTCGAGGAAGCATTAGAGCAGGCTTTGATTGAAAAGATTAGTTTAAACCCCATTCTTAATGCTTTTCAGTATACAGTCCATGAATATGGTATAGATCAAGAGCTCATTGATGCATTCATGAACAGCATGCGTTTAGATCTCACCAAAAATAAATACAAAACGCGAGAAGAATATCAAGCCTATATCTATGGGTCTGCCGATGTGGTGGGCTTAATGTGCTTAAAAATATTTGTCCAAGGCGATCAGAAGCAATTTGATCAATTAAAAGAACCTGCTATGGCTTTGGGTTCGGCATTTCAAAAAGTGAATTTTTTAAGGGATTTAAAAGCCGATTTTAAAGAACTTAACCGCACCTATTTTCCAAATACTAACTTATCTGCCTTAGACGAAACTGCAAAGCGTGAAATTATTCAGGATATCGAGGCAGATTTTAAAAAGGGTTATGCCGGGATCGTAGCCTTACCCCCTGAGGCAAAGTTTGGTGTATTTATGGCTTATCGCTATTATCGCCGTCTGCTAAAAAAACTCGATAATACACCAGCTCTCGATATAGTCAACACGCGTATCCGCTTGCCCAATTATGAAAAATTTGGTTTATTGACCAGAAGCTATGTTAAATATCAATTAAAATTAGTTCGATAAAATGAAAGTTGTTTTTTGGATCTTGGTCTTTTTAACCACTTTTTCAGTCATGGAATTTATGGCCTGGTTTACCCACAAATACGTCATGCACGGATTTTTATGGGTCCTACATAAAGACCATCATCACAAAGATCACGGGAGCTGGTGGGAACGTAACGATGCCTTTTTTATCTTTTACGCCATTGTGAGCATCCTTTGTTTTATCAGCTGGGATAGTTACGGATTTTGGGCTGGTCTTCCCATAGGCCTTGGTATTTTTGCTTACGGCGTGGCCTATTTTATGGTTCATGATATTTTTATTCACCAAAGATTTAAAATGTTTCGCAATGCCAATAATTGGTATGCCCGTGGGATTCGTCGTGCCCACAAAATTCATCATAAACATTTAGGAAAAGACAAAGGAGAATGCTACGGAATGCTTGTTCCACCGCTTAAGTATTTCAAAAAGTAATTATGGAGCGGCTATATTTATGGCTCGACTTAGGGTCACTGGTCTTGCCGCTGCTTTTTTCATTTCATCCCAAAATTAAATTTTATAAACGCTGGCCCATCGTGTTGCCCGGGATCTTGGTGATGGCCTTGGTGTTCATTCCCTGGGATATTTACTTTACCGCTCAAGGGTTTTGGGGCTTTAATTCAAACTACCTTTCAGGTATTCAGTGGCTAGGTCTTCCTATAGAAGAGTGGCTTTTCTTTTTTTGCATCCCTTATGCCTGTATGTTTACCCACCATGTTTTGAGCTCTCTAGTTCATTGGTGGCCACTGAGTAAAAAAACTACAGATTGGGTCTATCTCATAGTCGTGGTTGGGTTAATAATGGGCCTTTGGTATGGCATCGATCAGTGGTATACGGCCACGGCCTTTATTTACGCCTTGTTGATTTTGGGCCTTACTCAAAATACAGCTCCCCAAATACTGCCCACTTTTTTTATGAGTTATCTCATCATATTAATTCCATTTTTTATAGTGAATGGCGTGCTCACAGGATCAGGCATACCCGAACCTGTCGTATGGTATAACGACAACCAAAACTTTGGTGTTCGATTAGGTACTATTCCTTTGGAGGACACAATGTATAACCTTGGGATGCTGCTCACCGTAGCGCTTGTAGGACATCATATAAATCAGAGGATTTCCTCAAATTAAGTCCATGAAACAAAAATTGCGGACTTCTTTAATTTTTGGTTTTTTAAATTTTGGAGGGCTTTACCTCGGGGCTTTAAGTACCACCCCTGGAGTCAATAGCCCCTGGTACACCAATTTAAATCAAGCACCCTGGACACCCCCAGGATATGTCTTTGGTCTGGCTTGGACCCTAATCATGATTTGTTTCACAGCCTATATGTCTCTATTGTGGCAGGAAAAATCGGTCCGTAAAACCGCTAAAAAACTATTTATCCTGAGTTGGGGGTTAAATGTGCTTTGGAATCCCGTATTTTTTGGCTTTCATAAAACCGGCGCTGCACTGATAATAATTTCAGGCTTGTTGGTCCTGCTCGTTATCATGGCCATAAAATTTGTGCGATTTTTACAACTCAAGACGCTGTGGATAGCCCCCTACATTATTTGGCTGATCATTGCCACTTCGCTTAGCGCCTATATAGTCTATCAAAACCCTTAACCTGCAAAGGGTCTTTCTACTGAGTCAAAGGAGCCTCTAAATAAGGAAAGTCGGTTAAAAATTGGCGATCACCCGGACCCACACCATCGCTGATAAGCATAGGGCCATTAACCCCATTAAATCGATCCCCTTCTGGTCCCCCAAACATCAATAGTAGGGTCGTGTCCATGACATCATCAGAGAGATTCCTTCCCGTAAACCAAAGGTCCGTATTGCGATACGAAGTAGTGCCCTCTGCCGCCAATTGAAGGGCATCGGTAGTGGCCAAAAATTCTGCAAATCCAGCAGCATCAAATCCAAGAACATTATTCTCAAAACCAGCGGGTTGTTCATTGATGGTATAACCAATAAAATACTGCTGAAGGTTTTCCGAAAATATACCGGGAAAGGTCTGATTGTTTGCCCCATCGATAAAGTCTTGGTTGCTTCGCGCCGATACTATCGAACGATTAAAAGCGTCTTGGAGTGGACCTGCAATATTCAATACCGAATTAATCGCCGGGCGTCCTGCGATATCTTGCTGCACATAAACACCGCTAAAATCGAGCCCATCGAGACATTCCGGACAAATACCGCCACAATCCACACCTGTTTCATTACCATTTTGGATTCCGTCATTGCAGCTTACCTGTTCAATGATATTGTTAAAATCATCGGCATCCTCACAAGCTACAAAAGTGAGCACCGTCAATGACAATAAAAGACTAAAACGTATCAAGAGTCGCTCCATTTCAATACTTTCTTTTGGTACTTACCCATACGTTATAGGCATTGGGTAGATTAAACGCTCCATAATTATTTAAAACGTGTGTTGGCGCCACACCAAGCAGTTCAGTCGGCAAGGTTATAGCCACACTCAAGAGGTTTGAATCGGCATAGGCATCTACGGCCTCTGCAGCCGCATTAAATCCTTCCGGAGCCGCAGTGCCATTTTGAATCAGGGTAAAACGATCCTGATCAAAGAAAAATGGATCACGCCTTGGGCCTGCAAACAGACTAATGGAATCTAACTGAGTCACATAAGTTTGTTCAAGACTTGAAATTTGAACTGACCCAATTAAATCGCTCACATTGATCTCTGAAGATCGACCTTGATGTTGCTCAGATACTGGACTAGGGCCAAAAAAATACATGATGCTGTCACGCGGAATGGCTTGAATCACCAAATCTTCTTTAAAATCACCGTCATTATCGATATTAAATTCAATCAAAACCTCAGGGTCAAATCGCGCTTCTTGAGACACAGTACCAATGCTCAGTGGACTTTGTAAGGTCACCACAAAAACAGTCTTGTCGGATTGCGCTCCTCTGAATGCATATAAATCTGCAATGTCTGCCGAGGTATACGCTACCTCAGGACCATCTCCCTGCTCCGAGCTCGAAAGGATAAGCCCGAGAACAGCAAAACTCAAAATTGAGATTAGGGTATAAATTTTAGACATATCCTTCTGATGTGGTGAATGATTTATTTAATTTTAAACCAATATTGGGCCTAACAATACAAAAATAACAAATGAACCCGTCTTCAGCTGGTTGGATTAAAAAATTTATCAAAGAGATTGATCAAAAGGCCCTGAGCAGCGGCTATAATGACCTGATCGATCTATATCAGGGACTCAAGTCTGGAGGATTTATTTATGGAATGTCACTGGTAGGTTTGGAACCTCAGGCCAAAACCACTCTGCAATTAACCGTCGAGGAATACACAAAAATTAACCTTCTACACGCCCTGTGTTATGTTTATTTTAAACGGAAGGCCAGAGGAAACTACGAAGATTGCATTGCTGCCATTGTTTCATTTTACGAGCTCATGGGTAAGGGACAGCCCGGTCTTTTGCATAAGCTAAGTTTTTCAAAAACCCCAAGCGATAATCTTGAGGGCATCATCAATGCTCGATTACATGAAAATAATCTAGGGCGCATTGCAGAGGTCTCATCGCTCATCACCTATGTCCTTTTGTTTATAGACATATTGGTTTTTCAAGAGTATCTCAAAGGAAATAAGAATGTACAGAGCGCTTTTGACCGAATGGAATATCTAAGTATTCAGGCTTGTTCCTGGGCTTTAGAAAGTAAACTCAAACCCAATAAATATGATCATATGTTTATTGAAATGCTGCACAATGCTTTGAAAAAGCCATTAAAAGCAGAGGATGATTCAGGACAAGAACTCATGGCAGATATTCGAGGGCAATCCTCCTTGTTTAAGAATTTTATTCTAGATGTTTGTTGTTTAGGCGTTTGGGATGATCGGGTTATCGATGCGGCGGAACTTCATTTTCTGCAAGATTTTGAGCAGGCTTTGGCCCTTAAGCCAGGTAGCGCTCTTGCTGGAATTGGGAATTTAGATGAGTTTTCCCGTAATCATGCTCAATCTGTGCGCCTATTTGAGCATGCCAATCCCGTTAAATTATTGTACAAGCAATCCAGCGCAATGGTTAAAACGCTAATTCTGCGCAATAAAAATAGATTGATCAAGGAGCTGGCCGAAAGCGGCGAACTGGTTAAACTTTTGACCTTGTCCACAGTACGTGATCTTAACAAAAAAGAAAAACAAAAAGTAAAAGAACAATTACTGGATATCTGTAAAACTGTCCCATCGCTTACCTTGTTTTTACTTCCCGGTGGATCTCTACTATTGCCTATAATGGTAAAACTTATTCCAAAACTCCTCCCCTCTGCTTTTAACGAAAATGCCGTAGATGAATCTTAAGATGACTTGTCCCTATGTGCTATGATATCAAAGCCAGTCTCGAGGCTCAGAAATCGCGTGCCCAGCGCTCGGGTAATCTCGATGCGGCTCAAGAAATTGAAGCCCTCTTAAGCAGACATACAACCCTACCTCAGTCCCATATTAATGGATTCAATCACCCGGTCTTGGGTATTTATACTGACGAATTACCGGGGTCAATTAGTTTAGGGCGCTGGGGGCTTATTCCGCATTGGTTTCAAGGACTAGCTCAAGAACTGAAATTTAATACCCTCAATGCACGCGCTGAAAGTATGTTTGAAAAAGCCGCTTTTGCCGAGGCAGCTGAGCGCCATAGAGGGATCTTAATGATTGATGGGTTTTATGAGCATCAACATCGCTCTTCAGGAATATACCCTCACTTTATTTATCGCAAGGATCATAAGCCTATGGCGCTGGCCTGTATCTTCGAGCCCATGCCAAACGATAAACATAATGATATAGCCCTTAGTTTTAGTATTGTTACCATTCAAGCCAATGAACTTATGCGTGGCATACACAACAATCCAAGACTCAAACAGGCTCGTATGCCCTTAATTTTAACTCCTGAAATGGAGGAACAATGGCTTTTGGGGGAGGGCCAAAAATCTGAGATATTTATCTCAAGTGGCACAAGGGAGTCAAAATTTCAAAGTTTAAATGAAAAATTTGTACGTCGGAGCCAAGAAATTGTGTTGGATTGTCATACGGTAGCCCCATTGCGTAAAAAATCAATAAAGACGACAAAAAGTACGGACCTCAAACAAGGGCAGGACGCTTCAGCACCATTTAATTACCCAGAATTAAGTCAGAATTGGGATCTTTTCAGTGGTCTTAATTAGCCACGTCGCTGATGAATTTGATGCGATAAAGTCGAATTTCCTCTTCTTCGTAATCCCCATCAAAGGCTTCCAAAGCAGGAGCCACTTGATCGCTTTGGGCCTCCATGAAATAATCGTGCAATTCATCTTGGGAGTCTTCATCGAGTATATCTTCCAAATAATAATCAATATTGAGCTTAGTCCCACTATACACAATGGCTTCCATCTCTTTGATAAAGTCATCCATCTCTAAGCCTTTGGCTTTGGCAATATCATTCAAAGGTAATTTTCGATCCACACTTTGAATTATGTACAGTTTAAGCGCGCTATTCGAGCCCGTAGACTTGACCACAAAATCATCAGGACGTAAGATTTGATGCTCTGTGACATACTTGTCAATCAGCGAGACAAAGCTCGCACCGTACTTTTTGGCCTTGCCCTCCCCTACACCATGCACATTAGAGAGTTCTTCAATAGTAATGGGATACTTTAATGACATATCTTCCAAAGACGGGTCTTGAAAAATCACAAATGGTGGAAGCCCAAGTTTATCCGCAATTGTTTTGCGCTCCGCTTTGAGCAATTTAAAAAGTGTTTGATCAGCTACAGCGCCTACTTGAGTCCCGCTACTCACTACTAAATCATCGTTTGCGTCCTTGTAGCTATGATCCTCAGTCATCATAAATGAGCTAGGCGCCTTTAAAAATGCTTGACCTGCCACACTAATTTTCAACACCCCATAGGTCTCAATGTCCTTTGTCAGTAGGCCAGCGAGCAATGCTTGACGAATCAAGGCCATCCAATATTCCGAAGGATGCTCACTCCCGGCACCAAAAATAGACATGGTATCGGTTTTATGTGATTTAATTAGCGCATTAACTTTACCGCGCATTACGTGTACAACTTCTTTGGCCTTATACTTTTGATGGGTCTGCAGCACGGCATTAAGCAGACGAACCAACTCGTCTTGGGCCTCGTGCTTTTTCTTGGGATGACGCATATTATCGTCCATATCGCCACCTTCACCTGTCTCATTGTCAAATTCTTCTCCAAAATAATGGAGAATGAATTTGCGTCGTGATATTGATGTCTCGGCAAAAGCCACAACGTCTTGAAGTAATGCTAAACCGATTTCTTGCTCCGCCACAGGCTTGCCACTCATAAATTTTTCGAGCTTTTCAATGTCTTTGTAGCTGTAAAAGGCCAAACAATGTCCTTCACCCCCATCACGACCTGCTCTACCCGTCTCTTGGTAATAACTTTCGATGCTCTTGGGCATGTCATTATGAATCACAAAACGAACATCGGGTTTGTCGATGCCCATACCAAATGCAATAGTGGCTACCACAACCTCAGCGTCTTCCATCAAAAACATATCTTGATTTTTGACTCGTGTTTTGGGATCTAGTCCTGCATGATACGGAATGGCCCTTATGCCATTAACCTGAAGGGTTTGGGCCAGTTCCTCGACTCGTTTGCGACTCAAACAATAAATGATCCCACTTTTGCCTTCGTTATTTTTGACAAATCTGGTAATGTCTGCATCGATAGATTTAGTCTTAGGCCTTATTTCGTAATACAGATTTGGCCGATTAAAAGAAGCTTTAAAAGTAGTGGCCTTTGGTATTCCGAGATTTTTTAAAATATCTTCTTGAACTTTGGGCGTTGCAGTCGCAGTAAGCCCAATGATGGGAATATCTCCACCCAATCTCTGAATAATTTTGCGCAGGTTTCTGTACTCTGGTCTAAAGTCATGGCCCCATTCAGAGATACAATGCGCCTCATCGATGGCCACGAACGAAATGGTGACTCGATTTAAAAAATCAATATTTTCCTCTTTGGTCAAAGACTCAGGGGCGACATAGAGTAGTTTGGTAACTCCAGAGCGCACATCAGAGCGCACTTGTTTTATCTCTGCCTTGGTTAGCGAAGAATTAAGGACATGGGCAATTCCTTCTGTCTCGGACAAAGAGCGCAGAAAATCCACCTGATTTTTCATGAGTGCAATCAGTGGAGAGACCACAATAGCGGTGCCATTACTAATCAAAGCGGGCAATTGATAGCAAAGAGACTTTCCACCACCAGTAGGCATGATTACAAAAGTGTCCCCACCAGCCAGAACATTTGTAATGACTGGCTCTTGTAAACCCTTAAACCCTGAAAAACCGAAATAATTCTTGAGTGCAGCGGATAATTCTTCTTTGCTGTATGCTTTATTCATTTTATTGATGTCTGGAGTTTATCACAATAAATTGCGGGAACTCGAGAACAATTGTAATTTTGCAACCATTAGAGATGCGGTGTATCTAAAAAAGGGATAGCCTTGATGAGCTAAGAACCACTCTTAAAGATAGCAAAATCTAAGCAGCATACCAATTAAATAAGTGAAATTTTGATTGACTTAAAACCCATAATAAAGGTCGCTAGAGAGACCGTAGAGACTGAGGCTAAGGCCATTCAACATCTCTCGACACTAATCGATGAAGAATTTGCCAAAGCTGTGGCCTATATCTTCCAGTCAAAAGGTAGAGTGATTGTCACGGGGGTCGGTAAAAGTGCCAATATCGCCACCAAAATAGTGGCGACACTGAACTCAACAGGCACACCCGCAATTTTCATGCATGCAGCCGATGCCATCCACGGAGATTTAGGGATTATTCAAGAGAATGATACCGTAATTTGTATTTCAAAAAGCGGAAATACACCAGAGATCAAGGTTTTAGTTCCTCTAATCAAAGCCAGCGGCAACAAGCTAATTGGCTTGACGGCCCATATAGAATCTTATTTAGGGCAACAAAGCGATTTTGTGCTTAATGCTTACGTCGCTAAAGAAGCCTGTCCGAACAACCTCGCCCCAACGACTTCGACCACAGCGCAACTGGTCATGGGCGATGCTTTGGCTATGGCCCTACTCAATCTGCGTGGATTCTCGAGTAAAGACTTTGCACGGGTGCACCCGGGAGGATCTCTAGGAAAAAAACTCTATTTACGGGTCAGTGATTTAACCGCATTAAACTCTCGCCCTGAGGTCAGTCCCAAAACTGACTTGAAAAAGGTAATCGTAGAAATTTCAGAGAATCTCTTAGGGGTGACTGCAGTGGTGGATCATGGAAATATTGTGGGCATCATCACCGATGGAGATTTAAGACGTATGCTCAGCAAGGTAGATAACATCGCTGGACTCACCGCTGAAGATATCATGACAAAAAATCCAAAACTCATCGACAACGATGCTATGGCCATTGAGGCCATGGAGCTCATGGATCGTCATGGCATAACCCAGATCCTCGCCCATGAAAATGGATGTTACACAGGGGTGGTGCATATCCACAATTTAAGTAAAGAGGGCATCATCTAATGGCAAAGGCACTTCCTAACCCCGAAAAAGACATGTCCTTTTTGGACCATCTGGAAGAATTGCGTTGGCATTTGATTCGTGCCACCATCGCTGTAGTTTCTATGGGTTTTGTGGCCTTTCTGATGAAAGACTTTATTTTCGACGGCATAATTTTTGGCCCAAAACGCGCTAGTTTTCCGACCTATCAACTTCTGTGTAGTTCCGCCCAAGCTTTGGGATTAGATAGTTTTTGTTTTACAGAGTTGCCTTTTCGCATTCAAAGCCGCACCATGTCAGGTCAATTTTCGGCGCATATTTGGACCTCGATTACTGCAGGATTTATCGTTGCCTTTCCTTACGTGCTTTACGAAATCTGGAAGTTTATAAGCCCTGGCTTGCACGATAATGAGCGCAAAAATGCCAAAGGATTTATTTTTGTGGCCTCCGTTTTGTTTTTTCTTGGGGTATTGTTCGGCTATTATGTTGTAACGCCCCTATCAATTAACTTCTTAGGCTCCTATCAAGTAAGTGATCAGGTCTTTAACGACTTTGATTTGAGTAGTTATATTGCTCTGGTCAGAGCTTGCGCACTGTCTTCGGGACTGATCTTTCAATTACCTATTGTCATATATTTCTTGACAAGAATCGGTCTCGTCACCCCAGAGTGGCTTAAGAATTACCGCAAATACGCTTTGGTCATTGTATTGATTATTTCAGCCATCATCACTCCACCGGATATTGCGAGTCAGGTCATTGTGGCGATTCCAGTGCTTATTTTATACGAAATCAGTATTTTGATTGCTAAGCGGGTGGTCAAAATTCAACAAAAGAAAAAATAATCCTATGGGGCAAACTGTCGATGAATTCAATGCTTATCGAGAGCGCATGAACGATCGCCTGATGCAGGAAGATCAAAAAATTATCAAGCGCATTTTTAATTTGGACACAAACGCCTACATGGAGGGTCATCTCTCTGTGAAAACCAAGGAACTCTTAGGGCTAGGAAATTCACTTGTGCTGCGCTGTGACGACTGTGTGAAGTATCATTTGCAAACTTGTTTTGAACTAGGGGTCAGCAAGGAAGAAGTCATGGAAGCCATGAGTATTTCTTTGCTTGTCGGCGGCACTATTGTTATTCCCCATTTGCGACGCGCTGTGGAATTTTGGGATGCTCTTTGCGAACAGACCTCCTAGAAAAATTATTGTTACCTTAGCTTTAATTGGTTGAAAAACTAAACCCCTATGAAACTTCGCGCTGAACAACTCAATAAAATTTACCGTGGCCGATCGGTGGTTAAAGAAGTTTCCCTAGAGGTAAACCAAGGCGAAATAGTGGGTTTACTCGGGCCCAATGGTGCGGGAAAAACAACTTCGTTTTACATGATTGTAGGGCTAATTAAGCCCAATGGTGGTCGGATCTTTTTAAATGATCAGGACATCACCACTTATCCTATGTACAAGCGCGCACAAAATGGTATTGGTTATTTAGCTCAAGAAGCCTCTGTATTTCGCAAACTCAGTATTGAAGACAATATTTTAAGCGTGTTACAGCTGACTAATCTCAGTAAGTCCGAGCAAGAGGCAAAAATGGAATCCCTGATTGATGAATTTGGGTTGCAACACATTCGCACCAATCGCGGAGACCTGCTCAGTGGTGGAGAGCGTCGCCGCACGGAGATTGCCCGCGCCCTAGCCACAGATCCTCATTTTATTTTGCTCGACGAGCCTTTTGCGGGTGTAGACCCTGTGGCCGTGGAGGATATTCAGCGCATTGTGGCCCAGTTGAAAAATAAAAATATCGGTATTCTTATAACCGATCACAACGTACAGGAAACACTCGCTATTACCGACCGCACCTATTTGATGTTTGAAGGAAGTATTTTAAAGCAAGGTGTCCCGGAAGAACTAGCCGCCGATGAAATGGTCCGGAAAGTCTACCTAGGGCAGAACTTCGAATTGCGCAAAAAGAAATTACATTTCTAGGATACTTCCCGGCTCCATAAACCGGACCAGCTTTGATTTATATACAGCCTAATTCCGGGCCTGGTCTTTTGGATTAAATTTGCTCGCTCTATCCTGCATTGTCTGAAAGGTTTAGCAGGTCCTTTATTCCGCTTTTGAGATAGGCCATAACAAAGACATCCCCACATAACTCAACAGAACGAGTGGAATGGCCAAATAGCCCAAGGTAAAAAATCCGACAAGAGCGAGGAGCACCAAAACAAAACGCTGCTTGTTATCTTGCCAAGAGGTGTTTTTTAGTTTTAACGACATCAGGGGCCAAGGCGCATTTAAGGCGTAAACACTAAATAGAGTTATCCCAATTAAAAACCACTGATTGAACAAGAATTCGGCGATCATTGGGGTGTAGTGATATTCAAAAATGAGCGGTAAACTCGAAATGAGCATTGCGTTAGCTGGGGTGGGTAAACCAATAAATTGTTCTGTCTGACGCGTATCGATATTAAATCGAGCCAAACGCATTGCCGAAGCGATGAGCACTAACAAGGCTAAAAAGGGATAGTATGTCTCAAGGCCCACCTCCCAGGCACGTGCGGAAAAAACCTCAGTGAGTGGACGCATGCGGCCATAAAATGCTTGTTGCATCATTTGCAAGAGAATCAAACTCGGAGCCAGACCAAAAGAAATCAAATCCGCTAGACTATCTAGCTGCACCCCCAATGGGCTTTGAACACCTAAAGCACGCGCCACTAATCCATCTAAAAAATCAAAAACCATCCCCAGAGCAATGAACCAAACCGCGATGACCAAATCTCCAGATATGGCAAAAAGAGACGCCACAGTTCCACAAATTAAATTCAGTGCAGTAATGGTATTGGGCAAGTGTTTTAACATTGGTGCATTGCTTTTGATAAAAGTACTAAGATATTTTGGCCTACTGCAATAAGGCCCCTAAAATGTAGTTTATTAATCATAAAAATAGTGTGATATTTGTTTGAGCGATGATGAGACCCATTATTTTTTGGACCTGTTCCCTGATGAGTTTGGCTTTATTGGCCCAAACAAGTCGTAAGTATTCAAATGAATTCTTGAATATCGGTGTGGATGCTGCAGCCATGGGTATGGCCAATGCCGTAGTTGCCTCTAGTGGCGATGTACATTCAGGTTATTGGAATCCTGCCGGTCTATTGAATCTCGAGGACCAGCAAATGGGACTCATGCACGCCTCTTACTTTGCCAATATCGCCAATTACGATTATGCCGCATTTGCTATGCCCCTGGATCAGGACCGCGCTATTGGGATTTCTCTTATCCGCTTTGGGGTGGATAATATTTTAAACACCACCCAGCTGATTGACAGTCAAGGCAACATCAACTACGACAACATTACCTTATTTAGTGCTGCCGATTATGCCCTTACTTTTTCTTTTGCTAAAAGACTGCAGCTATCGGGAATTGAAGTCGGTGGCAATGCCAAAATCATCAGACGTATTATCGGGGATTTTGCCAGTTCATGGGGCTTTGGTTTTGACCTAGGGATGCAATACAAGATTCGCGACACTTGGCAATTTGGGCTCATGCTGCGCGATGTGACCACCACCTTTAATACTTGGCAGGTCAATCAAGAGGCCTTTAGCACTATTTCGGGGGCCGTGTTCGGACAAAATCAAGAGGCTCCAGAAACTACAGAACTCACCCTACCCAAAGCGCAACTCGGCGCCACGCGCCTGTTGGAATTTCGCAGTGATATGAGCCTGCGCGCCGAACTGGATCTAAATATGCGCTTTACCCAAACTAACGATATCATTTCAACCAAGGGATTCAGCATGACTCCTGCTCTAGGGTTCGAATTAGGGTATCTAGATATCGTCTATGCACGCTTGGGTGCCGGAAATCTGCAAAATGGCGTGGATATTTTTGGGGAGACTACCACTGAGTTTCAGCCGAATCTAGGACTTGGGTTCAAATACAAGGGCATCAAGGTGGATTACGCCCTAACCGATATTGGGGACCAAAGTATGGCCTTGTACAGTAATATTTTTTCTCTGACACTAGATTGGTCTTATTTTAGATAAAAACTGCACTTATGACTTTATTTGGATTCTATGGGGTTTTGAAAGGAAGGTTACGGGGGTACTTTGGCGCCTTGATTTTAATAATCTGGTGTGTTTATTCCTCAATTGGACAAGTCTCGTCGCAAAATGAATTATCGCCAGAAGCTGAGATCAGCATATTGACTGTTGGACCGGGAACTGCGCTTTACGATCGATTTGGACACAGTGCCTTTCGCGTTAGGGACTCGATCAACAATATAGACTGGACCTTTAATTATGGCACCTACGATTTTAATGCGCCTAATTTCTATGGAAAATTTGTTCAAGGACAACTGCTCTATTCTCTCAGTGCGGGCTATTTTCAGGGATTTATCAATTATTATAAAAAGCAAAATAGAAGCGTTCGTCAGCAGGTTTTAAATCTGGATTCAGAGCAAAAAGCACGGCTTTTCTCATTTTTAATGTGGAATGCCAGGCCAGAAAACAAAGATTATCGTTATGACTTTTTCTACGATAACTGCGCCACGCGCATTCGCGACGTTCTGGTGAGTAATTTAGGAGATCAGCTGAATTACACAGCTGGGTTTGATTCCGTGCCAATGAGTTTTAGGCAGCTGATTCAAGCTCAAGTTCCTTACAATGATTGGGGCAGCCTAGGTATGGATATCGCCATCGGGGCTGTAGTTGATGTCCCAGCAACACCTTGGCAATTTCAATTTTTACCCAAATATGTGGCCCAAGCACACGGTGCGGCTGCAATAGAAAACTCTGAGGGCACACAGCCCTTGATTAGCAGTGAGTCGATGTTGTTTGATCCTTTGAGCGAACATGAAAGAGTGGGCCGTTATGGCGCAATGTTGTCTAATGGTGTGGCTTTGGCTGCCAGTGCGGATACTGAAGAACCCGTAGAATCTCATGTGGGGGTACTTGGATTTTTAACCTCGCCTTTATTTTTTATGAGTCTTATAGGTCTCAGCCTAGTGCTCATTAGTTGGCGCGATTATAAACGCGCAAAGCGCTGCGCGCTAACCGACCGCATTATTTTGGGGGTCACTGGATTTATAGGGATTTTACTAGTGCTGCTTTGGTTTGGAACTGATCATTTGGCGACCAAAATGAATTACAATCTTCTTTGGGCTATGCCCACTTCACTGGTGGTTTGGCTATTGAGTTTTAACAAGTCAAGTTTGCGATGGCTCTCTAATTACCAGCTATTTTTGATTTTGATGCTGGTGCTGATGATCATGCATCAATTCACTGGGGTGCAATCTTTTGCTCCGACGCTATGGCCATTTATCGCTGGGCTTCTGGTACGGTTGATCTATAGCCGAAACGCCCTTAAAAAAGAAATCTAGATTAAAAGTTAAAAAGAGAATTGGCAGAAGCCAGTTGGCGTGAATCGCCGAGAAGAAAACTGACGGCCTTTTTTATGTGCTCTTACTGACTGGCTGTTTACTGGCCAAAGGGTAAAAGACGCATAATCCCTCTCAAAACTCTGACCCAAAGCCATGTTTTGCTCGATACCCGAACCCGCCAATTGAACTGACCCTATTTCCTTACTTTCATCGAAGACTTGTGTTCTGCCATAAGCATCTGCACTCCATTCGACGCTCAAGAGATAATTATTCTGGTCAGTAAATTCAAGGGTAAATACTGTGTTTAACAATTGCGGCATTGATCTATCGATGGCGACCTTAAAAGGAAGACTGCCATAGGCATCCACCCTCTGATAGGTCCCGTCCTTTTGGACTTCTATAAAAAATCCTAAGTCGTCAACTACTTTTTCATTATGAGTTCGAGAGCGTAAGGTCACCAGAGCGGTATTTACCTTATCCGTTACACCGCCCCACTTGAAGGTAAGACTTGTATTGGTAGTAAAAAATGGATTTGGATCGTCTTTTATCGAAATGGAATTTTCCATAAAATAGACCGGTAACTTCCGTACACTGATGTAATAGGCATAACTGTAGGCAATGCCCAAAGAAATCACAAAAACCGGCCAAAAGCGAAGCAGTTTCACCAAAAAACCGCGCACATCAAAAATGGCGTTTAGGTCATTCAGCTTGGCTGTAAGGCGATCAAATCCTGATCCGAAGTGGTTTCCTGCTCTTGAAGATAAGTCAGCCGTTTGATGGGAACACATGACCCCAAGGAAAGCAAAAAAATGAGCAGAAAAATTTGAGGTGCCTTGATCATTAAACCTGGGTTGATTGCACAAATATAATCGAAGGCCTGCAAAATCAAAATGTTATTGAGGCATAAGTCCCATAATTCGCTTTATTTTGTTCTAAACCAAAGGGTCTTATTTACGATGATTTCATTTTCGGCCGCTTATTATAGTCTAAAGCAATACCTGAAATTCCTAGCTCGGTCTAAAAACCAGTACGGGGTGCACTCCCCTTTTGTCTTTAAGCTGGTGACCCAATGTTTTTACGATTCAGTGTATTATCAGGACTATGACCGGCTATGGCAATTTCGGCGCGAGTTAGCACAATCAAAAGCGAGCATTGAGGTGACGGATTTGGGTTCTGGTTCACGGGTAGGCCAGCTCAATAAGACCTCTAAAAAAGTCCATAGCATGTTGCGCCACGCCGGGGCTTCCAAAAAAAGACAACGCCTGCTTTATCGACTCGGGGCTTATTTTAAACCCACGCAGATTTTAGAATTAGGCACGCACTTGGGCATGGGTACTACCGCCCTTTGTCTGGGCGCAAAACCAAATCGTCTGATTACCGTAGAAGGCTGTCCAGAGACCGCCCAATTCACCCAAAATAATTTTGAGGTCTGGGGCTCAAATAATCCTGAACTAAATGCGATAGAACTGATCAACAATAATTTTGAAGATTTCCTGAAGGCTCTCCACCAAGACTTAAATACCTTGCAGGACTTAAAAAGAGCGCGTAGCTCCCAGAATACCTTCGATCTAATCTATCTAGATGGCCATCACGACGGCCCAGCCACACTGCGTTATTTTGAAAGTCTCAAAAAGTACACCCACGACAATACGATTTTAATCATCGATGACATTCACTGGTCGATAGGCATGAGCGCCGCTTGGCAGCAAATTATTAGTGACCCCAAGGTGAGCGTTTCCATTGACATCTTTTTCTGTGGCTTTTTATTTTTCCACCCCACCCAAGCCAAAGAAGATTTTGTGATTCGGGTGTGAATTACCTCAATTTGGTTGTCAATAAAATCAGTAACTTTAGACTCAAATTAATTGCATGAGTAAGGTCATTAAAATCCGCTCCATCACCCGTGATTTTCCATTGGGACAAGAGGTGGTAAAAGTCCTCAAAGGAATCGACTTGGACATCGAAAAAGGAGAATACGTCGCCCTTATGGGCCCATCGGGCTCGGGCAAATCCACCTTGATGAATTTATTGGGTTGTTTGGATACCCCAACCTCCGGTAATTATGAACTTAACGGGATCGACGTGAGCAGCATGAGTGACGATGAACTCGCGGAAATTCGCAATAAAGAAATCGGGTTTGTCTTTCAGACCTTTAACCTGCTGCCGCGGACAACGGCACTGGACAATGTTGCTCTTCCTATGGTCTATGCAGGTTTCGGCAAACAGCAAAGGCACGAGCGCGCCATTGAGGTACTGGCTGACGTGGGCCTTTCCGATCGAATGGATCATCGCCCTAATCAACTTTCGGGAGGACAAAGACAACGCGTGGCGGTAGGGCGCGCTTTGGTAAACAAACCTTCGATTATTTTGGCGGATGAGCCCACCGGAAATTTAGATTCCAAAACTTCATTAGAGATTATGCAACTCTTTGATGACATACACAAAGCCGGCAATACAGTCATCTTGGTGACCCACGAAGAAGACATCGCAGCCCACGCTCAGCGTGCGATCCGACTGCGTGATGGGGTGATTGAAAGCGATACTAAAACCAAGTAACTTTTTAAATAAACGATCATGCTTACTTGGACCCTTATCGCCTTTTTACTACTTGTGGTTGTGGTATGGAACAATTTCCGCGTTCAAAAGGCTCGACGTCTACGCGGGCAAAGGAACTTTCGCACTTCGCTCAGGGATAAGCGCGATGAAAAAACGCGAATAAAAAAATAAATAGCACATGAAAATATATACCAAAACCGGAGATCAAGGCAATACCTCACTTTTTGATGGAGCGCGGGTACCCAAACATCATCAGCGCATTGAGGCTTATGGCACTTTGGATGAACTTAACGCCTACATTGGTCTTTTAATGAGTCAAGGTATTGCTCAAGAGTATAAAAAACAACTCGGGGCTATTCAAAACGAACTTTTTGTTCTCGGGGCTCAACTCGCCAATCCTCAAGAAGAATCGGCTACAAAATCGAGGAAAACACCGACTATCCAACCTAATCATATCACCGCCCTAGAAACCGCCATCGACCAGATGAATGAAGTGCTCCCGGCCATGACCCACTTCATTCTCCCAGGAGGCCACACCATAGTGTCATATTGTCACATCGCCCGCACGGTATGCCGCCGTGGCGAGCGTCGCGTGACACTTTTGGCCGAAAATAACGCCGTACCTTCTGAGGTCATTCAATATTTAAACCGCCTTTCTGACTACCTTTTTGTCTTGGCACGGAAATTGACTTTTGATCTGGGTATTGAAGAAGTAAAGTGGGAGCCATAGACTACTATTTAACCCACTGTTTTTCAGTACTTTGAATCTGTTCTTTTAAATAATGATGAATTAAATATCTTTTTACTTGCCTTTATGCGGTAAAAATTTATTTTTGCAAAAAACTAAATGGAATTCTGTTATGTACTGGACATTAGAATTGGCATCCTATTTAAGCGATGCGCCTTGGCCGGCAACCAAAGACGAATTGATTGATTATGCGATCCGTACAGGAGCTCCTCTAGAGGTCGTAGAGAACCTTCAATCTATTGAAGATGAAGGTGATTCTTATGACTCAATAGATGAAATTTGGCCAGATTACCCCACAGACGAAGACTATCTGTGGAACGAAGATGAATATTAATCAGCGGAATCACTGCTGAATAAAGTCTCAGGCCCCGTGTGTGTTCTGAGACTTTTTTTTTTACAATAACCAAAGTCAATTAAATGGCTCAAACCCTTTGAATTTGTGGGTTTTTGTCGTTTTTTTGTAGGGCTAAGCGCATGGGTATTTAACCTCAACCGCTCAGGGCCGAAATCCAATAATAATGGGACTATTAGACAGTGTTTTAAAAATATTTGTAGGGGATAAATCAAAACAAGATTTAGGGCAAATTCAGCCTTTAGTGGATGAAATCAAAAAATTCGAGCCCAGCATTGCCACCCTTACTCTAGATGAATTACGCGCAAAATCCGATGCATTTCGTCAGCGCATCAAAGACGATCAGGCCGAGGTAGATGAGAAAATTCAAGAATTGCGTACCGCCATTGAAGCGGAAGCTGATATCGATAAAAAAGAAGACCTCTACATCGAAATCGACCGACTCAAGGACGAGCGCTATGCTATCGAAAAAACGACTTTAGAGGCAATTTTGCCCGAGGCCTTTGCCGTAATCAAAGAAACCGCCAAGCGCTTTAAGGAAAATGAGGTCCTCAAGGTTACGGCCACAGCCAAAGACCGTGAGTTTTCGGCGACCAAAAATTACATTACGCTTTCAGGGGATGAGGCCCACTGGTCCAACAGCTGGGATGCTGCAGGAAAACAAGTGACCTGGGATATGGTCCATTATGATGTTCAGCTGATTGGCGGGATTGCCTTGCATCAAGGCAAGGTGGCCGAAATGCAAACCGGGGAAGGAAAAACACTCGTGGCTACCCTACCGGTCTACCTCAACGCCCTCGCGGGACATGGGGTTCATCTGGTTACCGTAAACGATTACTTGGCCAAACGTGACAGCGCATGGATGGCTCCAATTTTTGAGTTCCACGGTATGAGTGTAGATTGTATTGATTTGCATCAACCCAATTCCGCAGCACGCCGCAAAGCTTATAATGCAGATATTACTTACGGAACCAACAACGAATTTGGTTTTGATTATTTGCGGGACAATATGTCTCATACGCCTGAGGATCTGGTCCAAAGACCCCACCACTATGCCATTGTGGATGAGGTGGACAGCGTACTTATTGATGATGCCCGTACCCCACTGATTATTTCAGGTGCTGTACCCCAGGGGGATCGCCATGAGTTCAACGAACTCAAACCCAAAATTAGTTCGATTGTCGATGTTCAGCGCAAATACCTCACGGGTGTTTTGGCCGAGGCCAAAAAACTCATTGCCAGTGGCGACGATAAAGAAGGAGGCTTTCAACTGCTGCGCGTCTATCGTGGTCTTCCAAAAAATAAAGCTCTGATTAAATTCCTTTCTGAAGAAGGCGTGCGTCAAATCTTGCAAAAGACAGAAAACTTCTACATGCAGGACAACAATCGCGAGATGCCGAAGGTCGACGCGGAATTGTACTTTGTCATCGACGAAAAAAATAATCAAATCGAACTCACCGATAAAGGGGTGAATTACCTTTCTGGAAGCGATGATCCAGACTTTTTTGTCATGCCAGAGATCGGTATGGAAATCGCTAAAATTGAGGCCAAAGGACTCGCCCTTGAAGATGAAGCCAAAGAAAAAGAAGCGCTTTTCCGTGAATTTGGCATCAAAAGTGAGCGCATTCACACCCTAAATCAGTTGCTCAAAGCCTATACCCTATTTGAAAAAGATACCCAGTATGTTGTGATGGACAATCGTGTTATGATTGTCGATGAACAGACAGGGCGTATCATGGACGGTCGACGATACAGCGACGGATTACATCAAGCCATTGAGGCCAAAGAAAATGTAAAAATTGAGGCTGCAACCCAGACTTTTGCGACCATTACCTTGCAGAACTACTTCCGCATGTACCGTAAACTCTCAGGAATGACGGGGACTGCCGTCACGGAAGCGGGTGAGCTTTGGGAAATTTACAAACTCGATGTGGTTGAAATCCCCACCAACCGCCCGATTGCGCGAGATGATCGAGACGATAAAATTTACAAGACTAAGCGGGAGAAATACAATGCAGTAATAGACGAAGTGGTGCAACTCTCACAAGCAGGTCGCCCGGTACTTATCGGAACAACTTCGGTAGAGATTTCAGAGCTACTGAGTCGTATGCTCGGGATTCGTGGGATCAAACACAATGTGCTTAATGCCAAACTACACAAAAAGGAAGCCGATATCGTGGCCGAAGCTGGAGACAGTGGTATTGTGACCATCGCCACCAACATGGCGGGTCGTGGTACGGATATTAAACTCACCGACACGGTAAAGAATGCCGGTGGTTTGGCCATTATCGGAACGGAGCGTCACGACTCAAGACGGGTAGACCGTCAGCTCCGTGGACGTAGTGGTCGTCAAGGAGACCCAGGAAGTTCTCAATTCTATGTTTCACTTGAGGATAACCTCATGCGCCTTTTTGGAAGTGAGCGTATCGCCAAAATGATGGACCGTTTAGGGCTGCAAGAAGGCGAAGTGATTCAGCATTCCATGATCTCAAAATCAATTGAACGTGCCCAGAAGAAGGTCGAAGAAAATAACTTTGGTATCAGAAAACGTCTTTTGGAATATGACGATGTAATGAACGCCCAGCGTGAGGTAGTCTATAAAAGGCGTTACAATGCCCTGTTTGGAGAGCGACTGCGTGTAGACATCGCCAATATGATTTACGACACGGCCGAAGTCATCACTCAAACCAATAAAATGGCGGGCGACTATAAAAACTTTGAGTTTGAACTCATCCGCTATTTCTCCATGAGTGCCCCGGTCGATACCAATGGCTTTGACAAGATGAATGAAAAGGAAATCATCGGTTTGATCTACAAAGCCGCCTATAAGCACTATCAAGAGAAGATGACAACCAATGCAGACATCGCCTATCCAGTCATCAAAAATGTCTATGAAACCCAAGGCGATAAGTTCAAACGTATTTTGGTGCCTTTTACTGATGGAGTCAAGACCCTTAACGTGGCCACTGATCTGGAAAAGGCTTACAATACTCAAGGGGCTGGTTTGATCACTGACTTTGAAAAGAATATTTCACTGGCCATTATTGACGATGCATGGAAAACCCATCTGCGCAAAATGGATGAGTTAAAGCAAAGTGTTCAGCTGGCAGTGCACGAACAAAAAGACCCGCTGCTCATATATAAGTTTGAGGCCTTCGAACTATTCAAATCTATGATTGAGACCGTTAATAAAGACGTCATCTCTTTCTTGTTCAAAGGAGAACTTCCCAGGGAGCAGCAGCAACAAATTCGCGAAGCCAAGCAAGTGCGTCAAAAACAAAACTACAACGAGCAGAAAGAAGAAATTCAAAATCTCGATGAGCGCTCAGCCCAAGCCAGAGCTGCGGGTCAGACTCAAAGTAAGCAGCAAGCTGTAGAAACTGTAGTGCGCGAACAACCCAAAATTGGGCGGAACGACAAGGTGACCATCAAACATGTGCTTAACGGTCAAACTAAAACTCTTAAATACAAACAAGCCATTCCATTGATTCAAAAGGGGGAATGGGTCATACAATCAGAAAATTAAGTACTCAAAAAAAAGACATGAAAAAAACATTAATCTTAGCTCTACTTACAGGAATTTATTTTGGACAAAGCGCGCAGGCGCAATACACTAATCTCGGCTCACTGATTAGTCCAACGGCCATCAATTTTAATGGTTCAGCTGTCGTTGGAGACAACGGCTCTGAGCATTTTTTATGGACTGAGCAAAACGGCTTAGTGCTTATTGGTGGTGTTGGGCCTCAAGGCTACGGAGGTCAGACGGATATTAGTTCTGATGGAACCATAATATCAGGTACGCGCATCAATCCTAATACTGGCCTTGGCGAGCTCAGCATTTATAATGTTGCCACTCAATCCTGGACCTCACTTGGGGGAATCGGGGGGTCATCAGGCTCTTCTACAAGCTCGGCTTGGGGGATTTCACATGACGGAACCTCTATAGTGGGATTGGGTTGGGTCAACGCAGGCTCAGCGCACGCTATTCAATGGACTGCAGCCACTGGAATGGTCGATCTCGGGAGCACAGTTTCAGGCAGCAGCTCACGTGCTAATGCCTGTAATGGAGATGGTTCTGTTGTAGTAGGATGGCAAGACAGCACCACAGGATTTCGTCAGGCCGCAGTTTGGACCAATGGGGTTCAAGAACTTTTGACCTTTCCAAATAATGCCCCTGTATCTGAAGCCGGATGTATTTCTTACGATGGAACTTTTATCGGCGGTGGCGGCAACTCAAATAACAATTACTTGGCCTGGCGCTATAGCGCAAACACAGGGATTGAGGATATAGGGCCAGCGCCGGTTAATGGATGGCGTGGTGCCACTACGGGCATGTCTGATGACGGCTCTGTACTGGTAGGATTCTATCGTCCATGGCCCGCCCCAGCTACCATGGGTCAAGGATTTATTTATAAAGACGGGGTTGGAATAGTCGATTTAAATCAAGCGGCCACTGACCTGGGTATCGACACTCAAGGACGCACTTTGGCCTTGCCCCTTGCGGTTTCTGGTGATGGAACCACTGTGGCTGGTGTTGCCAATGACGGCACTGGTTTTGTGATTCGTTTATCTGAGAGCTTTGCCATTAACGATCAGTGCAGTAATGCCGTCCTTCTTTCATGTAACTCAATGGAGCAAGGCTCGACAACAAATGCCACGGACTCTGGTGGAAACGGCACTAACGATGTTTTCTACAAATTTGTCGGGAATGGAGATGCGCAGATGGTTACTGCCTCTTTATGTGCCAATACAAATTTTGATACTGTAATTCGCGTTTACGACAATTGTGATTTAACTAACGAAATTGCCTCAAACGATGATTTTTGTGGTGTTCAAAGTGCCGTAACTTTTGAAAGTGATGGCGAGAGCAGTTATTTTATCATGGTAGAAGGCACTAACGACTCTGGTGATTTTGAAATTACTATTGATTGTGAAAACCTCATGAGTGTGAATCAACAAAACTTTTTAAATTTTTCCTTAGCACCAAACCCAGCTTCAGAGACTATTTCTGTGCGCAACACCACGCCTATCGAGCGTTTTGTGGTGAGCAATGTCATGGGACAAAGACTTATGGTAGTTGAGCAAGCAGGCCCAGAACAATCTATTTCTGTACAACACTTAACTCCAGGAATTTATTTTGTGACTGCCGAAATTCAAGGAGCAAAACATACCGTAGCTGTGGTAAAACAATAATCCGCAGTAAATGGTTTTTTTATGAGTAAAAAACCAAAACAAAATAAAATGCAGCAAAAAGCATCTGCGAGCGCAAAAGGCGTTCGGGATGCTTCTATTGCTTCTGTGCGACAGGCACGCCAAACACAACAAAGCGCAGAAGAACTTGTAGACGCTCTCAAAAAAGGAGATAAAACTGCACTGAGCAGAGCCATAACTTTGATTGAGAGTACCGCCTCTAAACACCAAATACAAGCAAGAGAAATTCTGAAACGCGCCTTTGGGCCTCGCGATAGCATACGCATTGGTATTACCGGAATTCCAGGTGTGGGTAAAAGCACCTTCATTGAACAATTAGGTATGATGCTTACTGAAAAGGGTCATCGCGTGGCGGTTTTGGCAGTAGACCCCAGTAGCAGTCTCAGTGGAGGGAGCATTCTGGGGGATAAAACACGAATGCAACGACTAACCCAAGCCCCTTTGGCTTTTATCCGTCCTACCCCCAGTAAATTGACTTTAGGTGGTGTCGCACGTCATACTCGTGAGAGCATTATGCTTTGTGAATCGGCAGGATATGAGGTTATTTTAGTGGAAACCGTTGGAGTCGGTCAAAGCGAAACTGCTGTTGCTGAATTATGTGACTTTTTCCTGTTGCTTCAACTTGCAGGAGCTGGAGATGAGTTGCAGGGCATAAAACGAGGAATAATTGAGATGGCTGATGCTATTGTCATTAACAAAGCTGATAATGATCCCCAATTAAAAATCGCCAGAGCGGCGCAAGTCGAATATCAAAGAGCCCTAGGACTCTTTCCGCATAAGTCAAGTGGCTGGCAGCCTAGGACACTTACCTGTTCCGCACTAAATAATATCGGTATTGATGTCGTTTGGGAAATGATTCTTGAATATACTTCCCAAACCAAAGCCAATGGTTATTTTGCTCAAAAACGCAGAAACCAAAATTTAAATTGGCTCGACACAACAGTGACTGAATCTCTGAGAGAGCGCGTTCTGATCCATCCAGAAGTTCTGGCCATATGGGATGAATTAAAAGAACAAGTGAGCAGTGAGCAAATAACCCCAGTGGAGGCAGCGGAAATATTATTGTCCAAAGCCCTTAAGACAAGGTCTTAAACCATTCTAATTGAGCGCGTAAGCCCACCTCCAACGAAGTATTTGGTCGATAATTTAATAGGCGCTTTGCCTTATCAATCACCGCCAAGGTTCGATCTTGATCCCCTGGGCGTGGCGGCATTATCTTTTTACTAATGACCCTACCGAGTAATCGCTCCACGGTTTCAATGCCTTCAGCTGTGCTGTATTCCTGATCTGAACCCAAATTTATGATCTCACCATTACAGGCATCAGTCGCTTTTAAAACGTTTACAACACCATTGACAATATCCCCGACATAAGTAAAACTGCGCCGGTGCGCCTCACTCCCCTGGTATAAGGTAAATTCCTTTTGATTGAGGCCACAATTGATAAGCCGTGTGTATAATTTATCTGGACGCTCGCGGGGACCATAAACCGAATACAAACGCAGGGAAGTCCCTTTGATAAAGCCACGACGCACATAGGCCATGACGAGTTGCTCTGCAGCCAATTTTGTGACCCCATACCATGACGCAGGTTCTGGTGCAGCAGACTCATCTTTGGTGGCCACCAAACCATAAACCGATGAAGTGGCAATATTTACCACATAAGGGGGCTGGTCGAGCTGCTCCAGTACCGTAAGCATCCTTTGTGTGGCAATAAAATTATTGTTCAGATAAGACTCAAAGGTACTTGTCTGGGAAATTCCTGGTTGAGCCGCAAAATGAAAAACAAAGGAAACATCCTCTGGCCAAAGCGCTAATAAATCATCGTGAACTAAATCAACGCGTTGCATGACAATCCCCTGTCGCTCGAGGGATTTAGCCGTGCGTTCCTTGAGAGAAACGTCGTAGTAATTCGAGAAATTATCCCACCCGATCACTTGGTGCCCCAAAGATTGCAGTCGCTCTGCAGTATGAGAACCAATAAAACCAGCAGCACCGGTGATGAGTATTTTCATGAAGTGTTTATTCTTTTGCAAAGAAACCACTTTTTTAGGTTTCCCTTTTATTCCTGATAAAGAATTACTTTTGCACCAAAGGCCTGAAATAAATGAACTACACCCTGACCATTATCGTACCCGTCTACAACGAGCAGGACAATCTACAACGCCTAGAAAAAGAATTGTTGAAGTATCTGGAAATCGCAGCAAAACCAGCCTGTGTGCTTCTGGTCAATGACGGCTCTAGCGACAACAGTCTTACCATGATTCAAGACATATGTCAGCGCCATGAGGCCTTTGGCTATCTGAGTTTTGTCAAAAATTGTGGACTTAGCGCGGCCATAAAAGCCGGTTTTGACGCCGCGCAAACCCCGTTAGTGGGTTATATTGACAGCGACCTACAAACCGATCCCGAGGATTTTAATAAGCTGCTTGAGTATACCGATGATCATGCTTTAGTCACTGGAGTAAGAGCCGACCGAAAAGACGACTTTGTCAAAAATATGTCCTCAAAAATCGCCAACGGAATTCGTAGAGCATTTACTCATGACGGTATGGATGATACTGGATGTCCATTAAAGATTATCCACACAGATTGTGCTAAAAAAATCCCCATGTTCAAGGGACTCCACCGATTTTTGCCGGCCATGATCTTACTTCAACACGAAACGGTCATCCAAATTCCTGTGCGCCACTACCCCAGAATTGCAGGCCAGGCTAAGTTTGGTCTTTGGAATCGACTGCTTGGGCCTTTAGTGGATTGCTTTGCCTACCTCTGGATGAAGAAAAAGTATATCAACTATCAGATTAAAGAGCAAGGATGAGTCAGGGTCTGATTTACAGTATTGGATTTTTGGCCCAACTGCTTTTTTCAGCACGCCTTTTTGTACAGTGGTTTTTATCTGAGCGCCAAAAACGCGTAGTCACCCCAAGCCTCTTTTGGCAATTAAGTCTTATAGCCTCATTTTTACTTTTTGTTTATGGCTATCTGCGTCAAGATTTCGCCATTATGCTTGGACAGTCCTTGACCTATTATATCTATATCCGAAACTTACATTTTCAAGGTCAGTGGCGAAAGGCTCCAGCAATCATCCGCTATTTCTTGCTTTTTTTTCCTCTACTCATTGTATGGTACGGCTACAACAACAGTGCTTACGACCGTGATTTACTGCTCAACAACGCGGCTATTCCAAATTGGCTATTTTGGCTCGGCGTGAGTGCACAACTCATTTTCACGTTCAGATTTATCTATCAATGGTATTACTCTGAACAGCGCAAAACATCACATCTACCCAAAGGATTTTGGCGACTCAGTGCTTTGGGCGCTACCATGATCATAACCTATGCCCTTTTTCGTCAAGACCCGGTCCTTATCGTGGGACACGGTAGTGGGCTCATTATCTATATACGCAACTTATTTATTGGCAAAAATGAATCAAGGGAGTAAATACGCCGGATATCTGCTGTTTGGGATCGCGTTTATTGTTTTTGTAGCGCATCTGGAAGTCTTGCTGATCAACATCATGGAAGCCCGTAATTTTATTACTGCCCGTGAGATGATTGTAGATGGTAATTGGCTTTTGACGACCATTAACGGTGAACCGCGTTATCAAAAGCCACCACTACCGACTTGGCTTACCGCATTTTCAGCCCTTGTTTTTGGCCTAAAAAATATTGCGGCACTCAGATTACCTGCCGCCATTATGGGGCTCTTCACTGTAATGATCACTTATGCCCTGGCCTTAAAATACACTCGCAATAAATCTTATGCCCTGTGGTCTGGATTGATACTAACCACCTCATTTTATTTGGTTTTTGCTGGACGTAACGGTCAGTGGGATATTTTTACCCACGCATTTATGCTGGGCGGTATTTATTGTTTGTATCAGCTTTTTGAGCAGCCCAAATCCCGATGGAAATACGCCTTACTTACCGGCCTATTTTTTGGGGCTTCGTTTATGAGCAAAGGTCCTGTTTCGATTTACGCCTTATTTTTACCCTTAGTTTTGGCCCAAGGAATCGTATCAGGTTTTCGCGGACTTAAATCAAATCTTGGCCCCCTGGCAGCAGTCCTTGTTGTGGGTCTGGTTTCAGCCCTCTGGTGGCACGCCTATATCAATCTCGCCGATCCTGAAAATCTACAAGCGATAACCCAGAAGGAAACGGCAAATTGGACTAATTATAACGTTAAGCCCTTTTATTACTATTGGAACTTTTTCATCCAAAGCGGTTTATGGACCATACCCGCCGTACTGAGTTTGGCCTACCCTTATCTGAAAACGAGAGTCTTTAATGGGAAGGCTTATGCCCTGAGCTTTTGGTGGACCATTAGTACCGTGGTTCTACTTTCACTTATTCCTGAAAAAAAGCCACGCTACCTCCTACCCGTTTTGATCCCTTTGGCCTTTAATATTGGTTTTTTTGTGCTCTACGCCAAAAAACATTTCAAAAATATGAGCCCTTGGCTGCGCCTGCCCTTGCAACTACATTTCGGAATATTGGGCGTCGTGGGACTCGCCTTTCCTGCGGCTGCCTGGATCTTTCTAGGGGAAGCGATTCAGCCCTATATAATTTGGTATATCCTTACTTCAATCGGTCTGGCTTTAGCGGCCGCCAACATACTTTACGGCTTGATTAAAACCAGAATACAATGGTCTTTTAGAGGCAGTATTGCCCTAATTTTAGTGGTTGTGCTTTTTGGTTTGCCCATGGCTCCTGCAGTGAGCCAAAATCCAAATTACAAATCTCTTGGCCTGCTCGCCGATTGGGCCCAAAAAAACAACATCAAAGTTTATGAGTTTGGCGGATTTACTCCAGAAATGGTCTGGGATTATGGCAAACCTATACCGGGTCTATTAAAAGATGGTGTCCTGATCCGCCCGAAAGATTCGGTCTTTGGCGTGATTGTTTCTGAGGACAATCTAAACGGCTTTAAAAAGCAATTCCAGCAGGATCAGATGGAGCTCATTGAGCGCTACGACATGAATCCTCAAGGCCCCGGTCAAAGAACACACCGCCCCAGACTATGGCGTGACTTTTTTATTGTGCGCAGCACAAGTGCAGGGGGGCAAAATCCAACTAAGAAAAACGGCTGATTAATTGTCGGTGTAGCTCAAAGAAAACCAGTCCCCCAAAGACCGTACCCACAATCCAACCTGTGAGCACATCTAAAGGGTAATGGACTCCAAGATAAATACGGCTATAACCCAGAGCGAATACCCATATGGGCAATAGAATTATCCAAAATCTCGGGCCAAAAAAGCCCCTCACTTTGGCCAAAGGCCCATTTGACCCAAAAGCTGGACTCGTGGCCTGATGTCTTATCCATCGAATAAAAAATCCAGCCAGTGCCGCGGCGCTAGCAGCATGAGCCGAAAAATAGCCATAGCGACCACAATAAGACGCCACCATTCTAAGCTGATCTTGTAGGGCCTCTTCTCGACATGGTCGTGGGCGCTGTACCAAAACGTATTTGAATAAATTGGCGAGCTGATCAGTCACCAAGATCATTAACCCAACAACAAAAAGTGTCTGTAAAACCTGACGCCAAGAATAATATTGACGCAGTAGCCAAAGCAAGAGCAAATAAAGAGGAATTGAAGACCACTTATTGGTGACCATCAGCCAAAATGGGTCCCAAAACGGCGTTCCCGCGCTATTGATCCATACAAAAAGCATCTGGTCATATGTGAGCCAGGTGTCAATCATTGTCATTTTCGTAGCGTGCCATCTCCCGATCGTAAAATTCAGAAGCTTGATCGATACAACGCATCATTTCTTCTTCGAGCTCCTTGAGATCTTCGCTGTCAAATTCTTCAAACCATTCGATTTGATCATCGACTAAATTGATGATAAAGCGAGGAAATTCGGTATGAATCACATAAATCGCATCGGGGGTATCAGTATTGTCTCCTAGTAAGAATTTTGGCAGTTCCATTCAGTCTGTTATTTGAGGGTAAAGGTAATCAAGAATTTTCTAAGTTAAGGACGCAGGGCCCTGAGCAATAAGTCGCTTGGAGAGATGATTAAATCGCCATAGCAGCGTCACGGCTGCAGCCACTAATCCAGCTAATAATCCTATCCAAATTCCGGTGATCTCCAATGTAGTGTACATACCTAAATAAATGGATATGGGAAATCCGACGATCCAATAGGCCACAAAGGTGTAAATAGTAGGATAAAATACATCCTGAAGCCCTCGCAGTGCCCCCAAGGCGACGACTTGTATCGCATCGCTAATTTGATATAAAGCCGCAATGATTATAAGGGTTTTGGCCATTTCAAGTACCTCATTGTTGTCTACCCATTGAGCGACATTGTCCATATCTAAATACATAGTGGGCAGCCAATGATTGAAGGCCAAAAACAACAGAGCAAAAAGTATAGAACATATCAGGGCCAAAAGAAAAATTGAAAAAGCAATGCGCCGAAGCTCAGAAAATGCTGCCTTACCCTTTTGATTACCCACGCGCACCATAGCCACCACGCTAAAGCCCATGGCTACCATAAAGGTCATCGAAGATAAGTTTAAAGCAATTTGGTTCGCGGCTTGAGGGTTTTTACCCAAAACACCAGACAACCATATAGCCGCGGTAAAAAAGACGACCTCAAAAAACATTTGCAAGGCCGAAGGAAAGCCCAGTCGCAGAATTTTCTTGAATACCCTTGAGCTCAATAACTTAAAACGCAAATGGCGTACATACCATTTTGCTTTTTTATGATGGGCTAAAAACCACCAAAGCACACCGACCATAATCGCACGTGAGGCCAAAGTCCCGATTGCTGCCCCGACCACCCCTAAAGCAGGCGCCCCAAAATGACCAAAAATAAAGCAGTAATTCAGCAGTACGTTCACCACATTGGCCACCAGAGTAGCGTACATCGGATATCGCGTCAAGGAAAGACCATCGCTGCATTGTTTAAAGGCCTGAAAAATAATGAGTGGTACTAAAGAAATGGCCACATAGGTCAAATAAGGCATTGCCAGTGTTACGACCTCTTCAGGTTGCTTCATCAAATGCATTAGAGGCTTGGCTATAAAAACAGAGGTAAAGAGCAGCAAACCCAAAATGGTGCATAAAACAAGTCCATGCTTAAACGCTATTTTTCCGCGGGAAAAATTGCCATCCCCCTCGGCCTCTGCCACCAAAGGCGTGATTGCGGTGCTAAAGCCGATGCCCAGCGACATAGCTACGAACATAAAACTATTACCTAAAGAAACCGCTGCCAGCTCTGCAGTCCCCAATTGCCCCACCATAATGTTGTCCACAAAGGCCACAAGCGTATGGCCGAGCATACCTAAAATGACAGGTCCTGCCAGACGCAGGTTATACCCAAATTCGCGTGTATAGCGCTCAAGTAACATTTAAAAAGCCCTACTTAGGGATGCTGGTGTATTCTGTTTTTGTACCGTATTTATCCATGAGATAAATCAAAGAAGTCATTGTGGCGGCACCGAGCTCTAATTCACGCTTATTCACCGCATCAAAAGTATCATTTGAGGCATGATGATGGTCAAAATAGCGCTGAGAATCCGGACGTAATCCAGCCAATACCATACCCTCTTTCTTTAATGGACCAATATCTGCGCCACTACCCCCAGGCTCGAAATAATGAATCAAATAGGGTTTAAACAAAGGGACCCAAGATTGAATTTGATCCATATTTTCACTGTCCGCATCAATAGAAAATCCACGAGGGGTAAAACCGCCCGAGTCGCTCTCTAAGGCAAAGACGTGATTCTCCTTTTTGATTTGCGCCTCTTCAGCATATTTTCGGCCGCCGCGCAGACCATTTTCTTCGTTCATAAACATAACCACGCGAATACTATGGCGGGGTGTGTAATCCAATTTCTTGAGCAATCGCAATACCTCAATCGATTGAACACAGCCCGCACCATCGTCGTGAGAGCCATCTCCTAAATCCCATGAATCCAGGTGACCCCCCACGACCATATAGTTATTGGGGAACTCAGAACCTCGGATTTCGCCAATCAAATTATAAGACTGAACGTCCGGAAAAACGCGACAGGTTTGGTTAAAATAAAACAAGAGATCGGGCTTGAGTTTAAGGGCTGTACTCAAATAATTGGCATCATTAGTCGCTATAGCACAAGCCGGAATGCGCTGACTCGCGGGTAAATCGTCATAACTCATGGCTCCTGTATGCGGCAGGTCATCCTGGCGTAAATTCATAGAGCGCACCACAACCCCTACAGCACCATACTTTGCGGCTTCTTTGGCCCCAGAATAGCGCTGATCAACACAGCCACCATATGCTTCAAAGGTGTGGATTAAATTGGCCTGCATAGGCCTATTGTAAAACACTATTTTTCCTTCTATCGCTTCACGCCCAAGAGCTTCAAGATCCGCGATTCCTTTAACCTCAACAACCTCAGCCTTCAACCCTCCGTCTGGAGTAGCCACGGACCCACCTAAGGCGCAGACATTGACCACAGAACTGATGCCTGGGGCTGTTTCTATATAACTGTATTCAGGCACACCTCGAGTCCATTTAGGGACCATTACAGGCTGCAACCATACCGAGTCCAAGCCAATTTCTTGCATCACTTCTTTGGTATACTGCACGGCCTTTTCCGCTTCTAATGAACCTGACAAACGCCCTCCGATTTCATTCGATAAATGATCCAGCCAGTCATAAGCCTTACCATCGGTCAGGGCCATATCGTATATACTGCGCAGCATTTGCTCATCTGGGGTTTGACTACCCTTTGTTTGCTTTTGCGCCAAAAGTCCCTGGAGGGCAAAAGCCCATAAAAACAATGCTAAGACGAAGGTTGATTTATTCATATTTCAAAGATTTTATACCCTTATTTTTCTATTGCAATTATTTTTTCTGCGCAAACAGATGCACATCTTCTTCGGTTATTTGAGGGCCTCCCAAAATAATCAAGCGTTCGACCACATTGCGCAGTTCACGAATATTTCCCGTCCAATCAAAGGACTTGAGTAAAGCCAAGGCCTTTTTGTCAAAGTTTTTTACTGGAGCGCCTTGCTCGCTTGCAATCTGCTTACAAAAATAGGCCACTAGTTCGTCGATATCGCCTTTGCGCTCATTAAGTCCGGGAACATCAATCAGAATCACTGCAAGGCGATGATAGAGATCCTCACGAAAACGACCTTCTTTGATTTCCAGGGGGAGCTCTTTATTCGTGGCCGACAAAACACGCACATCCACTTTAATGTCCTTATCACTGCCCACGCGCTGTATTTTTTGTTCTTGCAGGGCTCGCAAAACTTTAGCTTGGGCTGAAAGACTCATGTCACCTATTTCATCCAAAAACAAGGTACCCCCGTTTGCACTTTCAAAACGACCGGCTTTGTCTTTGACCGCCGAGGTAAACGCCCCTTTAACATGCCCAAATAATTCGCTTTCTATCAGTTCACTAGGAATTGCAGCACAATTTACTTCAATCATTGGGCCTTTGGCACGGGCACTTTGACTGTGCAGTGCGTGGGCCACTAACTCTTTTCCGGAACCATTGGGCCCCGTAATTAAAACTCTAGCATCAGTGGGCGCCACCTTATCAATCATGGACTTGATTTGCGCTAAAATCTGCGAAGAGCCAATCATAGTGTATTTTCTAGCCACTTTTTTAGCCAATCGATTGTTGGCTACTACCAGCTGTTTACGGTCTAATGCAAGCCGAACTGTATTGAGCAGACGATTCAAATCTGGCGGTTTTGAAATATAATCAAATGCGCCCAGACGCATTGCTTCCACTGCGACCTCAATATCCCCGTGACCAGAAATCATCACCACAGGTATCTCGGCATATTGCTCCTGAATTACCGTCAAGAGTTCCATACCGTCCATTACAGGCATTTTAATGTCGCAAAATACCAAATCAAAAACCTGAGATTGGATCATCTCCAGACCTTGACGCCCATCTTCGGCCTCAAAAACTTCATAAGAAGCATCCTCCTCCTTGAGAATTTTCGAAAGCACGCGCCGGATGGCAGCTTCATCTTCTACAATCAATATTTTAGGCATGACTATTCAGATTTTGGAGATTCACCAGAGGGCTTGGTATACAAGTGCACATCGCGCTGAGGAAATGGAATACTGATGTTATTTTTTCGAAAAAGATCGTCTATCCTAAAACGTATATCACTTTTTACCACAGGGTCGGTAAAACTGTCAGAAACAAAAAAATTCACACTGAAAATAAGGGCGGAATCGCCAAAATTCTCAAAAAGTACAAAAGGCTTTGGCCTAGATAAAATCCTAGAGTCTTTTTCCAAGCTTTTCAATAATAGCGCTTTGACTAGTGCCGTATCACTCCCATAGGCCACTCCCACGGTCACAGTTTCCCGAGTTTGTTTGTGATTTTGGGTGTAATTAAAAACCGTATCGGAAATGAATTTGTGATTTGGGATGATAACTATTTTGTCATCTCGCGTAATGGCCCGTGTTGTTCTCAAGCGGATATCGACTACACGGCCTACCTTGCCCTCCACTTCGATAATATCGCCCGCCTGAAGGGACTTATCCAGCATAATAAAAATACCACCCAAGACATCTTGGAAGAGCTCTTGCAAGGCCAAACCTACACCCACCAATAGCGCCGCACTGGCCGCTAAAAAAGGGGTTACATTAACGCCTGAAAAACTCAGCACCGCAAAAACAACAATTACATAAGCCAGATATTTAATGAATTTGAAAACACTGATAAACTTTAAGGTATCGGTTTCACTGAGATTTCGGGTGTAAATTTTTCGAACCAGTCCTAAAACATAACTGGTCGCAATAAATGAAAATGTTACCAGAAGCAAAGTGCCCACCGTAATTTGAATATGATTGGCTCCTTCACCCCAATGAAAACCCCAATTCAATACCTCAGAAATCGCTTCCCATACACTTTGTTTTATAGTTTGGGCTAACTCTTGTTCAGCATCTTGAATCAATATTTCAACCATTTAATTAATTCTTTATAACTCGGCTTTTTGCCATACATAAGTATCCCTACGCGGTATATTTTGGCGGCAAACCAGACCGTTCCCATAAAGGTAGTAAATAAAAGCGCCACAGAGAAAATTTGTTGCCAGAGCGGCACGCCAAATGGTATGCGCATGAGCATCACCACAGGCGCAGTTAAAGGGATAAAACTAAATACTTGGGAGATGGTTCCATGAGGATCTTCAATCACAGTAAACACACCTACATAAACGGCAATGATCAGCGGCATGAGTATGGGTAATAAAAATTGTTGTGTATCGGTCTCACTGTCTACAGCGGCACCAATTGCCGCATAAAGTGAGGCGTAAAGCAAATAACCGCCAATGAAATATAAAAAGAACATGAGCACAAGATTTGTCAAGGGCAATTGCCATATTTCTCTAGCCACAGCTACAGCTATCTCTTGAGATTCCTGATCACCAATTTGAGCCGCCTCTTGCGCTAAATTAGCTCCTGATCCTATTTCCAATCCGAGCACGCCGGAGGCTACTACAGAGAACATGCCTAAAATAATGACCCAAATCGCAAATTGTGTAATCCCGGCCAAGGTTGTTCCAAAAATCTTTCCAAGCATCAGCGCCCGTGGCTTGACTGAGGAGATAATCACCTCAATGATACGGCTGGTTTTTTCTTCTATCACGCTACGCATGATCATATTGCCGTAAATAATAATAAACATGAACAGTAGATATCCTGCCGCACCCCCAAAAATTAATTTCAAGCCTGAACCGAGTTTAGAGGTTTCTTGCCCCGCAAAGGTCTCTAATTGAGTGGATACATTGAAATACAAAGCCTCTATTGCTTTATCATCTATGCCGTTTTCGCGCAAGACCAAAGCATTCGCCTGCCGTTGTATCAACCGTTCAATGGCCACTGTTACCCCGAGGGCCGGGGTATCTGCACTATAAAAAGTAATTCCTTTTTTCAATGCCGCAACAGAATCGACACTCGGGATATATAACAAGCCATAAGCCGATGTGGCCTCCGCCAAGGTTTTGGCCTGTTCTAACGCCATGTCGGGCAGAATCTCAAAACGCAACTGATTGTTATCTTCGAATAGATGTCCGAAATACCCGCTATTATCTAAAACTTTTATGTCTTTTAGAGTATCATTATTGACACTCGAAAGATAAGCCACCACGCTGATGAGCGCCGCCATGAGTAAGGGACTTAAAAAAGTCATCACCACAAAAGATTTATTGCGAATCTTATTGAGGTATTCTCTGGTAATGATAAGGCCTAGATGTTTCATTTATCTCTTGATTATACATTTATGATTGCCTTGGTTAGGCTCAATTTTTATTGCTGTTTTGGGCTATGGTTTGTACAAATAAATCGTTTGCCGAGGGGACTTCGGCCACAAAGTGATAGACCATACCATAACGACTTAATTCTGTCAGCACTGCGTTTGGGGCATCCTGATCTGTAAGCTGTAGACTGAATTGTACCCCCTGATAGACCGATTTAAATACAGTTGGTTTAATGCTAAACTTTTCACCAATAGCTTTAAACATCTGATCATGATCTTCA
The DNA here is from genome assembly GCA_038153605.1 of Flavobacteriaceae bacterium. GTDB lineage: Bacteria > Bacteroidota > Bacteroidia > Flavobacteriales > Flavobacteriaceae > BACL21. The sequence goes on from JAYOYS010000008.1 coordinate 55,817, forward strand.
CACTGAATCCCGACTTTAAATCGATTGCTTAAGTGGGCCCGCTTGATTTGGTTTAAATTGCCGTCAAGAATTTTTTTTGACTGATGTACCAGGGCTATATGGTCGCATAATTCTTCTACTGATTCCATGCGATGAGTCGAAAATATCACTGTGGCACCCTCGTCGCGTAGGCGCAAAATTTCACTCTGAATGACTTGCGCATTGATGGGGTCAAAGCCACTAAAAGGCTCGTCAAAAATTAAAAGCTTAGGTCGGTGCAACACAGTCACCACAAACTGGATTTTCTGAGCCATTCCTTTGGAAAGCTCCTGTATTTTTTTATCCCACCAATGGCCAATATCAAGACGCTCAAACCACATTTTGAGCTGGGCTTTGGCCTCAGATTTCGACATTCCTTTGAGCTGGGCGAGATACAGGGCTTGCTCCCCTACTTTCATCGATTTATAAAGCCCGCGTTCCTCCGGCAAATAACCGATATCGCTGATGTGATGCGGTGCGAGCGGGGCACCGTCTAAATAAACATTTCCCTGGTCAGGCATGGTGATTTGATTCACAATACGAATCAAGGTCGTCTTACCTGCACCATTGGGTCCGAGCAATCCAAATATAGAACCTTTAGGAACAGACAGACTCACACGATCCAAGGCCTTAAAACTGCCAAAGGACTTGGAAACTTCATTTACTTCTAATAATGCCATAACTGAAAAATATTACGGGCCAAAAAGCCGGCACAAATACACCGTAAAGGTACTTCTTCTGGAAGGAAAATGGATGGATTATAAACAAAACCCACCCTAAATCGGTTGACTTAGGGTGGGAAAAAAAATTGCTATGAAAAAGAAAAAATTGACTCTTTATAGGAAAAGAGACGTTCAAATATAAACAAAAAAATATGTTTTTAACATGAATTTACGAAAACATATCTTTTACCTTTTCAAAAAAGGACTTGTCTTCTTTTTCAGGTTTGGGCATAAAATGCTCATCATTTTTCATCTTTTCGAAGAAATCACGCTGTTCTTTGGACAGGGTTTTTGGGGTCCATACGTTTAAGTGCACCAGTAAATCACCGACTCCATAGCCTTGAACACTTGGTATACCTTTTCCACGTAAGCGCAGTATTTTTCCGCTTTGTGCCCCAGGTTCAATTTTGATGCGCACCTTTCCTGTGACCGTCTCAATTTCTTTAGAAGTTCCTAAAACGGCATCAGAGATACTCACATATAAATCGTAATGTAAATTGTCTCCTTCTCTCTGGAGCATTGGGTGCTCTTCTTCCGAAATAACCACAATTAAATCTCCCGAAATTCCTTGCCCAGGGGCATCGTTTCCTTTACCGGAAACTTTAAGCTGCATCCCGTCCACGACCCCCGCTGGAATTTTTATAGATACAGTTTCTTCACTGACAACCATACCCTCGAGGTCTGCCTCAGCAGGTCTGTGGTCTAGAATTTGGCCGGCACCACGACAATTTCCGCAGGTCGCTGCAGTTTGCATGCGCCCCAGGATGGTATTTTGAATTTTCGTAACCTGTCCTTGGCCCTGACAAGTGCTACAGGTTTTATAAGTGGTTCCTGGAGCTTGTTTCTTACGCTTTACTTTGATTTTTTTCTCAACACCCTGAGCTATTTCCTCAAGACTTAAACTCACGCGTATTCTTAAATTACTACCCTTGGCGCGTCGTTGACCTCCGCCAAATCCACCGCCGAATGCACCGCCAAAGGCGCCACCAAAAATATCGCCAAACTGACTGAATATGTCTTCCATATTCATGCCACCACCACCAAAGCCACCACCTTCAAAGGCTTGATGACCAAATTGATCGTAACGTGCCTTTTTATCTGGATCACTCAGCACCTCATAAGCCTCTGCCGCTTTTTTGAAGTTTTCTTCTGCCGTTGTGTCTCCTGGATTTTTGTCCGGATGATATTCGATGGCTTTCTTGCGATAAGCCTTTTTAAGTTCACTCGCACTAGCCCCTTTAGAGACACCCAATATGTCGTAAAAATCTTCTTTCATCTTATTGTCCGATTACTACCTTAGGATAGCGAATAATTTTTTCACCCAACAAATATCCTTTTTCCACGACATCAATGATTTTACCTTTCATTTCTTGGTTAGGTGCAGGTATTTGGGTAATGGCCTCATGCTGGTCGGCGTCAAAAGATGTTCCGACCTCAGTTTCAATCAATGCTAAACCTTTTTGTTTCAAGGTCTCAAAAAACTTGTTTCGGATCAAGGTCACCCCTTCAAACATGGGATCGTCTGCCTTTTCAAGTTGTTTTAATGCACGGTCAAAGTCATCCAACACAGGCAGTAAGGCCACCATGACATCATGACTCGCCGTCTTGAATAATTCAATACGTTCCTTACTGGTGCGACGTTTATAATTCTCAAATTCAGCGAATAATCTAAGATATCGATCCTTTTCTTGGGCCAAAGCCTCCTCAGTTGATGGCTCTGTTTGAGAGACAGACTCATTTTGCTGGGTTTGCTCCTTTTGAACCTCCTCTGACTGCAATTCAGGCTTTTCTTCTTGGGCTTTCTTACTTTTTTTGCTCATTATCTTTAAAATTATTAGCTATTGTTAAGAAGCAAATTTATTGCCACAATGGGTAAAATGTCAAAATGTCACTTTGACAACAAATCGGCCGCAGCATGCCGAAGATCGGAGAATTTAAACCCAAAATTTCCTCGGGTTAAGATTTCCGGAATGACCCACTGGCTTTCGAGGACTAAGCTGCTGCGCTCACCAAGTATTAATCGTAAAAATTGCGCAGGTACAGCAGGTAACCAAAGAGGACGTCTCAGATGCTGGGCCAATACCTGAGTCATTTTTTTCTGAGTCACCGCTGTAGGTGCTACGGCATTTATATTGCCCGTAAATTCATTATCGATAATCCACAAATACACCCCGACAAGGTCCTCAATATGAATCCATGATTGATATTGTTTTCCTGAACCTAAGACTGATCCCATTCCCCATTTGATAGGCTTGAGGATTTGCGGAAGAACACCCGCTTCACGGGCTAAAACTAATCCGGTGCGCACGGCAGCGGTTGTCACATTTTTTCCATGGCCCTTATGGGTGGCCATTTCCCATTGACGCACCACTTCGGCTAAGAATCCTGAGCCAAAGGTTTGATCTTGGTCGTTATAATTAAACGAGAAGGACGAGGCGTAACCTGAGGTACCACTGGCGCCTATGTAATGAATTTTTTGCTCGTGTTTTTTGAGCGCTAACTTAAGGGCTTTGGCGGTGTCTAAACGACTTTGTAAAATTTCCTTTTTATGCTTTTTGGTCCAAGGTAAGGATACCGAGGCACCGGCTAGATTAATCACGACAGAGACACCTTCTACAGCCTCTTTGGGACAAAAATGATTTTTTGGATCCCAAAAAAATCCTCGAGCACCAGCAAAACTGCTGGTCTTACTTCGATGGGTTGTCAGATAATAAACCTCATCACCGCGCTCAAGTAAAGCCGTCACTAAATGCCTGCCAATTAATCCTGTAGCTCCAGCGATAAGTACCCTCATCTATTTTTTTTGGCGAAGTTAAGACAACCCGAGCATTTAGCCAATTGCAATGGGGTGCCCCAAACGTTAAAAAATAACCTTAAATGTTAATTTTTTGTACCGCGGAGCATCTCGCGTTTCCCTGGCGGACCGGGAAGTCGTTCTACCACAAAACCGACCTCCTGCAATGCACGACGTACACTGCCCTTTGCGGCATAAGTCACAAATACTCCGCCCGGATTTAAGGCCTGGTAAAGGCTCGAGAAGCGCTCCATTTCCCATAACTCAGGTTGCACCCGCGCCCCGAAAGCGTCATAATAAACCAGATCAAATGATGGCGGGGCATTAAAATCCTCAAATCTCATGGCTTTTTTTAGCAGTTCAAAACCATAGCCAACCGCAACAGGCTGCTCCCAAGGGGCCCTATGCAAGGCTAAAAAAGCATCTTTATCACAGCCCAACTGACTGGCGTAGTCTAAAGATTCATAGATCTCAGGCTTTAATGGATATGCGTCAAGACTTTGATATTGAATCATGGGTATAGAACAAGGCACTACTGCACTTTGACTGTTCTTAAGAACCTCCTGAAGATATAAAAAAGTCAGCAAGGCATTAAGCCCAGTACCAAAACCCATCTCTAAAATCGACAAGGCCTCAGGGGTATTTGGTTGCTTTGACCCCTGGTCCGGTTGCATTTGCCCTTGGTTGAGTCTATGGTTTAGACCATTTTGGATAAAAACATGTTTAGATTCGGCAATGGCCCCGTGACGTGAATGATAGGTCTCATCTAACGCGCTGTGATATAAACTCGATGACCCATCACCCGTTTGAATTAATTGAAGCGCCATGGGTATCGGTTTTCTGAGATGCGACTTGTTACACTGAAAGGCTTGACGCTACTCGGCGGCCTCAGTTGAGGCAGCAGTATCCCGAGTGGAATCAGTGGCCTGTTCAGCGGGCTCCTGCTCTGACTCTTCAACAATCGCTGATGCGGGAACCAGCACACCATCAGCCATAAAATCAAAGCTGAGTTCAGGCTCAGTAATGGCATCGATTTCCTCTTGAATTTTTCCAGCATCTTGTGCAAAGTGCTTTAAATCTTCCACACTGGTCTTTGACACATAGGCTTTACCAGAAACGATTACCTCTACCTCAGAAAGATATTTAGGTACAAAAAAACCGTAGTCTTTGAACTTTACAAAAGCCTCCTGGTCGCCAACAGCCAAACGCATCCAGCATCCTTTCATTTTACATACGCTATTGACCGGAGCTTGAAATTTTGCTGCCAGGGTATCCCCTTCTTTTAGGTCAGCATACAAAGCCATCATCGCGCTAGCGTCAAGAGCTTCATCATTACTGATTTCTGCACCAAATGACACATAGTCTTGAGTCACCTCAGCTTCTTTATTTTGTTGATTTTCTAATTGATTACCTGAATTTTTACATGCGCCAATAGTCAAAGCGAGTAAGGCAATAAGAAATATTTTATTCATGTTTAGGGTATTTTTTATGGTCAATTATTAGTGCAATTTTATGAAAAATTAGGGGTCTTTTGGGCTTTTTTTTACCTAATTTTACCGTGATGAATCACCCCTTAGCCTTTACAGAGTGATTGAAGTAAGCCAATGTTCCCAAAGCCGAATTGATTCGGTAGACTTTAACCAGCTTACTTTTGGTAAGATCTTTACGGACCATATGTTTTGCTGTACTTATGACCAAGGTCAGTGGCAAAATCCGCGAATCGTTCCTTATGGCCCAATAAGCTTGTACCCTAGTGCCAAAGTCTTTCATTATGGTCAAGCCATCTTTGAGGGCATGAAGGCTTTTAAAGACAATAATAACCATGTCTTTTTATTTCGCCCGGATCAAAATATCAAACGCTTCAATAAATCTGCAGAGCGCCTCGCCATACCGGAATTTCCTGAAGACATTTTTTTAGAGGCCCTAAAAACACTGATCAATCTAGACCGCGATTGGGTGAAATCGGGACACGGACATGCTCTTTACATTAGACCATTTGTTATCGCCACAGAATATGGGGTAGCCGCTTCTCCCTCTATGCAATACGAATTGATGATTGTTCTTTCCCCTGTAACGGCCTACTATAGTGAAAAGCTCAAGGTTTTGATCGCAGATCATTACAGCCGCGCCGCAGACGGTGGGGTGGGATTTGCAAAGGCTGCTGGGAATTACGCGGCCCAGTTTTACCCTACTAATTTAGCACGTGAAAAGGGTTACCATCAAGTTGTTTGGACCGATGCCAATAGCCACGAGTTTTTAGAAGAGGCCGGGACTATGAACGTATTTTTTCGCGTGGGTGATAACCTGATTACGGCGCCGACTAATGATCGAATACTCGATGGGGTTACTCGAAAAAGTATTATTGATTTGGCCCATGAAATGCACCTAGATGTTTCTATCCGCAAATTCAGTATTACCGAACTCATGGAAGCATACAACAGTGGGGACCTAAAGGAGGTCTTTGGTTCAGGGACTGCAGCAACTATAAGTGCTGTAAGTGCCTTTGGCTATAAAGAACAACTTTATACCTTACCTGAGGTGACTGATTCATTTGCCGATCGCCTCAAACAAGCCTTACAGGATATTCAATACAATCGTGCTGCCGATCCCTTTGGATGGCGTGTGAAAATCTAATTCACTTTACAATAGAGGCGATGTTGGGTTTAAAATAATTAGGCCCTTTTAAAACTTTGCCGTCTTCACGGTAGATAGGTTTACCGTCTTGGCCGAGTTTGGACATATTACTGCGTTGAATTTCATTAAATACGGCAACAATTTTATCTTGCAATCCATGTTCAATAATGGTACCGCACAAGATATATAGCATATCTCCTAGAGCATCGGCAACCTCTACTAAATCTCCATTATTGGCCGCTTCTAAGTACTCCTCATTTTCCTCTTTCATTAAATTAAAGCGCAATTGGTGCTTTTTTTCGCCTAAATCTGCTTTGGGTTGCTCTTCAATTCCAAGGCCAAAGGCCTGATGAAAATCCCGAACCGCATCTGTGTAGTGTTTCATAAATAATCCCTTAATAATTTTTATTTTTGTGCTCTACTTAATTCAATAGCCCGGGCGCGACCCAAGCTGTTGAAAAAACCTAAGTTGACTTAAATCACAGAAATGTTTAGTACTGGACAAATAATTTTCTCAATCTGCTTTTTTGTCGCCTTTGTATGGGTCATTCGATCAAGCTACAAAAAAGACAAGGCCATTCACCAAAAACATTTCAAAGGCAAACGATGGGTTTTACTTGGATTTCTCGCATTTTTCTTGTTGCTCCTCTTGGCCAAAATTTGGCTGAAGCAATAAATCGAGTTAAACCAAATCTATTGGGCCTTTTTACCTTTTGTTCAGTGCCTATAGATTTCCATAAGTCTTACTATACTCTAACATCTGTGCCTGGAAGGATTCAGGCTGAACAATTTGAAATCCAATTATTTCTTGTTGCTCATTCAGCTCAGGAACCAATACTGGATTCACAAAACCGCTGTAGGGCGCAGAGGTGAATTGACTGTTACGCTGGAGTACCTCAGCGTGCAAGGTCTGGTCTACTTTGACCCCATAATCCTCTACAAGTGCCTTTGCGGCCTCATAATCCCCTTCGCTAGTGATGCGCTGAGTCTCGCGCAATAGCTGACCAAAAAGTTCGCGTAACTTCTGATAATCTTTGACATCAAAATAGGTTTTACCATCACGAAGCACGCGCTCAATCACGCCTTGATCCTCGCCTTTTTCAAAAACCCAGGCGCTGACCCATTGACGGTTGCGCATGTGGGCCTCCTCAACATCGTCGCCTAAATTCAATCTTATCAACTGAGTCACGAGTCCATTTCGGATATAACCATCGTAGGCGGCTTTACCCGTAGCCTCCCAGTCCGTTACCAACCCCAGCTCTTGAAGTTTCGGATCCATCAAATAATAAAGCCCAAATAAATCGGCACGACCCTCCTCTATAGTTGATTTATAGCTTTTTAAAGTCTCTTTTGGTGTTCCAGCCCCAGGATTAATTTGACCAGAGGCATGACCCACCACCTCATGTAGCGCGGTGTGTAATTTGTCGGCCAATGCGCCGTATTTTTCCTCTAATTCAATTTCCTCGGCGTCATGGGCAAATTCTTGCAAGCGACCACTTCCACCGGCATTGTTGTAGGCATTTATGATATTCCCCAAGGATACGGACTTACTACCGTGGGCCTGTCTGATCCAGTTGTTGTTCGGTAAGTTAACCCCAATTGGCGTGCTTGGTGAGGCATCTCCTGATTCCCCAGCTACAATAACGGTTTTATAAGAAACCCCTTTGACCTCCTTTTTCTTGTGCTCAGGCATGAGTGGTGAATTATCCTCAAACCACTGCGCTTGCTCGGAGAGTACACTCATTTTTTTGGACATATCAAAATCCTTGATTTGAACTATGGTCTCGTAAGAGCCCTTATAGCCCTTGGGATCGTTATACACCTCGATAAAGCCATTGATCCAATCAATATTTCCCTGGGTGGCATTAACCCAAGCTACAGCATATTCATCCCAGGTATGCAAATCTCCAGTTTTATAATATTCAATCAGTAGGTTAAGAGCTTTAGCTTGCTCTGGGTTCTCGGCAACGGTTACCGCTTGCTCTAGCCAGTAAATGATGCGATCTATGGCCTGACCATAAAGTCCTCCACTGCGATAAACTTGCTCAGTTAATACGCCATTTTCTTTTATAAGTCGCGTATTGAGTCCAATTTCAATAGGCTGCTCAGGATCTACAGAGATAGCCCCGTAGAACTCCTCTACATCCAGAGTGGTCACATCGGGACCATAAAAATTAATGGCACTCTCCAGCACGATATCTGCATCTTTACTGAGATTAACTTTTTTGCGATCCTTGTCGTTAAAAATTACTTCAAAAGCCTCTCCCTCTAGCGTTGCGCCAGATTCTATCAACAATTCTTTAAGATACTTAGTCGAGAAATCGGGCATGATTTTGTCATTACTGTAATGATGGTGAATCCCATTTGAGAACCAAACACGCTTGAGATAAGTCTCAAAGGCTAACCACTCATCAGAGTCGCGCACCCCGGGAAAGTCCACATAAACTTTTTCTAATGCCTTACGGATTTCCAGATTATGACGGTAGTTCTGAGCCCACATGATGTCACGACCCTCCAGACCTGCTTGGTTCATAAAATAAACCAACTTCTGCTCATTTAAAGTCAAATCCTCAAAACCAGGAATTTGATAACGCAATACTTTAACATCAGCAAATTGATCTACGTTATAGTCAAAACTAGACTCTTGCTCGGGGGTGTCTTGATGGCCACAAGCCGTCAAAGTCAATAATCCGATTAATACGGTACTAAAAAAATATTGTTTCATTTAATGGAAATTTTAGGAGCTTAAAGGTAATTAAAATTTGATTTTATTTTTAGTCCCATAAACGCTCGAACAAATTGGCTATCTTCGCCAATATTGCCTTGGCTTTTAAAATTAAATTATGCTTAAAAATATCGCTTTAGTGTTTCTCGGTGGTGGCCTAGGCAGCGCTTTGCGCTTTTGGCTGAGCAGTTGGCTAAATCAATATTTTCCCTGGGCTGCGGGCACCTTCAGTGTGAACATTCTGGGAAGTCTACTGATCGGCCTATTGATGGGTTGGTTTATCAAATGGCCCCACTTTGCAGCAGATTTACGCCTGCTATTGGCTATAGGCTTTTGTGGCGGCTTTACAACTTTTAGTGCCCTAGCCTTAGAACAAGCCAATATGATAAAAAACGGTGCGAGTGTGCACGCCTTAGTTTACATGGCCTCAACCGCAGTTATTGGGGTAGCTGCCGTATTTCTAGGACTTTGGCTCAGCCGTCAATAAATTTTAAACGGCGATTTAAGCCTTTTACTTTTACTTACTGCTATTTTATTTAATCTTAATACTCCTTAAAAGCCATCACCCCAGCTTCAATGCGCAGAGGCAAATCATTTTCTTTTGGCGGAATAGGACAAGAATAGCGCTCATTATAAGCGCAATAAGGGTTATAAGTCTGATTAAAATCAAGTATTAATCGATCGCCTTCTGGGATGCGCAGATCGATATATCGACCCCCGCCATAAGCTCCGTCTCCTGAGGTCCAATCAGTAAAGGGACAAAACAAATAATCCGCATATTGCGGGTCGTCATAACCTGCAGTGCTGCGATAAACCGAAAGCTTGAGTTCCTGATCTTTCAGGGTAAAATAAAGTATGCCATATTGCACATATTCAGGCCTGCGCTCGGTAGTGGTCGGCATTAAAAAAGGCTTTGCATCAGGGGTGCGCTCTAAACGTGCACTTAGCCTGAAATCCAAGTCTATAGGATACCACTTGAGTCCCTTGAACTCGGCCAAATCCTCGGGCTTTAAGATACTTTGCTCATGATCTGCAAATTCACGATCCATATCATCCTGATAATTTTGAATTTCTTGTATTATTCTATCCTTATTTTGCCCAAAGGCATTAGAATTAAACAGACCTACACACAAGATTGGCATTAGAAAATAAATTGACTTCATGACTGAGGAATTATTGGGTGATGATCAACGACTTTAGATAAAATTATTTGGGTTTTGGTTTCACCGTATACGATAAGTTTATCGATAAAGCCCTCGAGATGCTTCTGATTAATCAATACGACCTCCATAACGATGTTTTCGTTTCCCGTAATTCGGTAACAATTAACGACCTCCGGATAACTTTTGATCTGCTCTAAAAATGGTTTGAGTTTCCCCATAAATGCGCGCACGGTTATGAGCGCTCTTAACTGGTAACCACATTCATATGAGGAAACATCAGTGCGGTAGCCCTTTATTATTCCCGCATCCTCCATTTTTTTAATACGCTCATTTACTGCGGGAGAACTTATGCCCACGATCCGACCTATTTCAGCATGAGTATAACGCGCATTAGTTTGCAAGCATTGAAGTATTCGGCGGTTTAACTGATCCATATTACTGCCATTGTGCATTAAATAACAACTAAATTTAATCAAAAAAACTTAATATTTAAATATATATTAATTTTTTGCTTTAAATAATTAAGAATAGATTGGTTGCTTTAAATTAAATTTGATTTATTCTGCTTTGCCTCAGAATCTGATATGAAAGAAAAGTTATCCCATCGCCTACAGTATCCGCCTTTGTATTACAAAGCCTTAGAAATTTTGACGCTCTCGCGCCATATGTCTTATTTGTTTTGCGAAGACCTCATCGGTTCAGAAAGTTATGGGCCTGAGGATGAAAAAATCTACTTCACAGGAGATATAGTGCAACAATCTTATAATTTGGCCCCTGAAATTTTACGTGCTGAAAACCAGCCCTACGCCGAAGATAAAAGACGCTATGCTCAACGTGTAAAGCAGCTGACCAAAAAATTATTATACACTTGTGATCGACTTGAGAATAGTCCTATTAAAAGTAAAGAGTTTTTACCCTTATTTAGACAGGAACTTCGGCAATTTCGAAAATTACAGCGTACCTGGACTTTGATGCTCTAATTAATTTTGAGCACAGCCCACCCTGCAGAACTATCTACATATTGCGGCGATACTGACCTCCAACATCAAAAAGCACCTGCGTAATTTGCCCTAACGAGGCTACTTTGACAGCCTCCATAAGCACAGCAAAGATATTAGCATTATCCCGAGCTGCTCGTTTTAAATCATTCAATATGTCGGGTAAAAGCGCACCCTTTTGTACATGAAGCGCTCTGACGGTCCCAATCTGATTTTGCTTTTCTTGCTCAGTGGCTCGGATCACTTCTGAGGGAATAATCGTAGGCGAACCTTTACTGCTTAAAAAAGTATTTACCCCAATAATAGGATATTCACCCGTATGCTTGAGGGTCTCATAATGCAAGCTCTCCTCCTGGATTTTACCGCGCTGATACATGGTCTCCATCGCCCCAAGCACCCCACCTCGCTCGGTTATTCTATCAAATTCCAAAAGCACGGCCTGCTCCACTAAATCAGTCAATTCCTCGATGATAAAGGCTCCTTGTATTGGATTTTCATTTTTGGCCAGTCCGAGCTCCTTATTGATAATGAGTTGTATTGCCATAGCCCGACGCACGCTGTCCTCAGTGGGTGTGGTAATGGCCTCGTCGTAGGCATTGGTGTGCAGAGAATTACAGTTGTCGTAAATGGCATAAAGGGCCTGCAGTGTTGTGCGGATATCATTAAAGTCAATCTCCTGGGCATGCAGACTGCGTCCAGAGGTTTGAATATGATATTTAAGCATCTGAGATCTTGGTCCCGCGCCGTATTTTTCTCGCATGGCTTTGGCCCAAATTTTACGCGCTACCCGACCGATTACCGCATATTCTGGATCAATCCCGTTACTAAAGAAAAAGGATAGATTTGGTCCAAAATCATCGATACTCATACCACGAGACAAATAGTATTCGACATAAGTAAAGCCGTTCGATAAAGTAAAGGCGAGCTGAGTAATTGGGTTTGCACCAGCCTCGGCAATATGATATCCTGAAATACTCACCGAATAAAAGTTTCGGACTTTTTGTTCGATAAAATAAGCCTGAACATCGCCCATGAGTCTCAGGGCAAATTCTGTCGAAAAAATACAGGTATTCTGGGCTTGATCTTCTTTTAAGATATCGGCTTGTACGGTTCCGCGCACCTGTATTAAAGTTTGTGCTTTTATTTCATGATACACCGCCTGAGGCAACACTTGATCCCCCGTTATCCCCAGCAGCATTAGCCCTAGTCCATTATGGCCTTTTGGTAAATCACCCTGATATGTGGGACGCAATTTTTTATCCGAGTACTTGGCGGCCAAAGCCTTTTCTACCTCAGACTCAAGCTGGTGCTCTTTGATATATTTTTCACAATTCTGATCGATGGCCGCATTCAGGAAAAAGGCTAAAACCATTGGCGCAGGTCCATTAATGGTCATGCTTACCGAGGTCATGGGGTCGGACAAATCAAAGCCGCTGTAGAGTTTTTTGGCGTCGTCCAAGCAACAAACCGAAACGCCTGCATTGCCTATTTTTCCATAAATATCGGGGCGAAGATCAGGGTCATGCCCGTATAGAGTCACACTATCAAAGGCCGTCGAAAGACGAATGGCCGACATATTTTGGCTCAAATAATGAAATCTTTTGTTGGTGCGCTCTGGGCCTCCTTCGCCAGCAAACATACGGGTAGGATCCTCGGCAACACGCTTAAATGGGTATAAACCGGCAGTGAACGGAAAAGTCCCCGGCACATTTTCTTGCATCATCCACTGAAGTAAATCGCCCCAAGCCGTGTAGCGTGGCAAACTTACTTTAGGAATTTGATTCAAAGAAAGTGAAGTGGTATGGGTCTGGACTTTGACCACCTTATCGCGCACCTGAAAATCATACTCTGGGGCCTTATATTTAGCCTTAATCCGATCCCAATCCATGATATGTTGCCAAAGATGCGCATCGAGATTCATCTTTACCGACCTGAATTGAGTCAATAATTGTTCTAACAAATCACTTGATTCCCTCTGCAATTCTTCCTCGGCAACTTGAAGTCCTTCTGTGGTCAAACCCACAGGATTCTGACATAAATTCTCTATAGCTTTGTAAATACCATACAGAGTCTGGGCGACTTTGGATTGTGCCGCAGCAAAGGCATCATATTGACGTATTGATTCGGAAATCTCAGAGAGATAGCGTGTGCGCGAAGGCGGAATGACAAAAACTTTTTCAGAATCTTGGCCCTGTGAAGCGGCTTCTAAGGTCCAGTCCAGATTCATGCGCTGAATCAGAGTCTGCATGATCGCAGCGTACAATCGGTTCATCCCAGGATCATTAAACTGAGAGGCAATGGTTCCAAAGACGGGTAATTGCTCTTGAGGAGTGTCCCATAAATTATGGTTGCGTATATACTGTTTGCGCACATCGCGTAGCGCATCCAAAGCGCCGCGCTTGTCGAACTTATTCAGGGCAACGAGGTCGGCAAAATCGAGCATGTCGATTTTTTCGAGCTGAGTCGCTGCCCCGAATTCAGGGGTCATCACATAAAGAGAAACATCGCTATGCTCCAGAATCTCCGTATCGCTTTGTCCGATTCCTGAAGTCTCCAAAATCACCAAATCAAAGCCTGAGGCTTTAACCAAATCAAGGGCATCATTGACGTATTTAGACAAGGCCAAATTACTTTGACGTGTAGCCAAACTACGCATATAGACCCTGGGGGTATTGATGGCATTCATGCGAATTCTATCGCCCAGCAATGCCCCTCCTGTCTTGCGTTTAGACGGATCTACAGAAATAATGGCCAAACGTTTTTCTGGATAAGCCGCCAAAAATCGGCGAACTAACTCATCGACCAGTGAAGACTTTCCTGCCCCACCGGTCCCAGTAATCCCTAGAACTGGGATCTTACTTAAGTCTATATTATCCCTGAGTTCCCCTAAAAAAGGCTTGATTTGCTCGGGAAAATTCTCTGCCGCACTGATGCACTGAGCGATATAATGTGGGTTATCCACCCTGAGGGCATTGCGGTCGAATTCTTTTAGGTCGCCGCGGGGCTCATCACTCTGGGCCACCAAATCATTAATCATGCCTTGTAAACCCATAGCACGGCCATCGTCGGGAGAATAAATCCGTGTAATGCCGTAATCCATCAAGGTTTTTATCTCCTCTGGAAGGATGACGCCACCGCCGCCGCCAAAAATCTTGATGTGCCCCGCTCCGCGCTCCTGAAGCAAGTCGTACATATATTTGAAATACTCCATATGACCGCCTTGATACGAGGTCATGGCAATGGCATGGGCATCTTCTTGAATGGCGGTAGAAACCACCTCATCAACACTGCGGTCGTGCCCTAAGTGAATCACCTCTACCCCAGTGGCTTGAATGATCCGCCGCATAATATTTATGGCGGCGTCATGGCCGTCAAAAAGGGAGGCTGCGGTTACAATACGAATTTTGTGCTTTGGCTTATAGGGCTCTGGTTGTTGCATTGTCAATATTTGGGTCGTTTGTCCGTGTAAATTTACGAATTCATCACCGAATGGATGATTTTATCGCAGATTATTCAAGACGACCCTGTAGTATAGTCTGCATTTGCTGTTGAAGCTTTAAGGCCTCTGCAGCGGCCGCCTGAGCAAAATCTTCGCCTTGACTGGCATAGATTATTCCGCGCGATGAATTGACCAAAAGACCCACCTGATCATTTAAGGCATGATCACAAACCTCCTGGAGGCTGCCTCCTTGAGCTCCTACACCAGGCACCAGTAGGAAGGCATCAGGGACAATAGCCCGTACCCGAGATAAATACTCTGTTTTGGTCGCCCCAACCACAAACATCAATCGCTGGTAGTTTTTATAGGTTTGGGCAGTTTTAAGGACCTGCTCAAATAAATCCTCCGCATTATCACTCACCTGAAAATCAAAGGCACCGGGATTCGAGGTCAAAGCCAGAAGAATAACAAACTTGTCCTCAAAGTCTAAAAATGGCTCAACTGAGTCTCGCCCCATGTAGGGGGCAATAGTTAGGGCATCGAAGCCCATCTGATCAAAAAATGCCTTGGCATAACGGGTGGAGGTGTTACCGATATCCCCTCTTTTGGCGTCTGCAATAGTAAACACCTCAGGGTAATTCGCATTTAAATAATCAATTGTTTTTTCTAGGGCCTGCCAGCCTTTGGTCCCATATGACTCATAAAAGGCCGTATTGGGTTTGTAAGCCACGGCCAAATGATGTGTGGCGTCAATAATGGCTTTATTAAAGGCAAAAATTGGATCCTCCTTTTGTCGCAGATGAGGCGGGATTTTATCCAAATCAACATCCAATCCGATGCAAAGAAACGACGATTTATCGAAGATGGCTTGTGTGAGTTGTGGCTGAGTCATTGGTTTGGATTCTATGCTTTGTCTGTTTAAAAGGTTTCTCCGGCTTCTTGTAATTTTTCGGTATTGCGCACCAATTGAAGCTCATCAATGATTTTTTGGATATCACCGTCCATGATGTTTCCCAAATCATACAGAGTCAAGTTAATTCTGTGATCGGTCACCCGCCCTTGCGGATAGTTGTAGGTACGTATTTTAGCACTTCGATCACCCGAAGACACCATACTTTTGCGCTTTTGCGAATCAGCCTCCATCTTTTTGGCAAGTTCCAGCTCATAAAGCCTTGAGCGCAAAACTTTTAATGCCTTTTCGAGGTTTTTATGAGATGATTTTTGGTCTTGACAACTCACAATCATACCCGTGGGTTCGTGGTGTAATTTTATAGCCGAATAAGTGGTGTTTACCGACTGCCCTCCGGGACCAGTAGAGGTAGTTCGTTCTATGCGCACTTCAGACATATCAAGTTCAACATCAAACTCTTCTGCCTCTGGAAGGACCATGACCGTAGCCGCACTGGTGTGCACTCGGCCTTGTGTTTCGGTCTGAGGGACCCGTTGTACACGATGCACTCCTGCCTCGTATTTCAGGGTTCCGTAAACATCTTCACCGTTAACTTCAAATATTATTTCTTTAAAGCCTCCGCTTGTCCCTTCATTATAATCCACAACACTGACTTGCCATCCTCTAGATTCGCAATACTTAGTGTACATGCGGTTCAAATCACCAGCAAAAATACTGGCCTCGTCTCCACCGGTTCCCGCACGAATTTCAACCACCGCATTTTTGGCGTCCTCTGGGTCTTTGGGCACCAATAAAAAGCGTATTTCCTCTTCGAGTTTCGGTTTTAGTTCCTGAGCAGACTCAAGCTCCATTTTGGCCATTTCGATCATTTCAGGATCCGTTTCGCTGGCTAAAATCTGCTGTGCTTCGTCCATGGCATTTTGCATGGCCACATAAGCATCGCGTTTTTCCATGAGCAGTGAAAGCTCCTTGTATTCTTTATTGAGTTGAATGTAACGCTTTTGGTCACTTATCACCTCGGGTTGGATGATTAGATCATTAACCTCATCAAATCGCTGCTTTACAATGTTCAGTTTTTGTAGCATATAGAACAAGCCCTATAGATTGGGCAAATTTACGTTAATTTTATGGCTAAACCCTAATGGTAATCGAAGCTTCCGTGCTCGGAAACGATGGTCAATCCTTTTTGCTGGGATTCTAAAACACGCCCTATTATGCGCGCTGCTATATTGAACTGTGCGGCAATATCAATGATTTGCTGGGCGTATTGCTCGTCGAGATAGAATTCCATGCGATGGCCCATATTAAAGACCTGATACATTTCTTTCCAAGGGGTTTGGCTTTCTTTTTGTATAAGTTCAAACAAAGGCGGAGTAGCAAACAGATTATCTTTAATAACCTGTCCGCGGGTTAAAAAGTGTAAGATTTTGGTTTGAGCCCCACCACTGCAATGCACCATGCCATCAATACACGCTCGGCCCATTTGCTCAAAAATAGCTTTAACAACAGGGGCATAGGTTCTAGTGGGAGACAAAACGAGTTTACCTGTATCAATAGGAGAACCTTCGACGTCATCGGTTAAGTTTTTTGAACCCGAATACACGAGTTCTTCCGGTACCGCAGCATCATAACTTTCAGGATAACGTTCGGCGAGTATTTTGTTAAATACATCATGGCGGGCAGAGGTCAGACCATTACTGCCCATCCCACCATTGTACTCATGTTCATAAGTAGCCTGACCGAATGAAGCCAATCCAACAATAACATTACCTGGTTTGATATTGGCATTGTCAATAACCTCTGAGCGCTTGAGTCGCGCGGTCACTGTAGAATCTACAATTATGGTTCGCACTAAATCCCCTACATCGGCTGTTTCACCTCCAGTGGCATGAATGGTCACCCCCTGTGCAGTAAGTTCATCGACAAGTTCTTGAGTCCCTCCAATAATGGCGGAAAGTACCTCGCCAGGAATTAGATTTTTATTGCGACCAATTGTTGATGACAATAAGATATTGTCTACGGCACCCACACAAAGCAAGTCATCAATATTCATGATTAGGGCGTCCTGAGCAATTCCTTTCCAAACACTTAAATCTCCTGTTTCTCTCCAGTACATGTAGGCCAGGGAAGATTTAGTGCCTGCCCCATCGGCGTGCATGACCAAACAATGATCAGCACTGCCTGTGAGATAATCTGGAACTATTTTGCAAAACGCACCCGGAAATAGACCTTTATCGACCTTTTCGATGGCCTTGTGTACCTCGGTTTTAGCCGAGGAAACGCCGCGCTGCGCATACCGTTTTGAAATCTCTTGACTCATTGTGGCAAAGGTAAAAAAATAAAGGGGTTCCAAACCTCAGTTTCGGAACCCCTTTTCTCTTTTTCAAAACAAATTATCGCGTAAACAACAATTCGCGGTATTTTACTAACGGCCAAAGCTCATCGTCTACCAAAAGTTCGAGTTTATCACAGTGATAACGGATTTCATCAAACTTTGGCTTCACCTCTTCGCAGTAGGCAAATGCACAGGCTTCCATATTCTCTAAGGCGTTTGCTTTTTTACGCGCATCAATCATCTGTGTAATGCCTTTATTGATGTGTTCAATATGAGCACTTATTTGCTCGATTAAGCTCATTTGCTCAGCGGCTACTTTTTTGAATCCAGCACCATAGATATCCTTAAGCCCTTGTACGTTTTCAATGAGAATATTTTGATAACGAATCGCTGTTGGGATCACGTGATTACGGGCAATATCTCCCAAAATACGGCCTTCTATTTGGATTCGCTTAGCGTATTCTTCAACCTCGATTTCGTGGCGAGCCTCGATTTCAACTTTACTCATGATACCGAGTTGCTCATAGAGCTCGATAGCACGTTTTGAAACCTTAGCTTTCAAAGCCTGAGGAGTAGTTTTGTTGTTGCTTAAACCTCTTTTGGCTGCCTCAACTTCCCATGCTTGTCCATAACCATCCCCTTCAAAACGAATGCGCTTAGAATCTTTAATATACTCACGCAGCACATTGAAAATCGCGTCGTCTTTTTTCATTTTCTTACCCGCGATTAGGGCATCGACTTCTGCTTTAAATTCGATCAATTGCTTGGCCACAATAGCATTCAAAACGGTCATTGGGTTAGCACAGTTCGCAATAGACCCCACAGCGCGTAACTCAAATTTGTTACCCGTAAAAGCGAAAGGTGAGGTACGGTTACGGTCGGTATTATCCAAAAGGATTTCTGGAATTTTACCCACTACGTTTAACTTAAGCTCTGTTTTTTCTTGTGGAGAAAGTTTACCGTCGGTTACTTTTTCTAACTCATCCAATACAGATGTAAGTTGTGAACCAATAAATACCGAGATAATCGCTGGAGGCGCCTCATTCGCTCCAAGGCGGTGGTCGTTACTGGCACTAGCGATAGCGGCACGAATCAATTCTTCATATTCATTAACTGCTTTAATCGTATTGATAAAGAAGGTCAAAAACTGAAGATTCTTCATCGGCGTACTGCCTGGACTCAATAAGTTTACCCCTGTATCTGTAGCTAAAGACCAGTTATTGTGCTTTCCACTACCATTAATACCCGCAAAAGGCTTTTCATGGAACAATACTTTAAAGTTGTGACGATCCGCTACTTTATCCATAACGTCCATAAGCAAGGAGTTGTGATCCACAGCTAAATTTGCTTCCTCAAAGATTGGCGCAAGCTCAAATTGATTTGGCGCTACCTCATTGTGACGTGTTTTTACCGGCACCCCTAAGAGCATACATTCATTCTCTAGATCGCGCATGAAGTTTAAAACACGTGTCGGTATCGATCCAAAGTAGTGATCATCTAATTGCTGACCTTTGGCTGAAGAATGACCCAACAGAGTGCGGCCTGCTAATTTCAAATCAGGTCGCGCATCGACTAAGGCTTTATCAATTAAGAAATACTCTTGCTCCCAACCCAAAGTAGCAATTACTTTAGAAACTGATTTGTCAAAATATTTAGCAACATCAGTAGCTGCTTGATCTACTACTTGAAGTGATCTTAAAAGCGGCGTTTTATTATCAAGTGCCTCACCCGTATATGCCACGAACACAGTTGGGATACATAGTGTAGTGCCCAGTATAAATGCCGGAGAGGTTGGGTCCCAAGCGGTATAACCTCTGGCTTCGAATGTGTTTCTTATACCTCCGTTTGGAAAACTTGAAGCATCTGGCTCCTGTTGAACGAGTTGTCCCCCACCGAATTTTTCAATGGCCTTTCCACCTTCAATCGGCTCAAAAAAAGCATCGTGTTTTTCAGCGGTAGCTCCGGTTAGCGGTTGAAACCAATGCGTGTAGTGCGTCGCACCTTTAGAAATCGCCCAATCCTTCATTCCAGCCGAAATCTGGTCTGCTACTGATCTATCGATTTTTGTGCCTTTCACCATTGCTTCACGAACTGAATTGTAAGATTCTTTCGTTAAATACTGAAGCATGGCGGTTTCATTGAATACGTTTTTGCCAAATATTTCAGAACGTCTTTCAGGTTCTTGAACCGCCAATGGCTTGCGGGATAGGGTTTCTTTTAGGGCTTGAAAGCGAAGGGTAGACATAACTTGTTTTTTTGTTTCTGCGCAAAAATAAATCAAATTAATGTGAGTACCCCCCTATTTTTTATCGAAAAATGGATATTAACTCAATAATTTATTAACAGCCCCCCTTAAATTAGTGAATATCTATAATATTCTAATTAATTGTAGTGGCGATAAAGATAAAATAAGCAGTTAGCAGTAAGAATCCTTCGAGTCGACCAATGCGATGCGGACTTGGCAGAACAATTAAAATGAGCAGGGCGGCGGCAAAACCGACCATCCAGTATAAATCCGCGGGCAAAAATTCCGCCAGATCAATCTTAATAGGATGAATCATCGCGGTCAATCCCAAAACACCGGCGATATTAAAAATATTGGACCCGATTAGATTCCCCAAAGACAATGCTTTTTCCTTTTTTAGGGCCGCGATTACAGATGCAGCTAGTTCTGGAACACTTGTTCCTACCGCAATGACTGTAACGGCAATGACACGTTGACTCACTCCTAAATCTGTGGCAATATCTACAGCTCCTTTGACCAACCACTCACTGCCATAGTAGAGCGCCAATGCGCCTATGATCAACCAAAGACCTATTTTAAATCCAGAAACCACAGCTAAGGATTCGTCTATACCTTCGATTGACTGCTCCTCCTCTATAGTTTCCCGTTTGTTGCGCTTAATCAACATAAACAGATATATAAGCAAACAGGCAAATAGACCTGCACCAGCCCAAAAAGAAATCCCTCCATCGTAAATCAATAAAAAGGTCAATGCCAGACTTACGGCAAACATCACCGGCCAGTTGAGTTTATAAAAATCATGATCAATAATTATGGGACTGATCAGGGCTGTAATCCCCAGTACTAGACCAATGTTAGCTATATTGGAACCAATGACATTCCCAAGGGCAATGGCGCTGTACCCGTTTAATGCCGCGCTTAAACTCACCAACAACTCAGGTGCCGAGGTGGCAAATGAAACCACCGTAAGGCCGATGATCATTTTGGAGAGTTTAAACTTAAAAGAGAGCCCTACCGCAGAGCGCACCAGATATTCTCCCCCGATAACTAAGGCCGTCAAACCCAAAAATAAATAGAGAAAACTCATAGGCTAAATTGGTCCACGAAGATACAAATTCAGCGCGTGCCATGGGGTATGCATGCTTTATTTATTTTGTACCTTTCGCCTGTCATATATTTTATTATGAAACGCAGCTTTTTTAAAACCCTAGCCTTAATTAATCAGCATTTCTTGCCGAGTCTGACTGCCAGAAGAGTCGATTTGGCTAAAGCAAAAAAATGGCAACTCGCCTTAATTGCTTATCGCTATTGGGTCACCACTAATGCTTTGGATTAATCAGAAATAGCAAGACGCTATTACGGGATAGTCCCCCAGTCTGGCCCGACCCTCCAATGCTTGCAGCTCAATGATGAAGCTACATGCAGTCACTACACCACCCAAAGCCTCAATCAATTCTATAGCGGCCGCTGCTGTGCCTCCAGTGGCCAAAACATCATCATGTAATAGAACTTGTTTTCCTGGTTTTATTGCATCTCGGTGTATTTCAATTTCTGCCTGTGCGTACTCCAAGGCATATTGAGTAGAAATAGTTTGCCCGGGAAGCTTTCCTTTTTTTCGAATTGGTACAAATCCACAACTTAGTCGCTGGGCTAAAAGAGGTCCAAGAATAAATCCTCGAGACTCAATGCCCACTACCAAATCTATTTGCGTCTTTGGGTCAGGCATCATGGCATCCAAGCAATGACTCACTGCCATTGGATCTTTTAATAGCGGAGTAATGTCCTTGAATTGAATCCCCTTTTTAGGAAAATCCGGGACTGTTCTGATAAGCGATTTATAATTTGACATGGCGATTTAGTCAATGGGTTTAATTGGTCAATGGGTTTAATTAGTTAACAAAATACAAAATTCATCGATAGTGCCCATGAGCCTGCAACTATGGTCCCTCCATAATTTCGAATAGCAATCAGATGATTGCCCAAAATTTTAGCTAACTTTAGCTTTCAACCAAAAAAGCAATAACCTCATCATCATGAAAATCAATCGATTCAATCCCTTAAGTGCCTTTTTTATTGTGCTAATGAGTATCGCCACAACATGGGCACAGATTCCCCAGGATGGCCTCCAAGGCCATTATAAACTCGATGGCAATGATTATGCCAACTACAGCACACAAAACACGGTGCCTTTAGATCCTTTTCCAACGGGCGGATTCTTGCTTCCTGCCCAAAACCGCTACGGCGAGCCCGACATGGCACTTAAACTCATCAATCAATATCTGGACACACAATCTGCTCCATCGATTTATGACTTTAGCATAGAAAACGCCATGTCGCTTTGTGTTTGGATGAAGATCGACGAAACCATCACGGATTGGACCGGCCTTCTGAATAATTGGGCCGATTTTGGTGTAGGCGGTTATTATTTAGGTATTACTCCAGAACAAGCCATACGCTGGAACATTAATGCAGACCCCCCTATTGACAGCGCTCCGGTAATGACTGGGGTTTGGATGCATGTGGCTGCCGTTTACGATGGCAATACCGCATACCTCTATCTCGATGGCAACTTGGCCGCGCAGAGAGTTTATGGTTCGAATTTAATCGAAAGCGTCTATCCCTTTACTGTGGGTACACAAGCCAATGTTCCCAACAATATGTTTCCTGGGGTGCTTGATGATATTTTGATCTATAACCGGGGCCTCTCAAGTCAGGAGATTATGGACATCGTAGAGGCACTTTCCATTGATGATTTGGGCGGATTTGAGCGCGCTGTGCGCTTAGGACCCAATCCGACTTCAGGGCAGCTACAAATGACATATGACTCAAATTTAGGACAGATAGTAAGTCTTCAAGTCTATGATGTCAAAGGAACTTTGATCCTCAGAAGAGCCATTCAAGAAAACCAAATGGAGATAGACATAAGCCCTTATGCCTCTGGGGTTTATACTTTTGAATTTACCGCGGCTGACGGTCAAAAAGTTCAAAAGAAAATCATCAAAGATTAAGTCATTCTAAATGAAAAATCCGCGACTTGGGCTTAAAAGGTATTTTTTGGTTCTACTATGGGTAAGCGGTCTTTTGGCCGCTTGCACCCATCGGGATGAAAAGACACAAGACACGAATGCAAACGATGGAGTCCAAGACACCACTCCTAAAGTTCAGGTGGAGACCCTGTTAAAAACCACCGAAAGTTGGAACAGCGCCCCGCTGCCCGATTACCACCCTGAACATCCCGAGATGACGGCGCTGCGCATTACTATTCCACCACACACCAAATTGCCTGTACATCGTCATCCCGTGATCAATGCAGGTATTTTGCTCAGTGGAGCGCTTACAGTTATTAGTGAAGCTGGAGATACGCTCCAAATGAAAACAGGCGACGTGATTGCGGAAATGGTAAATCAGTGGCACCACGGCGAAAATAATGGTGATGTTCCTGCAGAGATAGTGGTATTTTACTCGGGTAATGTCGGCACGCCCGTAACTATTTTAAAGGAGGCTCAGGGTCCCGAGCATTCCCAGGATGCCAATCATTCAGGTCACTGAGCCGCGCGTAAGGATACTGACCGATTTTCTCCAAGCTGTAATATGTATTGAGTCCAGAAATCCCTGTAGACTGGGCCATTTGTAGGTCTAATTCCCCCGCGGGATCGATGAATTCATCTGGAATGGTCAAATGAATGATTTTTCCAATGACCAGGGTGGTCCCGTTAAGCGTAATTTCAGTGGCCGATATAAAACTGAGTCCCATTTTAAGAGAACTTTCTCTGACAAAAGGGGCATTTATTCCGGGAACGAATTCCGGCGAAAAGCCGCAGCGCTCAAACTCAGAAATTTCCGCTGGAAACTTTGCCGATGTGTAATGCGCCTGCTGGGTATACGACTCAGGAATGTGATTAATGGTGTAGTGACCAGTGGCCTGAATATTTTGCCAAGTGTGGCGTGGTACCTCACCGTAGGGCCTGAGAATAAATCCAATCAAAGCCGGGTCGCTTCCTACGTGCACCACAGAGCTAAACACGGCCAAGTTGTGATGACCGGCATCGTCTTGTGTCCCAATTAAATTTGCGGGTTTTATTCCTGTGATGGCATTGATCATCCTCAGCCGAGTGACTTTTTCGGCTGATTTAATGTCTTGCTCGGTCCAGATCATGATTAAGCGCGATCAGCGGTTAGCGCCAAAAGCCCTAAAACCAAGCACAAAGCAAAAGTGTATAATACGATATAACCTACTCCCATAACGTGAATATAATTAATTTTTAATTGTGGTGCCGGATAATTCTGCATCCAAGCCATCCAAAAAGTTTTGTGCGTTTAACAAATGACGCTCTAGAGTTTCTGGCTTCATTTTGTCCAAACTGCGCACTAACATAGCCAAGCGCGGATTAGACAGAAAAAAAGACCGATGCTTATCCATAAATCGCCAAAAAAGCCCATCCCAAATCTCTTGCCAAGGGCCTTTGGGATAATCACTCATTTTCATCAGATAATTACTCCCACTGATGTAAGGTTTTGTGCTCATGATGCCACCATCAGCAAAAAGACTCATGCCATAGACGTTCGGCACCATCACCCAATCGTAGGCATCTATGAAATACTCCATGAACCAGCGATAAACCTCATCGGGATCAAATTCACAAAGGACCATAATATTCCCCAGAACCATAAGTCGCTCAATGTGGTGCGCATAGGCTGTTTTATTGAGCTTATCAATCACAGAATCCACAGGAAAAAGCCCTGTAGTTCCCTGATAAAAACTTTTGGGAATTTTTCGTTTGTGCCCCCAGAAGTTCGTGGTGCGTTCCTGAGTGCCTTTGACCTGGTATATACCTCTGATAAACTCTCGCCAACCCATGATTTGACGCACCAATCCTTCGGTGGAGTTTAAGGGAATTGAGTTCTCCACCGCGTAATCCAAGACGCGATTCAAGACCTGCTGAGGAGTCAGTAAACCGACATTGATCAGCGGAGACAGCAAGCTGTGATGAAGCAAATGCTCTTGGGTTACGAGCGCATCTTCATAATGACCAAAATATTCAAAGCGGTGTTTCAAAAAATCTTCTAACCAAATTTCAGCCGTCTTATGATCGAGCGGATATACAAACTCATGCTCCAAAGTTCCCCAATTTTCGGGGAAATAACTTTGCACATATTGCTGGGCTTCTATGTGATATGGGGTCTTTTCGGGCCACTGCACCCTGGGCGCAGTCTCATTTTTCGGAAATCTCTGTCGATTTTCGGCATCATAGGTCCACTGGCCTCCTTCTGGACCATTGGCTCCCATTAAAATTTGTCTTTTCTGACGCTCCTCTTTATAAAACGAAGTCTGAAAAAATTTCTTTTTGCTTGGTTTAAAAAAAGAAGTTAGCTCTTTTTTGCTGTTTAAAAAAGCAGGCGAATCAAAGCAGTTCCAGGAAAGCTTGGTGCTGTAAGCATTGATGCGTCTCTCAAGCCAATTATCCACTGGATCCATGAAATACAAAGACTCGAGCCCCGCCTCTATTGATTTGGATAACCATACTCTGATATCGGCCTCTGGTTCGTGAGCCTCAACGTAGCGCACAGTATATCCTTGACGAATCAAACCATCATAATAGACGCGCATACTGCCGCGCATAAAGGCAATCTTCTGCTTGTGGAAGGGAAATTGATT
>JAYOYS010000008.1:81555-85150 GCA_038153605.1 Flavobacteriaceae bacterium
CGCGCATACTGCCGCGCATAAAGGCAATCTTCTGCTTGTGGAAGGGAAATTGATTGAACAGCAATGATTCCTCAATAATAACCACCGGTCGATCGATGGATAATACAGGATTATCCTTAAAAAGCTGATGAGGCAGAATCAAGCTCAGAGACTTCATGCCAAAACAACCTCCTGTCTGATTACTTTTTGGGTATACTTTTGATAGTTGTTAATCACCACATCTTTGGCCTTCAGATCAAACATCAGATTATACAGTCCAAAGAAAGTTCGATTGATATAAATAAAGTGTTTGGATCCACGATTACCGTTCATGTCTCTAAGGGTACTGTCATTGGCATATTTTTGACCGAGTTGCCCGATTTGATCAAAAAAGGCCTGATCAGAAAAGTCAAAGGTCTCCGAGTGAAAGGGTTTAGTAAACAAAGAGAGCATCTCATGAAAAATGTCTCGAAAAAACTCTTTTTCCTTAGGGCTATCTTCTGGCTTTAATATTTCTAAAGCGTAAAGCTGACGTTCAAAATATTCTGGGTCTCTAAGATTTTCTTCTTTGGCTAATTCAAAATAAGGACCGTAAAAATCATCCGGAATTTCCTTAAGACACCCAAAATCAATCGCCATTAAATTATCCTGATCATCAATTAAAAAATTACCTGGATGTGGGTCCGCATGAATGCGGCGCAAATCATGCATTTGATACATGTAAAAATCCCACAGGGTCTGCCCTATTTTTTGACCTTGCTCCGGAGTAAAAGACTGGGCGCACCATTCAGATAAGTGTTTTCCATGCATCCAATCCATAGTCAAAATACGATCACAAGAAAGTTCTGGATAATAGTTCGGAAACTTCAAATATGGAATATGGCTACAATCCTGGGCCATTTGAGCGCTTTGAGTAAGTTCCCTTTGGTAGTCGGTTTCCTCAATAAGCTTGTTTTCAACCTCCTGAAAATATTGGTCTGAGCCCTCGCCTTTGATATTAAACATTTTCTTGGCGATGGGTTTGACTAGGGCAAGATCACTAGAGATACTCTCAGCGACCCCAGGGTATTGTATCTTTACGGCCAATGTCTTACCGTTTAAGGCAGCTTTATGCACTTGACCAATACTTGCGGCGTTGACTGAGTCCTCAGAAAAACGATCAAAAACGTCCTCAGGATTTTGCAAAAAATATCGTCTGAACGTCTTTTTAACCAGTGGAGCAGACAAGGGCGGCACCGAAAACTGGGCTAAAGAAAATTTCTCCACATAAGCACGTGGTAAAATATTCTTTTCCATACTTAGCATTTGTGCTACTTTGAGTGCGGAGCCTTTGAGCTCTTTAAGACCGTCATAAATATCCTCGGCATTTGAGGAATTGAGCTGTTGCTTGGCCTCGGCCTCATCTGAAACCATTTTTTGGCCCACATATTTGGCGTAATTAACCCCAACTTTTAGACCAGTAGTGACAATTTTGGAGGCTCTTTGAATTTTTGAGGTGGGAATTCTATCGATGCTTTTCATTTACACCATAGCATTTTCTTTCCAAAGAAATTTAGCTAAATCAAAAACGCTTTGGACAGGCGTCGTGTCGATTAGATCAAATTGTGCTTTAATCGTTTTTTCAATAAAAATATCCGTTTTCTCAAAACCCTTAGATCGGTCCTCCATCCAAAATTTGAGTGTGATCAACAGTTGCATCCACATTGATTCACTGACCCCTTTGTCTTTGAGCTTATTGAGCTGATCGCTTTTTAAATCTATTTGGACCACGCCGAGTTGGGTTACGTATTTTACAAACACGCGACGCAACGCCCCAAGGGACTTCAGGCTGGATAATTTATCGTTATTACCACTGAGCTGCGCCATAACGTAGGATCTATTGGCAGTGAGCAATTCAAAAAATGTAAAGTAGAAACTCAGTAATTTTTGTTGGGTCTCATATTGCTGATAACCTTCGCTCTGTTGGATCATACTTATTGTATTGTTTCCAAATGCGGCAAAAATCTCTTCTTTCAGATGGTCAAAACCATTGAAAAATTGATAAAATTCGGACTCTTCGAAATGATGCCTCTTTGCAAAGGCATATACACTTTGAGCCATGGTTTCTTCGCTGAGCACCTCATCCATATAAAATGAAATGATTTGTTCTTGAGTGATTTTCATTTTTGCAGACATGGAATAAATTTTATTCCTTCAAAGATACAAAATGTTTAACTTTTTTTGATAAACGTTAAACAAAAATCGATGAACGACAATTTAGTCTTCAGAAAAAGTCTATTTTACGATGAAGCAATATTTTATAGCGTATCTTCCAACAAAAATAAACTCATGGACAAATTACTACTTGCCGGCCTTACTTTACTGGGACTCAATCTTAACGCACAGATCAATCCAATTGACTTTGAACCAGACGGCCACGGAGTAGACTGGACATGGACAGTTTTTGAAAATGAGACCAATCCAGATTTACTTTTTGTGCCTAACCCATTTCCTGAAGGAATAAATACCTCTGAGACCGTAGCCGAATTTACGGCCTTGCAAGGAGGTGCGCCATTTGCTGGTTGTGAAACAATGCATGGTGCAGATGTTGGCACTTTTAGTTTAGATCCATCAAATGCTTATGTTTCAATAATGGTTTACAAATCTGTTATCAGTGACGTGGGCTTTAAATTTGCCACACCGGCTGGCGCATCGACTGGCGAAATAAAAATCGCGAACACCTTGATTAATCAATGGGAGCGACTTGTTTTCGATTTTACGGGAATAATTGGTGAACCTTCGTCCAACGGTATTGATCAGATTATAGTTTTTCCGGATTTTCAAAATCGAAGCAGCACCAATGTCATTTATTTTGACAATATAATTTTTGGCGACTCAAGCTTGCTCACCTCAGGGGACATAAATCAAAGGATACAAAGCTTTATTTGGCCTAATCCTGCCAATCAAATACTCAACTTCAATGCTGCCACGGATATTGACAATATCTCAATTATTGATGTCCTTGGGCGCACTGTGCTCAACATCAATCCTATTTCAACATCCACTACCATCGATATTTCGGCACTGCCTGAGGGCTTCTATTCTGTAATGGTATTAAGTGGCAATCAAAAAGAGACACAGAAATTAGTGATTAATCGACGATAGCAGGTTTGCCTCGCATAGCGAGATGGTGAGCTAACCAGCCCATGGGTAAATAAGCTAAAGTGAGATCCATAACCTCAAACCAGATTGGAGCCGGCAGTAATCGGACCATTTGTATACCCCCGAGTAAAAAGATGCCCGATATAGCCATGGCTTTAAAAAGCTGTCTATGCCGCGCCACGCGTACCGCAAAATAAGCCCCGACAAAGGTTCCTATCGCATGGGCCATAAATGGCATAATGAAATTCTCCCAAGTAAAGGTTTCCATCGCCAAAGTCAACGACTCGATATTGTTTGGGTCTACACCCTCAGGCAGTGGCAGGATATAGGGCTGTAGAGATATTATGGCTCCATTAGCAAAAGCACCTAGTGCTGCTCCGCCAAATAGCGCGATAAAATTTCTAAAAAAGTTTCTCATGAGTCCTGGGTCAATTGTTTGATTAATTACACCGAAAATATAAAAATTACTGCTGAT
>JAYOYS010000008.1:85250-89850 GCA_038153605.1 Flavobacteriaceae bacterium
GTTTTTCTCAAACTTTGCTCAGGACTTCAAATTCACCCAAACGAAATACTCAATAAATTTTCAAAAGAAGATTTGGAAAACCTACTATTTGAGTAAACAAAAGATTTTTGCAAAAATGCCACTTTTGCCTTAGTTTCATGGTGTAATTGAAATTACCAGATAAAATAAAAATGACTACACTAAAAAAACAAGGGTTGATTTTTATCGCGGGACTGATAGGGATTTTACTTTTGGGCATCTTTGGCAATACTCCACAGCCCAGTGCAAGCCCAGACAATAGTGGGTTAGATCTTACTGAAAAGCAGACGCCGACTTCTTCATGCGTTGGGGCCACCCAGTGGACTCCTCATGGTCCGTATGTGGGGCCTGTGGGTGGAAAGTAGGGTGAGATTTATTTATAAAAGCGTAATGTATTTGAATTAAAGCGCCATTCAACTTCACTGAATTTTTTTAAAAATCCAACCCCGATAAGTAAATCATTGATATCACTTCGTTCGGGAATTACCGCAACGACATTTTTTACCAAATATTCACCTATCTGAATTTCCTTGAACTTAACATACCTTGTATTAAATTCTGAACCAACACCTCCGGCTTTTGAACTTACGTTTAAGTCTAACACATCACACTTTGACCTGAGCTCTTGATACAATCGGTACCCTAAAAATAAACCTGAAGAGGCGCCAGAATCAAACTGAATTGGAACTTCCATCACTTCACCATCTAAAGTCTTGAATCCAACTTTTAAACGATATTGGTTATTACGCTCTTCAAGCGGCATATCAACGAAATCAAAATCTCCGATTATCTCCTCAGGATTTCGATAATTTTGAATGTTTGAGAATTCTGTCGTTGACCCATCGGGGTTAAATTGTTTTTCAATTTTCAATCCTTTTTTTGAAGCTTCGGAAAAAGTCCTTAATTCTTTTATTTTAATGCCGTTTTCAAATAATGTAAGCGTTTCATCACCATCAGAGGACACATATCGGATTTTATCAATAATGCCCTCCGTATAATTAGTAATTTCATTATCGCCATTCACCCAAAAGTATTCTTCCAAAATCTTCTTCTCGATACGATAATCCTGGTAATGGATAATTTGCTTGTTTCCACTGTTAAAATTTATCGTCTGAATTCCACTTGTTAATTCTCCATTTCTGAATTTCCCGGTTAAGGTTTGTTTTTGGGTGTCCATCAATAACGTCAAAGTCCCATCACCATCGGGCACACCTTCATAATCCAAACAACCTACGTAGATGTAATTCTCCACCTCAATTCGCTCTTGGCAGTGTTCTTGACCCAAAGCGAATAATGATGTGAGAAAAAAACAAATTCCGAGATTTCTTCTAAATAATCCAATCATATCCATTTTATCTTTTTCTTTTTCGATCAGTGTAACAATTACGACACCTTGATAAGTAGGTCACTGAAAACTCATAAACTCCATAGGTTTGACCTATCTTGGTGGTGTTATAATCATAGGATAACCCAAACCGAAAATTATCATATTCTAAACCAACAAATCCGTTAACAGAGGTTAATAGTTGATTGTTACCATTGTTTTTTGCGGGATTGGTTACAAGATTTAACCCTAGTAAAACACGATTATTCAAATAAAATAGTGGACCAAAGTCAAAACGATTGAATTGACCTTGTTGCATGAAATTTCCAACCAGTTGGACGTCGGAATCTCGTAAAAAAGGAAAGCGAATATTACCGTGAAACGAATAGAAAATATCTAAGGGTAAATTTTCTCCATCAACGAAAGAAATGTTTGGACGATTAAGGTGCTTTGCGGAAATACCAATCCAATAATTAATACCATTACGAACTTTTCTCTCAAATACGTAACCGGTTGAGACATCGAAGAAAAAAATATTTTCTACGACGTTCGCATATGGATCAATCGAAGAACTATTTATAGTCCCTGTATTGATATTAATTTGATCGCTCAGCAATAAATTTCCAAAGGCGAAATCCTTATAACCAATGCCTAATTCGATTGCAGGTCTAAAATACCAACCATTATTCAAATTGACACGATGGGCATAATTAAAATTTATTTGGCTCAAACTATAATTCGTAAACGATTCTGAATGGTGTAAAGCACTCATTCCAAGGCCAAATCCTAATCGATCCCCGTAATCAAAGGACTCATTCCAAAAAAAATATTGTGTATTTATTTTTAAATCCAGATTTGGCCATTGGGTGCGGTGAATTAAACCTAGGTACGAACGACCACTATCTTCAAAGCCCGAAAACCCAGGGTTAATCGTTTCTATTATATAGGTCGATTGAGAGAACAACGGATCTTGGCCATATACAGAGACAGAAAAAAGAATACCAAATAAAAAGGAGTAAAGACTTTTCATCATTAGCGAATTAATGTAAATGGTCCGTCTTTAGTCACAATTTTACCAAAAAAGGTTTTTGCCTCAAAAGTGAAATAATAATTTCCATTCTCAGCTGGAAAATTATTTATTGCACCATTCCACCCAGAAATATTATCACCTGATTCAGAATATATCAAACTTCCCCAAGTGTCAAACACCTTAAACTCCATGCCTAGTAACCCAGAGTACTTAGGCACAAAGAAATCATTGATATTATCTCCGTTGGGACTGAACGCTGTTGGGAAAATCAATCTATATCCCTCTTCTATGAGTATACTCCTTGAAAATGTATACGAGCATCCAAAGTCGAAATTTATTGTTTGGGTAACGGTATAAACACCCGGAGTGAAATATGTATGGAATGGGCTTTCTTGATCGGAGAATGTCCCATCACCAAAATCCCAAATAATTTCGTCAAAATCGCCATCAGACATATTTATAAATTGAATAGGATTTGATACCGAATAAAATCCGAAAGTCACAAATGCATCCGAAGTGAAATCAAAATCAATATCGCCTATTTGAGGTAAATCGACATTAAAAGAGTAATTGACTTCGCAGCCGCCTTGATCTGTGACATTTAATAAAACTGTTCCATTTTGGGTTGTTGTCATTATTTCACCGTTAACCCCACTTATGATTCCACTACTCCAATTAAATTGATATCCAGGAACCCCACCAGTGACATCTGCTGTAAAAACTTGATATAACTCTTTCGTCTCACAATCGGCAATCGTCTCTGTTTCTACCAGCAATATTAAGGGTTCAAACCTATTAATATTCCAGCCTCCCGTTATTTCGCATCCATTATCATCTAAAACAGTAACAAAATATTGTCCTGGCCCCACGCCCGTAAGGTCTTCAGTGGTGGCCCCATTACTCCATAAAACCTGATAATCTGAATCTACCGCCACGGTTCCTCCTGTAATCGATAAATTTATTGAGCCACTGTTGGGATCATTACAATCAAGCGCATCCTCTACTACAGCTGAAATGGCTAATGGGGCTACATTTAAAATGGTAAAACTTTCATTTATGACGCATGGACCCACAGGACTACTATCGGTCACAGTGACGCTATACGTTCCTGGAGGCAAATTATTCCTTTGAATTCCTGCCGACGGATCATCTAACCAGTCAATAGTAAAAGGAGGTACACCACCAACTATATTTAAAGTAATACTGGCATCGTCTTCACCGTAGCACGAAATCTGTTGAACATCTGGTTCAAGCACATAAATTGGTGCTTCAAAGATTTCAACCTCATAAACTTTTACACAATTTAAGGAGTCAGTTATCGTGATGGTATAAACACCCGGTGCTAAATTTTCTTGAAGATAACCTGAACCTAAATTACTCCAAGTAATGTCATATTGTGGCACTCCGCCCGTAATTAATTGAATCTCGATAATTCCATTATTTGCGCCATAGCAGGTTACATCTGTGGTCACAATTTCCGCAATGATCTCATCATTTTCGATAATATCTAAAGTCAAAGATTCTGTACATCCAGAAGTATCTGTTACCAATAAGGTATACTGTCCAGCAAAAAGATCAATAATATCCTCTTGGTTACTAAAAAAGCCATTAGGTCCAACCCACTCAATATCGTAGGCAGGGCGACCTCCGTTTATATCCACGTCAATCACACCTGTATTGTCTCCAAAACAATCCACATTTACCTGATTAATTAAATCAATGGTGAGTAATGGAGGTTCGATAATCTCTATAGGATTCAAAATGAGTACACAATTATTAGCGTCTATAACGGTCAATTGATAAATACCGGGAGGCAAACCATCTATATCTTCAAGTACAGAGTAAGGATTACCATTAAGAGTCCACTGATAAGAGTAATCAAGAGTTCCCCCTTGAATTGTTACAGCGATTTCGCCATCATCAAATCCAAAACAAGAAATGTCAGTTTGTATATCTATACTCAATAATTCCAATTCCTGCGGCTCATTAACTTGATATGATGCTAGGTAATCACAATCATTTGAATCAGTTATTTGCAAGTTATATTGACCCGGTACTAAATTGAATATGTCCTCATTATTTGAAGTGAACCCACCTGGTCCAGTCCAAGAAATATTATACGGATTTCCGCTAATAAATGGAGTTCCTCCTGAAATTGTAATATCGATTTGAGCATTATTCGATTGATTGCATGAATTATTAACTATATCAGCAATAACATTTATTGC
>JAYOYS010000008.1:89950-92833 GCA_038153605.1 Flavobacteriaceae bacterium
ACTGCCATCCAAACATACAGAGTCCCCAACAGGCTGAACATCAAAGGTAGGTGCCGGTTCAATAATAATTGTGAAAGTAACTGGCACTCCTATACAAGGTCCTAGTGTTGGGGTCACTTCATAATTAACACTACCCGTAACACCGTTTGTTAACGATAAAATATGGGCAGGAATCAAAAGTCCTGATCCAGAGGGTATAGCACCATTAACATTTCCAGACGTAGTTGTTGTCCATGAATAATTCACTCCAGGGTCTGAACTTGTAAAAACAATATCCTGAACCTCAATACCTGTACAAATTGACTGGATGAGTTCGGTATTAGTGATATTGGGAATCGGTAAAATCTCAAATACCGAGGTGCTATTTATCTCACCACATTCATTGATTACACTCAGATTTATTGAATACTCACCAACTGTATAAAAGCTAATTTCTGGATTAGCTGAGTTAGCATTAGTTCCGTTAATGAACTCCCAATCAATTGGCGATATACCGCCTGTTATTGTCCAATTATAGGTAATCGAATTTGCCTGACAATTATCCAAATTATAGGTCGGGGATACAACTTCGGGGCCACAAAAATCTGGAATACTATTTAGCGTAAGCTGAGGAGGAGATTTGACAATAATCTGTTGCGGAGTACTGGCGAAGGTACCGCATGAGTTAGTGCCACTTAAAGTCAGAGTATAAATCCCTGGAGTAGCGAATTCAATCTCTGGATTAACAGAATTTGCGTCGGTCCCGTTAACAAAACTTGCCCCGTTTGTTGTGCCACAATATCCAGCAGAATAAGTTATTACCCATTCATAAGTAATACCATTACAAGCTTCCGATTCATCAGTAGTATTTAATGGGCTCAAAGTTATTGGACCACATACTTCAGTTGAAGATAAATCAAAAGTTGGGTCAACCGGGGGTTCAATGCATATATCTCTTGTGAATATTGTGGGCGAACCGCAATTATTCCATACCGAATTAAGGGCCTCAAGTGTTACTGTATAGGTTCCGGGAGAGGAATAGGTATGAGAACCATTTGGAGGTGCATTGGCAGGAATGTTTTGAATTGTCCCATCACCATAATTCCATCTCCAAAGAGCATCTAAAGAACAATTCTGAGCAAATCCATTTATAGAAGTATTTTCGAACAGCACCATTGTATTTACGCACGCTATTTCGGGAGAATTAAAACTTACTTCAGGAGGTGATACCAATGAAATTGGTCCAGCCGACAATGTCGAAGTTCCACAAAATGTTACTATTTCAATATTAATAATGAAAGGACTAGCTGGACAATTAGTCTCCTCATATGTATGAGTTATTGGATAATTTTGAGGTGGATCATAATACGGTGAGCTAATCATTTCGATTTGAGAAATGTTTACTACATCACCATCACCATAATCGATAATATATTGTGTATCTGTTGGATTATTATGCCAATTAGTTAGAGCAAAATTCAATGGATTTGACGGCGCACAAATATTTATAGTATTTCCAGGTGATACAACCCCGCCAGCAGGATTTGTTGAATTTGCAATTTCAATTACCTCTATAGTGCTGCATCCATTTGAGCTGCTTGCTGTAATGGTAAGGTCAAAAACTCCAAGGGTTGTGTAATCATGATTTAGTGGAAAAGAAACATTGGTTTCTATTGGGGATCCATCCCCCCAATCAATATCATAATTTGTAATACAAGCACTTGATGGAGATGAATTACCAAGAGTGAGAAGATAATTTAAACCTGTACAATTCTGGAAATAAGGGAAATTTCCAGATAAATCCTCAAATGATAACTCGGGTTTTTCTAAAACTTCGACAGATTGTGTAAAGCTCGAACTACAACCATTATCGTCCGTTACATTCAAAGTAACATCAAAGATGCTTGTCCCACATCCCAATTCATTATAAACGTGATTAGGGTTAGCTTGGACTGAGTTAGTTCCATCCCCAAAATCCCAGAAGTAATCGAAAGGCCCATTGCCACTAACTGTTGAATTAAAAGACACTTGTGATCCCGAACATAGTCCTGAACCGCTCACTGTAAATGAAACACTTGGATTAGGATTAACAATAATAGTCACTTGAGCTTCCTGGGGGTTGATATTACCAGAATTCATGTTACTATCCGTGATGCTCAACAAATCATATACAAATGTGCCAGCAACGGTTGTTGGATGTGCTAGATTTATCGAAGAAGAATTATTTCCAGTTGTTATGGTTTGGATGGCCCCTCCATTTATGGTATATTCAAAGGTATAAGGCCTACCATCATTATTGGTATCCAAACCCGTAAATGTTATTTCTGGTGCCGGTGTCTCGCCCACACAAACCTCTGCATCTCCTGTTATTGAACCTTCTAAAACAAGTATTTCAGATTCTTGCTCTTGCCCACCGTTTATAAATAAATTCGGGTATTCTGGGTTAAAACTAACACCGCCCGCAAAAACTATTACCGCAAGAAAAAATTCGTATATAGATTTGATGATCATTTATATAGAGTTAGGACTTTTTTAAATTTATTAATTTCCCATTTGCTAAAAGAGTCCAAAAAACTTTGACCACATAATAATGATCCACCATCAATTACTGCAGCTGTTACATTTTTGACTGTATAATTACCTATTTTAATTTCTCTTAATATAACATTTTGAGCAACCACGGTTTCATTATTAGCCATTATGTAGCTGCTTTCGTCCAAATAATCCTCACGCTTAATTGAACCATTTAATAATAATTCCCTCTCTAATTTGCGATCGATAACTATATTGGACGCACCAGTATCTAACAAGAAGTAACTTTCCACCCCGCTGATATTCAACTTAACTTTGTATCCCATACCCAGATAATCAACCAGTGGCACCTCCGCGGAAATTCCATAGCCT
>JAYOYS010000009.1:0-5777 GCA_038153605.1 Flavobacteriaceae bacterium
GTACTATTTCGACCGCAACACATTGTTCACAAACCTGTTAATAAATCAGGATTAGGTTAAATTATTTTAATACTATTTGTTCATAATTTTATGAAAACCAATTAATTACCAAATTATGAAAAATTTAATTTTATCGATTAGTTTTGTATTCTTCAGTCTCTTTGTGTCAGCCCAAGACTCTGCAGATTACAAATTTACCATTATGGGTGATGCTGGAGCCTTCTTTGTTTCTGGGGACGGTTACAGCGGTGGAGCATTAGATGTGATGGGTTTTTACAGTATTACTGAAAAAATTCAAGCAGGTGCGTCACTTGGTCTTGGATTTGGGGATTTCGAGTCTGATGCTGCAGTTTCTGCTATTGCTCGTTATTTCGTGACAGATGCAATTTTTGCATATGGAGAATATGCATTAACTGATTCAGCAGGAGAGGGATTAGTTGCTGGAGCAGGATATAGATTTAAGTTTGGAGACAGAATTGAATTTAATCCAACAGCAGTTTATGGACTCGAAGCAGAGGAGTTAGGTGTTATTATGGGATTTGCCTTTAGGTTTTAAGGGTAAAATTTATGTGTTTCATTTTGAAAAGACCCTTTTTTTAAAAGGGTCTTTTTTGTAATCCAATTCAACCATAGGCATATCCTCTTCTGTAAGTTCTGCCACTTCTAATCCTCTTAAATAGGTTAAACTAACATTTAAACTTGAGTCACCCATAGCCTTTTGAAGTTTGGTGAGCGAACCAGTTCTTTGAAAGATTTCTGTCGCTCCAGAGTGACGAAAAGAGTAAAGGGTTTGGTCTTGTTCAATCAGATTAGATTGTGCCTTAAAGCGCCCCCAAAGCGTCTTAAAATACTCACCACCATAAGCCTTATTAGTCCCGCTAAATATATTTTCATCTGGCGCACCAACAATTAATTGTTCTCTGATGTATAGGGGTACAGGAACTATTCACGGTAAGCAACTTTTTGTGATCAGTAACTGTCCCTTAGAGTTTGAATTTTAAGACTTTGGTCAAAGGCTTTGAACGATTCGATATGATGACGTCCCGAGGAAACCTGAGCGGGTTTGCTTATCGTGATGGTTTTTTCTTCGCCTGGGAGCAAGTCAAAATAATTTTCAGAGAAATTATTCGGCAGAGCACTCGACACAAAGATATTCTTAGCCAAACGCTCTGATTTAACGGTTACGGCGTAATAATTTTCAAAGTCCGAAACACTATAGGCCATGCCTGGATCGGGGAGGTCAAGGTCTTTCGGGGGCACTAAATAAATCTTGTTTTTGGCCAAAAGCGTATCATTTTCCGAATAAAACTCAGCTTTAATCACGAGTTGATTTAGGGGTCCAGACTGTGAGAACATGCTCATAGGAATTTTTAAGACTTGATTGGTTTGATTGGCTTTGACTTCGATAGGTTCATTCCATTGACGGAGCAAGGCACCGTTAAAATTCAATAGTTCAATGTGAATTTGGCCGGAAGTATCGGCAAGCTCGTCTGAGACTAAGTAAAAACTCATTTGGTCGTCTTGAATTTCGTGACTTAATAAGTAAGGCTTAAAGGCCTTTTTTACCGTATAATGTAGGGCCTTCCATTTACCGTAATAATCTATGCCCGACCAAGATGCCACAGGCCAGCAATCATTCAGCTGCCAATAGAGCGTGCCCATGCATTGATCTCGATGACGCCGATGGGCTTCTATGGCCATTTTGATTCCTTTGGCCTGCAATAATTGACTCACATACAAGTAGGAGGCAAAGTCTTTAGGCTTTTTATAATCTCGGAGCATATACTCTTCGATGGTCTCATTGCCAATGCTCGAGCGCTGATGTGAAGTCATGACCTCAGAGTAGATGTCATGATCCTCGGGGCGTGTATATTTCAAGACAGAATTATATTCGGGAAAGGACTGAAATCCATATTCCGACATAAATCGAGGGATGGCTGTGTTGTACTCTTCAAATGCTTTTTTACCCCACCAGACCCACCAGTAATGCACATCGCCACTGTCGTATTGTTCTTTAACGCCCATGTCCGCAGAAGGCGAGGAGGACCAATAGTTGCGATCACCATCATACTCGGCGACCACCTCAGGAAGCACCCGATGAAATAGGTCCTCATAAGATCCCCAGATCGAATCCGCCACTGCTTGCGATTGCTCATTGGCCACTTGCTCCTTCCAACCCCAATTTTCCCAGGCGGAAAGACTTTCGTTGTTGCCGCACCAAAGAGCGATTGAGGTGTGATTTCTGAGCCTTTTTACATTGTCAATGGCCTCTTGTTTGACGTTGTCCAAAAATTCAGGGTCGCCAGGGTAGACGGCGCAGGCAAACATAAAGTCTTGCCAAACCAATAGGCCAAACTGATCACATAAGTCATAAAACTCTTGGGATTCATAGATGCCTCCACCCCAAATGCGGATCATGTTCATGTTGGCGTCCCGGGCCGATTCTAATAAAAACTTATAATGGTCTGAGGTGGGCCGGGTCAAAAATGGGTCTTGTGGAATGTAGTTGGTGCCTTTCATAAATACCGGAACTCCATTGACTTTAAAGTAAAAGGATGTCCCGAAATTATCGGGCTCTCTGATGAGCTCCAAGGTGCGTAAACCGATCTTTTGTGTTTTTTGATCCGTGTTTTGTCCTTGGGAAATGCGCACGCTGATCTCATAAAGTTGCTGATTTCCTAAACCGTTAGGCCACCAAAGCTCGGGGTTCTCGATAATAAAAGGAATTTCCAGATTGTTAATCCCAGAATTCAAGGCAACTGCCTTGGTCTGGACCACTAAGTTATCTACTAAGATTTCTACTTTAGCCGAATTGTTGTTTGCACTGTCCGTCGCCATAATTTCGAGCTGTGCGGTAAGCTCCGCTTTATCCTCTTGTATTTCTTGCTGGATAAATACGTCCTGAATTTTCAATCCACTCCAAGCTTCCAAAGTAATCGGGCGCCATATGCCAGAGGTCACCAGACGTGGGCCCCAGTCCCAGCCAAAATGATAACCCGCTTTGCGCGTAAAAACACTAACCTCTTTTTGGCCCTCAACTTGGCCGATTTTGGCCAAATCATTACCAGACATAGGCAGGCTATAGCCCAAGGCATCGAATTTTTCTACGCCTTTATTTATGGGGGACTCAAAAACTATTTCTAGGACATTGCTCTCTGTTTTAAGCAGCCCTTTAACAGGCACAGTGTAAGAGCGAAACATATTATCGCTACTGAGAACCAGGCTTTCATTTAGGGTTACGCAGGCATAGGTGTCCAGCCCATCGAAGTTCAGGGCAATCTGTTCTTGAGCAAATATTTTTTCTGATACCTCAAAATTACATCGATAAACCCAGTCTTTTTTATCGATCCACTGCAATTCGTGTTCGTTTAGGCGATAAAAGGGGTCTTTGATCAGCCCGAGATTCAATAAATCAGTATGGACGGCGCCAGGGACTTGCGCGGACATCCATTCAAGACTATCGACTGCTTTAAAAGTCCAACCTTGGTGGAGCTCCAGCTTCAAAGGCGCCTCATTATTTTTACAACCTATAAGGGCCGTGAGCGCCACGCTCGTGAGGATTAAAGAGATTAGGTTTTTTACGGACATGAATGTTTAATTAAAGGTCGGGTTTGATTAAAAATAGGGAACAATTTTTAAATTTACGGCAATACTGATTAGAAAGAACAAAAGCATGTCATTGAATCCCAATACCATCACAGGTCAAATTTATTTGACCATTTTTGAGTTGCTCGAAAAACAGCCAGAAGGAATTCAATGGACTGAGCTCAACAGACGTATAGAAGAGCGTCATCCAGATTTTCATCCCAAAACCATTAATGGTTGTGTTTGGAAACTCATCGAGAAGTTTCCAGAAAGAGTACATAAACCAGAGAAGGGATTGTTTCAATTGATTTCAGGGGCGTGGTAAGATTTGTTCTGACAACTTGACGAGCCAGGAGTGAATTCCAGAAAAGTAAAGCTAGAAAAAAAAGGGAGCGATTAGACTCGCTCCCAATAAGGCAATATTATAAATAACATCGCCCCAAACACTAGGTTAAATATACGACTATTGCCGTAACTTTGATTTTATGATCGAGCATTATTTTACCTGCCCACATTGTTGGGAGGAGCAACTCAAGTTAGTTGACCCTTCTGTTCCCGATCAAAGCTTTATCGAAGATTGTGAGGTTTGTTGTAACCCCATTGAGTTCTTTGTGGTAGTGGATTACGATTCAGTAATCTCATTCTCCGCTGAAGTAATTGGGCAATAAAAGAGCCTCTCAAAAAGAGAGGCTAATTGGCTAACAAACGTAAAGAAGATGTTTTAATTTGCCCGAGTCAAATCACATTTAGCAACAAACGCAACCCCATCTGGACCAGATACTGTAAATTGGTAATACATTTTACTAGGGTCCTCTGGCATGACATCGATGACCCAAGAAGTGACAAACATTTCATTGTCTAAGGACAACCCGCTGAGCTCAGTGTCTGTAGTGAATTTAAAGACACCATCTGCGCTGCTGTCTAAAACAGAGACCGGTCGATTGCGCAGTCCACAATAATGGGTCAAAAGAATGGCGTCGTTGTGCAAGTTAAAAATGGTGAGCATTTCAATGCCCCCTGTATTACTCTCTTCAAGGATGGCACTGCCGTTAGAACTGATGCTGTAAGTCAAATTAAACGGGTCTTCAGAACCATTGTCACGTTTAAGTGTCCCGAACCACTTGCCTTCAAGGGATTTTAGCATACTAAAATCATCAGCACTAGCCGTGGGTTGTGGATCAACGGCCGTGCCAGCAAAACAGATAGAAATGGCCATAAAGAAAAGACCAAAAAATATTTTTTTCATGAGTGTAAAAATTGGTTAGTCAGGTGAAGATAATTATAATATTGCAAAAGACAATAAAAAGGCTTATTTTCGATAAAATAACCAATAAACCTATAAACATGAGACATTTATTCATTGCAGTTATCTTATTATTCTCCGGAGCATTAGGTGCTCAGCAGATGGCTTTTAATTTTATAGAGGTTAAGGCCAAGGAAAATTCTGAGGATCAGATTGAAACCCTATTTGACGAATTCTTTACCGATCGTGAGCGGAAATCAGGAGGAGTGTTTTTAGAGCGTCTAAGACATGGTCGTGAAGACGGCAGCACCCACAGAATTGTATTTTTGTGGGAATTGAATAATGGCGGTTTTATAACCCAGCCTGAAGAGTCAGAAGGAGATGCTTTTTGGCGCGGCATCAGAAATCATGTTGAGACCTGGGGCGAAGCAAGAGCCGGACGAATTATGAACTTAAACCCTGGGGACGAGGAAAAAAATCCAGTCATCCACATTTGGGACATTAAAGCCGAGGAGCCGTCGGCATTTGCAAAAGCTCAACAAGCAATGGTCGATGCATTGCCCGAAGCATTTAAAGATCGACTGGTGGCTTTTGGTACTTATGATGTGAATAAACCAAATGGCGCCTCTCATTGGGCCTTGCTCTCTGGAAAGGACATGAATGATCATTTAAGCCTCTATCAAGATCTTCAATCGATTCACTCGGAGGCCTTTATGACTTACATTAAAGATCGAGGCAATGCGACTCAAGTCAAAGATTTTCTCGTTGAGCGACTCAAGACTTTTCAATAGCATAATAGAACTGGACTTAGCGTAATGAATTTGCCACAGTAGCGTTTAAAAAATGCTCAAGGGAGAACTAGGCTTCTATAATAAATGAACTACAGAAGCGTTAAATTTTTATGATGACTTGCGCTAAATATTACAGGTTTATCAAAGGGGTGATCATC
>JAYOYS010000009.1:5877-23162 GCA_038153605.1 Flavobacteriaceae bacterium
GAGGATATTGATTTTTTCTCCGCGTTAATCGATGAAATAAGCAGTACTTATAATGTTAATCTAGATCGGGTTTATTTCTGTGGTTATTCAAACGGCGGTATGATGAGTTACGCATTAGCCTGCGCGTTAAGCGAAAGGGTTGCTGCCATAGGATCAATTTCTGGGACCATGCTTGATTGGCCTGAAGTTTGTTCACCGACCCACCCCATGCCGGTCATTATTTTTCATGGAACCAATGATGAAGTTTTGCCTTATGAAGGAAATTCTGACTGGTCTTCTGTGCCTTATGCTTTGAATTACTGGACACAATTTAATGAGTTGGGGGCCACCCCTTCACAGGCCCAAACTTTTAGCGGAGGCACTAGACTTGTGGAGTACGAAACTTATGGCCCGGGTCTCAATCAGGTTTCTTTAGATTTATATCGTGTGATTCAGGGCGAACACAACTGGTTCGACATAAGTACCTTGGGTTTTGACATGAATGAAGCCCTATGGGATTTTTTTAATCGTTATGACATAAACGGATTGAGATAAGTTCAGTACTTTTCAGTATCAAAACCGCTCTATGAATGCAAGTATGACTTGGGGGCATCCAAAGCATTGGATCGCATTGGTTTTTTACGTTTTCATGGCGGGTTTGGTGATCAAAGTTCCAGAGATTTTTGATTGGCCCATTGAGCCGTATTTGCAGAAAAATATTGGGCTAGTGATGTTTCCCTGGCTTACCCTATTGGCCGGGCTAATGAATACTACGGCCAATAAATACCTCATCGGAGCAGTGTTGATTTTTTCGGTGGCGGCGACCTATATCAATGTGCTGGGGCCTGCGATTTCAAACGATGTATTGCTCCTTGTGGCCATCCACCTGCCTTTATTTTATTGGTTTATATACGGCTGGAGTCGTTTGGGCGCCTTGCATCGTGATGGGGCCGTACGGCTTCAATTTTTGCGTCACAATGGAGACCTTTTAGTCCTCAGCGCAGTTTTGGGGGCGGCTGGACTGCTAACCATGCTCATGACTTTTGCCTTGTACGAACTTATTGGAATAAAAATAACAGATGTCCACGTCACTAATATCATTACTTGGGGGGCACCTGCGGTGCCGCTGACCGCAACATTTGTTCTGATTTTAAACCCTGATTTGGTGAAAAACATCTCACCCTTAGTGGCTAAAATTTTCACGCCACTCGTGCTGTTTGTTTTAGCCACTTTTACTTTAGGCTTGTTGTTTACCCAGCAAACGGTCTATCAAGATCGCCAAGTGCTTTTGGTCCTGAACGGGGTGCTTATTGCGGTTATGGCACTAATACTTTTTTCCATCAGCGCGTTATCCAAAGCCGGAACAAGCAACATCCAGTTAGGGCTTTTGTTTGTTTTATCAGCCATTTGCCTTTTGGATAACTCCATTGCCCTGTCCTCCGTAACCTGGCGTTTGCTCGAGATGGGGCTCACCCCTAATCGGATCGCTATTTTTGGTGCCAATGTACTGATTTGGATTCATCTGTTTAAAGTGGCTATGGCCCTATGGCAGACTTGGCGAAAAGCCGAATCAAAAGAGAAGATAGAACAGGCCATAGC
Organism: Flavobacteriaceae bacterium; assembly: GCA_038153605.1. Classification (GTDB taxonomy): domain Bacteria; phylum Bacteroidota; class Bacteroidia; order Flavobacteriales; family Flavobacteriaceae; genus BACL21. Next base: position 7,456 of record JAYOYS010000009.1, read on the forward strand.
GGGATATCTGCCGGTTTATGCGATCTGGTGTGCAATGGTGTGTTTTGTTTTTCCATGGCTGTTTTAATTCGTGAAACCCCTATCTTTATGGGAGAAAAACAAGAGGCTGATTTGAATGTAAATTAAAGCCATACTGTTCTATGAGGGACCTAGCAAATCAAATAGAATTTAATGAGGTCACGGCAAAATTGCCGGAGAATTTGCACGCCTTTATTGTCAAGCAGCCATATAACGAGTACACGGCCCAAAACCAAGCGGTTTGGCGTTATGTGATGCGCCTGAATGTGGACTATTTAAAAAAAGTAGCCCATGAATCCTATATCGATGGATTGCGGCTCACGGGTATTTCAATTGATGAGATCCCTCATATGGAAGGCATGAATCGTATCCTAAAGGACATTGGCTGGGCTGCTGTGGCGGTAGATGGGTTTATACCGCCAAACGCCTTTATGGAGTTTCAGGCGCACAATGTTTTAGTTATATCCTCAGACATCAGAACTATTGACCACGTGGGCTACACCCCAGCACCTGACATTATTCATGAGGCGGCGGGACACGCTCCGATTATCGCAAATCCTGAGTACGCTGAGTATTTAAGGCGGTTTGGCGAGCTCGGGAGCAAGGCTATATCATCTCCTGATGACGATCGCATGTATGAGGCCATACGTAAACTTTCGATTTTAAAAGAAAATCCAAATTCGACCCAAGCAGAGGTCGATGCGGCGACTGCCGAGGTAGAGACCATTCAAAACGAGGTCACTGAGCCTTCAGAAATGGCCAAAATTCGCAACTTACATTGGTGGACTGTGGAGTACGGTTTGATCGGGAGCTTAGAGGCACCAAAGATTTATGGCGCAGGGCTTTTATCATCAATCGAAGAAAGTAAAGACTGTCTTGATCCATCAGTGGAGAAACGCCCATATACCATCGAGGCGGCCGAGGTCAGTTTTGACATTACCGCGGCTCAACCGCATCTATATGTGACGCCAAACTTTGCCCATCTGAGTTTTGTTTTGGAAAAATTTGCCAACAAAATGGCCGTGCGCACCGGTGGGCTCTCAGGGCTTCAGAAGCTCATTAAATCCACAAAAATGGGTACGGTGGAATTGTCCACCGGAATCCAAATTTCAGGCGTCTTTACCCGGGCTATTGATTATGAAGGTGCGCCTATTTACCTGCAAACTCTGGGTCCAACGGCCTTGGCCTCCCAAGGTCGCGAACTCATCGGACATGGAACTCATCAACACCGTGATGGTTTTGGTTCCCCTGTAGGCAAACTCGAGGGCACGAATTTGGCCATCGAGGACATGTCCCCCAGGGATTTAGAGGCCTATGGGATTGTGGAAGGACAAATAGTGACCTTAAATTTTGAAGGAGGGGTTTGTGTAGAGGGGAAAATCGTCACGGGCAAAAGAGATATTCGCGGCAAAATTCAGCTGATCACCTTTAAAGAGTGCCGTGTGACTTATGGCGATGAGGTACTTTTTGATCCGAGCTGGGGCGTGTACGATATGGCTGTGGGCAAGAGCCTGGTTTCGGCTTTTGCGGGTCCTGCAGATGACAAATCCTTTAAGAACATCCATAAAAAGTCTGAGACCGTTACACAAAAAATTGTTTATAGCCCCCAGGAATTGGCCTTACATCAAGAGTACGCCCTTTTAAAAACACTTCGAGAATCGTTTGAAAATTCGCCCGATGTTGGGGTATCAGTTACGGAGTTGATCCCGGTTCTGAATGAATTTTGGCAGCGCACAAAAATCAGCTTTCCGCGGGAGTGGTTGCTATTTTTGGAGCTATTGGAGCTAATGTCAGTAACGAATCATGCCCAGGGCGATGAAGTTCGCACACATTTAGAAGATTTATCTCAAGACAAATCCTTGACTAGCTTGATTAAAAACGGCCTGGCCTTGATACCGGGGTCATAGTAGGCACTACTATATCGGCTTTCTTTTTTTTCGTAACTTCAGTAATCATTTAATTTTGATTTTATGAATACCGAACTCCTTGCCAATAGCGCACAAATAATTGTAGCCTGTTCCGTACTTTTTGTATGGTCCTTTCGATTTAATAATGTAGAGAGTGAATTCAAAAACTTTGGATATTCTACAATGTTTCGATCTCTAGTGGGGACTGCCAAAATAGCATTGGCGACCTTGATGCTAGCAGGACTCTTTTATGGGGATTTGACCCTGCCGAGCACCATAGGAATGGCCTTGTTCATGATTGGCGCCCAATACGCCCATGCTTCGGTTAAAAACAGCCTTCAACAGAGACTTCCCTCATTAATTTTTCTGCTGCTCTGTGGATTTATCATCGCCCATTTATCTGGTTTGATTTAACAAAAGGCTGTGATTTATTTCATTAACTTGCACCAGTAATCCTTTGGCTTTGTAACCCATGAATCATAAAATTAAGTTTCAGACTTTTTTACTACCGTTTTTGGCTTTTCTTTTCAGCGTCAATTTAATTGCTCAAGAGGCCAACACCTATTTTCATAATCAAGTGGACGACCTAGCCATGCAAGAGGGTCAAGCCATATTAAAGGCTACAGGAGAGCCTATTACCGGTCGACTGATTACAAACTACGATAACGGCCAGTTAAGGCTCGAAGGCCATTATGTTGCCGGTCAAAAGCAGGGCACATTTCGCTGGTGGTACCCTTCAGGTCAATTGGGCTCCGAAGAGCTCTTTGAGGGCAATCAAAAGGAAGGCCTAAGCCGTATGTGGTATGAAAATGGACAAATAAAGCAAGAAGCTGACTATCGTAATGGCGCACTTAAAGGGCGAATGAAGTACTGGGAAAAAGATGGTTCAGTGCGGAAAATTTCCAAACGACAATAGTCGTACATAACATGAATATATCATTAAGGGCCTCCTAATAAGAGGCTCTTATTTTTTGCAGGGCCGTGAATTGAATTTCAGAAAAATCCTGAATTACAAAGTCTGCCTGACCATAATCTTGAGCCTTAGAATGCGGACTGTCATAGGCAATGGCAAAAATACCGGCCGCTTTGGCTGCGGCAATACCGTTTTCTGAATCTTCAATCACCACGCAATGCGCTCGGTCAATCTCTGCCGCTTCAGCCGCTTTGATAAATATTTCTGGATGGGGCTTTGAAGCTTTTAGGTCTGCGCCAGAAAGTTTGGCTTTAAAATACCGATCCAGATCAAAGCGTTTAAAAATCCGATTGATGTTTTCCATAGAGGCTGATGAGGCCAGGACTAAGGTCAATCCATGGCGGTAATAATCCTGGATTAAGTCCAAAACACCAGGCAATAAGTCAAAGATTTTGTCGTGATCAAATAGGTCCTTGAAGTAGCTGCGCTTCATAGCGACTAGGCTTTCCGGCTTGTGATTCAAAGAAAAATGCTGTACTAAGGTTTGGCATATGGCCAAGGTGGCTTGTCCTGTAAATGAAGCATAAAGCTCAGGGGAAACCTCGATACCCACCTCCTCAAACATAAGATAGTAAGCCTTGTGATGCAGGGGTTCACTGTCTACAATCACCCCATCCATGTCAAAAAGCACGGCCTTTACGGGATTTAGAATAAGTTTTTTTGAAGTCATTATTAAACTTGAAATTCAGAAGTTAAGATACGCTATCGATTCAATGAAGTACTGCACCTGGCGTAAAGATAATCCAAACAAAAAACCCCGGACGCAGTCCGGGGTCTATCTTTTAAGCGCAATACTTAATTATTCATTTACGCGAATCTCTACACGTCTGTTTTTGGCGCGACCCTCTGCAGTATTATTGTCTGCAATAGGTTCGTTTTCACCGTATCCTTTGGCCGAAAGTCTCGCAGGATTGATGCCCTGTTTTGTAATGAGATATTGACGAACCGCTTTCGCACGGGCCTCAGATAGGCCTTGGTTGAACGTGAAGGTGTCAATATTACAAGTGTGTCCAGCAATCTCCAAGTAAGTCGTTGGGTAGGCTTTAAGTACTTGAGCAATTTCATCTAAAATAGCTTTGGCTTCGTAGTTCAAGGCGCTGCTTCCTAGAGTGAACAAAATATCTGCTGTAGAGCTGTTGAGGTCTTCCACGACTTCTACGCTCATTTCAGGACATCCACCATTGGCAACAGTTCCTACTTCTTGAGGACACGAGTCGTCTTTATCTGCTACACCATCACCATCGGTATCAGGACAGCCCCCTAAGAGAGGATCTCCAGCCTGAGTTGGGCATGCATCGTCTTTATCAGCCACACCGTCTTTATCGCGGTCTGGGCATCCGCCTAATGCGACGGGTCCTTTTTTCTTAGGACACTCGTCTTTGCGATCTTCAACCCCATCACCATCGGTATCAGGACATCCATTGAACTCCCCAGAACCCGCGACCTCAGGACACTCATCTTTGGCGTCTTCAATTCCGTCGCCATCAGTATCAGGACAACCCTTAAATTCTTTTAAGCCAGGAACAGCAGGACACTCATCCTCATCATCGTTGATGCCATCTCCATCGGTATCTTTCCCGCCAAATTGGAACACTAAACCAGCACTGTGCTGGAAGTGATCTTGGCTGTAGGTGTCATCAAGCCCTGATTTAAAGGTACTCATGACATTAATCGCAAGGCGATCTTCCATTACCCAAAACTTAAATCCAACATTGGCGTTTAGCGTATTGAATCCATTGGCATAACCATATTTGATCCAGCTGCGACCGGCCCCAAAACCAAGGTAAGGGTCAATAACCCAACCCTGATCAAAAGCGTCGGCAAAGCTGAAGTTCAAAGCAGCATCTAGGCCGTAATAACGAGCCGATTCTGCACCAAACCAGTCACTGTATGGTGCGTCCCCAATTTTGTCGATTTTATTAATACTACCAGCTACATTTAAGCTTAGGCCACTAAACAAATGACGTCCTACGGCTACGCGTGAAGCAGAGGGCATAAAGTTGTAGTGGTCTCCAAAATTGAAGTATTCGTTCCAGAAACTGCCGTGTATCTGTGCGCTGAAACTTCCATTAGCCATGGTACCAGATTCACCACCCACCGGATAAAAATCCACGGCATTGGTTCCAAGTTCTATGGTCCAAGGGTTTTGTCTGTCTTGAGCTTTGAGGCTATAAACACCTGTAAATACAAGGGCTATAGCAACTATAATTGATTGAATTTTCATCACTAATATTTTTTGCAAAATTAGAGCAATTTTCTAAAAATCCGATAAAACACGGCTTTTTTCGTTAAAATTTAAACTTAAATCAATACTTGAGTAGGAAAAAGGGCATTAACTTAGTTATCAGATGCTGCTACAAAAGGGAGTTCAGGATTGAGCAACTCCTGTATGAGCCCAAACAATTGATGTTCATATTTTTCCAATACCTCGGCATTTATTTCTTCTATGCGTGTGTTTTTTTTGGGCTTGAAGGCATAGGTCATAAGTCCTTGGCCAAAATTTTTGAAAGATATTATACCCGCGATGGCCTGACCATCCATAGGGTTAATCCCCGAATCCCTTTTATAGTGCATATAGGCATAGGTTAACAGCTGAAATGCTTTTTCTTTTTTTTCGCTGGCAGTGATTGAAGACCAGTCGTCTAAATTGAGATCCCCTGGTTGTACATTACCTGTTTTATAATCAATGACCCGAAGCACTCCATTACAACGATCAAGTCGATCAACGACACCCTTAAGTTTAACAGGGGCTTTTAATTGAGGCAAGTTCAAAAATAATTCGTGCTCGGTTTCTACTTCAAGGAGTTCAATGACCTCACCGTGTTCCAAAGCAGCACAATCCCAATCTAAGAGTTGCTGACAGTATCGCTTTACCACTTCGGTGACAATGAGATTTTTTCCATGAGATAAGGCGCGTAAATTGTATTTGTCGTCAAAATGCCGCATGACCAAAGAATCAACCTCTTTTTTTAGTGCCTTTAGCTCAGATAAAACCAAAGGTTTTCCTACCATAGGCTCATACATATCTTTAATGGCATCATGGACCACGCTACCCAGTATATTAGCGGCAATATTGTCTTCCATGAGCTGCTCTTCTGGCAGCCCAAGAATTCGTTTGAAATAGAATTCTTCGGGGTCTCTGATGTACTGCCCTAGAGAAGAAGGCGAAAACCCTTGAGCAGCAATATCATGGAGTTTGGTCAGAACCTCAGGGGTCTTTTCATAGCTGGCCAAGGGAGCAGCATTTAGTTGGACCTGTTGTAGCGCCGTTTTTTTATGGATTTTATGGGTTTTTGGAGCAGTAAGTTCGAGTAATCGTAAAAAACGACTCGGTTCACCAACACTGAGCCCTTTTTGACTGTTCTTATAAATAAAGTGGACCGATTTTGCGCGCTGCAACAGGCGGAAAAAGTGATAGCCATAAATAGCATCTTTATCCGTGTGCAAGGGTAGCCCGAACTGTTTTTTCATATCATAAGTGATAAATGAGGCACTGCTTTTGCCTTGAGGAATAACGCCCTCGTTTACAGATAGCATGATGATGTGCTCAAAATCTAGAACCCTGGTCTCAAGTACCCCCATGACTTGAAGCCCTTGATAAGCATCGCCCTCAAAATCCAACGATTCACTGGCTAGCAAATGATCAAATAGTGCTGTGAGGGCACTTATATTTTCTAAAAACCCGTAACCCTGGGCCAAGCCATAGAGTTGCTGTAATAAATCCAAAATCTTTTGTAGGCCGATACGGTCTACAGCGTTTAAATGTTTTTGCTCGGTTAATCCATGGAGCAGGGCTATGAGGTTTTTCAGAACATTTTGTTCTTCCTCTGAATGGGAAAACATGAGCTCAATAAGTATCACTTCAGAGGGGGGAACCTTCTGTTTTAACTCTTCGATATCAATAAATAGCTGATGGTTTTTTTGAATCCATCTGCTAATATTTTGCCATGAAGGAAGCAGTAGCTGTCCGAATGGGTGCGTTAGGATTTTATTGAGATGATTGTGATGTATCCTTTTGTTAGAGGATTTATGCCACTGTAATAAGGCCTCTACGAACCACACCCCAGGATATGCCTTTAAAGGATATCCCATAGTGATGTTTATATTGTTTATGGAGGCAGGAATGGCATAAAGTACGGGGATGAGTAGGGATTCATCGGCCAGAACTACAGCTGTATTGTTGACTTGATTTGAAGGCATCTCCCCTAAGGCCGCAGACATGGCCTGTATTTGCCCCTGATCACTATCACTCTCTATAAAGTTCAGCTCCTTAGTGTTTTGATAAAGATTGCTCAAACCAATTGCTGGCCGCGAGGCTGATGACTTTTGTTGGGCCTTATAATAGGGCCATCGATCAAGGTATCCATATATGAATTGGGAGACACTGTGTTTTTGGTCCTGCGCAAAAAACACATCGAGATCCCAATAAATGCGACTGTTACCCTGAGCAAGCATTTCTTGTATCAAAAGCTCTTCGGCCGGGTTTAGGGCGTTAAATCCTATGAATGCATGCGGCCTTTGAGCATTGACGTTAAGATAATGGCTTAAATCTTCTGCGGCTTGTCGATAAACAAGTCCCTGATAAGCCGCCCCCTGTTTCAATAAATGCTCAGTAAACTGATTGTAAAAGGGCAATAGGCCTTCCCAAAATTTCAGGTAATCTTTTATCAGGGGGGTCGCCTCTTTGAGCTCCCAGCGCTCTAGGGCTTTTACCTGACTCAAATACCCAAAAAATGATTCAGGGGACACCAAGTTGCGGTCAATTTCATTAAAGTCGTTTAACAGAGGTTCAGCCCACTGCAGATAATCACTAAATGAGGTAGGAGCAAGCTCATTATAGACTTTGTATCCTTCGAGCAACACCTGAGTGCTGTTCATGATTTCTATCCCAGAAACCTGAGTGATAAAGTCTTCGATACTGTATATAGTCGGAGCAAAATAAGTTTTATCGGTCTGGGCAATGAGAACCTGATTGAGAAAACCTCCGGCTCGTTTACTGGGTAAAATTATGATGTGGTCAGAGAGAGGATGTGGGCCTTTGGCTAATGCACTTATAGTTTCTGACAAGAAGGTTTCCATGCCCTAAAATAAAAAAACGCCTCCATAAGAGAGGCGTTTTTTTGAAACTTTATTTCGTGTTGATTATTTCTTCAAAGAAACTTCTACACGACGATTTTCTTGTCTTCCGGCAGCAGTATTGTTGCTCGCTACTGGACGATCTTCACCATATCCTACATAAGATAGACGGCTGTCATCGATACCAAGAGCAACTAGTGCATCGTGAACTGATTGAGCGCGAGACTCAGAAAGCTTTTGGTTGCTTGAAGCACTACCTACACTGTCTGTGTGTCCCTCTACCTCAAACATAGCGTTTGGATAGGCACTCATAACATCGGCCATACCTTGGATCACATCATTTGATTCTGTGCGAATGGTCGTTTTACCAGTATCGAAAAGAATGGTCTTAGAATACTCATTCAATTGATTGATAACCTCAATAGTTACTTCTGGACATCCGTTATTGGCAACTGTACCAGCGATATCTGGACACTGGTCATTTTTGTCTTCTACACCATCACCGTCAGCATCATAGAAAGGACAACCTCCGTTTGAGCTAGGACCAGCTTCTTCTGGACAAGAGTCATCTGCGTCAGTTATACCATCACCGTCAGCATCAGGACATCCGTTAAGAGCGGCAACACCAGCCTCAGTAGGACAAGCATCTTGTGGATCAGCGATACCATCACCGTCAGAGTCAGGACACCCGTTGAATTGAGCTAAACCAGCTACATCAGCACAAGCGTCATTGCGATCTTCTATACCATCTCCGTCTGAGTCAGGACATCCGTCAAATTGAGGAAGACCAGCAACCTCTGGACAAGCATCTTCATTGTCATATAGACCATCACCATCTGTATCTTTTCCGCCGAACTTAAATGACGCACCAACTGAATGTTGGAAATGAGTGATACCGAAATCCTCCATAGCGTGCTTGAAGGTACTTTGGAAATTGATTGCTAAATTCTCAGCAACCCAAATACGAACACTTGCAGTGGCATTCAAGGTACCAAAACCTACTTCGTCAACCCAAGTGTAACCACCACCAACACCCAAAGATGGGTCTAACCATGGTCCACCGATTTTATCACGCATTGAGTAGTTCAATCCTCCGTCTGCAGCATAGTATACTAAGTCTTCGGTACGCGCATCACCAAGCTTAGTGATTTTGTTGAACGTACCCGCAACGTTAAATGTGAAACCATCTCCTAAATAACGTCCAGCGGCAACACGAGTTACAGCGGGGACAATGTTATAGTGGTCAGTGACATTAAAAAATTCGTCAAAAAGATCACCCTTCACTTCTGTTTCACCAATCATAACAGGAAGACGTCCTGCATCTACGGTACCAACAGAGTAAACATCAACGGCATTGATGCCAATTTCTACTGCCCAAGGATTATTTGCGTCTTGTGCATTTGCCACACCAAAGGCGAAGAAAACGCAGGCAGCAACTAAAATACGGTTGAGATGTTTCATATTCTAAAAAGTTTAATTTTTAAGTGTTATTCAAGCAAAAGTAAGTTGTTAAAATTTATTAACAAAATCAAATCTAGTAAAAATTTTGCAATTACCTACCATCAGCGGGTTAAAAGTCAATTTGACCCCTCAGAATCGAGTGTATTTTTAACACTTATAAAGGCCTGAATTGCCCGATCTAAATGTTCTTGAGTATGGGCCGCCGAAAGTTGCACGCGAATACGGGCTTTCCCCTTAGGAACAACGGGATAAAAGAATCCTATCACATAAATTCCTTCCTCGAGTAAGAGATCGGCCATGCGCTGGGCGAGTTTAGCGTCGTAAAGCATTACAGGAACAATAGCCGATTCACCATCAACAATATCAAAGCCAGCGTCTTGCATTCCTTTTTTGAAGTATGCGGTATTGTCCATTAATCGATCACGCAGGCTGGTATTTTTGTCCAATAATTCAAACACCTTTATCGAAGCCCCGACAATTGAGGGGGCCAAAGAATTAGAAAATAAATATGGCCGCGAACGCTGACGCAAAATTTCAATTATCTCTTTTTTTCCAGTAGTATACCCACCCATGGCGCCACCAAGAGCTTTGCCCAGGGTTCCGGTAATGATATCAACCCGGCCCATTACCTTTTTTTCCTCCAGAGTGCCCCGTCCAGTGGGCCCGATAAAGCCTGCGGCATGACATTCATCAACCATCACTAAGGCGTCAAATTCATCCGCCAAATCACAGATTTTATCCAGTGGCGCAACCAAACCATCCATGGAAAATACCCCATCGGTAACGATGAGGATAAAACGCGCACCATCCTCACGAGCTTGAAGGAGTTGAGCGCGAAGATCGGTCATGTCGTTATTTTGATAACGGTAGCGTTTGGCTTTGCACAGACGAACCCCATCAATGATTGAAGCGTGGTTCAAACTGTCAGAAATTATCGCATCTTCCGGGCCTAATAGTGGCTCAAACACTCCGCCATTGGCGTCAAAAGCTGCTGCGTAAAGGATAGTGTCCTCTGTTTGATAGAAGTCTGCAATTTTTTGTTCCAAAGTTTTGTGAATGTCTTGGGTTCCACAAATGAAGCGTACAGAAGACATCCCAAATCCATGAGAATCCAAGCTGTCTTTTGCAGCCTTAACTACTTCTGGGTGAGAGGATAATCCTAAATAGTTATTGGCACAAAAATTAATGACTTCGGCCCCTGTCGAAATCTTTATGACAGCATCTTGTGGCCCGGTAATCACCCGCTCTTTTTTAAATAAACCTTGTGCTTTGATTTCTTCTAATTCTTGTTGCAGATGGTTCTGAATTTTGCCGTACATGTCGTTAGTTTTTGCCTCGCTAAATTAAATTTTATTTACCACAATTGGGTCTTGTCTCAAATAAACAATTAGGCGTGCTTCTACTTCAATGCCCATAGCCTTGAGCCCTGCCCCATAGGCCGTTATTTGATCCTGATCCTGAACTTTGGGTAGTCCGGTTTTGTAATCTAAAACTACGGCTTTGTTTAATGCGGTCATATTGATTCGGTCTGGCCTGAGTACCCCAGACGGCGTGATGATACTGCGCTCGACAAAAACCTCATGTTTCCCCCCGTATAAATAGGAAAGTTCAGGGTGCTTTATAGTTTGGTACACTAAGGCCATGGCCTTCTGTTTTTGCTGAGGATCGAGATGGTATTTGAGGCTTATATTGTCAATAGCCTCTGAGGCGTCTTCTGTATTGATGACCAAAGCCATGAGTTCGTGAAATAAGGAGCCAAAACCAACCCCTGCATCAAACCAATAACGGCTCGCACGCCGCTCTGGAACCATGCAGATCGGATGTTGTTCTGGAGGCACAATAGCCAATGGCGCACGGAGAGCATTAGGGCTGTTTTTGACGCGCGTTTGGATTTTTGGCAGAGCCCCAAAATGAAATTTTTGACGCTCTTCCTCCCAAAGTTTCTTGTAAATTAAAAAGTCTTTAAGCAATTGGTTAAAACTCAACGCATTTGACTCTTCGGCTAGTTTGTCGCATAAAATATAGAGTTCTTCAGTTGGCCTAGTGGTCCCAACATAGTATAGGTTTAAAGTGTCAAAGAAAAACGTTTCTCTGAGCCGCGCATCAATTGATTTACCTTGCTCACTGTAATGGGCTAGATTGCCACTGTAGCGCACCGGCAAATGGTCAAAGCCTTCTTCCGGGAAAGGATACCAGATGTGCCCTACTTTTGATGGATTAAAATTCTCATGAGCGAAGGGCAAAATCACCACGGGAAATTCAAGCCCTTTGGCCTTGTGAATGGTCATGATTTGGATAGCCTCTTGACCCTTGCCTGAACTTAAACTCAGGCTGTCCTTATCCTGTTCCCATTGAGCTAATAATTGCCAAATAGTGGCCTGAGGACGTTGGGCATATTGAAATACCCAATCCATAAATTGCGTGAGATATGCACTGTCATTTTGACCCCAACCGAACTGATTCAAGGCATAAGCAAATCGGTCATAAAGCCCCATTGCCGCCATTTGATCTAACTTAAAATCAATTGCCATCTCAGATAACAGGCTGTGAAATTCAGCTAAGTTATCCGAGCATATTCGTGTTAAAAAGGATATTCTTGTGTCCTTGCGCTCATAAGTATTGTAAAGCAGGTTTCCGAGGCGGGCCCGAGGTCTCTTCTGGTAAGGATTGGCGCTCAAATAAGCCAAATCAATCAAGGCCAAAACCAATGAGTTGTTTTGAATTAATAGGGCTTCTTCAGAAACCACAGCAAAGCCTTGTTCAGAGAGATAGGCGCCTATTTTTGAACATTTTTTATTGTCCCTTGTTAAAATACATATTTCGCCAAGCCCACGTCCGCGATCGAGTTGCTTTTGAATGATCTGCTCAATGGCGGTAAAATAGGGCTGCTCTTTAGGGTCTTCATCTTTTTCTTTTTTGTCATGAAACTCTATAGAAACATATCCGCTTTTTTTATGATGGATATTTTGATCATTTCCTGTCTTGTAAAGCGCGCTATGGTCCTGATTTGGCAGTTGAGCTGCGGCATAGGTATACAGCTCATTATTAAAAGAGACTATATCTTGGTGACTGCGGTAGTTGGTGCCTAATTCCACAATCTCAGGATTTGGTAAATCTTGACTTTTGCCTAAGGACAGGTCTATGAACTGCTCGGGATGCCCACCGCGCCAGCGGTAAATCGATTGTTTTGGGTCCCCTACAATCATCAGGCTGTGTTTTGGGTTGGTGGGGTCGGCTTGAGCTAGATTATTTTCAACGAGCGGGAGTAAATTTTGCCATTGGAGCGAAGAAGTGTCTTGAAATTCATCAATAAAATAATGAGTAAATCGCTCGCCGAGACGTTCGTAAATAAAGGGGGCAGGTTGGTTTTGAATTTCTTCACTCAGCAGTTTGTTAAAATCACTGATGACCAAAGTATTGCTCTCCTTTTTGATGCGCTCAAACTCTTTTTCAATGGCCTCGACCACGGTTAGCGGCACGAGCTGGTTTAAGGTGTTTTTTAGATGGGTACTGCTAATGTGTAGTTTGTGGATTTGAACAAGTGACTCAATAATGGTATCATAATGCTGATCGACAGCAGCCTGAATTTCTTTAGGCGCTGCGGTTTTATAAAGGCGATAACGCGGCTCAAATGGATTGTCTTGTTCCAATATTTTTAGGAGCCATTTGCGTTCAAAGTTTGGCTGGGTTTTAGGATCGAGCACCTCTTGCATGATCTTTATAAAGGTCCCGTATGTAAGATGCTCAAAAAGTATGCCCTGGTTGTCGCACAAATCCATGATTGAAATGGCTTTTTGATGCATAGTTCGATCTGTTTCTTCCTTTTCTTTCCTAATTTTATCGGTGAATTCAATAAAGTTTTTAAGCGGGATGTCTTTGAGTTTAGCTAAATACGGCGCATCATTTTCGTTGACAATCATCCAGGCTGTTTGGTTGAGGTCAAATGCGATATCCCAAGAACGGCTTTCTTCAGTTTTATTTAGGGCAAAGGATGCCAGGAGTTCCGTTATTTGAGGGTCTCTGCCTGCCTTGTCAATAAGGGCGTCAACGGCCTCCGAAAGCAATAGGCCAGTCTCGAGACTGACTTCAAAGTTACTGCTGAGTTTGAGGTCCTTTGAAAAGGTTTTGAGCAGACGATGGTTAAACCGATCTATGGTTTCTACGTGAAACTGAGCGTAGTGATGGAGTAGATGCAGCAGAACGGCTTTACTCTTGATTTGCAATTGGGCTTGAGTCATTGTCGTGCCTTCAAGAATTTGCGTGGCCAATTCCAGTGCTGCCCCCCTGAATTGACCTTGGGCGAAAGCCTCTAGGGTACTTAAAATCCGGTTTTTCATTTCGGCCACCGCCTTGTTGGTAAAGGTTATGGCTAAAAGTTTTTTATAGCCATCCTCGGTCTTAGCATGCAGGATTTTATGTAAAAAAGCAACGGTGAGCGCAAAGGTTTTACCACTACCTGCCGAGGCATTGTAAATGCGAAAAGGGGATTTTATTTTTTTAGAATCTGCCATAACCTGCGCCTCTAAGATACCATTAAGATTTTCTATAATCACATAAGCAGGAACAAATTAAGCCTGCCCAGCCGCTGGGAATTTATTGTTAAATTTGCAGCAGTTTTAAACCTTTAAATACAACAGATATGGCTTTTGAATTACCATCTTTACCTTATGCGCACGATGCATTGGAACCCCACATCGACGGGCGTACTATGGAAATACACCACGGGAAACACCACGCGGGTTACACGGCAAATTTAAATGCCGCAGTATCAGGAACGGCACTTGAAGGCCAAGATATAGAGAGCATTTTGCGAGGATGCGACATGAACAATAAAGCATTGCGTAACAATGGTGGAGGTTATTACAATCACAATTTATTTTGGCAAGTAATGGGTCCAAATGGCGGCGGAGCTCCGCAGGGCGCTTTAGCCGAGGCCATTGATCAGGCTTTTGGCAGTTTTGATGCCTTTAAAGAGGCCTTCTCACAAGCCGCTAAAACCCAATTTGGTTCAGGCTGGGCTTGGCTTTGTGTAAAGGGAGACGGCACTCTTGAAGTTTGCGCTACAGCAAATCAGGACAATCCACTCATGCCGGGAATCGGATGTGGCGGCACACCCATCCTTGGCCTTGATGTTTGGGAACACGCCTATTACTTAAATTATCAAAACAGACGTCCTGATTATGTGACTGCATTTTTTAATGTGATCAATTGGGCGGAGGTTGCTGCGCGTTTTGAGGCTGCAAAATAATTAGATTTAGGCCTGTTTTTTGGCGCGATGAAAACTTGTCGCTTCGGAAAACCAAAAATAAATAAAAATAAAAAAGGTGGACGAGAGTCCACCTTTTTTGCCCCAAATCTTACCATGAACTTAACCTACTTATGTTATGGTAGTGGTCAAATATAGGCAAGGGAAAAATACTTTTGACCTACTTTTCTTTAAAGGCAAAAAAAAATCGACAAACGACTTAGTAGGCCCGCTCAGGATTCCCCTCGTAAAAGTGTACAAAAGCGCGGTTGACCACCACAGACCCTCCTTTGGTCGGGTATTCCCCAGTAAAGTACCAATCGCCTAAATGTTCTGGGCAAGCGGTATGTAAATCATCAACAGACTGGAAAATAACTTGCACTTCTGCTCCAAGATCTTCTGTGGTAATTATTTGCGCGATTTTATCTGAGATTTCTTCATCACTAAAAGGCGCGTAAAGGGCTTTAACGTGATTTTCGACTTCATGGCCCTCTGCGGCTTGAGCCAAAGCGGCCTTACACTTGGCATAGATTTCTTCCACTATGGTAGTGTTACCACGCTCTTTGTGCAGGGCGATGGCTGCATTAAAGGCCACTAAATGTTCTAGTCGCGCCATATCTATTCCGTAGCAGTCAGGATAACGGATTTGAGGAGCCGAAGAGACCACGATAATCTTTTTTGGATTAAGGCGATCGAGCATCTTGAGAATACTCTTTTTAAGAGTAGTCCCGCGCACAATACTGTCATCGATAATCACAATATTATCTTCTGGTTTTACCACGCCATAAGTCACGTCGTAGACATGGGCTACTAAATCGTCTCTGCTGCTATCTTCGGTAATAAAAGTACGGAGTTTCACATCTTTTATCGCCAGTTTTTCAGTGCGGATATTTTGATTTTGAATGGCGGCCAAAGACTCTGAATTTAGCCCGTTATTCAAGGCCAAAATCTGCTCTGTTTTCTGCTTGTTTAATTCGTCATTTGCGGCTTCCATCATGCCGTAAAATGAGGTCTCTGCCGTATTTGG
>JAYOYS010000009.1:23262-72565 GCA_038153605.1 Flavobacteriaceae bacterium
CACATTAAATACGGTCTGAATCACCGGGCGTTCACTGGCGACCACCACGACCTCATCATCCTCATAATAAAATGCTGGGCGAATACCTGCAGGATCACGCAGGACAAAGGCGTCTCCATGACCCAGAAGTCCCGCCATGGCGTATCCGCCATCCCAGTGTTTGGCAGCTTTTTTGAGTATTTTTTCAATACTCAAATGCTCTACGATGTAGGGCGAGGCTTCTTTTTTATTCAAGCCTTGTGCCTTGGCTTGCTTGTAGAGTTTCCGCACAGCGTCGTCCAAAAAATGTCCGATTTTTTCCATTACCGTGATGGTATCGGCCTTTTCTTTGGGATGCATGCCCAGCTCAATGAGGTTTTGAAAAAGCTCATTGGTGTTGGTCATGTTAAAATTACCTGCAATGATCAGGTTGCGGTGCATCCAATTATTTTGACGCAAAAACGGGTGAACGGTTTCGATACTGTTACCCCCAAAAGTGCCGTAGCGCACATGCCCCAAAAGCAATTCGCTCAAATAAGGTATGCGCTTTTTTTGAAGGTCGATGTCATCACTGAGATTAGGGTCTTTGGAAAATTCGTTATTGATGCGCTCGTTGATTTGCCCGAAAATATCTTGAATAGGTTGGGCAGCATTGGAGCGGATACGACTGATATAACGCTCACCCGGCGCGACATCGAGTTTAATCCCTGCCAGTCCAGCACCGTCTTGGCCACGATTGTGCTGCTTTTCCATCATCAAATACATCTTGTTGATCCCGTAAAAAGACGACCCGTATTTTTCTTTATAAAAGCTTAGCGGCTTTTTTAATCGGACCAGGGCAATGCCACACTCGTGTTTTAATGGATCACTCATTGTTTTTAATGGACTTAATGTAGTTCAATATCGAATTGGGTGAGTTGTTTAAATTGTTGCAAGCGATGGTATAGTTCTTCTCGTGTTAAGTTTTGAAGCCGCTCGGTGCCGAATTTCTCGACACAAAACGAGGCCAATGCTGAACCATGAACAATGGCTTTTTTCATATTGCCAAAGCTGTAATCTTCGGTTTGTGCTAAAAACCCAGCAAAACCTCCGGCAAAAGTATCGCCGGCACCTGTGGGGTCAAAAACTTCTTCAAGCGGTAAGGCGGGGGCAAAAAACACTTCGTCTTTATGAAACAAAAGAGCGCCATGCTCTCCTTTTTTGATGATCACATATTTTGGACCCATCTCTTGAATCTTTTGAGCGGCGCGGACCAAAGAATACTCTCCAGTAAGTTGTCGGGCTTCCTCATCGTTAATGGAAATGACATCGACCCGCTTCATGACCTTGACCAAAGCATCCCAAGTGTGCTCCATCCAAAAATTCATGGTATCCAGGATCACGAGCTTAGGGGCGCTCATTTGATCGAGAACAGAAGATTGAACCTCTGGGTGTAAATTACCCAGTAAGACCACTTCAGAATCGCGATAGGTTTCTGGAACTACGGGATTAAAATCCGCCAAGACATTAAGCTCAGTAGCCAACGTATCTCGGGTATTCATATCGTTATGATACTTTCCTGCCCAGAAAAAGGTTTTACCATTTTTGACCACTTCTATGCCCGAAGTATCCATACCGCGGCTTTCCAATAGTTGAAGATATTCTTCGGGAAAATCTCCGCCCACTACTGAGACTAGGGCCCCTTTAGCGTGATATTGGGCGGCAGAAAGTCCGATATAGGTGGCTGCACCCCCGAGTATTTTGTCGGTTTTGCCAAATGGTGTTTCGATGGTGTCAAAGGCTACGGTGCCCACAATAACGAGTTGACTCATTGGGTCGTTTTGGTTTGGGTCAAAAATAATCAATTCTGCCGGATATCAACTTTGTAATTAAAGTAAGATTTGTGCACGGATTTTTGTGTTCAGGGATCAATTAGACCTATTAGGACAAATGGGTGTTGGAGTCCGGACTCGAATGGCGGTGGTTCTGCTTCTATATCGAATAGTCCGGGTTGTCGTTACATTGCCCAAAACGGAGATTATGTAATGAAACTTTATAAAAATGCATGGATATCTATTTTTGACTATGATTTTACCGATTACGCATCAGTGGTTATCTCATTTTGGTACACAGGCTATAGTTTAGGAAATGGTAATAGTTGTCAGGCCCCATCCTCCCAAACGGTTTTGCTGCAAATAAGTACTAACCAAGGCCAGTCATGGTCTACATTAAGTTCAGAGACAGTTACAAGTTCTTGGGACGAACTAAATTATACACTACCTGGCGCGTATTTGACCTCCGGTGTGAGATTGAGAATCTATACCGATGGAGGGAATGATAAAAAGTATGTGCTGCTTGACTCTACTAGCATTGATTTAAACTGCAACTAATCACTTCCGCCCGAAATCTGCGGGGATTTCGCCCCAGGCTTTGGTCTCCCATTTGACCACGGGTATTTTGTAAGGGTTGTCTCTAAGCCAAGATTCGGCACGAGCGATGAGCTCAAATAAAATTTTATTCGAAGAATGTGGCGCCAGTTTGGTGCCACATTTTTTTTTGCGCACCCAGCCCATGGCGATGCGGCTGTCGCTGTAAATAATGCGATCACTGCCTTCTTTTTTCAAATGGGCCAGGCCGTGGACCAGGGCTAAAAACTCTCCTATATTATTCGTGCCTCGCTCAAAAGGCCCTTTGTGAAAGAGCACCTTACCGGTTTGGGTGTCTACCCCGCGGTATTCCATGCGCCCTGGATTACCGGATGAGGCTGCATCCACTGCGATCGAATAGAGATTGGGCTCCCCAATACGGGCGCGCTCGGCGCTGCTTAATTCCGACTTACCCCGGCTACGGGCACTTTGTTTTTTACCTGCTTCCACGCCTGCTTTATAAGAGCCGTCGAGCGCGCGCTGGGCCTCAGCTCTTGTAGCGTAAGACTTATATTGCGCCCCAGAGACTCCTTTAATGGCTTTTTGGCAGGCGTCCCAACTGGTATATAGCCCAGGAGGATTGCCATGCCATACAGCGTAAAATTTTGATTTATTGGCCATGATTGCCTTCCTTTAAAAGTTCTACCACCACACGCGGATAGTGCTCGTGCTCCAGAATTTGAACTTTGCGCGCAATCTCCTCAGGAGTATCCGAGTCAGTCACAGGAGTTTTGGCCTGAAATATAATAGCACCCTCGTCATAAGCGGCATTTACATAATGGATGGTGATTCCAGTTTCTAAAGCGCTACTTTCTTTAACGGCGCGATGCACATGCATGCCGTACATGCCCTTTCCTCCAAATCTGGGCAATAGCGCAGGATGGATGTTCACGATTTTGCGGGGAAATTCGCTCACGATAAACTCTGGAATTTTTCGAAGAAATCCAGCCAAAACAATCAGGTCTGGAGCGTCCTCTTGGAGCCACTGACCCACCACTTCAGGGTCGTTTAAATGGTTGTTTTCAAAAAGGCGCACCCGCACCTTTAGAGTCTTGGCACGCTCGATCACCCCTGCCCCGGCCACATTGCAGTACAGGGCGGCCACATGGGCTACACCGCTGCTTTGGACCTGCTTCATGATTTTCTCGGCATTGGTACCGCTGCCAGAGGCAAAGAGGATAATTTTGGGTTGAGGTTTGGGCATTATCGCTGTTTGAAGCAAAAATAGGGGAAACTTTAGTTATGGCAGCCACCGGGTAAAAAAATGCGTTCTTTAAATGTATCTATGACTAGGGTGCTGGTCCCCAGCGACACTAGGTCAAAACTGGCCGATTTTAATTTGTCTGTAGGGGGTACATTTTAAGTCCAAAACCTTGTTTTAATGTAAAATGTTTTATTTTTGCCACTTGTAAACCAATCTAAAACTTAACAATTATGTCAGACATTGCATCAAGAGTAAAAGCAATTATCGTAGACAAACTAGGTGTTGACGAAAATGAAGTTGTAACTGAAGCGAGCTTCACTAACGACTTAGGTGCCGATTCATTAGATACGGTAGAATTGATCATGGAATTCGAAAAAGAATTCGATATCCAAATTCCAGACGATCAAGCTGAAAATATTGCTACTGTAGGTCAAGCGATTTCCTACATCGAAAACGCAAAATAAATCTCATTCCTCTATGGAATTAAAGCGAGTAGTAGTTACAGGACTTGGTGCACTGACCCCCATTGGCAATAATCTCTCAGAGTATTGGGAGGGCCTAAAGAGTGGGAAAAGCGGAAGTGCCCCTATTACGTATTTCGATACAGAAAGGTTCAAAACAAAATTCGCTTGTGAGCTCAAAAATTTCAACTCACTTGATCACTTTGATCGCAAAGAGGCGCGAAAACTCGATCGCTTTGCTCAATACGCCCTTGTCGCTTCAGACGAGGCTATTGCCGATGCAGGATTTAACCAAGACACTTTGGATAAATTTCGTGTTGGGGTTATCTGGGGGGCAGGAATTGGGGGCTTAGAAACATTCCAAGACGAAATGATCTCTTATGGTGAAGGGGATGGAACACCGCGTTTCAACCCCTTTTTCATTCCAAAAATGATTGCGGATATCGCTCCGGGCAATATCTCAATCAAGCACGGCTTTATGGGGCCTAATTACGCGACAGTCTCGGCTTGTGCTTCTTCTGCAAACGCTATTATTGATGCCTTAAACTACATCCGATTAGGGCATTGCGACGTTATTGTCACTGGGGGTAGTGAAGCGGCTGTGGCTATTGCGGGTATGGGTGGATTTAACGCCATGCACGCGCTCTCGACTTTGAATGAAAGTCCCGAAACAGCTTCAAGACCTTTTGACGCGACGCGCGATGGCTTCGTTTTAGGCGAAGGGGCTGGAGCCCTTGTTCTTGAAGAATACGAGCACGCCAAGGCCCGTGGTGCCAAAATCTATGCTGAGGTAGTCGGCGGAGGACTCTCCAGTGATGCCTATCATATGACAGCGCCCCATCCTGAGGGACTGGGAGTAGAGCGCGTAATGCTGAATTGTCTTCGTGACGCGGGGATTACTCCAGAACAAGTAGATGCCATCAATACGCATGGAACCTCGACCCCACTAGGCGATGTGGCTGAACTTAAAGCCATCGTAAATGTTTTTGGAGACCACGCCCCAAACATCAATATCAACTCTACAAAATCCATGACAGGACACCTACTAGGTGCTGCTGGTGCTGTAGAAGCTATTGCTTCGATTTTGGCCATGAACCACAGTTTGGTTCCGCCTACAATAAATCACACTACAGTGGATGAAAACATTGATCCACGTCTTAATTTAACCCTGAATAAGGCTCAAGAGCGCGAGATTACTTACGCCATGAGCAATACCTTTGGTTTTGGTGGACACAATGCTTGTGTACTCTTAAAAAAGTATACTGAGTAGTCATTTATGGTGTCCATAAAAAACATATTTTCCTCGCGTTCGCAAGAAGAGGAAACGTTTTTTCATGCCGTAAAAGAAATATTAGGATTTAGTCCGCAAAATCTCGATTGGTATCACGAGGCCTTTACACATCGTTCTACTCACATACTCAACAGCGAGGGACAGCCTCAAAATTACGAACGACTTGAGTTTGTCGGTGACGCCATGTTGGGGTCAGTTATTGCGGCCTATTTATTTACCATGGTTCCTCAGGGCAATGAAGGTTATTTGACAAAAATGCGCTCCAAGGTGGTCAGTCGTGAGCATTTAAATGAACTCGGCCGGGATTTAAACCTGATTTCTTTGGTCAAAACCACGGTACCGATCGATCAATTTGGAGAAAATATCCACGGTAATGTTTTTGAAGCTCTGGTAGGGGCTATTTATTTGGACCGCGGTTATGATTGGGTCCAAAAATTTGTTCAAAATAGGGTCATCGAGCCTTATGTCGATATTGAAAAACTCGAAGGCAAAGTAATCAGCTACAAGAGTTTGGTCATAGAGTGGTGTCAAAAGCATAAAAAACAATTTAAGTTTCAGACCTACGAAGACAATGGAGTCGAGGCCTTGAAGCATTTCGCGGTTAAGCTTTACATCGATAAAGAGGTCGTGGCCAAAGCGCGCAGTACCTCCAAAAAAAAGGCAGAAGAATTGGCGGCCAAACGCACATTTTACAAGCTACAAGAGCAAATGTCATCCCTAACCGACGAGTCTCCAAACTAAGACTAAAACGTTTTCGTTTGTTATTGAGCAAAAATCAACTCAATTCCCCGACTATCCCCAAAACTATTCTTAATTTTAGCAAAATTTGCACCAATGGCAATACATCGTTTGCATCTCGACCAGGAGGATGAAGACTTTGCCCTTTTTGCCATCCACTGTGGTGAAGCGCCATTCAAAATAGCGTTTTTGATGAATCAATCCCTTAAGTGGCAGCTCAAACGTGAACGCGAAGATATATGTGTAGTCAGGTCAGGAAAACAACAACAGTACCCAAAATATCGCTACGTGTCGCGGCATGATCAAATTGATCATTTATTGCTGAGTAATGTAGATCGTCCGGACGAGGAAACCGCACCTGAACAACCACTAGGGTTATTCGACGCGTTAAACGGGCCTGGTTATAGTGCGACCTATTTGATGCCCGAGTTTAAAAAGGTAGATTATCTACTTAAGGTAGAGGCGCCGCTGGCTGAAGGAGAAATTAAGTTATTGGTGAAACAAATTAAATCGATAAAAGAAGTGGTTTCCACCTATGTGATACCGCACAATAAAATTAAAAATATCAAACCATTAAATAATTGATCATGATGCATGCCAAAAAGACCAAAATTGTAGCCACATTAGGCCCTGCCACCGCAGACAGAGCTGTATTGCGTGGCATGATGGAGGCAGGAGCCAATGTATTCCGAATTAATTTTTCTCATGCAGACTATTCAGAAGTCAAGCAGCGTGTAGACATGATTCGCTCTTTGGAAGAGGAGACAGGACTCTCTGTGGCCATTTTGGCCGATCTTCAAGGACCTAAACTTCGCGTTGGAGTAATGAAAGAAGAGGTGGTAGTGCACCCTGGGGATCAAATTAGTTTTTGTACCGGTAAAAAGTTTGAGGGCACCAATGCAAAGGTTTATATGAACTACGATCAGTTTCCTCAAGATGTAAAGCCGGGAGAACATATTTTGTTAGACGATGGAAAGCTCATGTTTAAGGTTCTTGAGACTAATGGTAAGGATAAGGTCTTGACTGAGGTTGTTCAAGGGGGCCCATTGCGTTCTAAAAAGGGGGTGAACCTCCCCAACACAGCAATTTCACTACCTGCCCTGACCGAAAAAGATAAAGAGGATGCAATTTTTGCCATTAGTTTAGATGTAGACTGGATCGCTTTGTCCTTTGTGCGTCATAAAAAAGACATCACTGAGCTGAGAGAATTAATTGAAGCGAACGCGGATCATAAAATTCCGATTATCGCTAAAATCGAGAAGCCTGAGGCGGTTAAAAATCTCGATGAAATTGTTAAAACAGCGGACGGATTAATGGTGGCTCGTGGAGACCTAGGTGTAGAAGTCCCGGCGGCCGAAGTGCCTTTGATCCAGAAAGAGACGGTCCTTGCCGCTAAGCGTGCGCGCATCCCTGTAATTATCGCCACACAAATGATGGAATCGATGATTACCTCACTGACCCCCTCGCGGGCTGAGGTTAATGACGTGGCCAATAGTGTGATGGATGGGGCTGATGCCGTAATGCTTTCTGGAGAGACCAGTGTCGGAAAATATCCGGTTCAGGTGATCGAAAAAATGGCCAGTATCTGTCGCAAGGTCGAAAACAGCCCATTGATCAAAGTACCCCACGAACCTCCTGGAATCCGTACCAACCGCTACATCACCAAGAGTGTTTGTTATCACGCCGCAAAAATTGCCGATGAGATTGATGCTAAGGTTATTTGTACGCTCACCAATAGTGGCTACACGGCCTTCCAAATCTCTGCTTGGCGTCCAGAAGCTCACATATTGGTCTTCACCTCTAACAAGCGAATTTTATCGCGCTTGAACTTACTTTGGGGGGTCCGTGCGTATTTTTACGACAAACATGTAAGTACGGATGAAACTGTCTGTGATGTGAATGAAATCGCTGTTAAGAAGGGTTATGCTCAAGCAGGAGACTTTTTGGTAAACCTTGCCGCAATGCCTATTGTGGATCGCGGCATGGTCAACACTTTGCGCATCTCCCAAGTCTAGAGAATATTGGACTCATGAGCCTTTATCAGCACCCCATTTTCTCTAGGGGCCAAGTGCACGCGTCTCATAAAATTTTTACTGCGATACAGGTAAGTCATTTCCTGTATTTGTCCATTGGCTCGGCGCACGGCGAGTTCGCTTTTCCAAATGCCTTTTTTTGGCTTTTTATCGGGGTAAACCGCATTTTCAGCGCCTATTACTGAGGGACATTTTAGATCTTCTGGAATGCCAAAAAGCCTTTGGGCC
Source organism: Flavobacteriaceae bacterium (assembly GCA_038153605.1). Classification (GTDB taxonomy): domain Bacteria; phylum Bacteroidota; class Bacteroidia; order Flavobacteriales; family Flavobacteriaceae; genus BACL21. The sequence continues at coordinate 31,602 of JAYOYS010000009.1, forward strand.
ACCAGATAGGATTGATTTAAGTTCATTCCAGGCATAAACAAGGTCTCAGTGACCGATGGAGCGGTTAGATCCTCAGAAACCGTTCGCGAGTATTGGGGTAAGTTGAGGTCTTTTGAGTCCGCACCACAATACGTCTCAGCGTCAACATCTTGAATATCAATCAGATGTGCAGCGTATTGGGACGCATTCATTTTGTGGCCCGGCGGCGCATAGGGCCCGAGATAACCGCTAAAGGCATAGCCGTCTAAATCATTAAAGCGAACAGTATACATCGTTCCGGGGATACCTGAAACAGTCATAGTATTGTCCGAAGGTTTTTCCTGGATCAAAACCTTTGACCCCCAAGGCATGAGCGTTAATCGCTCGCTGTGCAAATTGTTGTGGGCCCTTAAGTAAAGTCCTCCTGGAGCTAGTACGTAGGCAAAGGTTTGATTGAGTGCTTTGCTTGGCGCCGCGATAAGTGGGCTCGGCGAAGGTTCAGGATTTTGATCGGGTGTGGATGTGGCCGAAACTTGTGTCTCGCTCAGCAGTTGAACATCATTGGGCACTTCGCAGCCCAAACAAAGGCTGACTGTGCTAAAAACTGCGGAAAAAATTAGTGCATTCATAGATAAAGGAATTTAAGGTGAAACAAAAATGAAGTAGAGGTGTTCCGATATCTATAATATTTGGGTTGCAATGGATTTTGTGCGATTAACTCATTGCAGGATTAGAACTGCGTAATTTCATATTCTGAATCAAAACCCATTCCAATTTTATTTCTTGAGGCTCTCCTAACAAAAGTTTAACTAAAATGGTGCCAAAGCAGAACGTCAAACTCCCCCGTATTTGTGGCCATGATTTGTTAACTTAGTCACTTTATACGGGAATCATGGGACTCTCTTTAGAAATCGAGCGTAAATTTTTAGTCTTAAACAGCACATTTAAGAACCAGGCTACGAATGCAATTCATATACGTCAGGGTTACTTGAATACTGATCCTAAACGCGTAGTGCGGGTGCGGCTGTCAAAAGACATGGATTCTGGCCATACCACAGCCTTTTTGACCATCAAAGGCCTTAGCACAAACGATGGTCTCCGTCGCTTGGAATGGGAGCAAGCCATCGATTATAAGGAGGCAGAAGCGCTGCTCGGGCTATGTGTAAATTATCCCATCGAAAAAGTACGGCATCTCGTGCCTTGTCAGGGTCATACTTTTGAAGTGGATGTATTCGAAGGACAAAATAAAGGCCTTGTTTTGGCCGAGATTGAATTGTCTGAAGTGGAGGCTGAATTCGCCCGTCCTGATTGGTTCGGCGCCGAAGTCACTCATCTTCCAGGGTACACCAATGCGGCTCTTGCTGAGCGTCCTTTTTTAACTTGGCCCAAGTAATTTTTTTAAACGTTCGCTATTGATTTCGCGTCTTTGCCCGACTTGTCTTTGCTCTTCAAAAGACACAAAATTCGCCGGCGCGCCTTCTTTAATAAGTGAGGACGCCGAGGCATGTATGGCTTTAAATCCAGCCTGAGCAAATACAGCACGGTTTGCTGCATGAATGCCTGAACCCGGCATAACGGTAAGTTCGGTGCCAAAGCGATCATTCAGCGATTGAAGTAACTCAAGACCCTCTTCGGCGGTTTGCCTTTGGCCTGAGGAAAGCAATGTATGACAACCTAAGTCGATCAGCACTTGGGCGGAAGTAGTCGGGTCAGGAACCCAGTCAAAGGCGCGATGCGCGGTAATATGAAGCTTTGGATTCAGGTCGTGGCCCGCCGCGATAAGGCGCTTGATGGCTTGAGTGTCCAAAGTATAATCAGGATTAAGGGCCCCAATTACGATACCGTCTGCTCCTGACTGAGTAAACAACTCGATGTCCTTGATTACGGTCTTTATCTCATCAGGGGTATAATTAAATCCACCGATCCTTGGGCGTATCAGCACATGAACAGGGATTGTGACTTGGCGCTTGACCTCGGCAAAAAGTCCCATGCTCGGGCTGAGACCACCGGCCTCAAGAGCCATACAGAGTTCTAGGCGGTCTGCGCCATATTTCTGCGCCATTAGGGCGCCCTCTAAAGATTGCACACAAATCTCTACAATCATCAGTCCAAAATTATTTCGTCAATAAAAGTCCAAGCCACTTGTCCTGCACCCTGCTCTCCCTGGGGAATAATACCAAAGGGTCGCACCTTAATAGCACATGATTTTAAGCTTTTCTGAGGTGATTCTGGCAAAGACCAGCTTTGGGCATGCGGTCCATTTTGAGCAGGCGATTCCACCATCAAATCTAATTTTTGCTGACTGCCGTCAGTATAATTTAATGTCAGTTCCATCGATTTAGGGGTGTAAATCCATTGGCCCGGACTGTGATAAAAGCGCATTTTAAGTTCACTAGTTTTAGTGGCTTGTTTCAAGTCGAGAGTAATATTTATCTCTTCAGTCGAAAAGCCGAGCCATTCGCTATCTCCATAACGACTGTTGTCTCCGCGCTTACCGTTGGAAAGCGCGACAATACCCCCCGCATTGTAGCTAGAGTGCGGGGCAGGAACCACACTACTCACGCTGCCCAATGCCCCGTGGAGCATCAAGCTATCACGCATAATACGCCCGAGGGTTTGCCCATCACGCATAAGACGCGCACTAATTGCCGAGGTTTTGTCAATTGTGATCGGCCCATCATAGGGGACCCAGTCGCCTTGGTTTAAACGGTATTCCATAGTCAGGTCAGGCAGCGGGTTAACTAAGGCATAGCTAATTTTTGTCTGCACAGCGCCTTGCGTTGCGGTTGTCTCAACCCGATGGACCGAGGCGATGTCGTATAAATGGTTGGCATAATTGAGTCCCATCACGTCTAGTCGCTTAAAAAATGAAGCGACACGACGGGTAAAACCGGCGTATTCGCGATCTAAAGCTTTGGCTGGCCCGTGCCATACCACTTCGCTCAAGGCCAAAATACGCGGAAAGACCATGTACTGGACCTGTTCAAAGCTAGGCATATACTCCGTCCATACATTACCTTGGGCACCCAGAATAAATCGGGCCTCTTCAGGGGTTAATTCATGTGGGATGGGGTTGTAGCTGTAAACCTTTTTAAGAGGCAAATAACCCCCGATGGCCAGAGGCTCCTCGGGCAAATCACTTTGGTAGTAATCAAAATAACAATGCGACGTCGGGGTCATGATGACATTGTGGTTCTGCTTGGCCGCTTCAATACCCCCTTGAGTCCCTCGCCAAGACATGACCGTAGCATTGGGCGCAAGGCCACCCTCTAGAATTTCGTCCCATCCGATGATTTGTTTGCCCTTACTGTTGATGAAGGCTTCTATTCGGGTGATAAAATAACTCTGCAGCTCGTGCTCATCGGCTAGGCCATGGGTTTGAATCACCTTTTGACAATTTTCGCATGCGGCCCAATGCGCTTTGGGGGCTTCGTCCCCACCGATATGGATGTAGGGCCCAGGAAATAAAGCGATGACTTCCTCTAGGACCGTCTCTAAAAAGTCAAAGGTTTGGTCTTTGGCACAGTAAATGTCCTCAAAAATACCCCATTTCGTGGCCACATCAATGGCCTGGCCCGTACAGCCTAATTCAGGATAGGCCGAGATAGCGGCCTGAGCATGCCCAGGCATTTCGATCTCTGGAATCACCGTGATGTGGCGCTGAGTGGCATAGGCTACGATTTCTTTTACCTCCTCCTGAGTGTAATATCCCCCGTAAGGCGTGCCATCAAATTTGTGGGGTTGCTCGGAGTAATGCCCCACGAGGGTTTCTGGGCGCGTGCCTCCATGCGCGGCAAGTCGGGGAAACGATTTAATTTCTATGCGCCAACCTTGGTCCTCTGTCAGGTGCCAATGAAAATAATTCAATTTTAAAAGGGCCAAATAGTCGATGTACTGTTTGATCTGCTCAGGACCAAAAAAGTGACGCCCCACATCCAAATGCATCCCGCGATAGACAAATTTTGGGTGGTCCTTGATCAGTCCAGTAGGTAGATAAAACGACGAGGATGTGCTACCCCATCTGCCACTGTTAAAAATGCCTGAGGGTTTTGCCTCGAGGAATTCTGGCATCAGCTGACGCAAGGTCTGGGCGGCATAAAAGGCCCCCAAATCATCGGCGGCACTAATGCTCATATGTTCTTTTTCGATTTCCAGTTGGTAAGCGCCTTTGGCCAGGGCAGTATCGATGGAAAAAACCCACTGGGGGCGATTTTGGCCTTGTTCTAAATTGGTCTGTTGAGCATTAGTGGTTGTGTTGACAAGATTAAACCCATGAGGGCTTAAAAAATCCTCTAAAAACCCCTTTGTCAGGTTAAAAGACTTGGGGATGGACCAAGTAATTTCTGGGCCTACTCTGTGTTTTTGCCCACTGGGATAAGTGACTTGAGGCTGTGGAATAATATGGGTTATATCTTTAGGCTCTATGGGCTCAGGAGCTTGGCAAGCCAAAAACAAAAGACAAAACAGTAGAATAGTGCTGCGCAGTTTCATGGGTCGATTCATTGACCGGTTAAGTTACAAAATAGAGATTTACACACTGATTTTTAAGTCTTAAAATCCATAATTAGGCTTCCATAAATTCTGTTAAATGGCCCCAAAATTTTACCAAAATAAGGTATCTTTACTGAAGTTAAATGGGGTCGAACTCCCATTTAAATTATTCCAAGAAAAGCGCGAAATAATCAATCTATGGGATGTGCCAGTTGTAGTACCGGAAAAGACGGAACACCTAGAGGGTGCAAAAATAATGGCACCTGCGGCACTGACGGTTGTAATAAACTCACCATTTTTGATTGGTTGGGCAATATGTCTTTGCCCTCGGACATGGAGCCATTTCATGGCGTTGAGGTCCGGTTCAAAAACGGCCGAAAGGAGTTTTTTGACAATCGAGACCGATTGAGTTTGTCCATTGGGGATGTAGTCGCTACTGAGGCTTCCCCTGGGCATGACATCGGAATCGTTACCCTGACCGGGGAATTAGTGCGCGTTCAAATTAAGCGCAAAAAGGAGTCCATGAATTTGGAGACCTATCCTAAAATTTACCGAAAAGCCTCACAAAAAGATATTGACCTCTGGCAAAGTTTACGTCAAAAGGAAGACGAGGTTCAAAAGCGTTCTAGAGAAATTGCCATGGGCCTTAAGCTTAAGATGAAAATCAGCGATGTGGAATTTCAAGGCGATGGCGGCAAGGCTATCTTTTACTACACAGCCGAGGATCGGGTCGATTTTCGCCAATTGATCAAAGAATTTGCCCGTGCTTTTAGTACCCGAATTGAAATGAAACAAGTGGGATTCAGACAAGAAGCCGCGCGCCTTGGCGGCATCGGTTCTTGTGGGCGCGAACTTTGCTGCTCGACCTGGCTCACGGATTTCAGATCGGTAAACACCGCTGCGGCCCGCTATCAACAATTATCTTTGAACCCGCAAAAATTAGCGGGACAATGTGGCAAGCTAAAGTGCTGCCTCAATTTTGAGCTGGACGCCTATATGGAAGCGCTCAAAGTTTTTCCAAAAATGGAGGTCAAGTTAAAAACTGAAAAAGGGATCGCCCTTTGTCAAAAAATTGACATTTTCAAGGGACTGATGTGGTATTGCTACGACAAGGAGTTTATGAATTGGCATGAGCTACCTGTGGCTAAGGTCAACGAAATTATTGAAGCCAACAAAAAAGGCGTAAAAGTTGAAAGCCTCGAAGCCTTCGCCGTAGAGCATTCTCCAAAAGAGCAAGAGACTTATAATAATGTGGTAGGTCAAGACAGTCTTACGCGTTTTGATCAGCCCAAAAGAAAAAAGTCACGAAAGAAAAATCGTGGGGCCAAAAACCGCCGAATAAGCTCAAGCAAAAACCAAAGCAAAAATGCCTAGGATACTGACTGCAGTTTTATGGATAATCTTATTTGGTTCTTGTGGTTCTGATCATATTGCAGATTATCAAACCATAGATCAGGGGCTTTGGGCCAAGGACCGCACAATACAATTTGACCTGCCAGAATTAGATAGCCTGGGCAGTTACGATTTATTACTGAGCTTGCGCAATACCAATGATTACCCTTACAATAATTTGTTTTTGCTTGTGACCATGACCCACCCAGATGGTTATGCCGAGGTGGATACATTAGAATATCGCATGGCGGCGCCAGATGGCACATGGTTAGGGGTTGGGGCAGGGAACATTAAAGACAATCTTTTGGCTTATCGGGAGTCTATGACTTTTAATAAATCAGGAGCATATCGCTTATCTGTCAAACACGCATTGCGCAATAACGGTTCAGTCCAAGGCGTTTCCCAGTTAAAAGGCATTATCGAGTTAGGTTATCAAATTAAATCCAGCTCAAAACAGGATAATTAAAGTGATTTTTTACGCGCGAGATGAAATTAATTAGGAATAAAAAGAGCGTTCATACATGAAAACAAAAAAAAAGACGACTAAAAAAACTAAAGCCAAGCCAAGCTTTCGGGCCTATGTTCTTTGGTTTTGGGGGTTGTTTTTATTTGGAATATTGAGTGTTGTCGCCCTTTTTTCTTTAACCGCAGCGGGCATTTTCGGACCACTGCCAGACGAAACCCGGTTAGAGGACCCCGAAAAAGATTTAGCCACACAGATTATCTCTACAGACGGCCAAGTCATCGGCAAGTTTTTTACTGAAAACAGAACTCCTGTAAAATTTGGAGATCTTCCTGAGCATTTAGTTGATGCCCTTATCGCCACGGAAGATGCCCGATTTTATGATCATTCTGGTGTTGATGGCCGTGGGACATTACGTGCATTGGCATTTTTAGGCACACGTGGGGGCGCCAGTACCATTAGCCAACAATTGGCCAAGCAGTTTTTTACTGATCAGGTCTCCAGCAATAAATTCGAACGCGGGATGCAAAAGGTCAAAGAGTGGATTATTGCGACCCGATTGGAACGTCGCTACACCAAAGAAGAGATCATCACAATGTATTTTAACGTGTATGATTTTTTGAATTTAGCCATCGGCATTGAATCTGCGGCACAAATTTATTTCAACAAGCAACCGCAGGACTTAAATATTCAAGAATCCGCCATGCTGGTGGGGATGTTCAAAAATTCGGCCTTATATAATCCAAAGCGTAATCCTGTGGGGGTAACCAATCGCCGTAATGTAGTTTTAGGACAAATGGCCAAATATGATTATATCACTGAAATAGTGCGGGATTCACTTCAGGCCTTACCTTTGGGGGTCAACTTTACTCCTCAAGACCATGATAAAGGCCTAGGGACTTATGTGCGGGAATACATCAGGGGCTTTGTAAAACAATGGGCCAAGAATCATCCTCGACCTGATGGAAGTCTATGGAACGTGAGTAGCGATGGGCTTAAGATTTACACCACGATAAATGCAAAAATGCAGCGTTTTGCTGAAGATGCGGTGGATCAGCATATGGGTAAGCTTCAGAAAGTTTTTGACCGACAAAATTTGAGAAACCGTACAGCCCCGTTTTTAGACATTACCCCAGAAGAAAAAGAGTGGATTTATTCTTCGGCCATGAAGCGCTCGGATCGTTGGCGCGAGATGAAACAACAGGGTAAGACAGAGCGTGAAATAATCGAAAGCTTCAAGCGCCCAACCTCAATGACGGTTTTTAAATATTCCGGTGATGTAGATACGATCATGACCCCAATGGATTCAATTAAATACTACAAGTCTTATCTGCGGGCCGCTATGCTCTCTATGGAGCCACAAACTGGGGAAATTCGTGCATGGGTGGGCGGCATAGATTACAAAAACTTTAAATATGACATGGTGCGCTATGCCCAGCGGCAAATTGGGTCGACCTTTAAACCCTTTGTTTACGCCACGGCCATTGACCAATTGCATATGTCTCCCTGCGACACCTTGCCTAATGCTCCATATTGTATTCCACAAGGACGTTTTGGGATTCCAGAGGATTGGTGTCCTAAAAATTCAAGCGATACTTACGGTGGGATGATGAGCCTCAAGGAGGCTCTGGCAAATTCAATAAATACGGTGACCGCTCGATTGATCGATAGAGTGGGTCCTAAACCAGTTATTGATTTGGCCGAAAAGATGGGTATAGAGCCAGGACGTATCCCTGAGGCTCCTTCAATTGCCTTGGGAACCCCAGACTTATCTCTTTACGAGATGGTTGGGGCCTATGGTACTTTTGTTAACGAGGGGGTTTATGTCACGCCTAACTTGGTGCAACGTATTGAGGATAAAAATGGGACGATTCTTTACGAGCATGTACCAGAATCCCGAGATGTGCTGAGTCGTGAATCTGCTTATGTGACCCTAAATTTAATGGAGGGGGTTACCCAGTCTGGATCTGGACAGCGATTAAGGCACAGTTGGGCTAAAGATAATGATGTTTACAAGCAAGCCGTTACGGGCTATCCTTATGAATTTGAAAACGCAATAGCGGGGAAAACAGGAACCACTCAAAACAACTCAGATGGGTGGTTTATGGGGATGGTGCCCAACTTAGCTACAGGCGTTTGGGTGGGCGGTGAAGATCGAGCCACTCACTTTGAGGGGATTGCCTATGGTCAAGGCGCTACTATGGCGCTTCCCATTTGGGCCTTGTATATGAAGCAATGTTATGCTCATGAAGAATTGGGGATTTCTGCAGAGGAATTTCCCAAGCCTGAGGTCTTAACTATTGAGACCAATTGTGAAGTTTATGGAAAAGAAAGAGATCAAGGATTAGATTTAGGCAATGAGCTGGACTTTTAAAATCATAGAATAAATCTGGAGATAATCTTTCGATCAACCCTTTGAAACAAAAACAACAATAAAACGACCAAATAATAAGCGCCCAAATAGGAAATGACCCAAGACAAAACGACCAAAGAATATGATCAATAAAACTGTAAAAAATGTCGCAGAAGCTTGCGCCGGAGTTAAAAGTGGTATGACCCTCATGCTCGGCGGATTTGGCTTATGCGGGATTCCCGAATGTGCCATTGGTGAACTAAAGAGACTCGGTGTCGATCAGTTAACCTGTATTTCCAACAATGCTGGTGTTGATGATTTTGGCTTGGGGCTGCTTTTACAAACCCGACAAATCAAGACCATGATTGCTTCTTATGTTGGGGAAAATGCGGAATTTGAGCGTCAAATGCTCAGTGGAGAACTTGAAGTTCAATTGATCCCTCAAGGCACATTGGCCCAGCGCTGTCAGGCAGCCCAAAGCGGAATACCTGCTTTTTATACTCCGGCGGGCTATGGTACTGAAGTGGGTGAAGGCAAGGAATCTCGCGAGTTTAATGGTAAAATGCACTTACTCGAACACGCCTTCAAGGCCGATTTTTCATTTGTCAAGGCCTGGAAAGGGGACACAGCGGGGAATCTAATTTTTAAAGGCACGGCCCGAAACTTTAATCCCAATATGTGTGGTGCCGCCAAAATTACTGTTGCTGAAGTTGAAGAATTAGTCCCTGTGGGGACATTAGACCCCAACCAAATTCATATTCCTGGAATTTTTGTTCAACGAATTTTCCAAGGTGCGGATTTTGAAAAAAGAATAGAACAACGAACCGTTAGAACCAAGGAACATGGCGCTTAATAAATATCAAATTGCTGAGCGCATTGCGCAAGAAGTAAAGAACGGTTATTATGTAAACCTCGGAATCGGGATTCCTACACTAGTCGCAAATTTCGTTCGTGAGGACATTAGCGTGGAGTTTCAAAGCGAAAATGGGATACTCGGCATGGGACCCTTTCCATGGGAAGGGCAGGAGGACGCGGACTTGATTAATGCAGGAAAACAAACCATAACTGCGCTTCCGGGAGCGGCATTTTTTGACAGTGCGACGAGTTTTTCAATGATCCGAGGACAGCATGTTGACTTAACCATTTTGGGGGCTATGGAAGTGGCCCAAAACGGTGATATTGCCAACTGGAAAATTCCCGGTAAAATGGTCAAAGGTATGGGGGGCGCTATGGATTTAGTCGCCTCAGCTGATCGCATCATTGTGGCCATGACTCATACCAATAAAGCGGGTGATTCCAAGCTTTTATCTTCTTGTACTCTTCCGCTGACTGGAGTGGGTTGCGTGAAAAAAATCGTTACTGATCTTGCCGTATTAGAGGTACGTGATAACGCTTTTTATTTGCTGGAACGCGCTCCGGGGGTAACGGTTAAAGAAATAAGAGAAGCCACTCAGGGGACCCTAGTTATTCCAAATGAAGTCCCTAAAATGTTAAAATAAGAAGCATTTCATCGAATTTATTAGTCTTTGGTCTAGATTTAGAGATATTTTAATCATCTTTGTGTGAGTAATGCTGATGGACCTACTCTATCAATTAGTTGTTATCAAGCCCCAAATCTGCACCATGTAGATTTAGCATAAGGCCCGTTCTTTGTGAGGTTAGAACGGGCCTTTTTGTTTTCATACTCGTGGATTACAGTCTAAGACCATCCCTCAAACTATTTTTTCAAATCTTTTAAGTTATTTGATGGGTCTTTTACAAAGTACTTTTATTGGCATTTATTCCTTTTGGAATGGCTCCAATAAGTGTTTTTGTGTAAGGGGATTTGGGCATAGCGTAAATCTCATCCGCGTCGCCTATTTCTACCAGACGGCCTTTTTGCATGACTAAAAGTTGATCAGACATATACTGCACCACAGATAAATCGTGAGAAATAAAAATATAGGTAAACCCAAAATTTTCTTTGAGCGTGTTGAGCAAGTTCAGGACTTGGGCCTGCACGGAAATATCAAGTGCACTTACAGATTCATCGCAAACGATGATTTTGGGCTCTAGGGCTATGGCGCGGGCGATGCCCACACGCTGTCTTTGCCCTCCTGAGAGCTGATGGGGATAGCGTGAGGCATAGGACTCGTCGAGGCCCACTTGATTGAGTAAATTATTCAGCCTTTGTTTTCGATTTTGGCGTGACGTACCGACTGCGTGAACCTCCATGGGCTCCAAAATACAATCCCCAACCGTCATTTTAGGGTTCAGTGAAGAAAATGGATCTTGAAAAATAATTTGAATGTCTTTGCGCAGCGCCCGCCATTGTCCTTCAGTCAACTGACTGATATCTCTTCCCTTGTAGTATACCGATCCGCTACTGGACTTTTCCAGGTGGAGTAGGGTTTTTACCAAAGTTGTTTTGCCACAGCCTGATTCCCCCACAAGGCCAACAGTTTCCCCCTCAAAAACTGAAAATGAAACCTCGTCAACGGCTTTTGTGATTTGTCGCTTTCCAAATAGAAACGGCTTTTGATAAAAGGTTTTGGTTAGATTATTAACCTGAAGCAATGGCTCTTTGAGATAAAGCTGTTGATGTTTTGACGCACGTTCTTCCGGGCTATAAACTTCAGGAGCAAAGCTTTTGTCTTTAATCGAGGCTACAGTGGCCAATGATTTAAGACGCAGATGTCCTTGTGGCCTTGCGGCAATTAAGGCCTTGGTATATTCGTTTTGAGGATTTAGAAAAATAGCTTCTGGGCTGCCTTTTTCGACAATTTTGCCTTGATACATCACCAGAATCTCATGAGCAATTTCAGAGACCAGTGCCAAATCGTGAGAAATGAAAATAAGAGCCATTTGGGTTTTGGCTTGGATTTCTTTTAGCAGATCAATAATGTCTTTTTGCACCGTAACATCGAGGGCGGTAGTAGGCTCGTCAGCAATGAGTAATTTGGGTTCACAGCTGATGGCCATAGCAATCATAACCCGCTGCATTTGGCCCCCACTGAGTTGGTGTGGATAGCGGTTATAAATTGACTTGGGGTCAGGGAGTTTGACTTGCTCAAATAATTCTAGAGTTCGTTTTTTAGCCTGTTCCCGATTTAGCCCCCCTTGAAGTATCAGCATTTCATCGACCTGGGCACCGCAGCGCTGGGCTGGGTTCAGGGCGGTCATAGGATCTTGAAAGATCATGGCGATTTCCTTTCCCCTGAGACTTCTTACTCGCATTGGCTGGTTGGGAAAAATGGTTTGGCCTAGAAATTCAATCTGTCCTTCAACCTGTGTGTTTTGTTGGTCGAGTAATCCCATCATTGACATGGCTGTTAGTGATTTTCCGCTACCAGATTCGCCAACTATGCCGATAATACTATTTTTTGGCACAGAAAATTCAATTTCTGATAATGCCAACTGCGGTGTTGGTCGAGTAAAACTAACACTTAGTCTAAAAACTGATAATAAGGGTTTTAAATCTGTTCTCACAAGGGCTAATGGAGTGTCTTAAATTAAGAAAAAGTAGTATTTTTCCGACGTTTTTTAAAAAACCAGAGTTTCTAAAAACTTATTATAAAATAAATTATTTTGAATTATTGAATGGTATTAGAATCAATAATTTAAGCAGAAGATACAACTAATACACCAAGAATACATTAAAAATTACTTTAATCGTAGGGGAATTTCAGTCGTTTTATTACTCTTAGCTGGCCCGATTTTGGGTCAAAAACCACCTAAAAGCAAAACTTATCAGGCGCAACCCACTCTCGTTGTTTGAACTGAGGCTCAAAGTTATGGCCGCACAAACATCAACGCAATAAGACAGGATGTTTTAGCGCTAGATGCTGATTCGAGCTTGGAATTGAGCCAACAAAATACCGATGAATTAGGGTTTACGCATGACGTTTACACCCAATTTTATCGTGGCATACCAGTAGCTTTTTCGCAATTAAAGGTACACGCACAGCAAGGACAAATCAAGTCTCTGACCAATACTACAGTGCAGATTGAGAATTTAGAAGTCCGACCGACTTTATCAGCCAGTGCAGCATTTAATGCCGCTAAAGCGATGGCCTGAAAAAGATTAATTTAACCCAGCTTGCTCAAGAATATTATAAGCCTCTTCTATATACACGGGAATATCATCTCCGAAGTCACGACTTTGGCCTCTTTTAGAATGTAATTGACCTAAGCGAACGATGATTACATTATCCTTTGGATTGACCATAACATATTGACCGAGATGCCCTTTCATCATAAAGAAGTCTTTCCCCATGTGGGGGTGCATCCACCAGCCATAGCCATATTGGGGGGAGTCTTTAAAGCGCGGGGTAATACTTTTTTCCACAAAAGCCGTGTCCATAATTTGTGTGCCCATCCAGTTGCCTTTGTCCTTGTATAGCTTACCAAAGCGCGCAAAATCCAAGGCGTTAGAAGCCAGACAGCAATAAGCTTTTTCGATACCCGATTCCTCAGAGTCCAGCTGCCAAAATGCATCGTGTTCGGCCCCTAAAGGTTGCCAGAAATACTGGGTAAGCTGCTCACTTAAAGTTTTGCCATTGGCCTTTTCTAAGACCATACCCAGGAGCTGGGTATCACCGCTGGCGTATTTGAATTTTTGTCCGGGCGTGTCCACAACTTTTAAATTGAGAATCACCTCGCGCAGGTGATCGTCAAAATAAGCCCGGGTGGTGATCGAAAGAGGGGAGTAATAGTGCTCGTCCCAGTTGGTTCCCGAGGACATGGAGGATAAATCACCTACGGTCATTTGCGCGGCTAGCCCCTGGGAGAATTCTGGAAAAAAGTCTCCTACGGGTTGATCGAAACTCTTAATTGTTCCATTCAAAATGGATTTTCCCAGCAGACCAGAGATCATACTTTTTACCATAGAAAACGAATTGGTATTCGAACTATCCGAATAGCCCTGGTAATAATGCTCGTAAAAAACACTGTCATTTTTAATCACCACAAAGGCGATGGTGCCCATTTCCTGGTGTTTTTTTTCAAGGCGATCAGAAGCATTGCTCGTGTTGTACCCCTCATGTTTGGGCCAAGAATATTTCACAGGACCCGCAGGAATGGTTCTGTTGTCAAATTCGTGGTAATCGTCCAAAAAGGCCGTAGTATGTCCTTTGAGATAGATGGTACGCACCGCTTTTAAAAGATAATCGGTGTTGGTGGCATAGGCCAGGACGATAAGGCCTGCGACAAGTACCACTAAAGAAGTGATGATTTTTTTGAGCATAGTTACGGCAAAATTTAATTCATAATACGGTTCTCATTTGGGATGAGGTCGGTATGCCTGAACACAGTAATTGCCGCAGCACTGACCGATAGTGGCAAAACTATAATGACCCCTACAAATGGTATCAGGGCCAGCAAGTTAAAAATAAATCCATTGCCCACGGCCAAGCCACGATGTTGATTCAAAAAGCTTTTGCTTTGGCGGTAATCAAAAAAGGCTTCAAGACTGTAATCTAAATTACCAACACCCAAAAAATAAGCCTGAATCAATAATAATAATGGAGTGGTAATCAGGCCAAAGGGCGGAATAAAACTCAGGATAAACAGCAAGAGGGTCAAAGCGATTTCCCGAATTAAATTCCCCAGATTAAGGCGCAAGCCTCTCCAGAGTAAAGCCCAAAATTGATGGTCATTAATGGGCCGGAGTTCGGGGGCATAATGGGTCCTAATACGCTCTGCGACGGCACTCATAAAAGGAGCGCTTAAGGCCAAAACGATATATTTGGTCATGATGAATCCGAGAAACAAAACCCCTAAAGATCCGAGCACGCCGCCTAGGCCCTCCATGAATTCAGCCCCAAATTCCCAGGGCCAAAATTCTTTGAAGTATACTGTGGCTGAGGCTCTTAATTGCCAGGCTAAAAAACTCACTCCTAGAGCAACACCTAGGCTAATGCCCAAAGGGATCCCCATGAATTTGTACAATTTAAGGGAGCGAATAAGAGAAAAGGCTTCACCGTAGGCAGCCAAACCACGACCTATGTTTTTAAATAACTCCATAGGCTTAAGGCGTAAGTTTGCTCTGGTTGACCCCTTGTTGATCTAGGCGATCTTTTTCGATTTTTTCGTTGATGTGTAATATGAACTCCCGAATACTTTGATGCAATTCGAGCAATCGATTTTCTACAACGGTAGAATCTGGCACCGATTTTTTGGTCTCCTGATTCAGTAGATTAATGCGGGTGGACACCACTAAAAGTCTAGCGCGGACTATGGGTGATTCTAAGGCTTTTGGTAGGGTAACCGCCAATGAGTCAGACTGCAAGCGCAGGTTATTACTGCGGTATTTCATGTCCTCAACGGGGATGTTGACAAGATTCCCAGAGATGCGTTTAAAGTCCTTAAAAACAGGCCAGTCCGTGATTATATCCTGCGCCTCTGTGGACAATACAGGAAAAATAAAAGGGGTTTGACCAAACATTTGAATGGTTTCAAGAGCTTCATCAAGCGTGGTTTGCGGGGGACTCTCTTTGCAACTTTCCAGTGAATTCATAGAAAACAGCCCTAATAAGGACAACCAAAGTATAGAATAGCTGCGAGATGAATTTAGCATAGTGTAAAGATAAGACTTTGGTCCTCTGGTCTGGAAAAAAATCCAAAGTGCTCACGAAATATGTATCTTTGATCAAACAATCGACCATGCCAACTACCCGAATTTTAATCGTTGGGGCCTTGGGCCAAATCGGCACCGAACTCACCCAATACCTGCGCGGTATATACGGACCAGAAAATGTCATTGCCAGTGACATCAAGCCAGCAAATGAGGTAGTAAGTAGTGCACTTCCTTATGTTTGTTTGGACGCTTTAGACGCGGCCGGTCTTCGAGCTTTGCTGAAGGACCAAAACATCAATCAAGTCTACTTGATGGCGGCTATGCTTTCCGCCACGGCAGAAAAGGCCCCCATGAAAGCCTGGGATTTGAACATGAACAGTTTGTTTCACGTTCTTGAGGCTGCTCGGAATGGCCTTATCGAGCGAGTGTTTTGGCCCTCGAGTATTGCGGTTTTCGGTCCGACCACTCCAGTCGACAATACCCCTCAAAAAACGGTCATGGAACCGACCACAGTTTATGGAATCAGCAAGCAAACGGGAGAGCGCTGGTGTGCCTATTACCATAAAAATTACGATGTCGACGTGCGGAGTCTGCGCTACCCAGGACTGATCAGTTACACCGCGCCTCCGGGGGGTGGGACTACAGATTATGCCATTGATATTTTTCATCAAGCACTGAGCAGTGGCCGCTATACGTCTTTTTTAAATGCGGATACCGCCTTGCCTATGATGTACATGGAAGACGCCATTCGGGCCACGCATGAACTTATGGCAGCACCTGCCGAGCAGATCAAAGAGAGGGGATCCTATAACTTGGCCGGGATCAGTTTTGACCCAAAGACTTTAGCCCAGGCCATCGCTGAAAAAATCCCTGGTTTTACCATCGATTATGTCCCTGATTTTAGACAAGCCATTGCCGATTCTTGGCCGAACAGCATTGACGATAGTGCGGCCCGAAATGATTGGGGATGGGCCCCAAAGTACGATCTGTCTGCCATGGTTTTGGCCATGCTTGAAGGCCTTAAAAAACAGTAGCCTCGCCAGGACTCGAACCTGGATCTAAAGTTTAGGAAACTTCTATTCTATCCCTTGAACTACGAGGCCGTAAATATGTGGATAAAACTATGATTAAAATAAGAATTATTTTTCCCCTTATGATTGCATTAAGTGTGATGACCATTAATGGTAGCTGCGCCCAAAACTTTCCCGAGCCTCAAATGAAGCGCAAGTTCAAAGCAGACACCCTTGTTTTGGATGAGCAAAACGGCGACGGGGCCTTTAAACTCCGCCATAAGCGCAGCCAGAAGTGGGGTCTTTATCAGTGGTTGTATCGCGGCCTGATGACGCGTGAACTAATCCCGATGGTGTATGATAGCCTGGAGTTTATTGGCATTAATCGACCCTTTGCCATTGTTTATCAAAAAGGTAAGCACGGGGTTTATCTCTCTGGGTGGAATTTCGAAAACGCCCGCGAATCTGTGCCTTGCATTTATGAGGATTCAAAGATTTTTATCGATGGTATTCGTGCCTGCTTGGCGGTAAAAAAAGCCGGTGATTGGTTTTGGATCAATTGGCAAACGGGCCAGGAATTTCGGGACCAAAGCGCCTCAGATCCAGATCATCTCATGGATTGCCCTGCCATAGATTAGGACTTTCGGCCGCTATTAAATCTAAAGGGTATTGTAGCGTTGTTCTATCCGGATTGGATTTTATTTGTTCTCGCGGTCTATTTATGAATTGCTCACCTCTATGTCCCACCAATGTTGGCACGCATTTTATTCACGGAAGCATACGATTCTTTATTTCGACGTATCAAGACCTTGGTTTCTCTGGGTATCATCGCTATAGAAGTGCTTTATTTTTGGCAAATAAAAAACCGACCAAAGTCCATCAAAAAAAGAAGTTCATTGATCGGTTTGTTTGGTACCAGTTTAAACTTTAATGAGTAAAATTTAAACCGGCTGTCTCGCGAATAACAACATCTATCTCGCGAATTGCGACATCTATCGTTTAGCGCAAGTCAAAGCGATCGAGGGTCATCACCTTATCCCAAGCGTTGACGAAATCGTTCACAAATTTCTCTTGTGCATCTCCAGCGGCATAGACCTCAGCGATGGCACGTAATTGAGAATTTGATCCGAAAACAAGATCAGCGCGCGTTCCCGTACGCTTCACTTCTCCTGTCGCACGGTCTTTTGCGATATAGGATGTTTTGTCTTGCTTTGAAGGCTCCCATTTGACGCTCATGTCCATAATGGTAGTCATGAAGTCATTGGTAAGCACTCCAGGACGATCCGTCCAAACCCCGTGTTTACTTCCGTCGGCATTAGTATCTAATACACGCATCCCTGCCACTAAAACAGTCATCTCCGGAGCAGTCAGGGTCAAAAGCTGAGCACGGTCTAGTAAGAGTTCTTCGGCCAAGCGGTCGTGCATTCCTGATACAAAGTTTCTAAAACCGTCTGCTTTGGGCTCGAGGAAATTCACAGAGGCCACATCAGTTTGTTCTTGAGTAGCATCAGTACGTCCTGGACTAAATGGGACCACGGTCAGGTGGCCAGCATCAGCGGCAGCTTTTTCGATAGCCGCACAACCCCCTAAAACGATTAAATCAGCCATGGAGACTTTTTTGCCGTCGTTTTGTGCGTCATTAAAGGCTTTTTGTACGCCTTCGATTTTTGCCAAAACTCCGGGTAAATGGTCGGGACGATTCACGGCCCAGCTCACTTGTGGCTCTAGTCGCAAACGCCCGCCATTAGCCCCACCGCGCTTGTCGCTTCCACGGTATGTGGCCGCAGAGGCCCAGGCTGTTGAGACGAGTTCTGAAACGCTCAAACCGCAGTTCAATAGAGAAACTTTTAACTCAGCGATATCGCTTTGGTCAATACTTTTATAATCTGCGGCAGGCACAGGATCTTGCCAGATTAGCTCCTCTAGAGGCACTTCTGGGCCTAAATATCGAGAAACTGGCCCCATATCTCTGTGGGTTAATTTGAACCAAGCACGTGCAAAGACATCAGCGAACTCATCTGGATTTTCATGGAATCTTTTAGAAATCGCCAAATACGCTGGATCATGAATTAAAGCCAAATCTGTAGTGGCCATCATCGGGGCATGACGCTTGCTTGGGTTATGTGCATCAGGCACCGCATCGGCTGCTGCCCCGTTTTTCGGACGCCATTGTTGCGCGCCGGCTGGACTCTTGGTGAGTTCCCACTCGTATCCAAATAAAGTGTCGAAGTAGCTGTTATCCCAAGTAATTGGTGTTGGGGTCCAAGCCCCTTCGAGACCACTGGTAATGGTGTCGCCACCTTTCCCGCTGTTGTAAGTGCTGATCCATCCTAGGCCTTGGTGTTCGATGCCTGCGCCTTCAGGTTCTGACCCTACGTGCGCGGTGTCTCCTGCTCCGTGGGTTTTACCAAAGGTGTGACCTCCGGCAATCAGGGCCACAGTTTCTTCATCGTTCATAGCCATACGGGCAAAAGTCTCGCGAATGTCCCCTGCTGAAGCCACAGGATCAGGCGTTCCGTTAGGTCCTTCTGGATTCACGTATATGAGTCCCATTTGTACGGCTCCTAGTGGGTTTGCTAGGTCACGATCTCCCGTATAACGCTCGTCACCGAGCCATTCAGTTTCCGGACCCCAGTAGATATCTCCTTCTGGCTCCCATACGTCTTCACGTCCTCCGGCAAATCCAAAAGTTTTAAAGCCCATGGACTCAAGCGCACAGTTTCCGGTTAGGACCATAAGGTCTGCCCAAGAAATGCTGTTGCCGTATTTTTGTTTTATGGGCCAAAGCAATCTGCGGGCCTTGTCGAGATTTCCGTTATCTGGCCAGCTATTCAGGGGCGCAAAACGCAAAGTTCCTGCAGAGGCTCCACCGCGACCGTCGCCTACGCGATAGGTTCCCGCGCTGTGCCATGCCATACGGATGAAAAACGGTCCATAGTGGCCATAATCTGCTGGCCACCAGTCCTGCGAATCCGTCATTAAATCGAATAAATCTTTTTTCACGGCCTCCAAGTCGAGTTTGATGAAGGCTTCCTTATAGTTGAATGACGCATCCATAGGGCTGGTTTGTGGCCCGTTCTGGTGCAACATTTTTAAGTTGAGTTGATTTGGCCACCAATCTGAATTAGATAGGGCACCGGCCGCAGTGTGGCGGTGAGATGGATTCGAAAAAGGGCATTTTCCGCCGCTCGATCCATTTGAATGATGTGATTCCATGTTTAATTTATTTAAAATCGAAGTTAATAAAGAATTGGCGAGACATTGAGTTTCATTAATATGAAACATCAATTCCTTAATAGGTATTGACTATAACGAAAAATGTTATTGAAATACAGGAAAACTTTAAACTGAAATAAAAAATAAAGTATCCATGTAATCTCAAACTTAAAGTCTGAAAAATGTTATTTCAACGTTTTTTATGTTAAAAAAACAGAATTTAATAAAAATTTAACTATTTTTCTGTCAACAACTTAAACCAAATACATATGAAAATCTTAGACACTATTCTTGGATTGCCTGAAAAAGCTGAGGGCGCCATGAAGGCGAGTGTGTTTTCTGACATGCTTTCCAACTTTAATTCCAATGACGGGGTTAGAAGTCACATTTCGTGCATTTATAACTACGCCTCCTTTATTTTTCTGATTCTGTTTTTATACGGAACTGCAGAATCGGCTATGGATTATATCGGAAACGCTGAAGGGGGCATGGCAAAAGCCGGGAGCATCTTATCGATGCTAGTTTTTGTTTACGCAGGATTTTTGCTGGCAAGAGTTATTCGCAGTGCTGGCAAATCATTTGAAGGAGGTCATGACGGGGTACTAAGTTTAGTTTTTAAAGACTTTGTCATGATTAATATCAGAATGGTCGGCGAATTTATGGCGGTATTGGCCTTTTTTGGTGCTGTTACCATGACCTTGGCTTGGCTTCTTAATACTGGGGTGTATACCAGTGGAGGATCCAACTTCTTGGGCGCTGTGATGCCTGTATTTGAGTTCCCAATGATGATTTTAGCACAACTGTTAGATGGCACCCCACTTGAGGTCATCGGCGGAGCCTTTAACTCATTGAATGATTTAGACATGGGCGGCTCAATGTCTCAAATGGGAGACAATTATTCTATGTCGTCATTGACCGCTGTTGTAATGTCTTACATAGGCGTGATTGTATTATTGATTCAAATGTATGCTTCTCTTGCTGTATATGGTTATTTATATGGCTTAGTTGAAACCTTGATTAAATGGATTTCAGCACCATCCTTGCCAATAAAAATGAAATAACTTGAGGTCTACATTTGTAAAAGAGGAGCGGTTTTTCCGCTCCTCTTTTATGCCATATTGATTTGACCCAAAATTTGAGTAAATTTAGTTTCCGCAATTTCATTTTATGACAACCACCAGCCCATTGCAGGTCTTTGACACTGCATTAGACGCCTCACACCAAGTTGCGCGCGATATCGCAACCACAATCAAACAAAAAAATGAGTCCGGCCAATACTGTGTTTTGGGTTTGGCCACAGGGTCCACCCCAAAAAGCGTTTATGCCGAGCTGGTGCGCATGCATCAACAGGAGGGTCTGAGTTTCAAAAAGGTCATCACCTTTAATTTGGACGAATATTATCCTATGGATCCAAAAGCGATTCAAAGTTATCATCGTTTCATGCAAGAGCATTTGTTTAATCATGTGGATATTCCTTCCGACCAAACCCACGTACCCGATGGACAACTTGATGAAGAAGAAATTGGCGCCTACTGTGCTCAGTACGAGCAGGCCATTGACGATGCAGGAGGTCTAGATATTCAAGTATTGGGGATTGGTCGCACAGGACACATCGGATTTAACGAACCCGGATCGGGCCGCAAGTCCAAAACCCGCCTCATTAGTTTGGACCGTATCACTAAATTAGACGCCGCCAGTGATTTTAACGGTGCTGAAAATGTGCCGAATCGGGCCATCACAATGGGGGTGGGCACTATACTCAAAGCCAAAAAGGTGATTTTAATGGCTTGGGGAGAAGGCAAAAGTGAAATTATTAAAAAAGCTTTGGAAGGCCCGGTTACCGATCAAATTCCAGCTACCTTTTTACAGCAGCACCCAGACACCTCTGTTTTTTTAGATAAGGCTGCAGCATCAGATTTGGTGTCTTATGCAACTCCTTGGCTAACCAGGACGGTAGACTGGGAATTAGACATGGTCAAAAAGGCTGTGATATGGCTTTGTTATAAGACCCGAAAACCGATATTGAAACTCACAGAAAATGATTACGCCGAAAATGGTCTGGAGTCTTTATTGTCCGCCCATAATGGCGCTTACGCGATTAATTTGGACATTTTTAATAAAATCCAAAGAACCATTACGGGTTGGCCTGGAGGAAAACCTGCGGTCGATGATGAGTACCGTCCTGAGCGATCCACTCCTATGCCGAAAAGGTCGCTTATTTTTAGCCCTCACCCAGATGATGATGTCATTTCAATGGGAGGCACCTTTAAGCGGCTTGTAGATCAAGGTCACCAGGTGCATGTTGCTTACCAAACCTCCGGAAATATTGCGGTTTTTGATGATTACGTAGTGCAATTGATTGATTTATTTGACGAAATCAACCATTATGGGGGTATTATGGATAAGGATCTTTCGAATCTAGTAAATGTTGCTTTAAACAAAAGCAGTTTAGATCAAATGGATGGAGAGCTATTGCGCAATCTCAAGGGTTTGATCCGAAAATGTGAGGCCAAAGCCGCTTGCCGGTTTGTTGGGGTTCCCGAGGATCGCATACATTTCATGAACCTGCCTTTTTATGAAACGGGCACCATTAAAAAGAATCCGCTGGGCGATGACGATGTGGCCAAAACCGTTGCTCTACTCAATGAAATAAAGCCACATCAAATTTTTGCTGCGGGGGATTTATCTGACCCACATGGAACCCATAGAGTTTGCCTTGAGGCGATCACTCAGGCTCTAAAACAATGTGCAGACCAGCTATGGTTTAAGTCATGTTATGTTTGGCTATATCGCGGGGCATGGCAAGAATGGCCTATTGAAGCCATTGATATGGCCGTACCACTCAGCCCGCAGGAGGTCTTTAGTAAGCGCAAAGCCATCTTTAAGCATCAATCCCAAAAAGATGCCCCAGTATTTCCCGGGCCTGATAACCGAGAATTTTGGCAAAGAGCTGAGGAGCGTAATGCTCATACGGCCGAGTTGTACGACCGACTTGGATTGCCCGAGTATCAAGCCATAGAGGCCTTTCAGCGTTTTTTGATCACGCCGAATCAGGCTTAATTGTTAGGTGGGACTATGCCTGAGGTAAATGAAAAGATTGGCCAATATCGAGATTTAAATTTAATGTAATTGGATTGCTCAAAACCTAAATGTTAAACCAGTAATTGAGTTTGAGATTGATTGAGCGATAGCGTTTGTAAAAGTTTACTGCGTCGTAGCCGTCATTGTAAACTATAAACAGATCAGACATGGGCGCGAATCGCCATTGCAAGCGCGAGTTAACCCCAAAATTATCGCTGAAGTTACTGTACTGGATGAAGTTAGACCAAAATAGATTTTTAGTAAAGGTCCACTCTAATTTGGGGGCGATTAAGAATAGTTTAGCCGAAGGATAAGGAGCAGCCAATCGAATGTCGTTATAATCAAAATCAACGCTCATATTGAACAGGGGTTGGCTCCGATAATTAATACGGCCCTTGAGGCCGAATCGTTTTCCATTGAAGAATTGGCCTGTCGTGGCAGTCGCACCCCACGTAAAAATTCCGGCGGGTTGAGCGTTATATTCTAGAGCCCAGGAATTATAGTTGTATTCGCTGCCCATGGGTAAGGCAAGAGCATCATCGCCCCGAGTAGGATCAAAATCGTCAAACAGATACACATAACGCATAAAATAGTTCAGCTCCAGCCGCGATTGATTTTTATAATTGACGATATACTCAAATTTCAAGGTCTGATCGGTTTGTTTGTACTCGAGGTCCTGTGCGAAATAAAATTCATTGTAAATCCCGAGCTGGTGCGTGTTTACAGGACCAGTTTTGGGGTAAAAACTTCGGGTAACCTTATCAGCTTTTTTGATAAATCCTGTGCGCGGAATGAATCCCAAGTCAGATTCAAATTCTTCATCGACAAATAGAGCCAGAGTAAAGATGTTCCAAAATCTATTGTTGAAGCGCAACAGCGCCTGTCCTGACAAATTTCCTGCCGTATCATTTTCACTGAGGGACTTATGGGCAAAAAACTTACCGGTCCATTTATTATTAGACGAGGCCAAGCTGTAATCAACTCCAAAAACGCGATTAAATTTGTTGTAATCCTCTGGCAAAACTTGATCATCAGTCGTCTGTCGACTGATCATAAATAGGCCCACTTGAGAGCGTCCAAAAACCCTCTGTTGTAGGGCAAGCATACTATTATTGTTACTGGGAATTCCGTTAGCTTGGTCTGCTCTGGTTTGAAGGGACAGAACCCCAAGACGAAGATTGCTGTTCAATTTTCCACTGAGCCTTAGTCCGCCGATAATGTCGTTTTGAATGGTATTGCCATCTAGGTCCTGGGCGATCCCAATGCGTCTAGAAAAAAATGGAGAAGCATCTCGTCCGTTTCCAAAACTTGAAAAAAGATCACTGTTATCTAAAAAAAACTGCCTTTTTTCTGGAAGAGAAACCTCAAATCGTGAAATATTATTGATCAAGTCATCAACTTCGACGTTTGAGAAATCAGGATTCAAAGTCAAGTCCAAATTCATTTGGCTGCCCACGGGGATTTTTACATCAAAACCAACTTTGGTATCGTTTAATGCAGGCGTGTCCAATTCAAAATCCTTACTCCGCGCGAAATTGACATAGGGAATAAAGTAAGATGTATTGTTATTTTTGGGCAAAGGGCGGTCAAATTTCAAGACTCCGAGATAGCCGAGATTCGATAGGAGTTGATTTTGATCAATACGACTCCATGTACTGTGCTCATTTGTTTGCAGGTCAAAGCGGTAGGCTTGTATATTCCACTCAGTACAGCCCTCAGGATATTTTAAGGAGTAGAACGGTATGGCCAGTTCAGCGACATAAGTATCTCCTTCGATATGGCCCTCAGAGAACCATTTGACATCCCAGTCAGGATTGAACGAATCTCGGTCAATGCCCCCATCAGATACCAGAGATTCTCTTTGGGCTCCGTAAGGATTCACCCCAAATTGATAGGCATTGACTCCGTCTTTAAAGGTGTCAAAAAAGAAAGACACATTATCTGTGGTTGATCCTCTAAAATCACGCTTTAGAGAAGTGGCAACAAAATCTGGGCCACTGCTTTTGGCTGTTATCGAAATATATAAATAGTCGTTGTCAAACAGGAATCTAATGTCAGTAGGGTATTCCGCAGGCAAAGTATCTGTTGGGAAATTTTGACGAAAATAAGAGAGCACTTCGGCCTTTAACCAAACCTTATCAGTAATATTTCCATCGATTTTTGGAGCAACTTCGGTGTAATAGGCTCTAGCCAATGGCTTGTTCTGAGCAACTAAAATTTCTGAGCTCATCACAATGAGAATCAAATAAAAAATGACCCTAAGTCGGCTCAAGGCTCGAATATTGTTCATGGATTTTTGCAAGCAAATTATTGGTCATTGAAAGTACACTTCTTTTTTCAGCATCAGACGCAATTTTTTGTTAAAATCAAAAACAATTCTTTGCATCGGTCAGGAAAGACCATCAAAAGCCCAAAAGGTTTGAAACTTCTCATTAATTCGTAATTTAACCAATCATTTTCATATTATGAAGCGACGAAATTTTATCGAAAAGACCACCTTGAGTAGTCTTGCTCTGGGGGGAATAGTAAAGCTGCAAGGAGCAGTTTTAGATCAAGGCACGATCAGTCTGGGGCCTATTTCAATTGGTAACAAGATCAATCACAGTGTATGTCATTGGTGTTTTGAGCAGATTCCTCTCGAGGATTTTTTAATTATCCTCCGGCGATTAGGCGTTAGCGCTATTGATTTAGTGGGACCAAAGGATTGGCCGCTTTTAAAGAAACACAATATTCACTGTTCCATGTGTAATGGCGCAGAGCTTGGCTTGACCAAGGGCTGGAACAATCCAAAATATCACCTTGAGTTAATCGACAACTACACTAAAATGATTCCACTTGTGGCCGAGGCAAGCTATACTAATTTAATTTGCTTTAGTGGGAATCGCGATGGAATGACCGATGAAGAAGGCTTGTTGAACTGTGTCACGGGGCTTAAACAGATACTGCCATTGGCCGAGAGCCATGGGGTGGTGCTTCAGATGGAATTGTTCAACCAAATTGATCATCCCGATTATATGTGTGATCATTCAGATTGGGGAGTGGCCCTGTGTAAAGCCTTAGGGAGTGAAAATTTTAAGTTGCTCTACGACATCTACCATATGCAGATTCAAGAAGGAGACATTATCCGCAGTATTCAAGACAAACATCAGTTTTTTGGCCATTATCACACGGCCGGAGTACCAGGTCGACACGAAATTGATGAAACACAAGAGCTTTATTATCCAGCGATCATGCGGGCCATTGCGGCCACCGGTTTCTCGGGCCATGTCGCCCAGGAGTTTATACCTACCTCGGATGACCCAATTGCATCGCTAGTTAAGGCATTGGAGATTTGTGATACATAGGGGGGGGCTTTGTCCAGCTTTTTTTCAATTGGGACGGATCAAAACTAGGGGATTGTTAATCAAAATTACTTCTGATATAATCTTTAAACTCCTGCCAGTTCTCTTTATTGAGTCGAAAACGCATGCTTCCCTCTAAAATGCTTCCTTCTATCAGTCCCAAAGCACGTAATTCTTGTATGCCTTTATTTACTGCCTCTTTAGGCAGGTTTATTCTGTTTGCAAGGCAACCTTCATGCCACTCATCATTGGTGGTGAGATA
Organism: Flavobacteriaceae bacterium; assembly: GCA_038153605.1. Taxonomy (GTDB): domain Bacteria; phylum Bacteroidota; class Bacteroidia; order Flavobacteriales; family Flavobacteriaceae; genus BACL21. The sequence continues at coordinate 57,746 of JAYOYS010000009.1, forward strand.
TTCTAAGATGGCAACTTTAACTGGATGAGCCATTGATGAGGCAGCAGCCAGTTTAATTTGGTTTTCAGTAAACATTCGGAGGGTGTGAAAACGATTTATAATACAATACAAGGTAAATAAAAAAACTTCCTGCGACATCGACTCCGATTCACTTAAGGTTTTATTGTTTGGACTTGGAAATAGACGGATAATCAAAAAAGAATAATGTTTCTATTGGCACTTCGAGTTCTATAGACAGGCGCATGCCTAACTCTAGACTAGGATTGTAGCGATAACTTTCTATTGAGATAATCGTTTGGCGACTGACTCCAAGTCGAGTCCCAAGTTCTTGTTGCGACCAGCCCCGCTTTAAACGGAATTCTTTCACTCGATGACGAAATATCATATAGCAATCACGCTTATTGTCGTATCTTTAAGTAGCTATATGCTCCTTTAGATAGATTTTATGTGTAAATATAAGGAAATTTATGTAAAGTTGTTTTTACATAGTAAATGTAAAGTATATTTTACAGAGTATATGTAAAGTGTTATTTACATAAAAAGAATGCTGAATTGAATATCGGAGTTATGACTACCGCGCTCAACTAAATTTTAAACCAATTAATCGGTTAAATAAATTTTCGCTGAACCCATGAAAAGAAGAACATTTATTAAACTTGGAGGCGCAATGTCCCTTGCGAGTATGGCCCCCTATTCATGTCTCGGTCAAACTTCAGGCGGTAGCCATATGGGACTGCAGCTTTATACTGTACGTGATGCTATGGAGCGCGATGTTTTTGGGACCTTAAAGGCTTTAAAAGCCATGGGCTACACCAACTTTGAGTCCTATGGCTATGATGCCAATAGTAAAACATATTACGGGATGAGCCCTGAGGTATTCAAAAATGAACTCAAGTCGCTCGACTTGAATACTAACAGTGGCCACTATGGATTCGCAGATCATCTGTGGTCTACAAAAGATGAGCTATTGGCCTATACAGATTCATGTATAGAGGGGGCTTCTCGTTTGGGAGATGAATTCATTGTATGGCCTATTGTTAGAGAGGAAGATCGCACTTTAGAGGGGTTTAAAAGACTCGTCGAGCAACTCAGTATCATCGGTGAACGTGCTTCTACAGCAGGCATGGGCTTTGCTTATCATAATTTTGGGTATGAGTTTGTGCAGTACGAACAGTTCATGCCCTACAAATATATCATAGAACAAACAGACCCCGCACATGTGCAACTCGAAGTGGATTTTTATTGGGTGGCCCGTGCAGGAATTTTTACGCCAAAAGAGGTAATTGAATTGGCGCCTGGGCGTTTTCCGCTATGGCACATTAAAGACATGGACAAAGTCACTCAGGACTATACAGAGCTCGGTAATGGTTCGATTGACTATGTAAATCTGTTGCCAGACCCCGTGCAGGCTGGCCTAAAGCACCATTATATTGAGCAGGGTGGTAATTTCGCTAAGGATTCTATGAGTAGTGTAGCGGAAAGTGCAGCCTTTTTTCAAAAACATTTAGGACAATTGTTATAGAATGGTGCAAACTGTGTTAGATTGTGTCTTAATTCGGGGATTTTTTGCCCTCAAAAGTGATCGGCACTTTGAATATGCTTTTGTGAATTTTAAAAACCAAAAAGTTTGAAAAAAATCGGACTCTGGTCGAGTACCGCCTTAGTTACCGGAAACATGATCGGTTCGGGGATATTCCTGTTGCCAGCTACTTTGGCGGCATTTGGCGGCATTGGCCTAATGGGGTGGCTTTACTCTGCGATCGGAGCCCTACTTTTTACTTTGGTTTTCCGACAGCTCAGTCAAAGACTTCCTGAAACTATTGGGGGGCCTTATGCCTATGTGAAATTAATGCTTGGCGATTTTTGGGGATTTTTAGTCGGATGGGGCTATTGGGTGTCCATCTGGTGCACCAATGCGGCCATTGCCGTGGCATTTGTGGGTTATTTATCTGTTTTTATTCCCGAGATTAACACAAATACACCGTTAGCCATAAGCTGCGGCCTTGGTGCCATATGGGCCCTTAGCGCAGTGAATAGTTTTTCTATTCGTACCGTGGCCTGGGTACAAAAAATCACCACTGTGTTAAAACTCCTGCCTATTCTGGCTATCGGGTTTATTGGTATTTTTTATATCGATTGGTCTTTGATCAATTTTGATAATTTATCGGGCCAAAGCGATTTTCAGGCTATTTCGGCGGTGACCACACTCACTCTTTTTGCCTTTTTAGGCTTGGAATCGGCTACAGTAGCCAGTGGCCGCACCAAGGATGCTGCAAAAACTGTAGGCCGAGCCGGAATGATTGCTCTGGGGATTACGGGGGTTACTTATATTTTGTCCTCAGTGGCCATTTTTGGGATACTACCCCCTGAAGTCTTACAGAATTCCTCTGCTCCTTTTGCAGATGCTGCCTCAGTATTTTGGGGTGAAAAAGCCAAATATATTGTAGCCGCGGGGGCGATCGCCGCTACGCTTGGGGCGCTTAATGGATGGCTACTCATACAAGGTCAAATCCCAATGGCTTCAGCTAAGGACGGACTTTTTCCCAAAATTTTTGCCCGTGTAAATCGACATGGAGCACCCATTATTGGGATCGCTATTTCTAGTGTTTTGGCCTCGACAGTATTGACCTTTAGATTCTCCGAGCAATTGGCTAAGGTCTTTGGTTTTATGATGAATCTATCCACACTTTCGGTGCTTACGCCTTATTTGATGACCATCATCAGTTTGCTGATCATTTTGAGAAAAGATGCAGCGCCGAGTCAAAAGATGCAATGGGTTTGTCTAATGGCTATAGCGTTTTGTTTGTGGATTATTTATGGCTGTGGCCTTGAAGTGGTGGGATATGGCAGCTTGTTGGTACTTGCAGGAATTTTTATTTACTTTACGCTAATCAAGCCCAAAAAATGAGTGAATTTTTTGTTCATCCAGACATTAGAAAAGCCGAAACACTGCCTGCTGAGTTTTATCGTAATCCAGAAGTTTTTGAGCGGCAGAAAGAGGCCATTTTTTGTAAGACCTGGCAATGGGTTGGGGATTTAGACACCGCTTTACCTGGCGGTGGATCGGTGTTTCCCATTAGTTTTTTAGCCCCTATGGTTCACGAACCCATGCTTTTGGTCCGTGATCAAGAAGGGACTCCCAGATGTCTGTCCAATGTCTGTACTCATCGGGGCAATATACTATCGCATCACCCTGGAAAAAGCAAACAGATCATTTGCGGATACCACGGACGACGTTTTGATCTGGACGGGCAGTTCAAGAGCATGCCTGAGTTTGAAGCGGCTGAGGATTTTCCGCGTCCTTGTGACCATCTGCATCAGTACCCGCTCAAGACTTGGCATAGGCTGCTTTTTACCAGTATTGATACCAGCTATGATCTGAGCGAGACCCTGAGTCAAATGGACCAGCGCGTAGGATTTTTGGCGCTGGATCAACTCAAGTTTGATCCTTTGCGCAGTCGCGATTATCTGGTCAATGGTCATTGGGCGCTTTACTGTGATAACTATCTCGAGGGCTTTCATATTCCTTTTGTTCATGAAGGACTGAATGCCGCCATTGATTATGAGACCTATGAAACCCATCTTTACCCCCACATGAATCTGCAGATCGGGTTTAGCACAGGCGATTCGATTTGTTTTGATTTACCCCAGGGGCATCCCGATTACGGTAAGTCAGTTTCGGCTTACTATTATTGGCTGTTTCCGAATATGATGTTTAATTTTTACCCTTGGGGCCTTTCTATTAATTTGGTACGCCCACATTCGCCGAGCCAGTCCAAGGTTTCATTTTACACTTACGTCCTTGATGAATCCAAATTAGACCAGGGGGCGGGCGCCGATTTAGACAAGGTCGAGCGCGAAGACGAATTTGTGGTCGAGGCGGTACAAAAAGGCCTACAGTCTCGCCATTACCACACGGGCCGATTCTCTCCTACCAGAGAGCAGGGGGTGCATCATTTTCATCGATTGCTAGCGGAGTACTTGTCGATTTAATCTACCCCGCTCAGCCCGGTTTATTAAATCAGGCAGCCAAGCCTTAACTGCCTTAAATTGCAAATAACAATTAAAGTATTATCTTTGGTAGGCTTCTTTAAAAGAGGCATTAACCATAAACAACAAACCATGAAAAAATTAATTTTAAGTATCCTGCTTGTGGTCTTTGCATTGCCCATGAGTGCACAATCTGATTTGTACGTGACGCTTTGGTACGGGCAAATCGAAAATGCAGACGTTCAAGACCACATCGAAATAGAACGCGAGTACTATTCGAAAATGTGGAAAGAGCAAATCAATCAAGGCAACATCGTAGGATGGGACATGTGGCAAATCATGAACCCTGATGTCAATGAAATGACCACGACCTTTATTTATGCGACCTTGCACACCAGCCCAACATTTTCAATGAGTCCAGTGAATTCAATTCCTGGAAAATCTGGAATTGATTGGAGAACTGCTCAAAGAAGAGCCATGAGTCACTACGTTAAGAATTACTCTGTGGTGATGTCTGTGAAAGGCGGTTATGGCCCTCAAATGAATGGCAATCCTCCAGAATATGCCGTGTTGAACTACATGAAAGTAGATCCTTATCGCGCCGCAGAATACGAGCGTGCTGAGTTAGAAGATTTCATGCCTTCATTTAAAGAAAATGACACCGTTCGCAAAGGTTGGGGTCTTCATAAAGTACTGAACCATTACGGTACAGAAAAACCAATCAATTATGTAACGGCAGACTTTTTTGACAGTTACGAAGCAATTTTGATGGCTCGTGATAACACCGGAGAAATGTCAGAAGAAGCCATTGCTTTCTGGAAACAATTTGATGAGTTAAGAACTCTAGCAGATTCTCATATTGTCCGATTGATTATGGCAGTGAGATAAATAACACCGATTATTTCAATAAAAAAAGGCCGCACGTTTCGTGCGGCCTTTTTTTATTTGATTCACAAATTACCCTTGAAGCAGTGCCCCGTTGTAGTACGCATCCTCTCGCCAAATGCCGCCCTCATCATCGAGCCAGTGTTGGTTATGGGACTTGAATTTTACCTCTTTACCTGTTTTTTTATGTCGTAACATAAAATCCCACCATGAGATGATTACTTTACCATCTCCTTCGTAGTCTAGAACATCCGGATAACCGCTTTCTTGAATGTATACGATCTCATACATGTCCATGAATGCGGCAAGTTTTTCTTTGTGAGCGGCTAGGCTTATGAAACTCTGATCAGGGTCGTTGATGTCGTATATACGTGCTCCTTCGTTATAGCCTTCAAAGGCCTTGTCTAAATCTCCAGTTTCAAGGTGTGCAAAAAGTAGACGAACTTTTGCAATCACCGGGTGGTCCTTGTAAATTGTCCCATTTGTTTTTGTTTCTCTTGAATCGAAATACTTCTGAAAATGGGCGGTATTATCGGAAAACAAGAGGCGGTGAATTTTTTCGCCATCTACATCAAAAATAAAAGTACTGTTACGCGGACTATTGATTTTAAATCCATTGTTTTTGTCAAATCCAGTCATCATTTCATAGGTGTAAACATAGACAGGGCCACCTTTGAATTCCATGGCATCGGGATAGGCTGGAGGGCGGTTTTCAATCTTTAGATTCACCATGTTATTGCTTAACCACATTGACTGACCGAGTAAATTACGACGGGTTCCACCCGTATAATCAGGGTCATTATTCATCATGTTATACATTTTGAAGCCTTCAGTAGTTAAGGCTTTAAGGGTTGTGGTGTCACCAGAGGTATAAGCCTTGGTGAATTCGGCTACAATATCGAGTGCTGGATGCTCGTCGAAAATTTTACCGTTGTTGTGTTTTTGTGCCATGCTGGGGATGCAGATCAACCCCATGCAAATTAAAATTAGCGTTCTCATTATTTTATTAGTTTTAATGGTTTGATGCTAATTTAAATATAAAATTGCAATTTACAAGTTAAAAAATGATTAGGAGGCTGAGAATTTATTTCAACCTATTATTGACTCGCTAAAAACTACTCCATGTCGACCTTGAACAATACCTCGTTTTTCCGATTGAAGACTTGGTAAGGGCTGTTGTAAACCATGATAATTGAGCTGCCGCTGATCTGGAGTCCGTATTTTTTTGCGATCTCTTGGAGCCGTTTGCTGGCTTTGCGTTCCCGCCAATCCATGGTGTAACCACCGTATTGGATGGCCAAATAATGCCCGGGCTCCGATTGAATGACCTGAACCTGATCGCCTGAGGCTTTTGGGGTATTTTCGGCATCAAATGATTTTGGCAACACAAACTGCATGACGCCTTCACCTTGAGTATTTCCCATTTGTACCGGTGTGGTCATGGCGATTTTTTGACCGTTCTCGTTATTGCCTGAAATATAGCGGAAAAGAGAGCCAAAATCCCCATTGCTTTGGATTTTCATCACAGAAGGATAGAACCTGAGCTCGGCTTCCTCTATGGTTTTAATCACTTCAAAAGGCTGGGTTTCGTATTTCTGGGCCATGGTAAATTGATGGGTCAGCACCATCAAAAGTGCACAAAGTGCGGATGCTGTTTTCATAATTTTTTCTTTTTCAACTCAAAGATAGGGTATATTGCCATTCAAAACTTGAAGTACATCAAGCAAATTCTTGATGAATCAGCCCCTTTGAAATTCTCTCGGTTAAATCACCAGTTATCAAACAATTCTTTGTACCTTGATGGAGTAATTTACTAAAAATGAAGGGTTTATATACGCTGTTGTTTTCCGCAAATACCCGGGCTAAGCTTGAGCGGCTGACGGTAATCCTCTCTATAGTTGGGTTTTTTACCCATTTGGCCTTTATCGGTTTAGGGCAATTTTGGTCTATTGAGCTGTTTGAAGGGCGGCTGTTACAAAACCCAATCAATGCCATTTACACGCCGTTCTCGTTCATCTTGATCTACGAGATTTACCTGTTGATTTTTTACCTCCCCAGATCTTTTACCACCTCTTTGCTCAAACAATTTGAGGTTATTTCTTTGATCATGGTGCGTCGTGTTTTTGGCGATATTACAAAAATTGATTTTGCAGAAATTCAGCTTAATGACCCTAAATTCATGGCCTTATTGATTGACTTGGGTGCGGTTTTAATCATGGCTTTGGCCATATTGTTATTTATTAAGGCTAAAAATAAACTTAAGGCCTTTGATCAGCCAGATATGGTCCCCGGCGAACAGCGCTTTAACAGTTTGAAAAAAAGTGTATCGGCTATTTTGCTCGTGATTTTAGGAGGCATTTCGCTGGTACACCTCTGTGATTTTATGATTCATCAAGCTACAGGAGTCCATTTGATTTCCTCTATGGATAACAATTTAGACGCGATTTTTTATAAGGACTTTTTTACCACGTTGATCCTTGCCGATGTTTTGATATTGCTTTTGTCCTATGCTTTGTCCCAGGACTATTTTAAGCTTATCCGCAATACGGGATTTGTGATCACTACCATATTGTTGCGGCTCTCGTTTGGTGCCGCTCAACCCTTAGATGTCTTGCTTATCATAACAGGAACGCTCTTTGGGTATTTGATGCTAATCATGTACATCGGGTATAGCAGAGAGATTCAAGCCGAATAGTCTGTCAATCCGTGATTCCGAGAAAAGCATTTACCAACGTTATTAATCGTAAGAGGAATAATATTTAATCCTTTTCAATGTTATGAAATGGTTAAATATTTATCTTTGCTTGCATTAAAAAATTAAAATTGAAAACAAAAATTCTTTATCCAAAACAGGCCTGTGCTTGTGCCGTATCCCTAGATTTACTGGGAGATCGATGGTCACTTATCATTGTTCGGGATATTTTTAGAGGCAAAACCACATATTCTGAATTTTTAAAGCAATCACAGGAGGGCATTGCTACCAATATTTTAGTGGATCGATTGAAAAAGTTACACGCTATGGGGATCATTGATTTCCGCAGAAACGAGCGGGACAAAAAGATCAAAGAGTATTTTTTAACAGATCGCGGTATTGATCTCTATCCTGTGATTTATGAGTTACAACGATGGACCTTGAAGCACGTGGATTTTGACTACACCGAGAACACCAAAAACTGGAATGAATTAACTCAAACCGCCACTCAAGAAGTGGTTATTAATCAATATCAGATGGGATATCGCGCGAAGCGTGAAAAGCATTTTGGATTTTAATCAAAAATTCTTGGGGCTACACCCTCATTTCTTGTTAGGCTTTAACAGTTTTACTAACTTGTTTCCAGAACTTTAAGGAAACGAGTCATGCAGCAGTTTATCTTATCCATCGATGCCGGCACCACAAGTTCGCGGGCCATGGTTTTTGATCAAAAGGGTCGCCAAGTGGCCATGGCCCAGTATGAGTTTACCCAGTATTTTCCTCAAAAAGCATGGGTCGAACACGACTCCATGGAGATTTGGAAAACCCAATTCAAGGCGATTCAACAGGTTATGGCTCAATCCAAAATTAAGGCCGATCAGATTGCCGCAGTAGGGATTACCAATCAAAGAGAAACCACCGTAATCTGGGATCGCATCACGGGACAGCCAGTGTACAAGGCCATTGTATGGCAAGATCGTCGTACCGCTGATCGATGCGCAGAACTCACCAAGAAAGGTCATGATCAAATCTTTCTCGATAAAACAGGGTTGGTTCTGGACGCCTATTTTTCAGGGACCAAGATTCAGTGGATTTTAGATTCAGATGCGGAGATTCGTCGCCGTGCTCAGGCGGGTGAACTGGCCTTTGGGACTATAGACACTTGGTTGATTTGGCAACTCACTGGTGGCCAAACTCATGTCACAGACGTCACCAATGCCAGCAGGACCTTGATGTATAATATTCATGAATTAAGTTGGGATGCAGAATTACTAGAACTGCTCAATGTGCCAGAGTCGCTTTTACCAAAAGTATCTGCCTCTTCTGAAATCGTGGGCCACACCAGTAGTGCTGTAATTGGCGCAGAAATTCCCATCGCTGGAATCGCGGGCGATCAACAAGCTGCCCTTTTTGGTCAATTGTGTTTGACTCCAGGAAGTGTCAAAAATACTTACGGGACCGGTTGTTTTTGTATCATGAACACAGGGCGGACTGCTGTAGTGTCAAAAAATAAAATGCTCACAACCATCGCATGGAAGATTGGGGATGAGGTGACCTACGCCATCGAGGGGAGTGTCTTTACCGCTGGAGCACTGATCCAATGGCTTAGAGATCAATTGCAAATGATCGGCCAGGCCCCGGAAATAGAGGCCCTGGCTCAAACAGAGGCCGATAGTGACGGGGTTACTTTTATTCCAGCACTCTCAGGACTTGGAGCACCTTATTGGGAGCCACATGCCACAGGCACCCTTATGGGCATTACTCGGGGTACCACCAAAGGGCATATCGCACGGGCTGCACTTGAGGCCATTGCCTTGCGTTCTAGAGACATTATAATGGAGATGCAAAAAGACGCTGGGGTGGCCTTCAAAAGCTTAAAAGTAGATGGAGGCGCGAGTAACAATAATCTCTTGATGCAAATTCAAGCCGACCTTCTTGATGCTGAGGTTATAAGACCAAAGCAAACCGAAACTACTGCGCTTGGCGCGGCTTTTCTGGCAGGCCTGGCCGTAGGGGTTTGGCCCTCAACGCAGGCCCTCGAGAACATGTGGCAGATCGATAAAACCTTTAGCCCAGAGCCGAGCCACCAGACACAACGCATCATCGACAATTGGCATGAGCGCATTAGAAGAATTTTGAGCTGATGAATCGCAAGGTCAAGAAATGGCCATAACTTTACAGAACAAACAATGGGTGGAAGAGCTTGAAAAAACAGAACAACTGGTAAAAAACTATATATTATGACACAGCCTTACATTGCAGAATTTATCGGAACAGCCACATTGCTATTGCTCGGAATGGGTGTGGTGGCCAATGTCAATTTAAAAAAGACCATAGGATCGGGTCAAACACCGTGGGTGCTGATCACCAGTGCTTGGGGTTTTGCCGTATTTGTGGCCGTATTCATTACAGGTCAATTCAGTGGGGCCCACCTCAATCCCGCGGTAACCATCGGCCTGGCTGTGGCGGGAAAATTTTCCTGGGACTTGGTTGTAGGTTATGTTTTGGTGCAACTTCTTGGGGCTATGGCCGGAAGTTGGCTGGCCTATATTCTATACATAGACCATTATCGCGCTACCCAAGATGTCGATGTAGTGCGCAGCACTTTTTGTACTGGACCGGCCATTCGCAATTTTAAAAACAATTTGTTTAGCGAGGCCATCGGCACTTTTATGCTCGTTTTTGGGGTCTTGTTCATTGCTGGCCCGAGCATCAGTGTGCCTGAGGTAACCGTTGAGAACTTTGGTATTGGTTCTTTAGATGCGCTACCTGTGGGAATTTTGGTTTGGGTAATCGGCATGGCCCTTGGAGGCACCACCGGCTATGCCATTAATCCAGCACGAGACTTGGGGCCTCGTTTGGTGCACCATATGATTCCTAGAAAATCGAAAAACTCGGATTGGGGCTACGCTTGGATCCCGGTCATAGGGCCTTTTATAGGAGGCGCCGCTGCGGGAATGGCTTACCTATTATTGATGTAATGTCAATTTTTCCGTAATGTCGTATTAATTCTTTTTACTCCTGCCAAGGATAACTATGCCATAAAGAACGAGGCATTTACAATAGGTCTAGTGCCCGGCCAAAGGACTCCCAAAAACACCTACAGCGAGTTCTGCCCAGATGAGTAAAAACAAGAATACAGCCCCCATGAAATAAAGCCATTTCCGCGAGGAATCACCCCAATGTTTGAGGATAAATTGCAAACCAAATCCTAGGATCAAGAGTAAGATACCCATGGTCAAAAAATCGAACCAAGACCATTGAACTGTGTCGCTTAGGGTCATGGCCAAGGCAGGAATGAGTAATAAAAATAAGGGATGATAAAACTTAAAAGTGATTGGCAAGGTCATGAACATTAATTTGGATTCAAATTTAAAGTATGTGTCATTGCTAGAAAAACATTTAGCATAACTTTAGTAATCATTATTTTTTTGTACTTTTTAGGCATCTTTCCAATTAAAATTAGGGTCAATTTCGCCAGAATTATTGAATTCTATAATTAATTAAACGAGGCCCTTTTGGGCCAAACCCACAAAGCATGAATAAAATTAGCGTTGACATTCCTCAGCAACACCAAGTGACCCCAATTACGTTAAATCAATATGTTTGCGATGGCCAATTGAAGACATGGCAAGGGCCTACCACAGAGGTTTATTCCACCATTGAGACTTTGAACAGTGAAGGAGTTAAAGGGCCGACTTTACTAGGTCATGTAAGTGCCATGGACCAACAGTCGGCATTAGAGGCAATAGCTTCTTCAGTTAAGGCTTACGATCGCGGTAAAGGAGAATGGCCAACAATGCGCGTCAAGGACCGTATAAAATGTATGGAAGATTTTACCGCAAAAATGGTTACCAAGCGCGATGAGATCGTCAAGTTACTCATGTGGGAAATCGGCAAAAACCTCACTGATTCGCAAAAGGAATTTGACCGAACGGTAGAATATATATATGACACTATTGAGGCTTATAAAGAGGTCGATAGGGAGGGCGCAAAATTTGCCAATGCAGGGGGTGTTCGGGCCCATATAAGACGCGGCCCACTCGGTATTGTTTTGTGTCTAGGGCCCTATAATTATCCACTAAATGAGACCTTTTCCTTATTGATTCCTGCCATAATTATGGGGAACACGACAATATTTAAACCCGCAAAATTAGGAGTACTTCTTATTGGTCCGCTGCTTGAAGCTTTTGCAACCAGTTTTCCCAAAGGGGTAGTCAACGTGCTTTTTGGACGTGGAAGAGAAGTGGCTTCACCAATTATGAAATCGGGTCATATCGATGTGCTGGCATTGATTGGTCATAGTTCCTCCGCTATTGCTTTGCAAGACTTACACCCTAATAAAAATAGACTGCGATTGGTTTTAGGGCTGGAGGCTAAAAATCCAGGCATTGTTTTACCAAGTGCTGATTTATCAAACACTGTGTCGGAGTGTATCACTGGAACACTTTCATTTAATGGACAACGCTGTACGGCTTTGAAAATACTATATGTCCATAAAAAAATAAAGGATGAGTTCTTGGCAGCATTCACTGAGGCTGTGGATACCTTAGAGCTTGGGATGCCCTGGGATAATACTCTTCTAACTCCGCTACCGGAACCACATAAACCAGACTATATTCAATCGCTTATCGATGACGCTTTAGAAAAAGGCGCAAAAATCATCAATAAACGTGGTGGTGAGCGTAGCAGTAATTTTATATTTCCGGCGGTGCTTTATCCTGTAACCAAAGAGATGAAGATTTATCATGAGGAGCAGTTTGGACCGGTTATACCAGTAAGAGACTTTGAAGACATACACCTACCTCTAGATGATATGGCAGAGAGTAATTACGGGCAACAAGTCAGTGTATTTGGGACCGACTCGGAGGAGTTGGCGCCACTCATTGATATTCTAGTTAATTTAGTTTGTCGCGTTAATCTTAATAGTGCCTGTCAGCGCGGGCCAGATATTTATCCGTTTACTGGCCGCAAAGATTCAGCAGTGAGTACTCTGAGTGTACATGATGCTCTACGCGCCTTTTCAATTCGCACTTTTTTGGCGGCTAAAGACAATCCTCTGAATAAGGGGATTATTAACGATATGTTGCGTGAACGACAGAGTAATTTTGTGACGACCGATTATATCCTCTGAGCCAAACCTCACCAAAAATATAGATTAAACGACCCAATTTTCACAAGTAGGTAAAAGTCCAAATAATTTGATAATCTAGAATGATCTATGAAAAAATCAATTTTGTGTTTTGGGGATTCAAACACTTGGGGGTACCACCCCAAAGACGGATCGCGTTATCCATTTGAGCTCCGCTGGACAGGTCGATTGCAAACCTCCTTAGGTTCTAATTATCACATTATTGAAGAGGGCCTTAACGGCCGTACCACTTGCATTAATGAGCAAGAGCGCCTAATGCGAAGCGCTAAAGATATATTGTCTGTACTGTTAGAAAGTCATAGGCCTTTATCCTTTGTCATCCTCATGATCGGCACCAATGATTTGAAAACCCATTTTCAAAGAACTGCCCAAAACATCGCAGCTGATTTATCTGATTTGTGTGCCCTTATTGAGGACCATCCACTGCTTGTCGATCAACGGCCTAAACTGATTTTGGCGGCGCCCACTGGCCCGGATGAAACTTGCCATCAGCTGCCAGAATGGTTTCAAAATACTCATGCAAAATGGCGATCACTTTTAGAATTACTTCCTGAAGTGGCTCAAAACCATGGCGCCGAGTATTTGGCCACAGAGACGATTATGGACATGAAATTTCAAGACGGTTTGCACTGGTCTGAACAGCAGCACGAGGATTTTGCTAGTGGGGTGCAGAAGTATTTATAAACACAAAAAGTTAAATGTAATTGGCATTTAGCCAGACATCAAACACACTTTATCAAGCTATTTTGAACTTGATTTTTTGCCCTTGTGCGCATTGACTCAGAAGCGCTTTAGCCTTTTCGGTGAGTTGAAAAATTCTTGGATAGCCACCGGTGGTTTGACCGTCATTCATTAAGATAATAATCTGCCCCCCTGGAGTGAGTTGCACCGTTCCGGGCAATGCCCCCGATGTGTGAATGGGCTGCAGCTCATTGTTAACCTTTTCTTGAACTAAATAACCCATTCGGTCATTCCGCCATAGGGTGAAGGTGCCGAGTAATTTATTTTTCCCTTGCTCTTGTAGCCTGAGGTATTCCGGACCAATTAGGACCTCGAGCTCAAGTGGTTGATTTGTCTTAAATGCTTTTGGGCCCATTATAGAGCTGATATCACTTGGGTTAGCTCTGCTTAGGTCCAGGGCCTTTATTAGATCATCTTTGTTAATTTCTGAGCCATGAGTTCTGAGGCTGGAGAGGTCTTTATCATTGATGAGTGGAATAGGAATCAAAGCTCCTTTTGTTAATCTGAACTCAGGGGTAATGGTCTGGCACTGACTTCTACTGCCCATAATTTTTGGGCTTTGGACCCCGCCCAGAACCCCAAGGTAAGAACGCACACCCCAGTTTCTTTGGCCAAAACTTAAGACATCACCTGAATTCACGGCAATAGGCTCATTCATGGCGACTTTAAGTTGGTTAATTGCCGGAGAGTAGTCTGCGCCTGTTATGGCGATAATGGTAGCGCTTTGGAATTTTAGGGCTGCCCCACCAAAAGTTATTTCTACGGCGGCAAAATCCGCTCCATTCCCCAATAGCTCATTGGCTAATCGATGGGACTCCTGGTCCATGGGCCCGCTTTGAGGAACCCCCAGGACAGCATGGCCAAATCGCCCCGCATCTTGAATTGAACTGTGGATGCCCGGCTTTAGGACCTCAATCTGACCGAATTTGATTTTCGCTCGCTGCTGGGTTTTGGCTATGTGGGATGCCGTTTGTGATTCAGTCAAATAGGCTTGGAATTCGTCCTTATTTATAGGCACGAATTTTATAAGGTCTCCGGGTTTTGCCAAACAAGGTTCAGAGTCAAGAGGGTTGAAAAGTTTTAGAGGACACCGACCAATGACATGCCAGCCCCCAGGGGCGGTATTAGGGTAAATCCCAGTTTGCGCTCCACCAATGGCAACACTTCCCGCCGGTACGCTCTGTGCTGGGACAGACTTACGAGCATGATGCAAGTCGGGATTTAGCCCCCCTAAGTACATGAAACCTGGCTGAAAACCATAGAAATACAGGGGGTATTCTCTAACCGTATGTGCTTTGATGAGCTGGGAAAGATTTAGATTTTTTGCCTTTAAAAAAGCCTCTAGGTCTGGGGCTAATTC
>JAYOYS010000009.1:72665-89968 GCA_038153605.1 Flavobacteriaceae bacterium
CCAAGGCATTTGGATGGTCTGAATGAATACAACAGGTCCTGGAGCTCAAGGGTAAAAGTTGGCCGTCAATGGTGCGAACCTGCCCAGCACATAAGTCGATAAATTGTTGTGTTGCTTGGTCCGGATCATGGATGATGGCTTCGGGCTCACTTCTAGACACCAGGCTTAAATCGGGGTTATAACGCCGATCAATAAAACTCTCGGCCCAAATTGCTTCTTGGGGTAAATCGCCTAGATCAAACAGTACAGAATTTGCGGCCGTAATTACTACAGCCTTTGGACAGAGTTCTTTGACCACATCCATCAGTAGCTCAGCTATTTCTGGGGTTTTAGCCACATCGTGATAAAGCGCTCCATGGGGTTTAATGTGGGTGAGTGGCACATCACAGATATCAGCGCATTCGAGTATCAATTCAATCTGCCCTCGCAAACTGTTTTTGAGCTCAGCAGGCGGTAAATTTATGGAGATACGCCCGAAATTTTGACGATCAGCATAAGAAGGATGAGCCCCGATGGCAACTTGGTGTTCCTGGGCCAGATGCATGGTTTTTAAAATGAGATCCCGAGAACCAGCATGAGCCCCAGTGGCGATATTACAGCGCGAAATATAAGCCATGATCTGAGCGTCATTGGCCATGCCTTCCCCTAAGTCGCAGTTAATATCCATTTAAAAAAGCAATTGTATGGCGCCACTGATGCCTTTGAATCCGACCAATAGAGTCACCAAAAATACCAGTCCTCCAAAAATATTTTGCCACCGGCTGTTCACAGCCTGCTTCATAAGTTCGGACTTATTGACTAGCCAAAGGACCAGTCCAGCGATGATGAAAATAAGGGTGCCATTCGCTACTTGCGCAAATTGAATTACGGTAATGGGTTTGATTCCAGTGGCCGAGAGTAATACACCAACAATCAAAACAAGGCGCCAAATTTGCTTGAATTTTTGGCTCTGATTATCGGTAGACCAGCCCAAACAACCACAAGCCACATAGGCTGCGGCCAGTGGTGCAGTGATGGCTGAGGTCAGACCAGCGGCGAATAGACCTATACCCATGAGTATTTTAGCCAAAGCGCCGTACAAGGGTTTTAATCCTTCTGCTAAATCTGCCGCACTATTGATTTCTGTTATGCCAGAACCTGCCGCGCAAACCACGATGCTCATCGATACCAAACCGCCGAGCCCAATGGTCCAATAGGTATCCTTTTTGACCTGGGGCAATGCAGTGGAATCGTTCCACTTTTTTTTCACAAGCGAGGCATGTAGAAAAATATTATAGGGCACTATGGTGGTGCCAATCAGACCAATAACGGTCCAAAGACTTTGATTTGGCAAAGAAGGTATGAGTAAACCGCGCAGTAATGCGGAGATGTTGGGCTGAATTAAAAAAGCTGTAATCACAAAGGAAATGCTCATAAACAAGACCAGCAAGGTCAAAATGCGCGTTAGGATTTTGTCGCTTTTTTGTGAAAGGACAACATAGGCGATGAGCCCTAAAATAAGCGCAGTCAGATCTATCTCGACGCCTAGAATCGTCCATTTTAAGGGTCGGAACAAGGCCGTTAAACCCAATATGCCACCGCCTAAATTTCCTGCTTGATAGGCTGTATTGCCCATGACAATGGCCAGTAAAATAAGCCATAGCACAGGCCGTCGCCACAGAGAATTACTGAGCTGTCCCCGTAGCAGTTCTGCCAGACCACTTTGGGTGACCAGTCCGATGCGCGCCGCCATTTCTTGTAATACGATGGTGGCACCCGTAGACATTAAAACGGCCCACAAAAGTGCATAACCATAATTCACTCCAGCAATAGAGCATAAAGTCACCGTTCCTGGCCCAATAAAGGCAGCCGCGACGATGATTCCTGGGCCAATATTTTTAAATGAGCGCAGTGCCATAAATTAATTAGGATTGAGCGAGTGTTTTAACAGCCTTTATAAAATGATCTAATTCTGTAGTGGTGGTGAAGACATTGGGCGTGATGCGGCAACCATTCACATTGGCGTAATCAATGGCAACGGTAAATACACCATGCTCATCCAGCAATCGCTGGGCCATGACCTCCGGGGACATATTACTCAGACCAATATTACCAATACCGCAGGCACGATGGGGCTCCCAAGGGGTATTGATCACCACATTGGGAACATCCCTCAGTGCATCCATCCAGTAAGTGCGCAAAAATCGCAGACGCTCTTCTTTGCGGGCGAGTCCAATGGTGTTTAGATAATTGAGGGCATCATTGATTCCCAAAGTTATGTATGCAGGGTGGGTCCCGAGATGATTAAGCCTTAGAATATTACTGCGGTCCTCAATGTAATCCGCTAAAAGAGGCCAAAGCGGAGCAATGCGCTTATCCTCAATATAGAGCAGGCCGTTGCCTAGTGGGGCGGCCAACCATTTGTGGAGGCTGGAGCCGTAATAGTCGCAGTTAAGGTCTTTTATATCAAAATCAAAATGGCCCACGCAGTGTGCTCCGTCCACTAAAACCTCGACCCCATGGCTGTGGGCCATGTCGCAAATTTTTCTGATGGGTAGAATCTGTCCTGTAATGTTGATCATGTGACAGACCATGATCATTTTGGTGTTGCCCTTAATTTTGGATTCGTAAAGGGCGACAATTTCATCGTCGTCTTTAGGGTGATTGGGGACTGAGACCAAGTCCTCGGTTAAGCCATGGCGCTGAACCACTTGCTCAAACATGACCTTCATGGCCCCGTAATCCTGTAGGGCATAAATGACATGATCGTCTTTTTGCCAAGGATAACCCGCGATGACCAGATCCAAGGATTCTGTAGTGTTTCGGGTAATGATCAAATTGCTCGACGGCACGCCCATGAAGTCTGCCAGAGCCTTGGAGGTTTCCCTACGGTCCTTGTCAAGCTGGGTGCGCATATAATGGGATCCCTCTAAATTGACGCGCTCCATGTGGGATTTTAGGCGCTCAAGCGTAGGTTTTGGAATCATATTATAGTACCCACTCTCCAGATTAATATAATCGGTGGTCAAAGCGTACTGACTGCGTATTGTCTCCCAAAAATCTGCGGGGGACTGAGTGTTTTTCCCGGGGACACTCATAGTTTTATTGATCTTACTTGACCCATCACTTTCACCTAAGAATTTGGGGTAAGTAAACGGCAAAACGCCAAGTACCGATGCTTTTTTGAGAAAACTGCGCTTATCCATGCCTGGAGTTATTGTGGTTGTCGACTTAAAGATAGCTAAGATTCTCTTTCTGGGCCATTCACTGAATGCTTTTCCTTATATTTAGAACGCTAACGAATAGAATACAAATCATCGCTGGGTGATTTTCAGGTCATGCATAAAAACTACATAACCTATATCTATGCTTTTGGGATTTGCCTTAATGGCAACCATAGCGATTTGGACTTAAATCCGTAAACCCATGATAAAAAAATTGAACCTTTTTACTTTATTGATTTTAGCATTGAGCTGTACTGCCGTTTTTGGTCAAGAATCGGATGCAATTCCTGACTCTAATTCGATTGATTCACTTATGGTAGATTACCCTAAATCGAGTGGATTCATCGACAGTTATTTCGATGCGGAAAAAGGAAAGCTCCTATGGGGAATCCCCGATAGTATTTTGGGTAGAGATTTACTCATGGTGACGCGATTCACCCAGCTTCCAGCCGACTATTCGGGTTATACTAATGCCGGGAGTAAAACGGCAGAACGTATCGTACGCTTTGAAAAAAGTGCAGTTCGACTATTACTTCGCGAGCACTCCTTTGTCAATACAGCCGATGAAAACGATCCTATTGCCCAGTCAGTAGAGGCCAATAACTTCGCGCCAATTTTGGCCGCTTTTGACTTAGAAAACGATCCGAAAGATGACCCTAATCAGGCGGTTTCTCTTATAGATGTTAGCGACTACTTCTCAGAGGATTCTCCGGGATTTAATCTAATTAGCGAAGGCAATAAAAAGAAGTTTAAAATCGACCGTCAAGATAAAAGCAGGTCTTTTATCGAGAAGTGCCGCAGCTTTCCCCAAAATGTTGAGGTTCTGCACACCCTGACCTTTGAAGTGGGTGAAGCCCCACGAGGTAATCGAACCAGTACCTTTAGTTTCCAGGTGAATCATTCCTTGGTACTACTGCCCAAAGAACCCATGCAAATGCGCCGGTCAGACAAAAGGGTGGGCTGGTTTAGCCTCAAAAAAATTGATTATTCTTCGCCGGCTTTAAAATCCGACGAGTTCGAGGTGGCTGTGCGTTGGCGACTCGAGCCCACAGACCTAGAGGCTTATAAGCGCGGCGAACTGGTCGAGCCTAAAAAGCCGATTGTTTTTTATTTAGACCCAGCTACACCCATGAAGTGGCGCCCATATTTCAAGCAAGGCATCGAGGATTGGCAAGCAACTTTTGAGTCGGCGGGATTTAAAAATGCCATAATCGCCAAAGATCCTCCGACCCCTGAAGAAGACCCGGACTTTTCGCCAGAAGACGTGCGATATTCTACGGTGCGCTATGTGGCTTCGACCACCAGAAATGCCGTGGGGCCCAGTGTAAAAGACCCACGTTCTGGTGAAATCATCGAGAGCGATGTAATCTGGTATCACAATCATTTGCGCTCGTATCGCAATAGATATTTGCTCGAGACTGGAGCGGCCAATCCCAAAGCCCGGACATTGGATACTCCAGAAAAAGAAATTGGTGAAATGATGCGTCGAGTCATCGCGCACGAGGTAGGTCATGCCTTGGGACTGCCCCATAACATGAAGGCGAGTTCCGCTTACCCTGTTGACTCATTGCGCTCAGGAGATTTTACCCAAAAAATGGGGATTGCCACCACTATTATGGATTATGCGCGCTACAATTATGTGGCGCAACCGGGTGACGACAATATCAGATTCGTGCGGCAAATAGGGCCCTATGATCACTACGCCATCGAGTGGGGTTATCGGTATTTTGATGGATTAGATACAGATCAGGTAGCGGCCGAGCTCAAGGCCATGGTCGATGAAAAGTCCTTGGATCCGATTTATATGTTTGGGGGGAGTGGTAATGATCCAAACGCTCAAACTGAAAATATAGGCGATGATCCGGTAAAGGCGACCGATTACGGGCTGAAGAATTTAAAAATTGTGGCCCAAAACCTAGAGCAATGGACTACGCCTCAAGGGGCGACCTATGATGATTTAGAAGAACTTTACGGAGAACTTCTAGGGGTTTATTCGCGCTATGTGAATCACGTGGCAGCTATTATCGGTGGTGTTTATGAAACCCGATCAAATAAAGGTCAAGGGGCTATGCCTTATCGCGGGGTCCCCGAGGCCGAACAGAAAAGAGCCCTAAAGTTCTTGCGCCAGGAGCTTTGGAACAATCCTAGCTGGTTGATGCCAAAAGAATTGGTGCACCTATTTAGTGACCAAGGTGTTTTACAGCAGGTCTCTAGCATTCAAAATCGGGTTTTAAATCGATTGTTGTCCACAAGTAGACTCAATGAAATGAATTCGGTTAAAGAAACCTTGCCCGGTTTGGCCATGGACGCTTCACTTGGGGTAGACGGATTGTTCGATCAGTTAGGCGATGACCTGATTAGTCTTTCGGCAACACATGCCCTTAATCGGAACTTACAAATCAATTGGATTTTACAGCTCAAGGAGTTGAGCCAAGACAAGAAGCTCTCGCCCAGTGTCACGAGCTTGGTGACTCAGGCCATGGAACAGACCCGAGCCAAAGCTAAATCTAAACGCAATAAGGGCGATAAGATTCACCAGGCCCATTTTCAGTATGCTTTTGAGCTCCTAAAACGAGACGATTAACTGTGGTCTATCTTGACCAATGATACAAATGGACAGCCAGTTTTCAATTAATTTAAAATAGCGAATCAAAACAACCGACTTATGAACTCAAATAATAAATTACTCAGTATCATCATTATCGGGATTGTGCTGGTCTGGGCCTTATCAGGCTTATTGACAATGGTTTATCTGGACGAGTGGTCCCACCGAGGGACTTTTGGCGATTTATTCGGGGCCATTAATTCATTATTTTCTGGCTTAGCCCTCGCAGGTTTGGTCTACTCGATCTACAGCAGTCGACAAGAAATTCAATTGCAACGTGAAGAAATCGAACTCAACCGAAAGGAATTGATCAAGAGTAGAAGAACTCAGGAAAAATCTGAAAAGGCATTAGAGGCTCAGGTGGAGCAAATGAGAATTGCCTCTAAATTAAGCGGAATCAACACGCTGATTACCTATTATTCCGGAGTTATTGCTAATCCAGAAAAACCCGAAGAGGTGCGCGAGAAGGCTCGGGAACAAAGACGCGAATTGATTAAAGAAATAGACGGCTTAATTGATCGATTAGGCGATGAGGATGTTGAATAAAAAACAATCATCTTGGGGGTTTATCGGTTATATGCATGGGTCTCATGGGGTCATAATCCCATACAATTAAATTGATTTTATGGAAGAAGAGAAAACAGTTTCTCAAGCTATTGAGTTTCGTCGATCTGTTCGGGTTTATGACCCGCAGCAGCCTATTGACTCCGAGAAAGTCAAGCAGTGTTTACGGCAGGCGGCTTTGGCCCCAAATAGCAGTAATATGCAACTTTGGGAGTTCATTCACATCACCGATATAGCCATTATTGAGCAAATGGCGCCATTGTGTTTCAATCAAAATGCTGCCCGTACGGCCCAGCAACTTGTGGTTTTTGTCACAAGAAAGGATTTATGGCGCTCCAGGGCCAAAGCTAATTTGGACATGATTCGCCAGATTTACCCAGACAAGCCAAAGGACCAGCAGAGTCGACGCGAGCGGGTCATTAAAGCTTATTACAGCAAGCTCATTCCTAATGTGTATTTTGATTTATTCGGTCTGTATGGATGGCTGAAATACATAATGGTTTTGATTACCGGGATATTTCGTCCGATTTATCGAGAGGTACGGGCCAAAGACTTGCGGGTGGTGGTCCATAAAACCTGTGGTTTGGCCGCACAAAACTTCATGATAAGTATGGCGGCCATCGGCTATGATACTTGCCCCATGGAAGGTTCAGACACTTGGCGCGTAAAGCATCTCTTAGGCTTGCCCCGCGGGGCCGAAATCAATATGATTGTCAGCTGTGGTATCCGCAAGCCTGAAGGGGTTTATGGGGAGCGATTTCGAATTCCATTCGACGAGATTTACCACAGAAAGGGCAATTAGGCCGACTTATATTTTAATCTTGTTTTTCAATAAAGTATAGTGGCTTAAATTACCGTGTCCCTCATGGGATAAAGTGGATAAATCCCCTTATTGATCTGAAGATTTTTTTTCGAGCTTCATTTGGATTACGCCTTGAACTTTTTCAGATTTCAAAGTATCAATAATGACCTCAATGTCCTCTTTTTGGAAATTCTCAGGGACACTCACATCTACGTGCATTGTATCCGGAAAGCGTATGATGACACATGAGGTTGCTGTGATCGATAGTGCCAAAAGCGAAAGTACTTTTTTCATTGAATTAGATTATTAGATTAATGGTTGATTCAAATAAGATTTAAAACAATGGTTATATTTAACCAAAGATATAAGATATTAGACGCCTAATTTTATTATTGACATTTTTAACTTTTAGGCTGCTTAATTGTCAAGAAAAGGAGCTTCCATTTGCCGAGATTGGGCCCTACCCAGAAAATTATTCTGCACAAGGGGTGCTTCAACGTCTTATTTCTGGGCTGGGGTATAGATTTTATTGGGCAAGTGCGGATTTACGCCCTGAGGATCTGAATTATCGCCCCAGTAATGATAGCCGCTCTACATTCGAAATAATAGAACACATTTACAAACTTAGTAGCACAATAGCCAGTACCTTGGAAAGTAACTCATCGCCTTCAACTAATGACGCGACGATGACTTATCAAGAGCTAAGAGAAGGCACCTTAAATCATTTACAAAGTGCTATAGGCGCTCTGGATGAGGTCACTGATTTTTCTGAATTATCAGTCAAGATTGTGCAACCCACTCAGACTTATAAATTCCCTTTTTGGCACCTGATTAACGGCCAAATTTCTGATGCATTATGGCATTCGGGACAAGTGGTCATTAATCGTAGGGCGAGTGGAAACCCTATAAAAAGAGGGGTAAATGTCTTCTTAGGCCGGGGCAATTTTTAACTTTCTGTAGGATTTTTTACCTTCACGAGCTAAATACCTCACAATGAAAATATTATTAAATATTACTTTCGCTACGGAGATAATTTATTCATTTGGGCAAGACGTTCGTCCGCAAGGCCCCGCTCATGATATCTAGTGCATATCCAGCTGCTAACTGTAATGGGTTTTTTTTGAGTTAGTATAAATTTTATTGAACTTTCCAATAAATGACGATTCATGAATTTTCTCAAGAACTACTATCCGCTTGTTTTATCTTTCTTTGACATGCTGTATTTTTTAGTCTTGTGGTTTTCTAGAAGTAAAATTGAAGGACTTTATGTCGGTTTATGGCCCATAACAATCTTGACCTTTACATTGGTGTTCGATCAAATTCAGAATCAATATAAAGGAAAATAGTGATGCAAGATGGTCTAATGTTTACTTTCGGCTTTATCATCTTGGCGGTATATTTCTATTTCATGTGGACTGCCAAGGCGCAACAAGAGGATATAGAACGCAGCACAGAAGCTGATCCTAAAAGTGATTAAATAGAAGAAAAAGGACAATCCTTGTCCTAATTTTTGGCAGAATAAGGTATTTTAAAGAGTTTGATAAAGCAGATAAAGC
The DNA here is from genome assembly GCA_038153605.1 of Flavobacteriaceae bacterium. GTDB lineage: Bacteria > Bacteroidota > Bacteroidia > Flavobacteriales > Flavobacteriaceae > BACL21. Next base: position 81,396 of record JAYOYS010000009.1, read on the forward strand.
AGGGCTAAAAGAACAACACCCCGCCAATATTTTTTAAACATTCGATCAGTCCATCTATTGGCGCCCCACATAGTTTTTTGATTTTAAAGCCTTCCTTTAATTGGAGCCTCTTAGATTACCTAAATTTAAGAATTTTAAATCAGTCCCGAGCCAAATCCTAAGGCGATCAAAATGAGCATTACAGCTACGAAAGACTGTAATCTCTTGAGGGTTACTTTTTTTAGGAGTTTATTGCCGATAAAAGAACCAGCGATGCCCGCCAAAGTAGCGCAGAACACTAAGTTTAAATTATCGATAAGGCCGGCCTGAGAGAATCGTGTGGCGTAAACGCTAAGCCGGGTAAAATCGACAAAAGTTGACACCACGACTGCAGTTCCTATGAACGCTTCCTTTGAAAGCCCTGCTTTAATTAAAAAGGCACTACGCAGAGCCCCTTGATTTCCAGATAGTCCACCAAAAAAACCACTCATTATCCCACCAATGGGCAATTTGTTTTTATCAAAAGTCAGATCCCTAAAATAGGGGATGAGGTCCATGCTGGCAAAAATGATCAAAAGCAAAGAGATGATAAATTTAACCATCGAAACTTCGATTAAGGAATCCCCTAATGAATAGTCAAATAGAGGGGGTGCATCGGCAATGTTAATCAAAATGGTCGAGCCTATTAAAGCGGCAATGACCGCTGGTACGCCAAATTTTAAAAGAACTTCACGATTGGCATTACGCCCCACTAGGATGATTTTAAAAATATTGTTGAAAAAATGCACCACACCAGTTAGGGCTATTGAGAGCTCCACTGGAAAGAAAAACATAAATACAGGGGTGAGTATGGTGCCTAGGCCAAAGCCAGAAAAAAAGGTCAAAATGGCGACCAAAAACGCAATGATTGAAACAATAATGATTTCCATTCTAGATTATACCCGAAAGGTTAATTAGGCGGGTTTATTTTTTTTTGCGCGATATTCTTTTACCAGACTAAGCGAATATACGGGGATCAGTAAAAACCCCAAAATGAAAAAGGCTTTTGCGGCATAGGCGGCAATATGTATGTCAAATAGCTCGTGTGCCATCCATGAGGTATTAGCCGCCAACCAAATGGTTAAAATAAAATTCTCAAGTTTCGCCATTTTGTTTTCCGCATAAAACAACAAAATCCCGGAGATGATCAGTGTGATGAGGGCAAATGATACTGACACGTATTTGAAAATAAAGTCCCCCTCAAAGTTTAAGGAGAAATACCAGGAACTATCCTTGATGATCCACAAGGGAAAGTGCAGGGCTATCAGCAGGTAAAGTCTGTCCTTTCTCACGTTGATTTAAATGAATTCTAATTTAATCAATTAATTAATGGAATGGACCCATTTTTTTTGAGTGAAAAATGTGATTATGCGGTTATTGGTTTTGTCTGAGTATCAAACAAATTTCGCCCCCTGAGTCTAAAGACCCTGACTCAGAAAATATTTTAAAATTATTTTTTTGGTAAAAGTCAGCCAGAACGGGCTCTTCTATTGTGAGCCAAAAGTTATATTTAGAGTAGTGGGTTATTAATCCTGAGAACCATTGTGAGGCATATCCTTTGCCGCGATATTCCGGCAGGGTATAAACATAACCGATGTAATAATAGTCACTTAGAAGATTTTTTATCGTTTTTTCGTACGGCGTAAGCTGAGGTAGATCCTGAGAAAATATTATGCCCATGGTGATTAGGCTTTCTAGAGCATTGTCTAGATAAAGACCATATACCTTTGCTGATTTTGAAAGCCGAGGCCACTGGGGTAATAATTCATCCTGCCAATCCCGTGGTAAAAAATCGAAAAATTCTGCAGCTGGATTAAGGATTTCTTTAAACGCGATCATGACTTATTTAAATGGTATATGATGGGTTATAGCAGCCCCCATGAAAGGAGTTTGTCGGAATCCTCTGCCCATCTGTTACCGATATCGTTACGGTAATAACTGTTGTTAATAATGATGTTAGCAATACGGTTATACATATTCTTTTGCGCTTCTTTCATAGTCATTCCTGTGCCTACGATGAGTAACACAATTCCAGAGTTGCCAGTGATCAGCCATTGGCCATTAATGTTTTTGACTTGGATGGGGTGAATTCCTTCGCGGTTTGGTGTTTTGAATAAAACTACAGAATCCTTTGAAAAAATTTCAAAGCTCTTTTTGTCGTCAAACGGGAAAGGAGGAACTACCATATAGGCTCCCACTTGGAATCCTTTTTTGACTTTCAGTTTGAAGTCTTGACCCTGGGCAATTTTATGGAGCATTTGGCCGAAATTTTCGGTAATCCCTTCTAGCTGAATATTAATCTGTGGGTAACCAAAGCGGGAAGTAAATTCCAAAGGATAAATGCCGTTGCCGTTGACAATGGTATTGATATCAATATGCCCGATAAATCTGTTGGCAGCGAGGGTCTGTTCCATTTTCTGCAAGGTTCTTTCGAAAATTGGGGATTTTTCAGACCAAAACATGCTGGTTCCCATTTCACCGGTCGACACACCAAGTTCATTAGGAAATAGTTTTTTATGTTCAAAGCTCACGTTAACGGGCCGTAGAAATTTATTGCCGTTAAAAAATCCTGAGATAGCGACTTCCACACCCTTGACGCGGCGTTGGATTTGAAATGCGCCAAAGTTTGCGCCCCAGGTTTTTTGATAGGCTTCAAGCATTTTAATCACGTCATGACCTTGATCGTCCTTGCCAACAAACAAAAGCTGCTTGTATTCTTGTGTTTCACCACAGGGCTTGATGACGTAACAATCGGGATGAGCCGAAATGTATTCAATCGCTGCAGGGAAATTAGTAAACTCTTTGGAGGGGATGGTTTTTATTTTGTGCTTGACCAATTCTTCATGACCAAAGTTTCGATCAAGTTCGAGTAAATCTGTATAAGTAGATCCGCCAAATACCAATTTACCTTGTAGTCTTAAGGCATCTGCTTGGGCCCCAAAACCAGTATAATCGAACACAATCACATGCGCCCAATCAATATGTTTTTGCCATTGATTGGTTTTTTTGACGAAACCGTAACCTATTTCTTTTGAATCTCGGTCCTGAATAAACATCAGGACTTCGTGTTCTTCATTTTTCAGGCGATAAGCCAAATCGAGTGAGTCTCCCCATTTGGAGACGATAAGGAATTTGAGTCCTTTTTTTGAGGTCATAAAGCGAGGGTTAGGCCTAAATGACTTTTCAAGTTTATGTGAGCGTTCATTACGGCCCGCGAATTAACAAAAAAAATAAATACGGCCATTAAATTTTTCTAATGCCTGGAGTGAAATTTGAAAATACAGGAAACCATTTTGAGCAAGTCCTCATGAAAATTGAGCTTTTTTTACTCAATTCAGCTCAAAAAAATGCTCAAAAACACCGATGAAACGCAATAAAAAACGATTAACAACAAAAAAATTGAAAAAATTTTAAAAAATTTCATGGGTGTTGATTTTGGGGTTAAAAGTACTAATAAAATACAGAAAATCAATGAGTTAAATAAAAAATAAATGCAAGGGGCTCATTCAAAAAACGCCTTATTTAATTGATGAAATGCAAATAATTCGGATAAAGTGTTGCATAATTCAAATACTGTCGTATCTTTGTAATGAATCAAGCCCCAAATTTGATTTACCCCATGAAATGAATTTATCGACAACAAATTTTGGACAAACTGATCAAAAGCAGCCCATCACAGAATTTACTCTGACTAACTCTTCTGGCTTTGGAATTTCAGTATTGAATTATGGAGGCATAGTGACCCGTTTAATGACTCCAGATCGATATGGCGCATTAGCTAATGTCGTTTTAGGTTACGATAATTTTCAGGATTACCAGCAGAGAAACCCCTATTTTGGGGCCTTAATTGGTCGGTATGCAAATAGAATTGATTCTGGGGAACTGGATATAGCTAATGTGCAATACCGTCTTTCTCAAAATAACGGTCGACATCATTTACACGGGGGGCATAAAGGCTTTGATAAGGTTATTTGGACTATAGAGCCAGAGGTAGCTCAACAAAAGGCTAGCCTTAAGCTCTCTTACACCAGTAAAAATAACGAAGAGGGTTACCCAGGAAATTTAAAGGTCACGGTGACTTATAAAATCAATCAAAATAATAAGTGGACCATTGATTATAGGGCTACCACCGATAAAGACACCGTGTTTAATCCGACGCAACACAGCTATTTCAATTTATCTGGAGATTTTAATCGAGAAATAGTGGATCATAGAGTTCAATTATGGCCCACCTATTACCTTCCATTAAATTCAGAATTAATTCCTAAGGGGATTTTATCTCCTGTTAATGATACTGCCTTTGATTTTAGAGAGCCTAAAACAATTGAGTCACAACTCGGTCTTTTGCTGAATGAATCATCGATGGAAACTGGTTTTGATCATTGCTTTGTATTTGGAGAGGACCGAAACGACTTGAGAAAGATAGCCCAAGTTCATCATGAGCCTAGTGGAAGAACTATGGAAGTTTTTACTACCCAACCTGGGGTTCAATTTTATACCGCAAAATTTTCAAAAGATCAGTATCCCAACCCTCAAGGGGGGTTTTACAAAGACAGGACTGGATTTTGCCTTGAGACACAAAACTGGCCAAATGCGCCAAATCAGGCTTCCTTTCCATCAGCCCTCCTTATGGCAGGCTTGACCTATAAATCAAGAACGATTTATAAATTTTCGTGTCAATAAAACCGGGATGACTCACTTAATGAGGAAGTCGATCTTTAAGTATGCCGTAGACAAGGGTACCCAAAATGGCGAAAAATATTGCAATCAAAATCGAGTAATATCCTGCGCCTAATAGGGCAAACATCGGTCCGGGACAGGCCCCAGTTAATCCCCAGCCTAAACCAAAGATGGTGCCACCAAAGAGATATTTTTTCGGCAAAAATTCTTTGTCCTCAAATTCTAGATCACGGTCATCAATCGATTTTACATTACTTCTTTTAAGCAGTTGAGTAAGTATGATGCCTGAGATTACCGCAGAGCCAATAACCCCATACATATGAAATGAATCAAACTGAAACATTTCATAAATTCTAAACCACGAGGCTACCTCTGACTTGATCAAGACAATTCCAAAAATGATGCCCCAGAATAAAAAATACAGTCGCTTCATGATTAAAATATTATGGGGAAGATAAAATGAGTGATAAATAGTCCGCCGATGAAAAATCCAATAACTGCGATGAGGGAACCGACTTGCAATTGACTCAACCCTGTGATGGCGTGCCCAGAGGTGCACCCACCGGCATATCTAGTGCCAAATCCAACTAAAAATCCGCCGATTGAAAGCAATAAAACAGCAAGAAGTACATTTTCGTTGTTGCTTAGATCAAAAAGTTCACTAGGGACATAGCCTTGGTTTTCTGTGCTGATACCAATACTCTTTAACTCCGTGACCGTATCACTTGCTAGAGAAATATCGTTATCGTTTGACAGGTGTTTTTGCGCTAAATATCCCCCAATCAACGTACCAAAAATGAAAATCAAATTCCACGTCTGGGCTTTCCAGTTAAAATCGAAAAAGCCACTGATTTTGCCAGCGCCGCAAGCTGAGCAAATGGTTCTGAGGTTTGAGGAAACCCCAAAGGTCTTACCGCCTATAATTAGGGCAAACATCACCAAAGAAATCAAAGGTCCTGCCACATACCATGGCCATGGGTCAAGTAAAAACTCCATCATAAAAATTCGATTAAAATCTACGCCATCAAAAGTAAAGAAATAAGATGGCCTCTGGGGTAACTTAGGTTACACAACCGAGGTTTGTGCGTGCTCGGGGTCTGCTACAGCCCGGATGGCGTCAATAACAGTCTGCGCAGAAGGCGTCACAAGGTATTGTAGTATTTACTGTCCCAAATGGCCGTATTGAAATTCTTGCCCGAGGCAAAACCATAGTACAACACTACAGCTGCTACTGATTTGAACATAAAGAGAAAAATCAGAAAAAATTGGACTCCTGTTGTGTTCAGGCTTAAGAGACTATTTGGCACAAAGAAAGAGGCAATTAAGCTAACCAGCGCCGTTAAAACCATCAGGTTTTCAAAATTTCTCAGCGGAAGTACTGCGAGTTTTCTTAATGGGCTTAAGTCATTGCCCCATTTGTGTATGAGGTAATAATAGCCATTTCCAATGGGCGCGAAAAGCAGTGGGTCATCAGCGTTCTCGAGCTTGAACAATTTGCTGGGGGCCATGATTTTGAATCCATCCAGACTGAGGTTATGCTCTTTTTCAAGGGCTTTGATTTTGCTGATCGCCTCGTAGGGAAGCGCCCCCTTAAATAATTTGCTGTCCAAAAACCGAAGCCGATAATCGATGCAAATTGCTTTGATGTGATCTAGGTGAAAGATGCGATCCGTGTCTAGTAAATCTAGGTCAAAGGCGTTGTGGTCTGCTTGTGGCTCATCTTGGAGGCGACTTATAATCGCTTGATCTTTTTCTTCTTCGCGATTAAAGATATTTTTGATTTCTGCTAAAAGATTAGCCTCAGTAATATGCCGTGTACGGTGCTTTTTCAAGCGTTCCTCTACATTAGTTCTTGCAATCATAGCGCTTTTTGAGCACTAATTTAATAAGGAAATTAATCAATAGCAATTTAAAGTTTTATCTCTGTGGTATTTTGCCTGCATATCGCCTTTTAATGATGGTCAGGGTAATGCTTAATCCGGCCAAAGTGCTGATTCCCAAGAACACATAACTGCTGGTCAAGCTGGTCCAATCTGCGAGATAACCCAAGATGATGGGCCCTGTTAAAAAGCCCATATAGCCAATACCGCTTACCGAGGCAATGGCCTCGGAGGCATTGATTTGTTTGTTTTTGCCGGCCAGACGAACTAATTCTGGAACGATTACCGATAGGCCAAATCCCAGCAGCGCAAAACCGACGACACTCGTTATTTTGTTGGCAGTTAAAATCAAAGCATAACTGAAAACTGCAATGATAAAACCATAGGCCAGGGTTTTGACCGACCCCACTTTTTGGCTGACCCCATCTCCTAAAAATCGACCCAAGGTCATGGTGAGTGAAAACATCACAAAACCCAGGGCAGCGCTATTTTCACTGAGTCGAACCACTTCAAATAAAAAAAGTGTACTCCAATGCTCTACGGCGCCTTCATTAATCATGACAATGAATGCGGCCATAGATAGCCCGATAACCGGTAAAATCTTTTGAAAGGGCTTTGGTTTAGCCGTTGTTGAATCCGCTGTTAAATAGGTTTGGTCTTTGATTCCTAAATAATGTTTGGACAGGATCAGGTTGCTGATGATCACAGAGCCTGTAATTATGGACATATGCCACACGGGGTTAAGATGCTGAGCGATGACCAGACTGCCGATGCCGCCCCCGATAAAGCCGCCCAAACTAAAAAATCCGTGAGCGGCAGACATGAAGTTTTGTTCCTCCCGTTCTTCAGTCAACGAGACCACGGCATTCATAGAGATGTCGGTAAATCCCGATAAGATTCCGATCAACAACAAACTCACGCAAAGTCCCAAGTAGTTTATGGCCATTAAAGGGAGATTAAAAGCTAGGGCGAGTAAAATAATACCCATTCGGGTGGAGCGCCCTTCACTAAATTTTTTATTGATGCGTGGGACAATGGGTAGCGATATAACTAAGCCTAAAGAGGTGAAAAATAGAGCCGTACCGATTTCGGCATCACTAAGGGCAAATTTTGCTTTGATATGCGGCAAGTAAAGCACCCAAGTCCCCACCATGATGTTGATCGAGGCAAAGACCCAAGATGGCGCAAAGTAGGCCATCCGTCCCAATATGAGTTTTAAGGAGTTCATTTAAGAGTATTTTCCTTACACTTTCTAATGTTAAGGCTGATAGAAATCTGAATGGCGACAACAGAATATTGGGTCATAAATGAGGCAATTAAAAGCAGGGTCAAAGTAACACCGTAAAGTACGTAATTTAGTATCTTTATGGCTAAACTTTTTATCATGGCGCAGTATACTTTGCATGTAAACGGAGCGACGCGTACAGTGGATGTCGATCCATCTACCCCAATGTTGTGGGTTTTAAGAGACCATTTAAATTTAGTAGGCACCAAATACGGATGTGGTATTGCACAATGCGGGGCATGCACCATCCATCTCAGCGGTATTGCTGTGCGGTCTTGTCAACTCCCGATTTCTGCAGTGGGAAGCAGTAAAGTATTGACCATAGAGGGGCTTTCTGAGGATGGGGATCACCCTGTGCAAGTAGCATGGATCAAACAAGACGTGCCTCAATGCGGTTATTGTCAATCGGGTCAAATCATGACGGCCACGGCGCTACTCAACCAAAATCCGAATCCAACAGACCAAGAAATCGAGTCAGCAATGGCGGGCAATATTTGCCGTTGTGGCACCTATATACGCATCAAAAAAGCGGTAAAAGATGCCGCAGAAAACCTTTAAATCCAGCGTCATGAGTAAACACAAAGTAGACCAAGGAAGAAGATTTTTTATCAAGAGTAGCCTTTTGGCTGGTGGAGGAATGATGCTGGCCTTTCCCTGGCTAGAATCCTGTAATTTTTCACCAGAGCAGGTCAAGGCCATGCCCAAAGAGT
>JAYOYS010000010.1:0-40685 GCA_038153605.1 Flavobacteriaceae bacterium
ACCAACAAAATCAAACAGCATTAGGGGCTGATGATGGAAGCCCACTCTCTGAGAGCCCCTATAATTTGGGCATTGGTCTTGATGGAGATGGGAATTATTTACTCGGTGGACGCCGTGCTCTGTATAAAGAGATTATTGTCCAAGATTGTAATCAAGCCGGCCGTGTTGTGGTCAGTATTGAGGTCAATCAGAAAGGTGAGGTAGTCACTGCAATGCCAGGGGTCCGCGGCACCACTAACAATGCGCCCTGTCTTTTGGACCCAGCCCGACGTGCTGCATTGGCTACTGAGTTTAATCCTGATCCCCAGGCACCGTCGCGTCAAATCGGGAAAATTATCTATGTCTTCAGGTTATCCCAATAAAAGGAATTCAGAGCAATAGGGGAAATGAATTATCTTTAGGGCATAAACTTATTTTATGCACTATTTTATTACTCTTTTGATTTTAGCTTTCTTTTCAAGTTGCCAGGACACTGATGTAGCCATTAGTTCAAATAATACGGCCGAACCTGAGTTAAAACCTAACGATTGGATGTTCATGCAGCGTGCTTTTCCCACGGGGCGACTCCATCCTCAGGCACGTAGACTTGCAATAGCACAAAAGCGCTCAATGATTAGCACTGGCGGTAATTGGGAGGCTGTGGGCCCTGTAAATATAGGGGGACGTATTAGCGACATCGAAATGATTAGTGCACAAGAGTATTATGTGGCTGCAGCCTCAGGAGGGGTCTTTAAAACAATTAATGGGGGATCAGATTGGGTGCCCGTTTTTGACGGTCAAACCTCCTTGTCTATAGGGGATATAGCCATTGATCCCAGCAATACAAATCGGGTCTGGGTCGGTACTGGTGAAGTTAATGCCGGCGGGGGTTCTTTGGCCTACGACGGAGATGGGGTGTACCTCTCAGAAGATGGTGGTCAAAGTTGGACCAATATGGGACTCTCAGAGGTCGGTAATATCGGCAAAGTGCTTATCGACCCCAATAATGCACAAAATATTTTTGTTGGGGCTATGGGCCCCTTGTTTCGCAATGATGCAAATCGTGGGGTGTACCGAAGCCAAGATGGAGGCCAGACCTGGACACAGTCTCTTTTTGTAAGTGATTCAACGGGTATCGTGGATATGGCGATTCATCCTACCAATGGGCAAATTGTCTATGCCGCTGCATGGCAGCGTGTACGCCGCCCTCAGTATCGTTCATATGGAGGGATGACCTCAGGACTATACAAATCTATAGATGGAGGAGAAAATTGGGCCGAATTAACCAATGGGTTACCCACTTCTGGCAATCAAAAAGGCCGGATCAGTATTGCAATTGCTCCATCTAATCCTGATGTCTTGTATGCGCGATATGCTGATGCGACCGGTAACATTCAAGGAGTGTATCGCACAAATGATGGGGGTAATTCTTGGACGGCGATGAATTCAAGTGCCCTAAATAACGTGGGTTTTCACTGGTGGTTTCGTGGAATTGTCATTGACCCAACCGATGAGAATACCATCTATAATGTGGATTTTCAAGTGCAAAAATCAACCGACGGAGGCAGTAACTGGTTTGGGGTATTCAATAATGTTCACGTAGATCAGCACGCTCTGGCGTTTGACCCGAATGATCCAAACAACCTGGTGCTTGGTAATGATGGAGGGGTCTATTTTAGCGGAGATGGGGGCAGTACTTGGACTAAGGACCAGCAATTACCCATTACGCAGCTCTATCGTTGTTATGTAGACGCTTCGAGTGCCAATAGAATTTATCTCGGGGCCCAGGACAATAGTACTCATCGCAGTTTGACGGGAGGTCCGGATGATTATGAAATCATCTACGGTGGCGATGGATTTCAACCCCTAGTGGATCCGACTAATTCAAATGTTATTTTTGCGCAATACCAGTACGGTAATATTGCAAAGTCTACAAATAATGGTGCAAGCTTTGTTGGGGCAACTGCGGGTATCTCTGGTGCGGACCGCAAGAATTGGGATACCCCCATTGTTTTTGATCCGCAAAACCCACAAGTCATGTATACTGCCACTCAGCGCGTTTATAGAACAGAAAACGGTGCAGGGCTATGGACGGCTATCAGTAGTGATTTAACCAATGGTCCTGGTGGAGGTAATCTGAATTATGGTACTGTGGTGGCTTTAGATGTCTCTCCATTTAATTCTGAAAAAATTCTCGCCGGAACCGATGACGGGAATGTATGGATGACGCTAGATAGAGGGGTTAATTGGCAATTGATTTCTGAGGATTTGCCGGCACGCTGGGTCACTAAGGTCTTACATTCGGTAACCCATCCTGGGACACTTTTTGTGACGCTTTCGGGTTATCGCTACGGCACGGATGAAGGTCATGTCTATAAGAGCCATGACAATGGACAAAACTGGATTGACATCTCTACCGGACTTCCAGACGTGCCCGTGAATGATATCGTTCAAGATAATGAGGGGCGTCTTTTTGTCGGCATAGATATTGGGGTATTTGGTTCTGGCGATGGTGGAGCCAGCTGGAGTGCCATTGGCGCCAATCTTCCCGCTGTGGTGATCAATGACATGCATATTCATCAAGGGACCCAAGAATTATTTATTGCTACCTACGGTCGATCAGCTTACCGCCTAGCTTTGAATGAAATCATTCTCAGCAATAGCGCTTTCCCCACTCACTTGAAGGCAAGACTTTGGCCAAATCCGGCTCATGGCAGGGTAATCCTTGAATTTGCAGATGGGTTAAATGTACCTGCGATAATTCTATTTAATGCCCAGGGACAAATGTTGCGTCAATTTAGCTGCCTGACTCAAGAATGCACGCTGGATCTCGAAGGTATTGATTCCGGGCTGTATTTTGTATATTATGTTACTTCACAAGGACAGACTTCTCAAAAGTTGATTATTCGTTAATTATATGATAGACAAATAATCTTTTGAAACAGGACCATGACTGAGGCGTTTAAATCTTACGAAGAGGCCGTGCAATGGCTATTTTTGCAGCTGCCTCAATATCAACGACAAGGTGCTGTGGCTTATAAGCCAGGTTTAGAGCGAACCGAGAGTTTAATGGCCTATTTAAATCATCCCGAGCGAGGCTTTAAGTCTATTCACATCGCAGGCACTAATGGAAAGGGATCTACGGCCCATATGTTAGCTTCTGTATTCCAAACTGCGGGTTATCGTGTAGGCCTATACACTTCACCTCATCTTAAAGATTTTAGGGAACGGATTCGTATCAATGGAATGCCAATACCTGAATCTGAAGTGCTCAGGTTTGTTCAAGAGCATGCCGCCCAATTCAGTAAAATGGGCCTGTCTTTTTTTGAAATGACTGTAGGTCTGGCTTTTGATTATTTTGCCCAATCGAGTATCGATATCGCTATAGTCGAAACCGGTATGGGAGGCCGCTTGGACAGCACAAACGTCATTACTCCAATTTTAAGTGTGATTACTAATATTGGGCTGGACCACATGCAGTTTTTAGGGGGAACCTTAGAGGCTATTGCGGGCGAAAAGGCCGGAATAATAAAGCCAGGTATTCCTGTGGTTATCGGTCAGTATACCGAAGAGACCCTCGGGGTTTTTCAAAGTGTAGCAAAGGATTTGAATGCCCCATTGATTAAGGCGCAAGATTGTCTCCATCAAGAGTATCAAAGTGACCTTAACGGGGCTTATCAGCAGTATAACAAAAAGACCGTCTTGACAGCTTTGGATGTATTGAGATCTTTGGGATATCAATTCGGTGAGGAACAAATTGTAACAGGATTAGTTCAGGTCCAAAAAATTACGGGACTCATGGGCCGGTGGCAGATCATAGGACAAAACCCTCAAGTGATTTGCGATACCGCCCACAATATTGATGGAATAAAAATAACCATGGGCCAGTTAAAGGATTTAAAGGCAGGTAATCTGCATTTGGTTATGGGCTTTGTCAACGACAAAGCACTGGATGAGATTTTTGATTGCTTGCCAAAATCGGGTCAGTATTATTTTTGTGCAGCAAATAACCCTCGAGCCATGGCAGTAGGTAGTCTATTTGAATTAGGTCGGCAAAAAGGGCTCAATGGTCAAGTATTTGATACGGTTAGTGTGGCCTTGCAGGCCGCCAAATCTGAAGCCACTAAAGACGATGTAATTTATGTAGGGGGGAGCACTTTTGTGGTGGCTGAGGTTTTGTAGTTTTTTATGAATTTTTGTTGGGCCATTATAAAAACTAATTTATATTTGCAGCCGCTTTGGTTGTCAAGGCAACCACATCGGGCGCTTAGCTCAGTTGGTTCAGAGCACCTCGTTTACACCGAGGGGGTCGGGGGTTCGAATCCCTCAGCGCCCACAAGACACAAAATCCTGTTGATCACTCATCAGGATTTTTTTTTCAGGCTTGATGTTTGCTTTTGAGCGTTGAAAAATGGTTAATTTTGTGTCTGAAATTATGGGTCATTAACTCAGTTGGTTCAGAGTGTTACCTTGACAGGGTAGAAGTCACTGGTTCGAATCCAGTATGACCCACAACAATAAGAATCCCAGTGCCTTTGTACTGGGATTTTTTATTTAGGCGCTTATCCAATAATCCTCCATATGCGCAAGCCTAACAATCAGAAGGTTCTGAAAAATTACTCTTTAAAGACAGTGTTTAGCAATCTTTCTAAGGCCATACCTCGAGAGCCTTTGATCAGAATTGAGCCTTGTTTCGGTGGTTTGCTAAGCAAGTATTTCTCTAAGGCCCCGAAGTCGCTAAAACATAAGGTTTGACTGGAATCAAACTCAGTTTGACTAAAGTTTACCCCGGCGAGGTAAATTTGATCAAATCCCAACTGCTCCGCTTGTGTGACAATTATTTGGTGCTCGACTGCAGCCTCTTGACCGAGTTCAAACATATCCCCTAAAATGACCGCTTTAAATCCGTTGGTGTTAGTTTTCGCAAAGTGATCCAAAGCGAGTTGCATACTTGAGGGATTGGCGTTGTAGGCATCCATAATTAAATTATAAGTCCCTCGCTTTATAGACTGAGAGCGATTCATCCTTGGGGTGTATTGTTCCAAGGCCGATTTAATCTCTTCCCAAGTAATATCAAAATATTGGCCGATTTCCGCTGCGGCAATAACATTTGGGGTATTGTATGGCCCAATGAGTTGCGTGTGAACTACGCCTTCGAGGCCTGATAGTGCCAAAGTGCCAAAAGCGGTATTATCTTCAGAATACGTCTTGTTGGCGCCGCTTTCTGCTATAACCTTCCACTGCTGTTTTGGATTTAATTCCACGCGCGTGAGCTCTTCGGTCCGCTGCATTTGCTTTTCATCGGTAGACTGAACAAATATGAGACCTTGGGTGTCTCTCAAATAATCAATCAACTCTGATTTTCCTTTGATTACCCCTTCTACGCCGCCGAAGCCTTCCAGATGGGCCTTACCAAAATTGGTAATGTAACCGTAATTCGGTTCTGCAATTCGACACAGCAGTGCAATCTCGCCCTGATGGTTCGCGCCCATCTCTACGATCCCAAGCTCGGTAGTTTGATCCATCCGCAAAAGCGTTAAGGGGACCCCAATATGGTTGTTTAAATTCCCAAGAGTTGCCAAACAATTGAATTTCTTAGAGAGTGTGGCGTGCAGCAGTTCTTTAGTGGTGGTTTTGCCGTTACTACCGGTCAACGCCAATATAGGTAAATCTAATACTCGCCTGTGATGCGTGGCCAGATTCTGCAGGGCGGTTAAGCTGTCTTGGACAAGCAGCGTGCGGTCGCGATAAGGATCGAGTTGCGCACTGGAAAATTCTGCCTGTTCGTCCATCAGTACAAAGGCGGCCCCAGCTTCGAAGGCCTGAACAGCAAATCTATTGCCGTCAAAATTATCGCCTTTGAGGGCCACAAAAAAGCACCCACTAGTGAGTTTACGGGTATCTGTCGATATCTCGGTACTCTTCAAATAGCAGCTGTAAATGTGGTTTAGGGTGGCCGATTCTGTCATGGTAATTAAAGATATAAAAAAACCCTTCAACGAGGTTAAAGGGTCTTAATGATATGTTTTGAGCACGTATTAGTTATTACGTGGACGTTTACCTTTTTTCGACTTGCTTCCCAAGCGTGACATTGCACAACGGAAACCGATGTAGTCCGTAGCCATATCTTGAGGGAAATAACGACGCTGGGCAGGATCTAGCCAGTAGTCGCGGTCTCTCCAAGATCCTCCTTTGTAAACGCGTACTTCGTTATTTACTAGGGATGTTCTTTTGGATGATTTATCGTATTCACGAACAAGATTTCCTTCTTCGTCTGTTTCCACTTTGTGTTGTGGTGAATTGTACATGCGCTTACCATCGGCTAACGTGTTGTCATCTTCTCCCCCGAAAGATTGGTAATTTCTGGTCGATTTTTTATCCCCATCTCTAAAGTCACGGTTATCGCTTTCAGAGAAGTTCGTGCGCAGATAAGTTTCGTTTTCATCCACAGGGACCTTATAGATTTCTCCCGGAAGATCACGGGCCACTATTTTACCATTACTTAGTGTATCGTATAAGATTGAGTCTACGCGGACTACCATTACTTTGCCATCTGAATCAATGGCGTTTTTGGTGTAAACGTTACCACGGTAGTAGTTGAAGTCGTTGAACTCGTCATCAACGATGGGGCGATATACGTCCGACACCCACTCTGCTACATTACCGGCCATGTCATAGAGGCCAAAGTCATTAGGTTCGTAGGAGCCTACTTCTGCGGTAATGTCTGCTCCATCATCACTCCATCCGGCGATTCCACCATAATCTCCATCTCCTTGCTTGAAGTTGGCGAGTTGATCTCCACGGCTGCGTCGGTCTGAAGAGCGTGTGTATTGACCTTCCCAAGGGTATTTCTTTTTACCGCGATAAATGTTATAATCGCGAATCCCAACTAGGCCTAAAGCAGCGTATTCCCACTCAGCTTCAGTGGGTAATCTGTAATCAGGAAGAAGGAACCCATCTTTGTTTTGTACATACAAATGGGTGCTGTCTTGACTACGTCGGGCCAAATTTTCAGAATATTTGCCACCACGAGTTATGCTGTCATTTCCTCCGTAGACTTGAGTTGGTGAAGCCAAATAAGTTTCCGTGCTGAATCCTGAACCAGGTTCGCTGCCAAAACGCGCCCCACGTGCAGTTACACCATTTTGCTCAAGAATCAATTCATTGACACGGTCTGTTCGCCAATTGGCAAATTCTAAGGCTTGAATCCAACTAACACCCACTACAGGGTAGTTTGCATAGGCCGGGTGACGCAGATAGTTATTGGTCATAACCTCATTATATCCTAGACGATTACGCCAAACCAAAGTATCCGGAAGAGCTCCAGTGTAGATATTTTTGAAATTTTCATTGGTTGGTGGAAATACATTTTTCAACCAATCAAGATATTCGAGATACATTAAGTTAGTGACCTCAGTTTCATCCATGTAAAAAGATTGAACGTGCTGTTGTACCGGGCTATTGTTCCAGTCGTGCATCGGATCATCCTGCACTCGACCCATGGTAAAAGTACCGCCTTCAACAAAAACAAGTCCTGGTCCTGTCTCTTGCTCTCTAGTTTTTGGGTCGTATTGGAAGCCACCTTCCTTTGAATTCAAGGCCCATCCTGTGGCTCGAGAACTGTTTGAATAATCACGTGATTTGCTACAGCCGATAAAAGTGGTTGCAGTCAAAACCAACACACATAGCTTTATTCCAAAGTTTTTGTTGACGTTCATAGTATCTTAAAAAAGTAAAAATATTGGGTCCGCAATATACTAATTAACGCTTAAAGCACAATATTATTTTTCGTTTTAGAAAAACGTGCTTAAGCGAATGTATCCAAGGGTTAACGTGCAGTCCTTGTATTTATTTTACAGCTGTGGTATTTTTCAAAAAACAAGTGGAAACTTGTTATACTAAGCTTATATTTGGGGCGTTATGCCAATGATGAAGAAAAGAGGCTTACTTATTTTGTTTTTGTTGATCGGAACTGTCGTCTCTTCACAGTCCAAAAAGGTCGACTTACCTTGGTCAAAAGAAGTTAGGAATTCAAAAGCCAATTTTTCGTCTACATCCCAAAAGAAAATTAGCCAGTCGCTTAATTTGCGTTGGGATGATCAAGGTCCTCAGTATACTGAGCGATGGGAAGATCGGGGTCCTATCAAGCCAGTGGGTGTGCGGGTTATCAAGGAAATCTGGGGCGAGCCCAATACCAAAGATTTAAGCCAATTGTCTGGTTTTGAGTTACCCCAAGCTCTCGA
The DNA here is from genome assembly GCA_038153605.1 of Flavobacteriaceae bacterium. GTDB lineage: Bacteria > Bacteroidota > Bacteroidia > Flavobacteriales > Flavobacteriaceae > BACL21. The sequence continues at coordinate 8,223 of JAYOYS010000010.1, forward strand.
TGTATCTTTATTTTCTTCTTTGGCCAGAGAAAGTTGGTACACTTCGGCGGTATTCAATCCTTTTGTACTACAAAATGGACGTATCAGAAAAATTCAATCCTTTGAACTGGAGTATGAATATGCTCCGAGGGCCACGAGTAGCCGTTTACCTGGAATATCAAATTCTGTTTTGGCTCAGGGGAGCTGGTATAAATTTGAAGTTGATCAAACGGGTGTCTATCGTTTGGACCGCTCATTTTTAAGTATCCTGGGTATGAATCCCGGAACAATTAATCCAGACCTCCTCAAGATTTACGGTCACGGTGGAAAGCCTATTCCTCTGTCTAATAGCGAACCGCAATATTTTGATTTACCTGAGGTCCCGATTAAAGTTGTGGGGGGTGAGGATGGAAGTTTTGATTCGGGGGACTATATTCTTTTTTATGCCCAGGGCATTATGGGGTACGACGCGGAAAACGACAGTCATTTTAATCCCTACGCCGAAAATGTGTACTACTACATCACGGCCGACGGACTACCCGGATTGCGCATTGAGCCCATGGTTGAGCCAGCCACGAGCGCGGATATTATCATCGATCAATATCAGGAGTTAAAATATCACGAACGTGATGAGTATTCACCAGCAAAGGTGGGGCGCCGTTGGTTTGGTGATCGTTTTGACATACAAAATCAACAAGAATACAGCTTTAATTTTCCCGGACGTATTGTTTCGGAACCTGTAAAGGTCAAAGTGCGGGCTGCAGCGGCTTCAGAAGTACCCACCAGCCTTCAAGTTAATGTTAATGGGGCAAGTGTTGACCCATTGACTTTTAATGCCATCAACGATCCGACATTATTGAGCGTGGATTCGTTTATTCAAGATTTTCAGTTATCGGGAGAAACCATAAGCGTTAGCTTAATTTATAATAATTCGGGTAATCCTGCCAGCATTGGGTATTTAGACTACATTCAAGTTACCGCTACCTTACCACTGCGTGGCAATGGAGGCACATTTTCTTTTTTCAATCAGCAGGCAGTAAGTTTAAGTGGTGTAGGGGAATATAGATTGAGTCAAGCCCAAAATATCCAGGAGGTTTGGGCCATAAATGATTTATATAACATCTCCTTTAAATCAAACGAGAATCAATCAGAGACTTTTTCATTTAAAACCAATTTAGGGACTGAAGTCAGCTATGTAGCCCTTGTCGCTGGAGATTTTCTAGAACCGCGCCGCGCTGATAATTCTTCCGTAACGAATCAAAACATAAAAGGGACATTATTTAATGGTCCAGGAGGGTTTCAAGATATTGATTACATCATCGTAACCCCGAGAAGCTTGTCTGCTGCAGCAGAGCAACTCGCAACACATCATAGAATGCGCAATAATCTCAGTGTGCGCGTGCTGACCACCGAAGATATTTACACCGAGTTTAGCTCTGGAAAACAGGACATTGGCGCCATCAGAAATATGGTGCGTTATGTTTATGATAATGCAAGCGCGCCGGATCGAAAATTACGCTATCTCTGTTTGTTTGGCGACACCTCAGTAGATTTCAAAGACCGCCTATCTGGAAATAACAATATGGTGCCCACCTATCATACTCTATCGAGTGTAGATACCTTTAACTCGTTCATGTCTGATGATTTTTTCGGGATGATGGATGCTGATGAAGGCACTATGTCGTCAGCTCATTCTTTAGATATTGCAGTGGGAAGAATTTTAGTGGATGATCCGGCTCAGGCTCAGCGCATTGTTTCCAAAATAACCTCATATGACAATGAAGAGGCTTTCGGTTCTTGGCGCAATAATTTTGTTGTGATTTCTGATGATGTTGACATAGGATGGGAGTATCGTGCTTTGGAAGTTACCTTAGATTCTATCGCAGACCGCGTAAGTGCAGAGAAGCCCTTTATCAACGTAAAAAAGATACATACCGATGCATTTCAGCAGGAAACCTCGGCTGGGGGAAATCGCTATCCTGAGGCACGAGAGGCAATCGAGAATGCGATTGAAGTTGGCGCACTCGTGGTAAATTACTTCGGTCATGGAGGGGAAGATGGCCTGGCAAAGGAGTTTATATACACCAAAGAGACCGCTCAAGAATTGCGCAACGAAGATCGCTTGCCGTGCTTTGTTACGGTGACCTGCGAGTTTTCAAAATTTGACAATCCACTCAGAATAACTGCTGGTGAGCTCACATTTTGGAATGAACAAGGTGGCGCAGGATCCCTGATTACCACCACAAGATCGGTAAGTGTAACCTTAGGAGTCGATTTCAATACCTTATTGTCAGAATACCTTTTTGGTTTTGGACAAGATGTGCCACCGGCCCCGGCCGAGGCACTGCGTCTGACCAAAAATCTTATCGGATCCAACAATAAACGAGTGATATTTTACATTGGAGACCCGGCCATGCATTTGGCTTTTCCTAAAAAACAAATCCGATTAACCGCTATAAATGATCAGCCACTAGGCCTAGCAAACGACACGCTTAAAGCATTGAGTCGGGTAAAGCTAGGTGGACTGGTGCTCGATCCTTCAGGCAACCCTTTGCCAGATTACAACGGTATCCTACAGGTCAAGGTTTTGGATAAGGAATTGCAAAGATCAACCCTGGGCAATGACGGGATTCGAGATAATGGCACAGATTACGATGGCGATGGAAATACAACCAATTTATTGCTCATGGAATTCACTACTTTGGGTGAGGTCCTATTCAATGGTCAGGCTAGCGTGAGTCAAGGATCTTTTGATGTCGAATTTATCGTGCCTCGTGATATACAAGTTCCTGTCGGAACCGGAAAAGTGAGTTTTTATGCCAAGCGCTACACAGCCTTTGAAGATCAGGCGGGCTACAATCTCAACATCCTTGTTGGGGGACTAAATGAGAATGCCCCACAGGACAATGTGGGTCCAGAGATTGAACTGTTCATGAATGATGAGAACTTTATCTCGGGAGGGACCACAAACGACAATCCTATTTTGCTGGTAAATCTCAGTGATGAAAGCGGACTCAATACCACGGGAGGTATCGGGCATGATCTGATTGCGATTCTCGATGGAGATACCGCTAATCCTTTTGTCTTAAATGAGTATTATCAGGCCAATGTCGATGATTTTTCAAAAGGGAAAGTTCAATTTAAGTTGCGTGACTTAGAGGATGGGCCACACAGTCTACAGGTTAAAGCTTGGGATACTTATAATAATTTTTCTGTGTCTACCATTGATTTTATCGTCAGTGGTGGTGATGCGATTAAGATTTCGCGGGTATTAAATTACCCCAATCCATTTGTCGATTATACCGAGTTTTGGTTCAACCATAACAGACCGTTTGAGCCCTTGGATGTCTCGGTTCAGGTCTTTTCTGTGTCCGGAAAATTAGTTTGGAATCACCATCAAACCATAATGACCGAGGGCTATTTATCGCGAGATATCATCTGGGATGGGCGTGATGATTTTGGAGACAAAATAGGTAAAGGGGTTTACGTCTATAAAATCACTGTTAGGTCCTCATTAAGCGGCAAAACGGCCGAGAAATATGAAAAGCTGGTCATTTTATAAATAATTAAAAAAGTATATTTGTCAAAATTTATTCAATATGAAGAAAGGATTATTGTTAGTTTTTTCGCTGCTAATGCTGGGCCAAAACGCAATTGCGCAGGACGAGATTCCGCCTCAACCCATCACTACTGGGGTGCCATTTTTACTCATTGCTGCAGACGCTCGTGCTGGAGGTATGGGTGATATTGGTGTCGCTACTTCGGCCGATGCCTTTTCACAGCAATGGAACCCTTCAAAATATGCGTTTTCAATCGCACAACAAGGGTTTGGCGTGACTTATACACCATATTTGAGTAGTCTGGTTAATGATATCTTTTTAGGTAATTTGACCTATTTTAACCGAATTAATGAGCGCAGTGCCTTTGCGGGCAGTTTTAGATATTTCAGTTTGGGAGAAATTGAACTTCGCGACACTTTTGATCAGGAGCCACTGATCCAAAGTCCCAACGAATTTACCTTTGATTTGACTTATGCCTTGCGTTTGAGTGATCGCTTTTCGATGGCCGTTACGGGACGTTATTTGCGTTCTGACTTGAAGATTCAAGCCTCTACTGAAGATGCCTCTGCAGCGAACTCTTTTGCGGTTGATATCTCAGGGTACTACCAAAGTGAGGAAGTCGCTTTTACTGATTTTAACGGTCGCTGGCGCGGTGGCTTTAACATCTCTAATATCGGTCCGAAAATCAAATACGACGAGGTGGGACAAGAAAACTTCTTACCGACAAAACTCGGCTTAGGTGGAGGTTTTGATTTTATTTTGGATCAATACAATACCATTGGGGCTAATTTGGAATTGAATAAACTTTTAGTCCCTACACCAAAGGATTTTAATGGAGACGGTGTGCTCGATGCCGAAGATGCCGATGAGTACAACAGCATAGGATTTATTTCAGGAATGTTTTCGTCATTAGGGGATGCCCCTGGAGGATTCAGCGAAGAGCTCAGTGAGTTTACTTGGGCATTAGGGGTAGAATATTGGTACCAAGATGTTTTTGCTCTGAGAACAGGTTATTTTAATGAAAGCGAAGACAAAGGATCACGTAAGTTCCTGTCCTTGGGTGCTGGGTTTAAATACACTTCGATCAATATTGATCTGTCTTATTTGTTCTCGACCTCCAGAGTGCGCAGTCCACTTGAGGGAACTCTGCGATTTGGTCTGACCTTTAACTTAGGCGATACCTACACCGAATACTAGATTGCTTATTGATTTTGCTTGGAAATTGAGATAAAATTTTTAGACTAACTCATTGAATTTAAGGCGCCGTTTAAGGCGCCTTTTTTTTGACCAATTTGGGTTTTGTATAAAGTCAGAATAACGTATTTTTGCGCTGCGTCGCGCGCGCGCGAATTCAAATCTTGTGATACGATGAAGAAAATTACCAAACAAACCTACCTGAAGTGGTATGAGGACATGTTGTTCTGGAGAAAGTTTGAAGATAAACTGGCTCAGGTTTATATCAATCAAAAAGTGCGTGGATTTTTGCACCTCTACAACGGTCAAGAGGCTGTTTTGGCGGGGGCCCTACATGCGATGGACTTGACTAAAGATAAGATGATTACTGCTTATCGTTGCCACGTTCAGCCTATTGGTATGGGGGTTGATCCTAAGCGTGTTATGGCGGAATTGTACGGTAAAGGGACAGGGACCTCTCAAGGACTCGGTGGATCGATGCACATCTTCTCTAAGGAACACCGCTTTTATGGGGGACACGGTATCGTTGGGGGACAAATTCCTTTAGGAGCCGGATTGGCTTTTGCCGACAAATATCAAAATAACGATGCGGTAACACTGACCTTTATGGGGGATGGAGCCACGCGTCAAGGGTCATTGCACGAAACTTTTAACTTGGCGATGTTATGGAACCTGCCCGTAGTATTTTGTGTGGAAAATAACGGTTATGCGATGGGAACTTCTGTAGCGCGTACGGCCAATCACTCGGAAATTTGGAAACTTGGTCTAGGTTATGATATGCCTTGTCGCCCAGTAGACGGAATGAAGCCAGAAATGGTGGCCCAAGAATTAGATGAGGCTATTTCAAGAGCACGTAAAGGAGGAGGACCGACTTTCCTTGAAATCCGCACCTATCGTTATCGCGGACATTCGATGAGTGATGCCCAACATTATCGTACAAAAGAAGAGGTAAGCCAAATGCAGGAACAAGATCCGATCATGCATGTATTGAATCAAATCTACCAAAACAAATGGGCCTCTGAAAAACAAATTGCAGAAATTGATCAAAGGGTAAAAGATAGAGTTGCAGAATGCGAGCAATTTGCTGAGGAATCTGCCTATCCAGAAAAAAGTGTGATGTACGATACAGTATATCAGCAAGAGAATTATCCATTTTTACCCCATAAAATTTAAGCTATGGCTGAAATCATCACAATGCCACGCCTGAGTGATACCATGGAAGAAGGTACCGTGGCCACTTGGTTGAAAAATGTAGGAGACACGGTTAAAGAAGGGGATATTCTTGCCGAGATTGAAACCGATAAAGCGACTATGGAATTTGAGTCCTTTTATGAAGGAACCTTGCTTCATATTGGGGTCGCTCAAGGTCAAACGGCTGAGGTTGATGCACTCTTGGCCATAATTGGGGCCCCGGGAGAGGATATTTCTGGCCTATTGTCAGGAGAGCCAGCAGCCGCGAGTGCTGAATCTGCTTCGTCTGAAGCGGCTCCGGAGTCTGCTCAAAAAGTTACAGATCAGCATGTAGTCGATGCCCCGAACCAAAATACAACGACCTCAAGTGCTTTACCCGAGGGTGTTTCAGTAATCACAATGCCTCGTCTTAGTGACACTATGGAAGAAGGTACTGTAGCACGTTGGTTAAAAAAAGAAGGGGAACAAGTCTCTGAAGGCGATATTTTAGCGGAGATTGAGACCGATAAAGCCACCATGGAATTCGAATCTTTTTACAGTGGAACGCTGTTGAAGATTGGTATTCAAGAAGGGGCCTCGGCTAAGGTTGATGCTCTACTTGCCGTTTTGGGCCCAGCGGGCACTGATTTATCCGGAGTTAATCTAGAGCAGACCGCTTCAGCGGCCTCTGGGACTGAGGTCAGTGCGCCAGTTGTAAATACCCCGCCAGTAACGGAGCAAACCAAGGCTACAGAAGTTACCCCTGCGGTTATATCGAAGACTCCTGTTATGCCTGTTGCTGCAACTGCAGTAGCGAATTCTGCTGACCAAGGTCGTCGTTTTGTGAGCCCATTAGCTCGAAAATTAGCCGAAGAAAAAGGCATTAATCTTGCACAAGTAACAGGCAGTGGAGAGCTCGGAAGAATTGTCAAAAGAGATATTGAGCACTTTGTGCCAGCTGTTGCAGGCAAGGCCTCTGTGTTCCAAAGCGTGGGAACTGAGGTATTTGAATCCTCGCCGAATTCACAAATGCGCAAAACTATCGCCAAGCGTTTAGGTGAATCTAAATTTACTGCGCCACATTATTACTTGACCGTAGAGCTAGATATGGATCATGCTATGGCAGCACGTACAGCCATAAATGCTCAAGATGGGGTTAAGATTTCTTTCAATGATATGGTGGTCAAAGCCTGTGCTATGGCCTTGCGCTTACACCCTAAAGTGAATAGTCAATGGACGCAACAAGAGACTAAAATTGCCAAACATATTCACATGGGAGTTGCCGTGGCCGTAGAGGATGGCTTAGTGGTACCCGTACTAAAATTTGCCGATCAAATGAGTTTTACTCAAATAGGTGCTGCAGTTAAAGACCTTGCGGGAAAAGCACGTGCCAAAAAGCTTACTCCGGAGGAAATGCAGGGCAGTACATTTACGGTGTCGAATCTCGGTATGTTTGGTATTCGTGAATTTACCTCGATCATCAATCAGCCAAATTCAGCAATCTTATCGGTGGGGGCTATCATAGAAAAACCTGTTGTTAAACAAGGAGCAATTGTTGTCGGACATACCATGACGGTTACTTTAGCCTGTGATCACAGGACAGTAGATGGCGCTACGGGGGCCCAATTCTTGCAGACCCTGCGTCAGTATATTGAGCAGCCTGTAACTATGTTTGCATAAGCAACGTAGTCCCAAAGAGCGGGCAAGATGAGATCATTACAAATGCTTATTGGGGGCAATGTTGCTGTTCATCTAGTCTTTTTTGTGGTTTTTACAGCAGGAGCTTATACACCCCTGATATTTTGTAACTTTAGTCCATGGGTAAAATAATTGTAATCACTGGCGCGAGTCGCGGTATCGGATATGCCTCTGCCCGCGCTTTTATCGAGCATGGACATCATGTGGTGGCCTTATCGCGCAACATCGAGCCTCTAAAAGACTTGGGTGGGGCGCTCTGCACTTTTTTTCCGCTAGACCTAACCCATGAAGCCTCTGTAGCTGAAGCTGTTCAGCTTATAAAGCAAAAATTTAATCATATTGACATACTGATCCATAATGCGGGTCTACTCATCAATAAGGCTTTCGAAAACCTGACTGCTCAAGAAATTGAACAGGTATACAAAGTCAATGCCTTTGGTCCTATGGTCCTGACACGCGAGTTATTACCGCTTATGAACATGACGAGTCATGTTGTTTCGATCAGCAGTATGGGTGGGGTCCATGGCACGGCTAAATTTGCAGGCCTCAGTGCTTATAGCAGTAGTAAAGGGGCGCTCAGTATATGGAGTGAAGTCATGGCAGAGGAATACAAAGACCGCGGCCCAAAATTTAATACTTTGGCTATCGGTGCGGTGCAAACAGAAATGTTATCTGAGGCATTCCCAGGTTATCAAGCACCGCTTACACCAGAGGATATGGCGGGCTATATACGCCAGTTTGCTTTAGAAGGCCATCGCATTTATAATGGGAAAACACTTCCCGCTTCTCAATCGACACCCTAAATTAATGGGGTTTGAAGATGGAATTGAATAAATTCAAACAGCAGGTCCCTGAAGCGGCCTTAATGCAAGTTTCTGCATTATTCGAAAAACAAGAGGTTAAGGTTCAAGTGGTTCCCAGCCGTGTTACGCGTCACGGAGACTACCGACGACTGCCTAATGGAGCGCATATCATCACCATTAATCAGGGCGATAACCCCTATCGATTCTTACTTACTTTGATTCACGAATTAGCTCATTTTCGGGCCTATTTAGACTTTGGTCGCGGGATAAAACCACACGGGATTGAGTGGAAAAACACCTTTAAACGTTTAATGTTGCCATTTTTACGGCCAGAAATTTTTCCAGAAACCTTATTAAAACCACTGGCTCATTATTTAAAAAACCCCAAAGCCAGTAGTGATGCAGATTTAGCACTCACCCTTGCATTAAAGTCATTTGACCCACCGAATCAAAAAAAATATATCTTTGAGATACCAGAAGGCAGTAAGTTTGAGACAGCAAAAGGGCGCATTTTTGTCCGCGGTTCTCAGCGCGCTAAACGATTTATGTGTGCCGAAGTCCAAGGTGGACGAGTGTACTTATTTCAGCCTCATGTCCAAGTTAATGTATTGGATGCTGGACAGAATAACCAAACCAAAGTGACATAGGTCACACACACTCATTTATGAAAACAAATAATTCAAATCCTGAGGAATTAACTTCTGCCGAAGCTGGAGCTATAAAAAGAGATGCTTTAGGTCTTTGGGCCAAAATAAAGGCTTTTCTCGTGGAGCTATTGGATTTTCGCAGCGACACAGATCGCGAGAGTACTATAGAGGCCATTGTCCGTGACATACCCTTTAAAGGGGCAACCGCATGGATTTTAATCTGTTCTATATTCGTCGCCTCAATTGGACTTAATGCGAATTCTACTGCAGTGGTTATCGGTGCCATGCTTATTTCGCCTTTAATGGGTCCGATTCTCGGAATTGGCTTATCTATCGCAATAAACGATATCGACACTTTGAAAAAATCACTGATCAATTTTGGGGTCATGATTTTACTGAGTGTACTTACGGCCTTTTTGTTTTTTTGGTTGTTTCCTCTCAGAGAAGAGTCCTCTGAATTATTGGCACGCACCAAACCCGATATCCGCGATGTGCTTATTGCCTTTTTTGGTGGATTAGCTTTGATTATCGCACGCACCAAAAAAGGAACCATTGCCAGTGTAATTTTTGGAGTGGCCATTGCTACGGCATTGATGCCGCCATTGTGTACAGTAGGTTTTGGTTTATCTCAGGCTTTTTTGGGGAACCCTAAAGGTTTGGCCTTTGCTGCGGGAGCCTTTTATCTATTTGTGATCAACACCATATTTATTGCCTTGGCAACCTTTATTGTGCTGAAAGTACTGCGTTTTCCAATGCTGAAATACGCCAATTCTGCAAGGCGTCAAAAAATTGCACGATTGGCTTCTTTTTTAGCCATATTAGTCATGATTCCTGCAGGTTTTACATTTTATAGCGTATTAAAAGAAAGTAGCTTTAATAATGAAGCCCGCCAATTCATTGAGCGTGAATTAGAAGGCCTGCCTAATGCGTCTTACATTAAGAAATACGCTACTACGAGATATCAACCAGAGCAGGGTTCAATTATTGAAATCACCTCTTTTGGTGGGCAACAAATCGATCCCGTGACCTTGGAGTTGTTGCGCAGCCGTATGAGTAAGTATAAAGCATTAGATGGGACAACCTTGCTTTTAAACCAAAATATAGAAGAAGATGATGTCGAAAATGAGATGCGTTATTTGGTGGAACTGCGTTCGCGAGACTCTTTAGAAATTTACAATAAGGAGCAAAAGATTGCCATACTGGAGCGTGAATTAGCACGATTACTTAAATACGAGCAAAGCCAAATACCTTTTGAGTCCATCAGTCAAGAGGCAAAAATTCTGCATTCTGAGCTTGCTGAATTGCGTTATGCCTCTACACTGATTTCTAATTTTGAAAAAGTAGATACCTTGGTGGTCTTTGAAACACTTTGGTCTGAAAAAGCCAAATCCAAACAAATCGATGCCCAAAAAAGTCAACTCTATCAATGGCTTAAATACAAGCTTGCTCTAGACACCCTCGTGGTACGTTAGTGCTGCAGATTATAAAGGTATTTTGATCTCAAATTCATTTGTATACCGGTGCAACTGGTCGATGTTGGATGACTTTTTGCAAAAATCTTGTTTATTGCTGGAGGATCAGCCGTTGTTTTGCTGCTGGATGGTGCGGATCTTCTTGAAAAGGTTAGAAGAATAAACAAAGTCGATTACGCTTTGCTCGGTGGCATTAAAAATATTGTCCGCATTACCTTCCCAGGCGACGGATCCATTTTGTAAAAAGACGATATTTTGACCGATCTCCATCACGCTATTCATGTCATGAGTATTGATTATGGTAGTCATATTGTACTCGGCAGTAATCTCTTGGATTAAGTTGTCAATGACCATAGCGGTTTTCGGGTCAAGGCCCGAATTGGGCTCATCGCAAAATAAATATCTTGGGTTATTGACAATTGCTCGTGCTATAGCGACGCGCTTTTGCATTCCGCCCGAAATTTCAGACGGAAATTTTTTATTGGCCCCTTGTAAGTTGACGCGCGCCAAAACAACAGCGACGCGTTCTAGCATTTGTTCTTGAGATTGGTTTGAATACATGCGCAGTGGAAACATCACATTTTCCTCCACCGTCATAGAATCGAAGAGCGCTCCGCCCTGAAAAACCATACCTATATGCTCTCTGAGCTCTTTTTTCTGGTTTTTATCCATAGCGCTAAAAGACTGGGCACCATAGAAAATTTCACCTTTATCCGGACTGAACAAGCCTAAAAGACATTTGAGAAAAACAGTTTTCCCACTACCACTCGAGCCGATAATTAGGTTGGTTTTACCCTGCTCAAAAGTTGTACTGATGTCTTTCAACACCTTAATCTCTTCGAAGGATTTATGTAAATGATTAACTTGAATCATCAGCTCAGCAATAAGGTTGTGATGACATAATTAGCCAAGATTATGATTACGCTAGTCCAAACAAAAGAATAGGTGCTGGCTTTACCCACCTCCAAGGCGCCACCTTTCATGTAATACCCCTGAAAGGACGGTACAGTTGCCAAGATAAAAGCAAAAACAAAACTTTTTATAAAGGCATAAACTAAATGAAAAGTGATAAAATTAGATTGAACACCTTCTATAAAAGCAGCTGACGAGGTAAATCCCCCATAAGTTGAGGCAAACCAACCCCCAAAAATTCCTAAAAACATGGCCATACCAATAATAAATGGGTAGAGCAGAAGGGCAATTATTTTAGGAAAAACCAAATAATTTAAAGCATTAATCCCCATGACCTCTAAGGCGTCAATTTGCTCTGTTACCCGCATAGAGCCAATGCTCGAGGTAATGAATGAACCAATTTTACCAGCCATTATGATAGAGATAAAGGTCGGAGCAAACTCCAAAATAACGGATTGTCTTGTGGCGAATCCTACAAGCATTTCTGGAATGAGAGGATTATTTATGTTGAGGGCCGTTTGAATTGATACCACCCCGCCAACAAAAAAGGAGATAAAGATCACAATTCCAAGGGAGTTGAGAATGAGCTCTTCAATCTCTTTGAAAATTAGCTCACGCATAACACTAGATTTCGTAGGTCTGCGAAAAACCTGGCCGAGCATCAAGAAATAGGTCCCAATCTCACTGAAATACTTCATTGAGCTAAATTAAGAAAAATAGAATCGCTAAAGTCTAGTTCTGGGGGCTAAGTAGCGCCTTAATTTTGTGATAGAGCATATTGTTTTCGTATACCCCACTAAAATTTTCGGCTCCTGGGCCAAAAGCGAATACCGGAATCCAATCGGCATTGTGTCCTGGACTTGAAAAACTCGGTTTAATTTTGTCGTAATCCTTGTTGTCGGCTGACAGCGAAAGACCTCCTGTAGCGTGATCTCCTGTAACTACCACAAGGGTGTTTTTATCTTGCTGTGCATAGGCTAAAATCGCCCCTAAGGTATTGTCCAAATCAATGAGTTCTGAAATCATATAATCAAAAGCATTGTCGTGTCCGCCCCAATCTATTTGAGAGCCTTCAACCATAAGGAAAAATCCATTATCATTTTTAGAAAGGTGTTGGATAGCCATTTGGGTGGCCTCTTGTAAAAATTGACCACGCCCCTCTAATATTTTGGGCATATCTTTTTCTGCCAAAAGGAAACCCACTTTTTCAGCATCTGGATACGCTTTTAAGCCGGAAGTTTCAACTATGTAGCCGTTAGCCGCCAAAGAATCGATTAAATTAACTTTGTCTTCGCGATTATTGAAGTATTTCAATCCTGCACCTGCAAAAAAATCAACACCCGACTTGGGTAAAAAAGAAGCAATTATTTCATGGTCATTTCGGTCGTTATGATGGGCATAAAAACAAGCCGGTGTCGCATGAGTTAAAGATGATGTGGCGATAAGCCCACTTGAGCCACCTAATTGCTCCATGAATTCAATTATATTCGGAATACTATTTCCCTGGTCATCAACCCCAATAGCCTTATTAAAAGTCTTTTCGCCGCAGGCCATAGCGGTCCCCGCCGCAGCACTGTCTGTGATCAAAGAAGTAGAGCTGACTTTACTTAACCCCACAACAGGGAATTCGTCGTAAAATACATTGCCGTCTTTGTAGAATTCTAGAGCAGAAATTTGATTAATTCCCGTCCCGTCGCCTACGACAAAGATTACATTTTTTGGTTTGGCATCCTCAGCAAATGTCTGTGTACTGGGTGCTTGAGAATTATTTATTAGGTTATTGTCAACTGGTAAAGTCGAGCTTTCATTTTTACACGCAGAAAGTAGCGCGATGGCAAAAATGAAATAGATTTTGAAAGGGCTTATTTTCATGACGCAAATGTAAGATTTCGCCTTAATTTTTTGGATAAACTAAGCTTAAGTTATCGATTATTTAATATTGATCGCCAAAGAGATTTTCGGATGAATCTGGCTTGCTTTTTGGTGACCATTAACGCCAATCTATTTAGCCAATAAACCTTAAGGCCCGAGAGCACCATAGTGCTATTTTTATAATGCAATCCTAGCTTTATCAGTGAGAGTAAACTCAAAAAAAATCCATATCCCATATGGGCGAATGCAAGGCCTTGGTTGCTGAGCTGTCCTGGACTATAAACTTGGGCTGTAGCCTTTAGGTGTTTTACTTTTAACTCGGGCAAAGTTTTTACTTCCCAATCCCAATATAGGGTAAGCCATTGGTCGATACTGTCCCATCCCAGACAGGGCTTTAGACCACCGATTTGATCAAAACACTCTCTGCGGTATAATTTAACTGGGCCGCGCACTTTTTGTTTTTTCGCGATTTGTTCATAAATCCAACTCCCATTTTTCTCAATGTATAGCAGGCCTGAAGCCATGCCGAGTTTATTGTTTTTATTAAAAGCACTTTTGAGTTTGGCGAAATAATCCTTGGGCAAGACCACATCACCATCAAACTTGCCAATCAATGAGACTCTTAGTGCTTTTTTTTTCTCCAGTTCTTGCAGATATTCGAAGCCGCGGTAAAAGGCATGAACTACCTTTTGACCCGGGGAGTGCTGTGATTTTTTTTCAGAAGAAATTACCTCAATCCAAGAGTATTGTTCTGCCCATCGTTCTAAAATCTCTCCACTTTGATCTGTAGAGCCATCATTGACTAGAATAAGAAGGTCGCAAGGAGTGGTCTGATTGACAAAACTTTGAAGCACTTGATCTAAATGTGCGGCTTCATTGTAAACGGGCATGATTATGGCGCAGAACATGTTTCCTTATGTTTTTTGGGCGTAAATCAAAATATAGCGCGGGGTAAAACGCCGCAGTAATGGTCGGATACCGATTTTATTCACTGGATTGGTGAATTGTATTTCTTCGACAATACGCCAGCCTGTTTTTTCCAATAGCCACCTCAGTTGCCAAGGCTCAAATTCATGAAAGTGACGATCCCGCTCATCGTTTTTACTTTGATAGGCTTTAGCGAACCAAAGTCTCAGAGGCACCGAAATAAGTAGTTTAGGCGCTTTAATCTCATTGAGCAGTGAGAAAGGATTCAGCAAATGCTCTACGATTTCAAAGGCGGTGACAACATCGTAAATATCTTTTAAAAGTACACTGCGATTGAAATCGAGATCTTCACCTTCTGTGTTCTGCACGTTGAAGCCATTCTCGCGCAGGCGTTGACTGAGCGGATTATCCACCCCGAGGTCTAATATTTTTTCGGAGCGCTGAAGGTGTTTGTTAACAAATTCCTCGGTAATCCGATAGCGTTTATGCGGAAAATGTTTTGGATACATGTTAAATGCGATAAAGTATGGCATTGACATTCATCCCCGCACCCACACTGGCAAACATCACTAAATCACCAGGGGAAACCTTGTGACCCTCAAGTTCTCCACGGCGCACAAGGTCATAAAGTGTTGGGACAGTCGCTACACTTGAATTACCGAGTGTATTTATGGTAAGTGGCATAATATCTGCTGGAGCAGGCATATCATACAACTTATAAAAACGATGTAAAATCGCCTCATCCATTTTTTCATTGGCCTGGTGGATGAAAACTTTTTTCAGGTCTTTAATGTCTTGACCGGCATCTTCCATGCATTGTTTCATGGCTTGTGGCACACGGGTAATGGCGAATTCATAAATTTTTCGCCCGTACATTTTTATATAGTTTCTGGCACTATTTTCTTCCTGATTATAGGAAGGACCAAAGTAAATGAAGTGCGCCTCATCTAGAGCGTATGTGGCGGTCAGATGGTGTAAGATTCCTTGATTTTCCGCGCCAGTTTCCTCTTCTGGTTTTAATTCTAGAATAACGGCGCCAGCACCATCACTGTAGATCATTGAATCTCTGTCGTGCTGGTCAACCACCCTGGATAGGGCCTCTGCACCAATGACCAAACATTTTTTAGCCATACCCCCCTTGATAAATGCATTGCAATGGATTGTGGCCTCCACCCAACCAGGGCAACCAAAGAGAATGTCATAGGCTACACATCGTGGATTTTTTATTTTGAGCTGGTGTTTTACTCTAGAAGCAAGACTGGGTACTGTATCGCTTTGGTGGTGGCCGTTGGGGACATCACCATAATTATGGGCAATGACAATATAATCTAGTGTTTCTGGGTCGATTCCCGCATCAGCAATAGCGCGATTGGCTGCAAAAGTTGCAATGTCCGAGGTTACTTTGTGCGGCTTAATATAACGGCGTTCGGATATGCCGGTAATGGCCTTGAATTTGCGTATAATGACCTCATTGTTTTCACTGAGTTGCTCCCCATCTTCATTAAAAAAACGATGATCTTTAAACTCATCATTTGAGGTAACACTGCTTGGAATATAACTCCCTGTGCCGGTAATGATTACACTCATGCCTTAATTTTCTTTAAAGGTACTGAAAAAGTCCTTTTTAAGACAAAGGCCACTCCATGAATAAGGCAGGGGGCGTCTGCTGAGCCCACAATTCCTTAGGCATAGGCCTCAATAGGTGTACAAGTACAAATCAAGTTTCTGTCTCCATAAGCATCATCCACCCGTCTTACCGAAGGCCAAAACTTATTCTCCTGAACATAGGGAAGTGGAAAGGCTGCTTGTGTTCTTGAATAAGGCAAATCCCACTGCTCAGCAGTAATCATTGCTAAGGTATGTGGCGCATTTTTTAAGGGGTTATTCGGCTGGTCTGCACTTGCTGCATCAATCTCGCTGCGGATTGAAATCATGGCCTCACAAAAGCGATCGAGTTCTGATTTACTTTCACTTTCTGTGGGTTCTACCATAACGGTTCCTGCCACAGGGAAAGAAACTGTCGGTGCGTGGAAGCCATAATCCATTAGTCGCTTGGCGATATCTGTCACTTCGATGCCGTGTTCCTTGAAGGGACGACAGTCGAGAATCATTTCGTGAGCCGCACGGCCTTGCTCACCCGTATATAAAGTTTCGTAGGTTCCTTTTAAACGCTCTTTAATGTAGTTTGCGTTGAGAATCGCAATTTCTGTGGCTTTACGAAGCCCGGTCTCACCTAACATGGAGATGTAGCCATATGAAATCAGACAGGCCAAAGCACTTCCCCAAGGCGCAGCTGAAATGGCGGTGATTGCCTCTGTGCCTCCGGTAGGTACAACCGGGTTGCCGGGTAAAAACGGTGCAAGCTGAGAGGCGACACAAATTGGCCCTACACCTGGGCCGCCGCCGCCATGAGGTATGGCAAAAGTTTTATGTAAATTTAGGTGGCACACATCGGCGCCTATTGCCCCTGGATGGGTCAATGCCACTTGAGCATTCATATTGGCACCGTCCATGTAAACTTGACCCCCACAATCATGAATTATCGAGGTAATCTCTTTAATAGCACTTTCGTAAACCCCATGAGTCGATGGGTAAGTTACCATCAGGGCCGCTAAATTATCTTTATGGGCCAAGGCCTTTTCTCTTAGGTCTGCTACATCGATGTTGCCATCTTCATTGGCCTTAGTCACCACCACTTCCATACCCGCCATCACGGCACTGGCTGGATTTGTGCCATGTGCAGACGAGGGAATCAAACAAATATTGCGGTGATTATCCCCACGGGATTGATGATAGGCCCGGATAACCATAAGTCCGGCGTACTCCCCTTGAGCTCCAGAATTCGGTTGGAGAGAGGTTGCCGCAAATCCGGTGATTTCCGTGAGTTGTTCTTCCAGTTTAGTCAGCATTTGCTGATAGCCCTGTGCTTGATTCACAGGAACAAAGGGATGTAGTCCAGCCCAATTTGGATCACTCAATGGAAGCATTTCTGTAGCTGCATTGAGTTTCATGGTGCAGGAACCAAGTGAAATCATTGAGTGGTTTAATGCTAAATCCTTACGTTCTAACCTTTTGATATAACGCATAAGATCAGTTTCACTGTGATAGCGATTAAAAACTTCTTGAGCCAGATAGTCTAATGGCCGTCTTTGACTATTACTAATACCAAATTCATCCAATGATACCTCGTGCACTTCTGATTTTTGTTGTAAGCCAAATAAACTAAGTAATTGGGCAACGTCCTCGGCATTAGTGGTTTCATTCAATGAAATGCTCACTAGTGTAGCATCTGGATAGTTGAGATTGATCTCTTTGGAAAGGGCTAAGGGTTCTATTTTATCGCGATCAGCACGGATGGTAATGGTGTCAAAAAAACTGTTGTGCAAAAGCGTGTAACCATTTCGTTTTAGTCCGTCTGCCAATATTAGGGCGTGCTCATGGACCTTATTGGCGATATAGCGCAACCCCTTAGGACCGTGGTATACAGCATACATACCTGCCATGACCGCCAACAATACTTGAGCCGTACAAATATTCGAAGTGGCTTTGTCTCTTTTGATATGTTGTTCTCTAGTTTGCAAAGCCATGCGCAAAGCGGTCTGCTCATCCATATCTTTGGTCACACCAATGATACGTCCCGGGATATTGCGTTTGAATGCTTCGCGTGTGGCAAAAAAACCAGCATGAGGGCCACCGTACCCTAGAGGAATACCAAATCTTTGTGAGGTACCCACAACAACATCGGCGCCACAAGCCCCAGGCGACTTGAGCAGTACAAGAGCCAGAAGATCAGCGGCTACTGCCACTTTGATTTCAGCATCATGTGCTTTTTTGATGAAAGGCTCCAAATCCAAAATTTGTCCTTCCTTTCCCGGATACTGCAACAATGCACCATAAAATTCTTTTCCAAAATTGAAGGACTCTGCTTCGCCGATAACGAGTTTTATGCCTAATGGGGTAGCTCGAGTTTCCAATAGGGAAATGGTTTGGGGTAAAACTTGGTCGCTGACAAAAAACTGGACAACGCCATTTTTCTTTTGATCACGCTCGCGAACTGCAAACAAAAGAGTCATAGCCTCAGCTGCCGATGTAGACTCATCGAGTAACGAGGCGTTAGCCAATTCCATTCCGGCCAGTTCTGTGATCAGCGTCTGATAGTTTAATAAAGCTTCAAGTCTTCCTTGAGCGATTTCTGCCTGATAAGGCGTGTAAGCCGTGTACCATCCTGGATTTTCAAGAATGTTGCGTTTGATTACCGATGGAGTATGGGTATTGTGATAACCAAGACCGATATAGGTCTTAAAATTTTTGTTTTTTGATCCAAGGATTTGGATGTGATTTAGGAACTCATGTTCACTCATTGCTGGCGCCAAACTGAGCGGTTTCGTAAGACGAATGTCTTTGGGGATAGTCTGGTCAATTAGCTCAGCAATGGACTCAGCGCCAATGGTTTTTAGCATTTCTTTTATTTCTCCTTCTCGCGGTCCAATATGGCGTAAAGCAAACGAATCTGTATTCATAAGATGCCTAAATTTTTCGCCAAAATTACGATAAATTGTTCTTAAAAAAAGACAATTAAAAAGCTCTTTTAGGACTATTTTTCAACGGATTATCGCACTTACTAACATTTAGCTATATTTGATTATGAGCACCTTTAAACAGTATGTAATTCAATATATTGAACGAAATATACATGTCGCTCTTGCTGTGGTAAGTTTGGTGCTTTTGACTTATCATTATTCGGCTACAGCGGTAGATTGGGCTTATGTGATTTTTGCGGGCATGGGTACACTTGTCACTTATACTTATATTAAAAACGTTCCCCCTCAAGTCTCAATAGTTTTCGGGGTAAAGCAGGTTTTAAAACAAAGCCCTTTATGGATACACATCCTTGCGTTAATTGTCCTTGGTCTGATCATTGCATTAAACCAGAGTCAGCGCTTGGTTCTTGTTGTCATTACAATGCTTTGTTTGGGCTATATTTTGCCCAGACCTATGGTTAAGCACCATGAAAAGTTATCCATAAAACAACGAAACATTCCATCCACCTTAAGGGATTTTGGTGCTATTAAAATCGTCATTGTGGCTTTAGTTTGGGGGTGTGTTTCGGTCCTTATGCCCTTCTTGTCTTATCGTACACTCAATCCTGAAATTTGGTGGTTGTTTATCGCTCAGACCCTTTGGATTGCGGTGTTAACCATTCCCTTTGAGATTAGAGATGCTGTTAAAGATCAACTTCGGCAACCCACTTGGCCTCAAAAATTGGGTTTGACGGGCGTTAAAGTATTAGGCAGCTCTTTGCTTGTGATCAGTATGGCCATACATCTTTGGTTGTTCAGTAAGGTAGAAGAAAGTGCAGAGCACCAAATAGTGTTTTTGAGCCTCCCCTATGTGATGGTAATGATATTTACTCAGCTGGGATTGATCAGGGCAAAGGCCAATCAGTCTTATTGGTACAGCGCGTTTTGGATGGAGGCTATTCCTATTGCTTGGTTAATTTTATACTGTCTCAATGTCTTTATGATTGAGTAAATAATCCAGCGCGTCTAAGTAAAGCCTCATTTCTCGGCTCACGACCTCTAAATCTTTTATATAAAGTCATAGGGTCTTCAGTGCCTCCTTGACTGAGTATATTTTGGGCAAAACTTTGAGCGGTTTCGGGGTCAAAAATTCCACGCTCCTCAAAAAGAGAAAAGGCATCGGCATCTAAGACCTCAGCCCATTTATAACTGTAATAACCCGCAGAGTAACCCCCTTGAAAAATATGGGAAAATGCTGTACTCATCACGTAAGGGTGGTCGTGCTTTAATAATTGCATCGGCCCGAGTGTATTTCGCTCAAACGGGACTATTTCTTGAGCCGTATATTGACCGTCATGATAGGCCATATCTAAGCTTGCAAAGCCAATTTGACGCAGGGTTTGAAGGCCTTCTTGAAAGGACTTCAAAGCAGTTATTTGTTCAAGGTAGGCCAAAGGCAGTGGTTCTTGAGTCTTGTAATGTTTGGCAAAGAGGCTCAAACTTTCTTGTTGAAAACACCAATTTTCCATGATTTGACTTGGTAGTTCTACAAAATCCCAGGATACGCTAGTTCCCGAAAGACTGGGGTAATGCGTGTCAGCCAGCATGCCGTGCAGGGCATGTCCAAATTCGTGGAAAAGTGTAGTTACTTCTTGGAAGCTCAGTAATGCGATACCTTGAGCGTCTGGATGGGTAAAATTACATACAATCGAAATGTGGGGACGATGATTTTCATGACCCGTTTTATACTGAGATTTATAACTGGTCATCCAAGCGCCGTCTCTTTTGGAAGGCCGTGGATGAAAATCGGTATACAAGAGTGCCTTGTAGTCCCCCTTTTGATCATTTACCCGATAGGCCTTGACCTCTGGATGATATAGGGGAATATTGGGATCAAGTTCAAATTTTAGACCGAAAAGTCTATGGGCAATATCAAAAACGCCAGAAAGTACCTGATTTAAAGGAAAATATTCCTTAATTTTTTCTTCATCCCAATTAAAGTTTTTCTTTTTCAAGCCCTGGCTGAAATAGGCTTGATCCCATGGTTGCATTGTGGTCAATTGTTCCTGTTCAAAGGCAAATGATTGTAAGGCTTCTAATTCTTTTTCTGCTGCGGGTCTTGCTTTTTCTGCTAAATCTCTAAGAAAATTATTAACGGCTTCAGGCGATTTGGCCATCCGCTCCTCCAGGACAAAAGCAGCGTGATTTGGATAACCCAAAATTTCAGCCCTGCGCTGCCTCAGGCTAACGATTTCTCGGATGATGTCCTTGTTGTCTTGTTCATTATCCTTTGCCCCACGAGCACCATAGGCTAACCACAATTTTTGGCGTAAGTCACGGTTTTTGGCAAATTTCATAACCGGCATATAGCTCGGATATTCAAGCCCAATTAAATAGCCCTCTAACTCTTTTGCGCGCGCCTTTTCTTTTGCCCGATCTAAAAATGATAGAGGTAATCCTTCTAAAGCGCTGATTTCTTCAATATGACAACCAAAAGTATTGGTTTCGCTCAACACATTATTGCCAAAATTTAGCGTTGCTTTGGACAAGGCATTGTCTATTGAGCGCACTTCTTTTTGTTGTTCGGAATTCAATAGGGCCCCATTACGGCAGAAGGATTTATAGGTTTGTTCCAAAAGTCGTTCTTGCTCTATGCTTAATCCCAGTGATTTTTTTTGTTCAAATATTGCCTTTACACGCTCAAAAAGCGCAGCATTCATCAAAATATCATTTTTAAAAGCACTCAGCAAAGGAGAGATTTGCTGGGCTTCTTGTTGCAGGTCTTCATTTGTATGCGCACTGAGTAAGTTAAAAAAACACTGACTTACCCGTTCTAATTTCAAACTGGAGTGTTCCAGGGCCAGCATCGTATTCTCAAAATTTGCTGGATTTGGGTTGAGCGTAATTTGTTCAATATCGCTTTTGGCTTGAGCGATTAAAGATTGAACTGCTGGTAAAAAATGATCCGCCTTGATTCGGTCAAATGGAACAAAATCAAAGGAGTCCAATAAGGGGTTTGTCATTATTTTTTCAGGGATTTAGCACCTTCTTCGACTTTAATCTTTAAGCCTTGTTTGTAGGCGATTAATTTGTCCAAAACACATTTATCATGGCTTCCGATGATTTGTGCAGCCAAAATTCCAGCATTCTGTGCGCCGTCTAGAGCGACCGTCGCTACCGGTACCCCATTGGGCATTTGAAGTATGGAAAGTATACTGTCCCATCCATCTACTGAATTACTGGACTTAACCGGCACCCCAATAACTGGAAGAGGAGAGAGGGAAGCCACCATTCCAGGAAGATGTGCTGCGCCACCAGCGCCAGCAATAATTACCGAAATACCTCTTGTATGCGCATTTTGGGCAAAATCAAAAAGTTTTTCAGGGGTTCGGTGGGCCGAAACGATATCTACCTCAGTTTCAATATCAAATCCTTTTAGGATGTCAATGGCTCCCTGCATGACCTTGAGATCACTGGTGCTGCCCATTACTATAGCTACTTTGCTCATGACTTGCTTATGACGTTTATACTATTTTTTACTTGTTCTGCGATAGACCGCGCTTGGGTCATGTCAGAATGAATGATGGTCACATGACCCATTTTTCGGAATGGTCGTGTTTCTTTCTTTCCATAAATATGAGGCGTTACCCCCGGAATTGATAAAATCTGTTCAATATTGTCATAGATTACCGGTCCGGTATGTCCTTCGGCGCCCACCAAATTTACCATAATACCTGCAGCCTTGCTCCTTGTGTCCCCCAGGGGTAAATCGAGAATAGCGCGCAAATGTTGCTCGAATTGATTGGTGTAAGAGGCCTCAATACTATAATGTCCACTGTTATGGGGTCTTGGTGCAACTTCGTTTACCAGAATATCCCCTGACTCGGTAGCAAACAATTCAACGGCAAGTAATCCCTCGTGCTTTAAAGCGCGCGAAACCTGAAGAGCCACTTCTTGTGCTTTTTGTGCCAGAGTGTTCTCAATTCTGGCAGGGCAAATTACGTACTCTACTTGATTCGCCTCGGGATGAAACTCCATTTCTACTACGGGATAACTTATTTCTTGGCCGCTAGGACTTCTCGCCACAATCACAGCGAGTTCATGAGTGAAAGGAATCAAACGCTCTAAAACGCAAGGAGACTGAGGGAGTTCGCGCAGATCATTTGGGGTTTTCAGAATTTGTACCCCCTTACCATCGTAACCCCCACGACAGATTTTCCATACCTGAGGGAGAGCAAATTCTCCCGATTCATAAGCCGCGATTAAGGCGTCGCGACTATCAAATAGATCAAATGGTGCCGTTGGTATATCGTGCTGGGCATAAAATGACTTTTGGACACCTTTGTCTTGAATAAAATGCAATGTCTCCGCTCTGGGATAAGTTTTAACACCTTCTTTTTCTAAATCGGCTAGGGCCTTTAGATTGACCCCTTCAATTTCTATGGTCAACACATCGAGATGTTTTCCAAATTCAAAAACAGTTGTGTAATCCATTAAATCACCTTGGGTAAAATAACTACATCCTGTTTTGCAAGGGGCTTCAGGGCTTGGATCGAGCACATGGGTTTGAATATCCCATTTCTGCGTCTCGGTCAAGAGCATTTTGCCGAGTTGGCCTCCACCCAGGATTCCTAGATAAAAATCAGACGAAAAAAATCGATTCATGGCGCAAAGTTACAATCTTTGGACCAAAACAATGGTCATAAATTCTCACGGGGTAAAAACTTGTCAATTGACCACCCTTTTCGGTATCTTTGCGCGACAGAATCGAGGGCTCTAACCCTAGAAGCAACAATTGAAAGCATGAAAAATATAGTGTTGTTTGGACCGCCAGGAGCAGGAAAAGGAACGCAAGCACAAATTTTAAAGGAACAATTTGACTTAGTACATATCAGTACAGGGGATGTATTTCGTAAAAATATTAAAGAGGCAACCCCACTTGGGGCTTTGGCCAAGTCCTATATGGATCAAGGACATCTGGTTCCTGACCAAGTCACAACAGATATGTTAGCCGCTGAAGTAGAAGCCCGTCCTGATGCTCAGGGCTTCATATTCGATGGTTTTCCCAGAACAGAGGCTCAGGCTCAGGCCCTGGAGGAGCTGATGACAAAAAAACAAACACAAATCAATGCCATGATTGCCCTTGAGGTTGAAGATGAATTACTGGTTAAACGTCTTTTGGCCCGGGGAAAAGAAAGCGGTCGGGCGGATGATGCAAACGAAACTGTAATCCGCGAACGCATTGCTGAATACTATCGAAAAACGGATATTTTGAAAAGGTTTTACAAAGGACAGGATAAATATCATGGCGTCGATGGTGTGGGTGCAATCGAGGAGATCACCCACCGTTTGTCACAAGTTTTTAGCACCCTCTAAAATCCAAATATGACCGAAGGGAATTTTGTAGATTATATAAAAATTCACATTGCTTCGGGCAAAGGGGGCCAGGGCAGTACGCACTTACGCCGTGAGAAATTTGTCCCCAAAGGTGGGCCAGATGGAGGTGATGGGGGCCGTGGTGGCCATATAATTTTCCAAGGAAATAAGAATCTTTGGACGCTTTATCACTTGAAATTCAAACGCCATTTTAGCGCAGGGCATGGCGGCGCTGGAGGTAAACAGACCAGTACTGGAGCCGATGGACAAGACATCGTGGTTGAGGTTCCCTTAGGAACGGTAATTAAGGATACAGAGACCGGAGCGGTTCTAAAAGAAATCACTGAAAACGAGCAGACTTTTATTGCTGCCAAAGGCGGTAAGGGTGGTTTAGGAAATGCCCATTTTAAATCCGCCACCAACCAAACCCCGCGCTACGCCCAAACTGGACTTCCGGGTGAAGAAAAAAATCTGATCCTGGAGATGAAGATTTTGGCCGATGTAGGATTAGTGGGTTTTCCCAATGCTGGTAAATCTACTCTTTTGTCGGTGCTTTCTGCCGCCAAGCCAAAAATTGCTGATTATCCATTTACTACACTGAAACCTAATTTAGGGATAGTAGCGTATCGCGATTTTCAGTCTTTTGTGATGGCTGATATTCCTGGAATAATTGAAGGTGCAGCAGAAGGAAAGGGTCTGGGACATTATTTTTTACGCCATATTGAGCGCAATTCTATTCTTCTTTTTCTTATTCCAGCAGATGCTGATGACCTGCGCAAGGAATACGATATTCTTGTTGATGAATTGCGCCGATACAATCCCGAGCTTTTAGACAAGCAAAATATCGTTGCGATTTCTAAATCGGACTTATTGGATGCTGAGCTCAAAGCTGAAATGACCCAGCAGCTCAACAGGGATTTTGGCGTAATTCCCTACATGTTTATTTCGTCGGTGGCCCAACAAGGGCTCGAGCCTTTAAAGGATGCTCTTTGGCGCGCTCTGAATACTTAAGGCGCTCAGAATAACTTGATGTTTCTAACCTGAGGGAATTGTTAATCGGGTTTGTTTTTTCATTATCTTGTAACAAAAAAGTTATGAAGCCTTTATTTTTAGGGCTCGTGCTGTCCTTAGCTAATTTTGGTATGATGGCGCAGTGTCCTTCTGCTCCGCTTGTGCTCGGCAGCCAAGCAGACATTGATAATTTTGCGATAAATTATCCGAACTGTACTGAGCTGTCTACACCGCTTTATATTGATGAGGTTGATGGTATAATTAATAATCTTCAGGGATTAGTTTCGCTTGAAACGGCCCAACTCATCAAGGTTCAAAATACTCACATTGAGCATCTAAACGGATTGGATAACATAACCAATATCCAAGAACTTTGGCTCAATAGTAATTATAATTTACTCGATTTTGCAGGTTTGGAGTTTGTTACAAATATTGGATTATTGAACGTAATTGACAATACAGCCATCACTGCTGCAACGGGATTAGAATCATTATCGGATATCACCCAACTGAACTTTTTTGACAACACCAGCCTAAACGATCTCTCGGCCTTAACCCAGATCACCCAGCTCAATGGTTTGCGTATCGCAGGAAACAACCTCACTTCGCTCAATGGACTCAATAATTTAATTTCAGTTGAAAATGAAATTTTTATATCGAATGAGCAGGTGGTAGATCTAGATGTTTTTTCGGGCTTGATTAATTTCACAGCGTCACTTTTCTTGTGGAACAATCCACAACTCAACGATGTGTCGGTATTTGAAGAGGTCACAGCCCTCAATGAATTGGTGATTGTTGGATGTGATCAAATTCAGGCATTTGCTGGATTTGAAAATTTAGAACAAGTTCAAGGACTTTTCCGTTTGGGATTCAATCCACAAATGACGGACCTCACCGCTTTTAGCGCACTGAATAGTGTTGGGTCACTAGATATTTACGAAAATGAAAGCCTCCTGAGTTTAGAGGGACTTCAAGGGCTAACGCAGGTCACAGAGGCCGTATATCTCATGGATAATCCAAATTTATTTGATATCCAGGCCATTCAAAACGTGGCTACTCAAGGGATACAACAGGTTGTTATTTCCAGGAACACAAGCCTTACTACTTGCGATAATAATTTTGTGTGTCAAGTTATTTTCGATCCAGAAATTGATGAAGAAATTCAAGGCAATGCAAACGGTTGTAATTCAGTGCCTCAAGTCGCGGCACGTTGTATTTTGGGCTCTGAGTCCTTTGAAACATTAAGCGTCAATATTTGGCCTAATCCGGTCCAATCTGAATTGAAGCTTGAGATAAATGAGGTAGCAATAAATTCTGTGCGCGTTTTTAATGCCCAAGGTCGCTTAATTGATCTGGTTTTTGGGGATACTTCAAACCAGTTTGACCCCATTCGAATCAATGTTTCTAATTATGCCTCAGGCCTGTATTTTTTCACTGTGGAGACCAATCAAGGTATAGTCCAAGAAAAATTTATCAAAAATTAAACATGGCAAAAGACAGAGTTCTAAGTCTTATACTTTCACTTTGCGTAAATATATTTTTGGGTCAGCAATCGGAACCATCAGAATTATTGTCCACACAAGGGATTCAGAGTTTGATTGATCAAGGGAAATTTCTTGAAGCCCGTGCCCAAATGCTCAAAATGTCCAAAGACTTTCAGAGAGGTGCACAAGGTGCTGAGCTGACAGGAGATATTTTTGGGGGGCTTAAAAAATGGGATTCTGCGTTAATTTATTACGGACGATTTAAAGAAAAAGAACCAAAAAATGCAGTGGCCCACTTTAAATATGGTGGTGCATTAGGCATGAAAGCACTTAGCAACAATAAATTGACTGCTTTGATGTATTTAGACGATATCGAGGATCATTTTAAAATGGCGGTAGAGGTTGATCCCAGTTACGTCGCCGCTCATTGGGCCCTTATTGAGTATTATTTGCAAGTGCCAGGCATTATGGGTGGTGGCGCGGAAAAAGCCTCAGCGCAAGCCGATGATCTTTTTGAAGTTTCTCCTATAGATGGTTGGATGGCCCGAGCGCGGCTCGCAGAGCAAGACGACGATTTACATCTTGCTGAGCAGCACTACAAAAAGGCCATCACTGAGGGTCAATCACTATGGACTTATAGAGGCCTAATTAGTTTTTATGAAAGACAAAAACGATGGGAGCCTGCTTTTAAAGAACTAAAAAAGGCCATGGCCAAATTCGCGGATTTATCCTTAAATTATCAATGGGCCAAAATGTCCGTACTCAGCGAAAAGCATATTGCTGAGGGATTGCAATATATCGCCAAATGCGTTGGCCCTGAAATCAAAGTCGAGGGAATTCCAGAGCAATGGATTCGTCTAAGATATGCTCAGTTGTTGCGAAAAAATGGTCAAAATAAAGCAGCTTTTGAGCAGCTTAACCTTGCACTTGCTTTAGATCCTGATTTCGAGCAGGCCTTGGATGAGCAGAAGGCTTTGAAGAAAACATTGAAATGAATTCAATGATGACTCTCAAAGGCCTTTCGTATATTTAGTCTTAAGTTTATAATTTATTCAATCTATGAGGGTACATTTTATCGCCATTGGGGGGAGTGCTATGCACAATTTAGCTTTGGCATTAGCCAACAAAGGCGAAATGGTAACAGGGAGTGACGACGCTATTTTTGAACCCTCAAAAAGTCGCCTCGAGGCGAAAGGACTGCTTCCTGAAGTTCTGGGCTGGGATGCGGCACGTATTACTCCAGATATTGATGTTATAATTTTAGGGATGCATGCTAAAGCAGACAATCCTGAATTGCTCAAGGCGCAAGAGTTGGGTCTTAGTATTTATTCTTATCCTGAGTACTTATATGCCCACAGTCAAAATAAGACCCGTGTCGTGATTGGCGGTTCTCATGGTAAGACGACAATTACCTCTATGATTTTGCACGTGCTGGGTTATCACAATCGTTCTTTGGATTATATGGTCGGCGCTCAACTAGAAGGATTCGAAACTATGGTCCATCTGACCACTGAAAACGAATTTATGCTCATGGAGGGGGATGAGTATCTGTCTTCTCCAATAGACCCTAGGCCTAAGTTCCATCTCTATGCTCCTAACATTGCGTTGATCAGTGGAATAGCCTGGGATCATATTAATGTCTTTCCTAGTTTTGAGAAATACTGCGAACAGTTCTCCATTTTTATTGAAAAAATCGTTCCTGGCGGTACTTTGGTGTATAATCAAGACGACCCAGAGGTGAAAGCTTTGGTCGAACAATCGACGCATCCAATTAAAAAAATACCTTATTCAGTTCCAGAGCATCAAATCTTAGACGCAACAACCTATTTGGAGACTCCTGAAGGGCCAATGCCCATAGAAATTTTTGGTACTCATAACCTCAGTAATCTTGAAGGAGCACGCTGGATTTGTCAATTAATGGGGATTGACTCAGACGATTTTTATGAGGCCATTGCTTCATTTAAAGGGGCGAGTAAACGACTTGAACTATTGGTCAATCAAAAGGATTATGTGGTTTATAAAGACTTTGCCCACGCGCCTAGTAAAGTAAGCGCCACCATGGCGGCAGTGCGTCAGCAATATCCAGACCACATGCTTATCGCCTGCCTTGAATTGCACACTTATAGTAGTTTGAATCAGGACTTCATTGGGCAATATCAAAACACGCTTGATTTAGCAGACGAGGCTGTAGTTTTTTATCAGCCAGAAACTTTAGTACTCAAAAATAGGCCCCCTATACCTCCTGAAATGATTCAGTTGGCCTTTACACGAAAGGATCTCAAACTAATGACAACATCCCAAGAATTAGAAACCTATATAAGCACTATAAATCATCGCCCCATAGTGGTGTTACTCATGAGTAGCGGTAATTATGGTGGATTGGATTTAAAGCGGATTTTCAATTAATTCTTAAATTACAGGGATTCAATTCATAAAACCTCAGTTTCGTTGTTTAAAAATCAGTTTGATTTGTAGAAAGCTCTCCAGCAATCAATAAATTAAATATGATTCGGCCACAAGATTCTATCTGGCAAGGAGGGGTTTGAATCCTTATCAACCTATGAACTTATTGCTCTGCTGATTAAAGGAAGTTCACCTCATTGGCAGGCCGAACCGCTAGGCGCACAACTCATGGCCAAGGTAGCCAAAACTTAGCCACCTTAGAACGCACCACACTGGCTGAATTAACCGCAATCAAAGGTATTGGACGCGCCAAGGCGCTCTCCATATTGGCAGCTTTTGAACTGGGGCGTCGTCGTAGGCATGATTCAAGACGTATTACTCAAAAAATGGAATCCAGTCGCTGTGTATATGAATTTATGCGCCCTAGTCTAAGTCATTTGGACCACGAAGAGTTTTGGGTTCTTTTTCTCAATGCGGCGCATGGACTAGAGGGTATTTCCCAGCTGAGTAAAGGAGGTGTGACCTCTACGGTGGTTGATTTGCGACTGCTCCTAAAAAAAGCACTGGATTACAGAGCGGTCGCCATGATTTTGGTACATAATCATCCAAGCGGTTCTGTAGTTCCGAGTGAATCGGATAAAAAGCTCATAAAACGTATTATACAAGCTGCTCAGCAAATGGATTTGCGGGTTTTGGACCATCTTATTGTGGCTGAAAAAGACTATTTTAGCTTTGCTGATGCCCAATTAATCTGATACATGTTATTGATATATGTGGTCAAGATCGGTCCGCGTTTGGATTATGCATTTAAACATATCTGCGGAAGAATCCTAGGCCTTGACTTTGAATTTACTACAAACCTTGAGCATTTTATTGCACATAATGGGCCCAAAATGTCTTATGGAAGGGCTTCTTTAGGCAATGAGTTTTTTATACAAAGCCATGATCTAATGTTCAGTCAAGGACTTGAAGATTGGGAGATTAATGTGCGGCCTTGGGGTGCGACTATAGGATTTTTTTCCACCGGTGAATCGAGCGCAATACCATTTGATATTTTTGCGGCCTCATTTTATTTGCTCAGTCGTTATGAGGAGTATCTCCCTCATGTAAAAGACGAGCTCGGACGATTTCCCTATTCAGAAAGTTTAGCCTGGAAACACGGATTTCTCAATCAACCGGTAGTGGATCAGTGGGCAGGAATATTTTGGGGCCGATTAAGTCTTGTTTTTCCAGAGATTGAACGAAAAAAAAGAACAACAGAAAACATTATTGCAATTGAGTCCAAAAGGCCATTCGAATTTCTATACCGAGGATTTTCAAGGACTGTGGTTGGATTTATTAGCGATTTGTATAAACTTCGGTTTGGACGCTTGGTCTGGCGGACTCAAGTACTCCTAGGGTTGCGTAAAGATCCATACGATACTTTTAAATGGATCATTAAGCTATCAAAATTAAGTCAAGCGCGTATAATTTTATTTTTTTTACTGGGAGAGGGATATACCTTTCGGGAAACCCTAAAAACATCGAGACAAGGCTATGTAAATTTGGTTAAACTCGTAGCTGATTACCTGGAGGTCGGCTTAATTCTTTCTTATCATTGGCTTTCTGATCTGCCGCAATTGTTAAATGAAAAACAACAACTCGAATCCTATACACGAAGAGTATTGACCTCTAGTTTTAATGATCGTCAAAGGGTAAAACTTCCCGAGGTCTACAGGAATTTGGTGGAAGCCGAGATTTCAAGGGATTACAGTATGTATTATTTTGATCAATTTGGATTTCGTGCGGGTACTTGTACGCCCTTTTTATTTTACGACCTGGAGTACGAGATAAAAACCCCACTAGAACTTATGCCTGTTGTGGGCAAAACCCTTGCCCTGCATGGTAATACCCCCGGGCTAATTGAAAAAACTTTTGGGTCTTTCTACAGTTCAGTTGAATCAGTAGGCGGT
The DNA here is from genome assembly GCA_038153605.1 of Flavobacteriaceae bacterium. GTDB lineage: Bacteria > Bacteroidota > Bacteroidia > Flavobacteriales > Flavobacteriaceae > BACL21. The sequence continues at coordinate 39,203 of JAYOYS010000010.1, forward strand.
CATTTTATAATGGTGTTTTCAAACAGAGATTTTGAGCCTACCAAGGACAATAAAATATGGCGATATCTGTTTTCAGAGAAACTGATAAAGGGTGGAAGGTAAAATAAAACATATTTTTTTTGATTTAGATCATACTTTATGGGATTTTGATAGAAATTCAAAACTCGCCTTTGAGGCTTTGTTTCACCAGTATAATATCGACATCGATTTAACTAAATTTCTCGCTATTTACGAGCCTATTAATTATGCTTATTGGGCAAAATTTAGAGTTGAGGAGATTTCCAAGTTAGATTTGAGACGTGGTCGCCTCAGCGATAGCTTCGCTCATTTTGAGCTTATTTTTTCAGAGGCTGAACTCGATGCTATGGCCGAAGCATACATTGAAGAGTTACCAAAAAATAATCATTTATTTGACGGCGTAATCCAAACGCTCGATGAGCTCAAACCAAAATATGAGCTGCATATTATTACCAATGGATTTCATGGGGTGCAACACAATAAATTACAAAAAAGTGGTCTGATGCCCTATTTTAGTTCAGTAACCACCTCAGAAGAAGTAGGGTTGAAGAAGCCTAATCCTGTTATATTTCAGAAGGCTCTTGAAAAGGCTCAGGCCAAACCGCAAGAAAGTTTGATGGTCGGTGATACGTTTGAAGCTGATATTTTAGGCGCAGAAGCTGTGGGTATGTATACGTTATTTTATAATTATTGGGCGGTCGACGTACCCAGTCATTACAATATTATTGGCAATATTCATGAAATCAAACTACATTTGTAGCCCCAAGCCCCTTATATTACCTACTTAACCATGAAGCATTTCATCCTAAAATTTATTAGTGTTTCCTTATTTATGGCCACTCTGGGCTCATGTGTCAAGGATACCGATTTGGATCAATTTAATCAAACTTTACTTGAACCTGTAGTCGACATTAATCTTGTCTTTTGGGAGGTAGAGGCCCCTTGGTTCAACAATACGAGTGGAAATTTACCCTTGGGGACTGTTCGTGATACGACAGAAATCCGCTTTTTAGATGACCCAGACACTCAAGATAGTGTTGTTCGCGCCGATTTTTTATTTGATTTTGAAAATACCAGTGATGCTGAGTATGATGTGGTTATTGACTTTGTGAGTCTATCAGGAAGCGTTACTTATTCTTTACAAACAACCATTAACGCCGGGACAGTTAGTGCCCCTGAACAACAAGTTGTCCTGCAGGAGATCGTTACGCCAGAAGTTTCCAATATTACTCAGGCTGGCTTAATGGCTATTAGTGCTGTAGCTCAAGGATTACCGCCTAACCAAGGCAGTTTGAAAATGAAATCTAAAGTGCGATTTTATCTTGAAATTTCTGGTCAATGAGGTATTGTATCAAAATTCTTATTGTATCAGTAATTCTTACGGTGCCCTTAATGGCTCAAAACAAGCAGTTAATTTATGGGTTAGACGAAGTGCCGCAAAATTTAATGCTCAATCCTGGTGGAA
>JAYOYS010000010.1:40785-46956 GCA_038153605.1 Flavobacteriaceae bacterium
TTAATTTATGGGTTAGACGAAGTGCCGCAAAATTTAATGCTCAATCCTGGTGGAATTCCTGAGGGGCGCGCATTTATTGGAATGCCAGCCCTCTCAGGACTTCACTTCAACGCCGGTTCTTCAGGTTTTTCGTTATACGATATTGCCGCGTCGGATGGTAGATTACCTTCAGAGCGCATTTCTGGTTTGATCAGTGACTTGAGTGACAAAGACTTTATTACACTCACCCAGCAGCTTGAATTAATCAGCGTAGGGTGGCGCAAAGATGAAAAGACTTTTTATACAGCAGGATTATATCAAGAGTTTGACTTTATAACTTATTTTCCCAAAGATTGGGCTACCCTAGCTTGGTATGGTAACGCCGATTACCTGAATTATCCTTTTAAATTTGACCATATCAGTGCCAGGGCTGATCTACTCAGTGTATTTCACTTTGGTATTAACAAAAAAATTGATCGTAAATGGACCGTCGGCGGACGCTTAAAAATATACAATAGTATTTTGTCCGCCAGTAGTCTGAATAACTCCGGGAGTTTTACCACACGATTAGCCGATGGAGACAGCCAAAATCTTTATGCACAAGATTTAAGTAATGCCAACGTCAGTATTCAAACTTCAGGGCTTTCTCGATTTGAGGGTAATATAACCTCGTCAGATGTAATGGGCTCTCCATTACTTAGTGGTGATTTGGGCGTTGGGATTGACCTTGGAGCAACTTATCAATATGACGATGCCTGGCGCTTTAGTGCGAGTATTTTGGATGTCGGGGCAATAGTTCACTCCACTGATGTAAAGACTTATCAAGCCTCTGGAGATTATGTGCTCGAGGGTATTCAGCTCGATTTCCCTGACCTTTCTCAGGGACAAAATGCGCCACCTTATTATGCGATATTCGAAAATGAAGTGGAAGCTGCAGTTCCTATAGATACGTTGTATTCGGCCTACACTCAGTGGCGCCCTGTTAAATTAAATGCCTCAGCGGCTTATGGTTTCGGCCCTACGGCCCCTGGATCTGTAGCCTGTAATTGTTCTGGAAAGGGAGATGCTTTTAAACTTGAGAGTGAAGTAGGAGTACAATTTTATGCCATAAAACGCCCAAAGGCAGTACAAACGGCCCTCACTCTATTTTATGTGCGCCGTTTATTACGTAATTTAACAATCAAGTCTACCTGGACTATGGACGCCTTATCCTACACGAATCTCGGTTTGGCTGTTGTGGGCGATTTAGGACCAATAAATGTTTATCTTGCAGGCGACCATTTATTGCGCTATCCAAATCTAGCTAAGGCAAGGGGAGCGTCTATCCAATTCGGAATAAATGTAAAATTAGAACGTCGATGAAGTATTTGATATTCAATGTTTTATTCTTTTTTGGGGCATGTGCTTTTTTTCAGGTAAGGGCCCAAGAGAAAAAATTAAGTGCATTTGATTATGTCGTTGTTCCTGAGCGATTTGATTTTCAATATGAACAGGATCAGTACCAATTTAATTCCTTGCTTAAATTTTTATTTAACAAACACGGTTTTCACGCTTATTTTCCTTCTGAACTACCCGACGTGAGTCGTTGTGATGGGCTTTATGCTGATATAGAGGAGATTAGTGGATTTGTTTGGACTGAACTCAGTATAAGACTCGTAGATTGTGATGGCATCTTATTTTATCAAACTAAAACTGGCCGTAGTAAATTAAAGGATTATGCCAAGGCCTATAGCGAAGCGGTTCGCATGGCGTTTGAAAGTATTGAAATTCTGGGGGTGCGTCAAGGAGCACTTGATATTTTAGAAAAGGCTGGAATAAATGTCGGTGATTCAGAAAATAACACTGCTTCTATTAGTGTAGTTGAGTCTAAGAAGGATCGGCCATTAAGTTTAGATGCTGCTCAAGGCACTCAAATTGAGGTAAGTAAAAACTCTGAACCTGCAGTGGCCCTGGGCCTTATTCCGGATGTGTCTATGATGAGTTTTACCTCAAATGAAGCTTCTTTTTTATTGCGCCGAACGAATTTAGGCTATCAGTGGTACCGAGAGGAGGGACAAGATTTAATTTACGAAGGCAAATTTTTTGTGGTTGAAAAAATGCTGTTTTTCGAAGACAAGGCCCAAATGCGTTATCTAGCCGAATTTTCTCCGGAGAGTAATTTAATTCTCAATCGCGACGGTGAAAAAATAATTTTCAATAAGGTCCCTTAATTCGGGTATTTTCCGGACCACATCTTTTGAAATTCCGCAAAACTCTGTTGTTCTTTTACTCGTGCAGAGGGCTTGTAAAAATTCGTTCCAATCAATTCTTTTGGCAAGAAATTTTGTTGTGCACAGCCGTTTGGCGCGTCATGGTCGTAGAGATAATCTCCGCCATAACCTAAGTCTTGGGTAATTTTATTAGTAGGATTGCGCAAGTGAATAGGCACGGGCAGGTGCGCGGTCTCTTTGGCGCAGTGCATGGCCTGATTAATGGCTTTGTAAGCGCTATTACTTTTGGGGCTCATCGCGAGGTATAGAATACATTGGCCTAAAATAATGCGCGCCTCTGGAAGACCAACAGTTTGGATAGCCCCAGCGGTAGACTGAGCCATAATTAGTGCTGTTGGATTGGCCAGTCCAATATCTTCAGAGGCCGATATAATGAGCCTTCTTGCGATAAAACTCAATGATTCTCCACCGATTAGCATGCGCGAAAGCCAATACAAAGCGGCATTGGGATCACTCCCACGAATCGATTTAATCATGGCAGAGGCAATATCATAATGTTGATCTCCGCTTTTGTCATAACGTACCCCTAATTGTTCAAATTGAGATTTTACATAGGCATCATTGATATCTATTACCTCAAGTTTATTAGGAATCACCAGGAGCTCAAAAGTGTTGAGTAATTTGCGCGCGTCTCCACCACAACTTTGTATGAGCACTTTTGTTTCAGTCAGATGGACTGTTTTACGCTTAAGTTCGGGATCGACGGTCAAGGCCCGATTGAGTAACTGCAAGAGATCGTCTTGATTTAGCCCATTCAATGTATAAACCTGACAGCGCGACAAAAGAGCAGGGATCACCTCAAAACTGGGCTGTTCTGTAGTGGCTCCGATAAGGGTAACCCAACCTTTTTCTACGGCGCCGAGTAAGGCGTCTTGTTGAGACTTGCTAAATCGATGAATCTCATCAATAAAAAGGATTGGATTATTATGGGCAAATAATCCAGAGGCATCTTTAGCCTTTTGAATCACCTCTCGAACTTTAGCCACACCACTATCTATGGCACTTATATTAAATATCTCGCGCCTAGTTTCTTTGGCCAATAGTCCTGCGAGTGTTGTTTTACCCGTACCTGGTGGTCCCCATAGAATCATAGAGGTTATCAGGCCGCTATCAAGTTGTGGACGCAATGCCCCACTGGGTCCGATTAAATGTTTTTGACCAATGTAATCAGCCAATAAGACCGGTCGCATGCGTTCTGCCAAAGGGATATTCATACTCTAAATTTACGATATTCACTCAGGATTGCTGAAAAATTGGCATAATTTTGAGAAGGGCCCGTATTTTGAGATTGTTTGGGCAAAGTTTTCCCTACATGAGGACAAAAAAAAATATTCCTTTTAATTGGTCGGTACTTCTCGTGCCTCTGGGTTTTGTCCTAAGCATGTGGGTCGTTTTTTGGCTAGAAATTCGTTTTGGCATGCGATTCAAGCACCTTGGGATATTTCCAGGTAGGATAGAAGGCTTATGGGGCGTATTAGCGGGACCTTGGATTCACTCGGGTCTAAATCATTTAAGCAATAATTCTCTGCCCATGCTATTCTTATTAGCGGCGCTTTTTTATTTCTATAAACCCATTGCACTGCGCGTCTTACTCTTCGGACTTTTACTGACTGGTCTTACCACATGGCTCATTGGTCGTCCATCATGGCATATCGGTGCCAGTGGTCTGATCTATATGTTAGTGTCTTTTATTTTTTTCAAAGGTGTTCAGTCGCGTATCTACCCTCTAATAGCCGTGGCACTTGCTGTTGTCTTTCTCTATGGTGGCTTATTTTGGTATTTGTTTCCTTTAGATCCAAAGATATCGTGGGAGGGACATAGTGCAGGGTTTATCGTGGGGCTTTTACTAGCCTTGATCTACCGCAAGGAGCAGAGTCACCTTTTTGAGTCTTATGTATGGCAAAAGGAGGATTTTGACCCCGATCAAGATGCATTTATGCGTCAGTTTGATGAAAAGGGTCAATTCAGACCATTGCAAGAGACTGAAATTACTGAAGAGTTGACAAAACAGGCACAGGCCCAAAATAATATGGAGTCAAGGGATCCGAATACCCCGAAAATTATTCAGGTGAAATACAGTTATAAAAAGCGAAAGCCGCAGTAGGGCTTTTTAAATCGTTCTCTGTCGCAAAACCTCAAATAAAATCGCTCCAGCGGCCACGGATACGTTTAATGATTTTGTTTTCCCCATCATGGGTATTGAAATAAGCCCATCTAAGAGATTTAAGACAGATTTGCTGATACCTGAGCCCTCAGAACCCATAACAATGGCTGTAGGGGCTTTAAAATCTGATTTAAAATAAGTTTCAGGTGCTTTTTCACTGGCGCCGTAGACTTTATAGCCAGAGCCTTGTAGATAAAATATGGCGTCTTTTACGTGGTCAACCTTACAAATGGGCACATTAAAGACGGCCCCAGCCGAAGTTTTAACGGTGTCGGCATTTACGGGAGCACCACCGGACTTTTGAATGATAATCCCACTCACTCCTGTGCATTCGGCGGTGCGAATAATCCCGCCAAAATTTCGCGCATCTGTGAGTTGATCTAAAATGATAAAAAGTCCTGGGAATTTTTGCTCTTCTTGATTTAGCACGAGCTCCTCCAGAGAAACAAAGCTTATAGGGGAGAGGTAGGCGACGATTCCTTGGTGATTTGAGCGGGTGAGTTTGTCGAGTTTGACCAGAGGTACGGTATTAACCGGTATGCCTCGCGTTTCTGCTATTTTGATAATTGATTCAAAGCGATGGGCCTCACTGCCTTGATGAATGAAAATTTTGTCGAGTGTTGCTCCGGCCTCAAGGGCCTCAAGTACGGGATAGTAGCCAAAAATAAAATCGTCTTTTTTCATGATGCGAATAATGCGCCAAAATTAGCATAAAAAAAGAGGCTGTCTTTAGACAGCCTCTTTAATATTATAAAGTATGTTCAAATTACTTGATAACTTTAACAGTACCTTCAGTACCACCGATGTTTACTTTAACAAAGTAAGCACCGCTAGCCATTTGAGACATATCCACTTGAGAAGTCATGGCGTTGATGTTAGCGCGGTATACTTCTTGACCAAGAACGTTGAAAATAGCTACGTTGCTGATCGCTTCGTTAGCTTGAAGATTCAATACGTTGTTTACTGGGTTTGGATAAGCTTGGAAACCTTTAGTAGCAAAGTCTTGAGTTCCTACGTTAGTGTCAGAGAATACGATATCATCGATATAGTACTCGTTGTTACCACTGATAGAGTAGTAGTTCAATCCACCTAAGCTAGTTGGTACAGTACCGGCTGAGTCAGTGAAAGCAGTTCCAGCAGGAATCACTTCTACACCGTCAACGATAATTTGCATTGTAGCCAAAGACATACCAGCAGAGATATCTACGTTCAAAGTCCACTCAAACCACTGATCGTGTGGGAAAGTAAAAGATACAGCACCTAAAGCACTGTTGTCAATTAATCCTTCTCCTGGAGCTCCTAAACCTTGGTTAAAGAAGATGTTTCCGATAACCCACTCACCGCCACCAATTGGCACAGTACCTTGAACGTTCATGTAACCTTCTTTTCCAGATGGGATGTACATGTAAGAAGTGTAGTACCAAGTTCCGAAGATCTTGTTCCCCATATCAAGAACAGGATCCATACCTGAACCATCAACAAAGAAAGATACAGATCCACTTTGAGCATGAGCATCAGATGCTAGTCCAGCACAAGCTCCACCACATCCCCAATCGGTCCACCAGTTTTCGTAAACTGTTTGTCCAGGCGTGTAGCTTTCCATATCGTCAGAAAACTGTGCGTAAACACTAGTCATGGCGAACGCGAAAAGCGCAGCTAAAAAATAATTTTTTTTCATAATAACTATAAATTTAAAGTTTAATAAATTCAAATTTACAAAAAAATATTTTAGAAAAAAAGCCAAAAAAAATCAAAAAA
>JAYOYS010000010.1:47056-85628 GCA_038153605.1 Flavobacteriaceae bacterium
GCTCCAGATTCTGTATCCACAGTGTCTAGAACTTGATTGATGAGCGCATCGGATTCACTACAAGCTGAGAAGCTCAAAGCGGCACCTAAAACGAATATTTTTAGAATATTTTTCATACTGATCAAATTTTTAGTTAGCAACTGGGAATCCAGGTGATGGAGGATTAGTATCCCAGAATACTTGTACGTCAACACCTGGCTTCTGTACAATGTTACTGTTTACGTTAGCTTCATTCGCAGGATAGAAGAACGAACGGACAAAGGCTCCTGGGTTAGGATCGATGTTCAATTGTAATTTCTTTGGATATCCTGTGCGACGGTAGAAGTTATAAGAATCCATTCCATTTCCGTAGTGAGCAATGAATTGCTGAGTAGCAAGAACTTCCCACTTATCTTCATTAGAACCGCTGTTGAATGCATTCACAACACTACTTACGTAGTTACTTACATCTGAAGAAGTTGCGAAGAATGCTGAATCAGCCTCTGGATCTAAACTTCCAAACTCAAGTACTTTGTTGGCGTGCTTACTGATTCCAGCGCTAAGTGCGGTAGAAGCAGCACCAGCAGAACCGGAAGCCAAGGCGACTTCAGCCTTCATGAATTCAGTCCAGCTCGCAAGCATGATTGGCATGATTCCAGCACCACCACCTCCGCCACCAACGGTAACAGAAGAGAATCGATCGTCGTCAAAGCTTCCACCGATTGGATAAACACCTCCAGAAGTTTTCTGGAAGCTGTCTGGTGGAATACCTTCGGCGTTACCGTGGTCACGACCCCAATAGCCTTCTTCCAATGAGCAGAACAACATGCTTGCTGGGAAGTGGTTTGGTCGTGGAGCTACAGAACAAGTAAGGGTTGTTTGACTACCTCCTGGATTACAAGAAGCACCGGGACAGCAATCACTTTGACGATAGAAATAGTAACGCATACGTGGGTCACCAAGATCCAACATCGTTCCCATCAACCAAACTGATTGATAAGGCCCTGTACCAGTAACGTTATAGTTAGAATTGTACGAAGGGTGACGTGTGTCTGGGTTAGTTTCATTAGTACCGTATTGGAACTGGAAGTCATCAGCACTTGAGTTGATATAATTTCCTGAGTTTACAATACCATTGAAAGCTCCCGTGTTACCTGTGTTTAGGAAGGCCACCATTTTAACGGTGTTCGCTAACTTCACCCATTTTCCGAATTCATTGTCATAAAAGAAATCGTATTCTAGGTTATCGCCAGGCTGACCAAGCAGGTCAATACCTTCGTTAAGCATATCGATTGCTGCTGCATAGACTTCTTCTCCTGGATCTACCGTTGGAGCCGGGAATGCAGAAGGATTAGTCGCTTGGCTGTATGGTACATCTCCAAAGGCATCAACTAAAGTGATTAGTGTGTAGGCCTTTAAAATGCGCATGATACCAATATGCTTGTTGTTCCCAGCGTTGTTGGCTAAAACTTCAGCAGAAGCCATATCTGAGAACATTCCGCGGTAAGCGAGGCTCCACTCACCATCTAGCGCAACAGGTTGAAAATTGTTTACATAAGTACGACCGAACATGTAGTTAATACGTGTTAAGGACGCACCGTTTCCACCCATTTGACGCATAAAGCTTGTGAAATCCAATTGGATGGCGGTCATGAAGCGATCTAAACTCGCTTTATCTTGGGTTACGTTGTTAGGATCGTCTAACAGATCTAGATCTGTGGTTTCGCATGAGGTAAATACCAAACCAGCAGCTAGAAGAACGTAGGTAAATAATTTACTTATATTTTTCATTGTTCGTGTTTTATCAGGTTAAAATGTAGCATTAACGCTAAATCCATATCTCTTGCTACTAGGTCCAGTCAAGAAATCAAACCCTGCTCCGTTACCAGCACCAAGACCAGTTACGTTTGGATCGAAATTAATTCCTTCAGGAGTGTTGTAAGCGTCATACCATAGGTTAAAGCCGCTGAACTTGAAGGTTACAGATCCAAATGGAGTTTTCTCTAACATTTTAGATCCAAGGGTGTATCCTAAAGATACTTCCTGAAGACGCAATACAGAGGCATCGTATACCTGTAGTTCATCTGCTGGACTAGCAAAACCGTTTGAGAAATAGAAATCTGAGTTATTGATTTGAACCGTGTTTGGTAAACCAGTATCTTGGTTAACCCCGTCTAAGATATATGTTCCTAAACGATCTTCAGTGTCCGTAGTCAAACCGCGCCCAAGTAATGAGCCTACATAAGTAGAGTAGATGTCTCCACCAGATACGTGGGTGAATTGTACATTCAAGCTAAGTCCTTTGTAAGACATACTGCTAATGTAGTTCATTACGAAATCCGGGTTAGCATCACCAATAAGAGGAACAAGACCATCTTCTGTAGTAGTTTCTGCCACATAGTTACCAGCTGCATCAACGACTAGGTTACCGTTAGCGTCACGCTTAACTCTTGAACCGTACATGGCACCAAGAGGATCGCCAACTGTTGCGAAGTTACCTAAGTTTGTAAACCCGGCATAAACTACTTGCTCGGTGTCTTGACCTAAACTAATGACTTCACTTTCGAACGTGGTGTAATTAACATTCAATTTCCAGTCGAAGCCATTGGTTTGCGTTTTTATTAAGTTGAAACCTAAATCAGCCTCAATTCCTTTTGATTGAACCTCACCAATGTTGTTATCAATGAACGATGCACCAGTACTGGTTGGAATCGGCTGATCTTCTACGATCAAATCGTTTGTAGTTCTTTCAAAGTAAGAAACGTCAAAAGTCAAACGATTAAAGAGATTACCTTCAGCTCCAAACTCAATTTCTTCAAATAGCTCAGGGCGGATAGCGCGGTTACCAATACTGCTGGTCGTGGTGTTTGACGTAATGTCAGAACCACCATCGTTCCAAGCTTGAGTATTCAACGCAACCAGAGTAACCGTTGGATAACCTGTAACGAAGTTCGCAGAAGTACCATAACCCGCACGTAACTTCAGGTATTTAATTCCATTGTCTGAAGACAAACCATCAAATGCACTAGTCGGTACAAAAGATACACTAGCAGATGGATAGAATAACGAATTTTCTATAGAGTTAGAAACCCAGTCGTTACGTCCTGAAAGGTTAAGGAATAAGTAATTGTCATAATCAAGAAGCATCTGACCGAAAATCCCAACAATATTACGTTTTTGGTGATACTCTGACTGAGTACGCTCTACATAACCTGAGTGGTCAAAGAAACCGAATACTTGCTGATCTGTACTTCTCATACCAACACTGTTGTAATCAACACTGTTAGAGGTTGCCCCAACAGTAAAGCTCATATTAGCTTTGTCATCAAGGAATGCGAAGTTATTTCCAGAGAGAACAACACGGTGATCGTATATAGTGTTTGTAGTGGAAGTTGTTTGATAGAAACCGCGGTCAGTATTGATATCTCCAGTTACCCCACCACGATTTTGTCTGTTCACTGCATTTTCAGTGTAGTTGTCAATACTTGCCTGATAGAACACATTGAATTTATCAGATATGTCGTAGGCAATGTTAGCAAAACCATTCACACGGTTCACTAACTGGCTGAAGCGCGCATTCTTTACAGTCCATAGAGGGTGCTGAATCGCGTTATCTTGACGGTAGTAAACACTACCTCCATCAGGAAGCTCGAATGGAAGCTCGTAGAAGTCAATACTTCTTGGCGTGTAAAACAAATCTCCGAAGATTGAAGAACCAGAACCAAAAGTACTAGAACCGAAACTCGCCGCTACTGGAGGAGTTTTTAGATCAGTTTTGGTATAAGTCATCGATCCACGGATGCTGAATTTGTTACTCAATTTAGCATCTCCCGATAGGGTTAAGTTTGTACGTTTTACGTTGTTTCCTGGAGTAAATCCATCTTCGTCAAGGTTACTGAAAACAGTACCATAACCGAATTTACCATCTGCACTGCGACCTCTGGCATTAACAGAAATGTTTCGCGCTAGACCTTTGCGGAAGAATTCGTTCACACTATTACGTGGCTTCCAATCATAACGCTCACCAGCAAATTGAGCCTGATAGTCCGGGTAGTTGGTTGCCAAGAAGTTAGACGTAGAGTAAGGGTGAGCTACTGTACCATTAGCATCGAATGATGGGTCAGATCCCCAGCCCCCTAAACCGTCTCTGTAAAATCCTGGTCCCCAGTTACTGTAGAACCATCCGAAGGCTTGGTCGAAACCACCTCCGAATCGGTTTTGGTAATCAGGAAGGATAGAAACTTCGTTGACGAACAAAGAAGAGGAAACTTCAATTTCTTGTTTTGCATTTTGCTCCGCTCCACTACCACTTTTGGTTGTGATAAGGATTACCCCATTACGTCCTTGTGTACCGTAAAGGGTTGTCGCAGCAAGACCTTTCAAGATATCCACACGCTCGATGTTGTTCGGGTCAATATCAAAAGATCGGCTAGATCCCATGTTCCCGTCAACGAAGTTACCTGCTTGGTTGGTGTCATTACTAATTGGCACACCATCAATCACGTAAAGAGCGTTGTTATCTCCTGTGAAAGAGTTTGTTCCTCGGATAATCACTTTGTTTGCAGATCCAGAAAGTCCATTTTGCGTGGTAATGTTAATCCCCGCAGCTTTTCCGCTCAAAACACGTGTTAAATCCGTTTGTGGGCTTTCTTTAATTGATTCCTGTTGAATTGAGGAAACAGAATAACCCAATGCCTTTTTCTCTTTCTTAACAGCAAAACCAGTTACTACCACCTCGTTAAGGACAGAAGCATCCAATTCCATTGAGAAAGACATGTCGGAAGACGTTGCCGTCACAGGCATCTCGACATTTTTATAGCCTACGTAACTAAAAACAAGAGTCTCTCCCACAGATACTTCGATGGTATAGTTACCGTCGAAATCCGTTTGGACCCCGTTTGTAGTTCCTTTAGCAATAACATTGACTCCAGGCAGCGGTAAATTGGACTCGTCCAGTACCGTACCAGAGACAGTTTGTTGTTGTGCGAACGTGAGTTGCACCACAAACGCTAGGAATAGCGTTAAAATTCCACTAAACTTTGTTCTCATTTTGTAATTTATTTGAATTAGCCAACGCCAAAAATCACAATAAAAAGTTAAATACACAACTTTTTAAACTTAAAATTTCGAATTATTTTAACAGAAAGTTAGGCTATTGTTAAGGTTTGGCGTATTTGATTGTTTTGGTTAACTCATTAAATTTGAGCCAAATTTTCACTGAAATTGACCTCAAAAATCACCCGAAAAGTTACCTTATAAGGTCAAAATTTTAATACAATCTTTGCGTCAAAATTGACTGTTAAAAACAAGGTGAATTTTAGTGTTATTTCTCGAAAAATCAGAGCTTTCTCCGAAACCTTGTGCTAACTGAATTTTTAATATACCTGCACGTGTTACAAGTGCAATACCAAGCCCTAATGAGAAGTTATGCTGCATATTTCCTTCGATTTCGTTGCGGTAAAAGGCAACATCGGAAAGATGATGTATATAAAATGTATCAGAGAATGATAATCGATACTCGAGTTGCGTTAAATGCAATTGGGATGTTTCGAGTAAATTTTCGTTGAAGCCACGTAAACTTTGAGTCCCTCCAAAACGATAAAATTCATTTATGCGTAGATTTTCTCCTTTTAAATAGGCGGTTTTATGATTAACCCAAAAGAATTGATTTGGCCAAAGGTTCCAGAGATATGAGAATTCAAAATTGAGCCTTTGCCTTGTAAAAGATTGTTTTGAATCTAAAACAGGATTTCCCGTAACAGGAGTGTCTTCACTTGATCCAAATTCCGTTAGCAGTTTAATTCCATAGCGCCGTGGCATTAAAATGGAGTTGCGTTCTTTGGTTAATTGGGCTTCAAGGCCCCAAAGCACTTGGTTGTAATTGGATATATTATTTTCACCTAATGATACACCAGAGCCTTTTGTCGATTTCATTGATGTATAACCCAGCGCAAGGGCCCAAGGTCCGAAAGGGTTGTAAGTTACCTGGACTCCTGTGGTGGCCGTTGTAAAAGTAGAATCTCTGCGGAAAAGCTCGAATCTTCCCTGAACACCAAATGGAGTTTGGGCAATATAGGGGAGTCCTGTTTGAATTTCAAGGCGTTCTTGCTGGTTGCCATCGGCTTTATAGCGCAAATCAAATTGCTCACTTTTGTTTAAGTTGTTCCATAGTTGCAAGTTGAGATAACCATTGAATTTCAGAGACTGACTCTCAGGATCTGTACCAAAGCCTAAAATCCCCTCCACCTGGTTGGCTACCTTTTTTTCGAGATACATATATAATATGGTCTTCTCTTTTTCAAAAAGGGTCTCGCTTGGGCGTTGTACACCAACGTAAGGGGATGAAGACAATATTTCTTCGGCCTGATTGATGGTTTCCTCTTTGAACGGAAGCGGAAAATTTAGCCCTGATTTGTGTTTTAAAAATCCCGGGTCTACTTCGGAGTAGCCTTTAATCACCAAGCTATCAATTTTGCGTTGCGGAATTAAAACAGCGCGGAGTTCTGCAAAAAGTACAGGAAACTCAATCGGTTTGAGATCTGTAAATTTTAGTTGGGAAAATGGGCTAAAATCTTGTGCTATCAATTTACTAAGTTGATTGAGAAAATCGGGCACTTCTTGAACGGAGATTTTGACTAATTTTGAAGATGCTCCCGATTCTTGAGGCAAGACACTCGATTCGGTGCCGCTTTGTTCGAGCAGGATCGGAATTTCAGATTTTGACTTCTTGGCGGTAAGCGTTAATATGTATTGCTCTATCGCACTGGGATAGGAAAAAACGATATACTGCCATTGAGGCCCCATATCAAAGCTAATTTCCACTATGCCCTGACCCTCAACATTCAAATATTTCTTTTCATGGGTTCGAACGCCAAGGAAGCCCAATAACTGAAGCCTTTCTATTTCCTGGCTAATCGTTTCTGCTAATGCAGCTCTATTGTTAAATTTTTGGGGCTTGTTTGAGAAATTCAAGACTTGTGATTGCGCAGTGGGATACGCGACAAATTGCACCGTCAACTCTTGCGCGTTAATTTTTGAAGAGAGGAATAGACAAAATAATAGACTTATAAATATGTCCTTGCTCATAGGTAAAACTCAGCTTTTTTTAAAACCTTATAAACTTAACGTCCAAAGAACAATATTCGTGCGACACAGAAAGTAAAATAATTAGTCTTGAAATAATTTGTTTCGGCCATTGGGATAATTCATTTTTATTGCTACCTTTGCCGCCCTTTATAGGGACAAATTATATCGTTTATCTAAGTATAACAAGGATTTTATATGCCAACTATTTCACAATTAGTACGAAAAGGAAGAGCCAAAATAACCAAGAAGAGTAAATCGGCTGCTTTAGATTCGTGCCCGCAACGCCGCGGAGTGTGTACGCGTGTATATACGACCACACCTAAAAAACCGAACTCAGCAATGCGTAAAGTGGCTCGTGTTCGATTGACCAATGGTAAGGAAGTAAACGCATACATCGGTGGTGAAGGACACAATTTACAAGAGCACTCGATAGTATTGGTTAGAGGTGGAAGGGTGAAGGATTTGCCAGGAGTACGTTACCACATTGTGCGCGGGGCATTGGATACCGCAGGGGTCCAAGGTCGATTACAGCGCAGGTCAAAGTACGGAGCAAAGCGCCCGAAGAAGTAATTAAACTTTAAGAAGAAGACATGAGAAAAAGACAAGCGAAAAAAAGACCGCTGTTGCCCGATCCAAGATTTAATGATCAGTTGGTAACGAGGTTTGTCAATAACTTGATGTGGGATGGTAAGAAATCCGTCGCTTTCAAAGTATTCTACGATGCTATTGATATCGTAGAGAGTAAAAAACAAGACGAAGAAAAAACAGCTTTAGAAATTTGGAAAGATGCATTGTCAAATGTAATGCCTCACGTTGAGGTTCGTTCTCGCCGCGTCGGTGGAGCGACATTCCAGATTCCGATGCAAATTCGTCCTGACCGCAAGATCTCTACAGCCATGAAATGGTTGATTAGCTATGCGCGCAAGCGCAACGAAAAATCCATGGCATCAAAGCTAGCCTCTGAAATTTTGGCTGCTTCAAAAGAAGAAGGTGCGGCGGTTAAAAAACGTATGGATACCCACAAGATGGCCGAAGCGAATAAAGCATTTTCACACTTTAGATTTTAGGTCATGGGCAAGAGAGATTTAAAATTTACAAGAAACATAGGTATTGCCGCGCACATTGATGCGGGTAAGACTACAACTACTGAGCGTATTCTGTTTTATACCGGTGTAAGTCATAAAATTGGCGAGGTGCACGACGGTGCCGCGACTATGGACTGGATGGAGCAAGAACAGGAGCGTGGAATTACTATTACTTCTGCTGCAACGACCTGTTCTTGGAACTTCCCAACACAAAACGGTCAACCGACAGACGACACAAAAGGATACCACTTCAACATCATTGACACTCCTGGTCACGTTGATTTTACCGTAGAGGTTAATCGTTCCTTACGTGTATTGGATGGTCTTGTTTTCTTGTTTAGTGCTGTTGATGGTGTTGAGCCACAGAGTGAGACGAACTGGAGACTTGCCGATAACTACAAAGTCCCACGTATGGGCTTTGTCAATAAAATGGACCGACAAGGATCGAACTTTATGGCGGTTTGTCAGCAAGTTAAGGATATGTTGGGTTCTAATGCAGTGCCTATTGTATTGCCAATTGGAGACGAAGCAGACTTCAAAGGAATAGTAGACTTAGTGAAGAACCGTGCTATTATCTGGCATGAAGACTCCATGGGGTCTACCTTTGATGTCATCGATATTCCAGAGGATCTTAAAGCAGAGGCTGCAGAGTACCGCGGAAAATTAATCGAGGAGGTTGCTGCTTATGATGAAAACCTTCTTGAGAAATATATGGAAGACGAAAATTCCATTACTGAAGAAGAAGTACATGCTGCATTGCGCGCTGCTGTTATGGATATGTCGATTATCCCAATGATTTGTGGTTCCGCATTTAAAAATAAAGGTGTTCAGTTCCTTTTAGATGCGGTATGTCGTTATTTGCCTTCACCAGTGGATAAAGAGGGTATTGTAGGTACAAATCCTGATACCGAAAAAGAAGAAGTGCGCAAGCCAGATGTAAGCGAACCTTTCTCTGCTTTAGCCTTTAAAATTGCTACAGACCCATTTGTAGGTCGTTTGGCATTTTTCCGCGCTTATTCAGGACGTTTAGACGCAGGTTCTTATGTCCTTAATAATCGTTCAGGTAACAAAGAGCGTATTTCTCGTATTTACCAAATGCACGCGAACAAGCAAAACGCCATTGATTTTATCGAGGCTGGTGATATTGGTGCAGCTGTAGGATTCAAAGACATCAAGACTGGGGATACCTTGTCGGCTGAGAAGAGTCCAATCGTCCTTGAGAGTATGGTTTTCCCTGATCCCGTAATTGGTATTGCGGTAGAGCCGAAAACCAAAGCAGACGTGGATAAGATGGGTATGGCTTTGGCTAAGTTGGCTGAAGAAGACCCGACCTTCCAGGTCCGTACTGATGAGGCGAGTGGTCAAACCATTATCTCAGGTATGGGTGAGCTTCACTTAGATATTATTGTAGATCGTCTAAGACGTGAATTCAAGGTGGAAGTAAACCAAGGTAAACCTCAAGTTGAATACAAAGAAGCCATTACCCGTGGTGCTGATCATCGTGAAGTGTATAAGAAACAGACTGGTGGTCGCGGTAAATTCGCAGACATCGTCTTTACCTTGTCGCCTGCTGACGATGAAAAGGCTGTGGGTCTTGAGTTTGTCAATGAAGTAAAAGGAGGTAATATTCCAAAAGAATTTATACCGTCAGTTGAAAAAGGATTCAAAGAGGCTATGAAAAATGGACCTTTGGCTGGATTTGAAATTGACCGTATGAAGGTAACCCTGAAAGATGGTTCGTTCCACCCTGTGGATTCTGACCAGTTATCTTTTGAATTGGCTGCCAAAATAGGATTTAAGTCTGCAGCTAAATCGGCTGGTGCTGTAATCCTTGAGCCGATTATGAAGCTCGAAGTATTGACTCCAGAAGAAAATATGGGGGATATCGTTGGTGACTTGAACCGTCGTCGTGGTCAAGTTAATAATATGAGTGACCGCGCCGGAGCAAAGGTGATTAAAGCAGAAGTGCCACTATCTGAAATGTTTGGATATGTGACCACCCTGCGTACGCTTTCTTCTGGTCGTGCAACCTCAACCATGGAATTTTCACATTATGCAGAGACTCCTTCGAATATTGCTGAGGCGGTAATCGCTGAGGCTAGAGGAACTGCTAACGCTTAATAATCACAGCAATGAGTCAAAAAATAAGAATCAAGTTAAAGTCTTACGATCACAATTTAGTAGACAAATCTGCTGATAAAATCGTAAAAACCGTAAAGAGTACAGGTGCTGTGGTTACTGGGCCAATTCCATTACCAACGCACAAGAAAATTTTCACTGTGTTGCGCTCGCCACACGTGAACAAGAAGAGTCGTGAGCAATTTCAATTGAGTTCTTACAAGCGCCTTTTGGATATATACAGCTCTTCTTCAAAAACCATCGACGCACTCATGAAACTTGAGTTGCCAAGCGGTGTTGAAGTTGAGATTAAGGTCTAAGACCTCTCGCTTTGGTGAGCACATGTCCTGCGCTGCGTGCAAGGGAAAAACGGAAACAAAATAATATTCAGGACTGAATTTATTTTGGTCCTGTTTTTTTGAATAAGTAATTAATAACTAAAAAATAACATTTATGTCTGGGTTAATTGGAAAAAAGATAGGGATGACCAGCATCTTTGACGAGAAAGGAAAGAATATTCCTTGTACTGTCATCGAGGTAGGGCCCTGTGTTGTTACCCAAGTCAGAACCAAAGAGGTTGACGGGTATGAAGCTCTTCAACTTGGTTTCGATGACAAAAAGACTGCCAATAAAGCTGCTGAGGGCCATACCCATAAGGCAGGGACTGTTGCCAAGCGAAAAGTCGTCGAGTTCCAAGGATTTGAAGGGGAGTATAAATTGGGAGATACATTGACCGTGGATCACTTCATTGAGGGTGAATTCGTCGATATTTCCGGTGTTACCAAAGGAAAAGGTTTCCAAGGGGTAGTTAAACGCCACGGATTTGGTGGTGTAGGTCAGTCGACTCATGGCCAGCACAACCGTTTGCGCGCTCCTGGATCAATCGGTGCAGCATCGTATCCTGCTCGTGTATTCAAAGGAATGCGTATGGCGGGCCAGATGGGCAATTCAAAAGTGAAAGTTGAAAACTTACGCGTATTAAAAGTAGTTCCAGAAAAGAACTTGCTTGTGGTTAAAGGTTGTGTGCCTGGTCACAAAAACGCTTATCTAACAATTACAAAGTAATGAAGGTAGCAGTATTAGACAAAAACGGAAAAGATACGGGTAGAAAGGTAGACCTTTCTCAAGACGTATTTGGTATAGAACCGAACAATCATGCGGTATACCTGGATGTAAAGCAGTACTTAGCAAACCAGCGTCAAGGGACGCACAAGGCTAAAGAAAAAGCCGAGATCGCAGGAAGTACCCGTAAGTTGAAAAAACAAAAAGGAACAGGAACTGCTCGTGCGGGGAGTATCAAGTCCGGTGTTTTTAAAGGAGGAGGTCGCTTCTTCGGTCCTCGTCCGCGCAATTACGGATTTAAACTAAATAAAAACTTGAAGCGTTTGGCCCGTCGTTCTGCTTTGAGCATTAAGGCTCAGGATAAGGCGATAGTGGTTTTAGAGGACTTCAACATGGAGACACCAAAAACTAAAGAATTTACAGCATTGTTGCAGTCGTTAGGCCTAGAAAACAAAAAATCTTTGTTCGTCTTGGGTGACTCAAATAATAATGTATATTTGTCGTCGCGTAATTTGCGAGGCACTGAGGTTATAAATAACTCAGAATTAAGCACTTACAAGATTATGAATGCAAACAGCCTAGTGTTGTTTGAAGGTTCTTTGGAAAGTATTGAAGAAAACTTAAGTAAATAGACACAAGATGAATATCTTAATTAAACCTATTATTACAGAGAAAGCCACGCGAAACGCGGAGGATTTGAACTGCTTCACCTTTGTGGTGAATCCAAAGGCGAATAAGATTGAAATCAAAAATGCAGTTGAAACTGCATACGGTGTTTCAGTTACTTCAGTTCGCACAATTAATGTCCGCCCAGATCGCCGTGTTCGTTACACTAAGACGGGGATCCAAGCTGGTAAAACGACTGCCGTTAAGAAAGCAATCGTACAGGTGGCGGAAGGTGATACAATAGATTTTTATGCTAATATCTAAAGTGATTTAGATTAATAAAGACAACAATGTCAGTAAGAAAATTAAAACCAATCACCCCAGGGCAGCGATTTAGAGTTGTAAATGGATTTGACGCCATTACGACTGATAAGCCGGAGAAGAGTTTGCTAGCTCCGAAAAAACGCTCAGGGGGTAGAAACAGTCAAGGAAGAATGACCATGCGCTATATCGGTGGTGGTCATAAAAAGCGTTATCGAATTATCGATTTCAAACGCGACAAGCACGGTATTCCTGCAACCGTAGCCACTATTGAATACGATCCAAACCGCACAGCATTTATCGCTCTTCTCAATTACCAAGATGGAGAAAAGCGTTATATCATTGCACAAAACGGACTTCAAGTAGGTCAAAATGTGGTTTCTGGTGACGGAGCAGCTCCTGAAATTGGAAATACATTGACTTTAGCGCAAATCCCGCTAGGAACAATAATCTCTTGTATTGAATTACATCCAGGTCAAGGTGCCGTTATGGCGCGTAGTGCTGGTGCTTTTGCACAGTTAATGGCCCGCGATGGTAAGTATGCAACAGTAAAGCTTCCTTCAGGAGAGACCCGTATGATTTTGGTGACCTGTTCAGCAACAATCGGTGCTGTTTCAAACAGCGATCATCAGCTACTGGTTTCTGGAAAGGCTGGTCGTTCGCGCTGGTTGGGTCGTCGCCCTCGCACTCGTGCGGTGGTAATGAACCCTGTGGATCACCCAATGGGTGGTGGTGAAGGACGTTCTTCAGGAGGACATCCAAGATCACGTAAAGGTATTCCTGCTAAAGGTTTCCGTACGCGTTCTAAAACCAAAGCGAGTAATAAATACATTGTAGAACGTAGAAAGAAATAAGTCATGCCAAGATCATTAAAAAAAGGACCTTACGTTCACTATAAGTTAGATAAGAAAGTTGCTGACAATGTTGAGTCGGGCAAAAAGACAGTAATCAAAACTTGGTCAAGAGCCTCAATGATTACTCCAGATTTTGTAGGACAAACCATTGCAGTGCATAACGGTAAACAATTTGTTCCTGTCTATGTTACAGAAAACATGGTAGGTCACAAATTGGGTGAATTTTCGCCAACACGATCATTCCGTGGCCATGGTGGAAACAAGAATAAAGGAAAAAAATAATAAGCCATGGGAGTTCGTAAACGAGAAAGAGCAGAAGAAATCAAGGAAGCGAAAAAATCACAGTATTTCGCTAAGTTGAATAATTGCCCGACGTCACCGCGTAAAATGCGTTTGGTTGCCGACTTAGTTCGTGGTGAAAAGGTGAATCACGCCTTGAATATTTTAAAATTCAGTCAAAAAGAAGCTTCACGTCGTCTTGAGAAGTTATTGCTTTCGGCTATCGCTAACTGGCAGGCCAAAAACGAAGACGCTTCACTAGAGGATGCTGATCTCTTTGTAAAGGAGATCCGTGTTGACGGAGGAAGTATGCTTAAGCGACTTCGTACCGCACCTCAAGGTCGTGCACACAGAATTAGAAAGCGTTCCAACCATGTAACTTTGGTTTTAGGAGCTAACGATAACACACAAAGCTAGAAAGTAAATGGGACAAAAGACAAATCCAATCGGAAACCGCTTAGGTATCATCAGAGGATGGGAATCCAACTGGTACGGTGGCAACGACTACGGCGATAAATTAGCCGAAGACGATAAGATTAGAAAATACGTTCATGCTCGTTTGAATAAAGCTAGTGTGTCTCGTGTAATTATCGAGAGAACTTTAAAACTTGTAACCGTTACTATCACCACAGCTCGTCCTGGTATCATTATCGGAAAAGGCGGTCAGGAGGTAGACAAGCTGAAAGAGGAACTTAAGAAAATTACGGGCAAAGAAGTACAAATTAACATCCATGAAATTAAGCGTCCTGAACTAGATGCGTTCTTAGTAGCGTCGAGCATCGCTCGTCAAATCGAGAATCGTATTTCTTACAGACGCGCCATTAAAATGGCCATTGCCGCCTCCATGCGTATGAACGCTGAAGGGATTAAGGTGCAAATTTCTGGTCGATTGAACGGAGCTGAAATGGCGCGTTCTGAGGCCTATAAGGATGGACGTATTCCATTGTCGACATTTAGAGCGGATATTGACTATGCTTTGGCTGAAGCCCATACGACTTATGGTCGTCTAGGCGTAAAAGTATGGATCATGAAAGGTGAGGTTTATGGCAAAAGAGAGTTGTCGCCATTAGTAGGCCTTTCGAGTAAAAAATCCGGTGGTAAAGCGAATTCTGGACGTGGCGGGAATAAAGCTCGTCGTAACAGAAAGTAATTTTTTAAAGACGAAAGAAGATGTTACAACCAAAAAGAACTAAGTTTCGTAAGACCATGAAGGGCCGCATGAAAGGAAATGCGGGCCGAGGAAATCAATTATCGTACGGGACTTTTGGTATTAAATCACTAGACTCAAATTTCTTGACAGCACGTCAAATCGAAGCAGCGCGTATCGCGGCTACACGTTATATGAAGCGTGAAGGATCGATTTGGATCATGATCTTTCCTGATAAGCCGATCACTAAAAAGCCTCTAGAGGTTCGTATGGGTAAAGGAAAAGGAGCTGTAGAATATTGGGCTGCCGTAGTTAAGCCAGGGCGCGTCTTGTTTGAGGTGTCTGGAGTGCCACTCGAAACTGCAAAAGAAGCTTTGCGTTTAGCGGCTCAGAAACTTCCTGTTAAAACGAAGTTTGTCATTTCCAGAGATTATCAAGCTTAATTTATTGACATTGTCATTATGAAACAATCAGAAATAACAAAAGCATCAACAGCGGAATTACAAGAGAAGCTGGCAGAAATTAAAAAAGTGCATACCGATTTGCGTATCGCTCACGCCATCTCACCGTTGGAAAATCCAATTCAACTCAGAGGGCTCAGAAGAGCTGTAGCGAGAATTGCGACCGAACTAACTAAAAGATCAGTACAATAATTGTGCGCCACGGAAACATGGAAAAAAGAAACTTAAGAAAAGAACGAATCGGGGTAGTGACCAGCAACAAAATGGAGAAATCTATTGTTGTTAGCGAGGTTAAAAAGGTGAAGCACCCGATGTACGGAAAGTTCGTGTTGAAGACCAAAAAGTATGTCGCGCACGACGAAAAAAATGACTGCAACGAAGGGGATACTGTTCGTATTATGGAGACTCGTCCATTGAGCAAGACCAAATGTTGGAGACTAGTAGAAATTATCGAAAGAGCTAAGTAATCATGATACAACAAGAATCAAGACTAAAAGTAGCTGATAACACCGGAGCCAAAGAGGTTCTTTGTATTCGTGTGTTGGGCGGTACCAAAAGACGATACGCTTCTATAGGCGATAAAATCGTGGTTACCGTAAAAGAGGCAACACCAAACGGAAATGTCAAAAAAGGAAGTGTTTCGACTGCAGTAGTAGTGCGTACCGTAAAAGAGGTGCGTCGTCCAGACGGATCTTATATCCGTTTTGATGACAACGCCTGTGTTCTTTTGAACCCTCAGGGTGAAATGAGAGGAACACGTGTTTTTGGTCCGGTTGCCCGTGAGCTTCGTGATAAGCAGTTCATGAAAATTGTATCATTAGCACCTGAGGTGCTTTAAAGCAAAACCAAATGGAAAAGCTAAAGATAAAATCAGGTGACCTTGTTTTGGTAACCGCTGGAGATCACAAAGGCAGCGAAGGAAAAGTTCTTCGTGTGCTAAAGGATAAAAACAAAGCAATCGTAGAAGGGGTAAATCTTGTGAAAAAACACCAAAAGCCTAGCGCTGCTAGTCCTCAGGGTGGAATCACTGAAATGGAAGCGCCTATTCACATTTCAAACCTTGCTGTTAAAGACCCTAAGTCAGGTGAAGCAACACGTGTTGGGTTTAAAATGGAAGGAGATAAAAAAGTCCGATTTGCTAAAAAATCGAATCAAGTATTGTAGTTATGGGATATTTACCAAGACTTAAAGAAGAATACAAGAGCAGAGTGGTATCTGCCTTGACCGATGAGTTCGGTTACAACAACGTAATGCAAGTACCAAAACTTGAGAAAATTGTTGTTTCTCGTGGTGTAGGTAGTGCGGTTGCCGACAAGAAACTCATTGAGTATTCAGTAGATGAATTGACCAAAATCACAGGTCAAAAAGCTGTTGCGACAATTTCTAAAAAGGATGTTGCTACCTTTAAATTGAGAAAAGGGATGCCAATCGGGGCAAAAGTTACTCTTCGCGGTGAGCGCATGTACGAATTTTTGGATCGATTGATTACTTCAGCCTTACCACGCGTGCGTGATTTTAGCGGAATCAAATCCACTGGATTTGATGGCCGTGGTAACTACTCTCTAGGAATAACAGAGCAAATCATCTTCCCAGAGATTGATATCGACAAGGTGAAGAAAATTGAGGGTATGAATGTTACTTTCATCACTTCAGCCCACACCGATCAAGAAGCAAAATCATTATTAACCCAGTTGGGATTACCATTTAAAAAGAACTAAGATGGCTAAAGAATCAATGAAAGCCCGCGAGGTAAAAAGAGCAAGAACGGTTGCAAAATATGCCGCGAAGAGAAAAGCTTTGAAAGAAGCTGGAGACTATGAGGAATTGCAAAAATTACCAAAAAATGCCTCTCCGATTCGCATGCACAACCGTTGTAAGCTAACTGGTCGTCCAAAGGGTTATATGAGAACATTTGGAATATCTCGTGTGATGTTCCGTGAAATGGCAAATCAAGGATTAATACCAGGAGTGCGTAAAGCGAGCTGGTAAGATTATATAAACCGGGTGCAGGTTTCGATAAAACGGAAAACCACATCCATAACAAATAGAACATGAACACAGATCCAATTGCAGATTTTTTAACACGCGTTAGAAATGCAAGTCTTGCTGGTCACCGAGTAGTCGAGGTACCAGCATCAAACATCAAAAAGGAGATCACCAAAATTCTTTTTGATCAAGGCTTTATTTTGAGCTACAAGTTTGAAGAGGGAAAAAACCCTCAAGGAACGATCAAAATCGCTTTGAAATACGACAAAATCACTAAAGAACCTGTAATCCGTCGCCTAGAGCGCGTGAGTACTCCTGGTTTGCGTCAATATGTAGGCGCTAAGGATATGCCACGTGTCTTAAATGGTTTGGGTATTGCCATCATTTCTACTTCAGCTGGAGTAATGACGGGCAAACAAGCCAAAGCTCAGAATACCGGTGGGGAAGTATTGTGTTACGTTCATTAATCTAAATAAGACCAAGAAATGTCACGAATAGGAAATAATCCCGTTGCGATTCCAGAAGGCGTCACTGTAACAGTGAATGGCCAGGAAGTCACAGTTAAGGGAAAATTAGGTGAGTTAACTCAAGAATTTGACGCAGTATCGATTACTGTAGAGGATGGTCAGGTATTGGTAACACGTCCGTCGGATGCAAAAGATCACCGTGCAAAACACGGTTTGTACCGTGCTTTGGTGAACAATATGATTAAAGGTGTTTCGACAGGCTGGACTAAACAACTAGAGTTCGTAGGTGTTGGTTACCGTGCAAGTAACCAAGGCAACAAATTGGACTTGGCTGTTGGTTTTTCGCACAATATCGTTATGGATATTGCCCCTGAAGTAACCGTTGAAACCATTTCTGAAAAGGGTAAAAACCCAATCGTAAAGTTAACCTCTCACGATAAACAACTTGTTGGTCAGGTTGCGGCTAAAATCCGCAGCTTCCGTAAGCCAGAGCCTTACAAAGGAAAAGGTATCAAGTTTGTCGGTGAAATAATTAGAAGAAAAGCAGGTAAGTCTGCATAAGCATAGAGTTATGGCATTATCCAAAGAAGAAAGAAGAGAGCGTATTCGCTTTCGTATTAGAAAAACCGTAAGTGGGAATGCACAGCGCCCAAGGTTAGCCGTATTCCGTAGTAATAAAGAAATTTATGCGCAACTTATTGATGATCTATCTGGAGTTACTCTAGCTGCAGCATCATCGAGAGATAAGGATATTGATACGGTAAGTGTCAACAAGAGCGAAGCCGCAAAACTTGTGGGTCAAAGTGTTGCTGAAAAAGCCCTAAAGGCTGGAGTAACCGAAGTGATTTTTGATCGCGGCGGATACTTGTATCACGGTAGAGTTAAATCATTAGCAGAAGGCGCGCGCGAAGGCGGCTTAAAATTCTAAAAATATGTATCAAGATTATAAAAACGTAGAACTAGTTAAGCCTGGCGGCCTCGAATTAAAGGATCGTTTGGTTGGGGTGCAGCGTGTAACCAAAGTAACCAAAGGAGGACGTGCATTTGGATTCTCTGCAATTGTTGTTGTGGGCGATGAAAAAGGTGTAGTTGGCCATGGTCTAGGAAAGTCTAAAGATGTTGCCAGTGCAATTGCAAAGGCCATCGAAGATGCAAAGAAAAACTTGGTGCGTATTCCGTTGAATAAAGCGACTTTACCACACGAACAAAAAGGTAAATATGGGGGAGCCCGTGTGAATCTTCTTCCTGCTGCTGCGGGTACAGGAGTAATCGCTGGTGGTGCCGTACGTGCTGTGATGGAAGCTGTAGGAGTACACGACGTATTGTCTAAATCACAAGGATCTTCAAATCCGCACAATGTGGTAAAAGCAACTTTTGATGCTTTACTTCAATTGCGCAGTGCAGAGACGGTAGCCAAACAACGCGGCATTACTTTGGATAAATTATTTAAAGGTTAATCAAACAGTTATGGCAAAGATTAAAATCACAAAGGTTCGTAGCGACATAAAGCGTCCTGAGACCCAGAAAAGAACGCTCAAGGCACTTGGCTTGAATAGAATCGGTCAGACTGTAGAGCATGAAGATACCCCTAACATTATGGGTATGGTAAGTAAAGTTAATCACTTGGTTTCTGTTGAAACCAAATAAGAGATACAGAAATGGATTTAAGTAATTTAAAACCAGCTGAAGGATCAGTTAAAAAAGAAGCCAAGCGCGTTGGTCGTGGTCAGGGTTCTGGAAAAGGTGGCACAGCAACACGTGGGCACAAAGGAGCGAAATCTCGTTCAGGTTACTCTAAGAAACTTGGTTTCGAAGGGGGTCAAATGCCGCTGCAGCGCCGTGTGCCTAAATTCGGATTCAAGAATATCAACCGTAAAGAATACCAAGGAATCAATCTAGATACGCTACAAGGTCTTGTGGACGACAAGAAAGTCAAAGACACTGTAGATTTCGAAACTTTAGTCGTTCTTGGTTTGTGCGGTAAAAATGAAATGGTAAAAATATTAGGACGCGGTGAGCTTAAAGCTAAGCTTAGCGTTAGTGCTCATAAATTTACTGCAACCGCCAAAGCAGCTATAGAGGCTGCAGGAGGTTCAGCAGAAACCCTTTAATTAAGCTGAGGAATGAAGTTTTTTGAGACATTAAAAAATGCCTATAAAATTGAAGAGTTACGCGATCGTATCGCCTTGACACTAGGGTTGTTATTGGTTTATCGATTCGGAGCGCAAGTTGTATTGCCAGGAATTGATGCTGCAATGCTTAGTGATTTCGCTGGACGATTTGACGATGGAGGTATTGGTGGATTGTTAAATGCATTCACCGGAGGAGCATTTGCTAACGCCTCAATTTTTGCTCTGGGAATCATGCCTTACATTTCAGCTTCGATCGTTGTTCAGCTTATGCAAATTGCAATTCCTTATTTGCAAAAGCTTCAAAAAGAAGGAGAAAGTGGTCGTAAAAAAATCAATCAAATTACCCGCTGGTTAACTATTGGTATTTGTTTGGTTCAGGCACCTAGTTACTTGGCAGGTCTACCGGCCCTGGGGGTTCCTTCAGAGGCTTTTGTTATGGGACAATCTGCATTGTTTTATGTTTCTTCTATTACCATTTTGGTTACTGGCTGTGTATTTGCTATGTGGCTGGGAGAAAAGATTACTGATAAAGGAATTGGTAATGGAATTTCAATTCTGATTATGGTGGGGATCATTGCACGTTTGCCTTTGACTTTTGCTCAGGAGTTCGCTTCAAGAGTTTTTGAATCAAACGGGGGAATGATTATGATTCTTATCGAATTGGTGATTTGGTTTGTAATCATTTTACTTTCAGTACTTCTGGTAATGGCTGTTCGTAAGATCCCAGTGCAGTATGCACGTCGTACGGCATCTGGAGCTTATGAAAAGAATATATTTGGAGCACGTCAGTTCATTCCTTTAAAATTAAATGCTTCAGGAGTTATGCCGATCATTTTCGCTCAGGCGATTATGTTTGTACCATCTGCTGTGGCTAGTTTATCGGAAAGCGCCTTTGCTCAAACAATTCAAGCTAACTTCAGCGATATTTTCGGATTTTGGTATAACCTTGTATTTGGGGTATTGATTATCATCTTTACTTACTTCTATACTGCTATCACGGTACCAACTAACAAAATGGCTGATGATCTCAAACGTAGTGGTGGTTTTATTCCAGGAATCAAACCAGGAACTGATACAGCAGAATACCTCGATCGTATTATGTCTCAAATCACACTACCTGGCTCTGTATTCCTAGCCTTAATTGCTATTTTTCCGGCATTTGTGGTGAAAATATTAGGCATTCAGCAAGGGTGGGCCTTGTTTTATGGCGGAACCTCATTATTGATTATGGTGGGTGTAGCTATAGATACTATGCAACAAGTCAATTCATATTTGTTAAATCGTCATTATGACGGTTTAATGAAAACCGGTAAAAATCGTAAATCAGTAGCATAATGGCCAAGCAAGCAGCAATAGAGCAAGATGGAACGATAGTCGAAGCCCTATCTAATGCAATGTTCCGCGTGGAACTTGAGAACGGTCATATTGTTACGGCCCATATCTCCGGAAAAATGCGTATGCATTACATTAAGTTGCTTCCCGGAGATAAGGTAAAATTAGAAATGAGTCCTTATGATTTAACTAAGGCTCGTATAACTTATAGATACTAAGAAAATGAAAGTAAGAGCTTCCATTAAAAAACGTAGTGCCGACTGCAAAATCGTACGCAGAAAAGGGCGCTTGTATGTAATTAACAAAAAGAACCCAAGGTTTAAACAAAGACAAGGATAATTATGGCAAGAATCGCAGGTGTAGATATCCCAAAACAAAAAAGGGGTGTAATCGCGTTAACGTATATCTTTGGAGTGGGCAAGAGTCGTGCTCAAGATATCTTAAAGAAAGCTGGCGTCAGTGAAGACAAAAAGGTCAGCGAGTGGAACGATGATGAAATCGGTGCCATTCGTGAGGCTGTAGGGTCATTCAAGATCGAAGGCGAATTACGTAGTGAAATTCAGTTGAACATCAAACGATTGATGGACATTGGTTGCTACAGAGGTATTCGACACAGAGCTGGACTCCCACTTAGAGGACAACGCACAAAGAATAACTCCAGAACCAGAAAAGGAAAACGTAAAACAGTGGCTAACAAGAAAAAAGCGACTAAATAATTTCTAGAGATATGGCAAAGTCTAGTGCAAAGAATACGAAAAAGAGAAAAGTGGTTATTGAAGCGACTGGTGAGGCACACATTACCGCATCATTCAACAATATCATTATCTCCTTGACCAACAAAAACGGTGATGTGATCTCTTGGTCCTCTGCCGGAAAAATGGGTTTTAGAGGCTCAAAGAAAAATACACCATACGCTGCTCAATTAGCTGCAGAAGATGCTTCAGCAGTGGCTCATGAAGCCGGGTTGCGTAAAGTAAAAGTGTATGTGAAAGGTCCAGGTAACGGGAGAGAATCCGCTATTAGATCAATCCACAACGCTGGTATTGAGGTGACTGAAATCGTTGACATTACTCCGATGCCACACAACGGATGTCGCCCACCAAAAAGAAGAAGAGTATAATAAATAAGTATCAATCGGAGGAAAACGAAAACTAGAGGACGACCTTAATTTAGATTTTCCCTCCTAAAACAAAACACTATGGCAAGATATACTGGTCCAAAAACTAAGATCGCTCGTAAATTTGGAGAAGCGATTTACGGTGAAGACAAATCATTTGAAAAACGCAATTATCCTCCAGGGCAGCACGGTCAAAACCGTCGTCGTGGTAAAAAGTCTGAATACGCTGTTCAGTTAGCTGAAAAGCAAAAGGCCAAATATACTTACGGGATTCTCGAGCGTCAATTCCGCAACTTGTTCAAAAAAGCAACTGCTGCACAAGGCATTACCGGTGAGGTTTTGTTACAATTGTGTGAGTCGCGTTTGGATAACGTTGTTTACCGTATGGGTATCGCACCCAGCCGCAGCGCTGCGCGCCAACTCGTGTCACACCGACACATTACAGTGAATGGAGAAAAGGTTAATATTCCTTCTTATCAACTGAAGCCTGGTGATGTTGTTGCGGTACGTGAAAAATCAAAGTCTCTAGACGCCATTCAGCAATCTTTGGCTAATTCAAGTCATGTTTTTGAATGGATCACCTGGAATTCTGAAAAGAAAGAAGGAACTTTCGTTTCAGTACCACAGCGTCTTCAGATTCCAGAGAACATTAATGAGCAATTCATTGTCGAATTGTATTCTAAATAATTTAAAACACACCTTCAAGTTATGGCAGTATTTAGTTTTCAAAAGCCTGATAAAGTTATCATGATCAATTCAACCGATTTCGAGGGAAAATTTGAATTTCGCCCTTTGGAACCAGGATATGGATTGACTGTAGGTAACGCCCTAAGACGTGTTCTTCTCTCTTCTCTTGAGGGATTTGCTATTACTTCGGTGCGCATCGAAGGCGTGGATCACGAATTTTCAACTATTCCTGGAGTAGTGGAAGATGTTACCGAAATGATTTTGAATTTGAAACAAGTTCGTTTCAAAAGACAAATTGATGAAATCGACAATGAAACGGTTTCCATCTCTGTTTCTGGTAACGACAAATTAACCGCTGGTGATTTCCAAAAATTCATTTCAGGTTTCCAAGTCTTGAATCCTGATTTGGTCGTTTGTAACATGGATGCTAAAGTGAATTTGAATTTAGAGTTGACCATCGAGAAGGGACGTGGATACGTTCCTGCTGAGGAAAACAAAAAAGCAAATGCTCCCTTAGGCACTATTTTTACAGATTCCATCTACACGCCAATCAAAAATGTTAAATACAGCATTGAGAATTTCCGCGTAGAGCAGAAAACAGACTATGAAAAATTAGTTTTTGAAATCATCACAGATGGTTCTATTCATCCTAAGGATGCTTTGACAGAAGCTGCTAAAACACTTATCCACCATTTTATGTTGTTCAGTGATGAGCGTATAACTTTAGAGGCAGACGAAATTGCGCAAACAGAGACTTATGATGAAGAGTCTTTACACATGCGTCAATTGCTTAAGACCAAATTGATCGACATGGATTTATCTGTTCGTGCGTTGAATTGTCTTAAAGCTGCAGAAGTGGATACTCTTGGAGACTTAGTATCGTTTAATAAAAACGATTTAATGAAATTCCGCAACTTCGGTAAGAAATCTCTAACTGAACTTGAGGAATTGGTGAATATCAAGGGACTAAACTTTGGTATGGATTTGTCAAAATATAAGTTAGATAAAGACTAGTTTCAGGAGAAACGTCGATAAAGTATAAGTAATGAGACACGGTAAGAAAAATAATCATTTAGGAAGAAAAACGGCACACAGAAAGGCGATGTTGGCCAATATGGCGTGCTCACTTATTGAGCATAAGCGCATCAATACTACTGTTGCTAAAGCTAAAGCATTAAAGCAGTTTGTTGAGCCTTTAGTGACTAAGTCTAAAGAAGATACCACACATAACAGACGTATTGTTTTCTCTCGTTTGAGACAAAAGGATGCGGTGACCGAACTTTTTCGCGATGTAGCTGTTAAAGTAGGTGATCGTCCAGGGGGATATACGCGTATCATCAAATTGGGTAACCGATTAGGAGATAACGCAGATATGGCCTTGATTGAATTGGTAGACTACAACGAAACATATAATGTGGGTAAAGCCACTAAGAAAAAGTCTACGCGACGCAGTCGACGTGGTACTGGAGCTACAACTGCACCGGCCGCTGCCGCTGCCGCTGTTGAAGCTGTAAAAGAAGAAGAATAGTATGATTCTATCATGAAATTCTAATAAAGGGACTAACCATTTAAGTTAGTCCCTTTTTTTATATATTTTTGTAAAACCCTTTTTTGAAAATGAAGTATACGACACGAAAAGACGCACTAGTCCTGTTAGCCGATGGGACTATTTTTTATGGTAAATCTGTAGGAGGAAAGGATGGAACTGCCTTTGGTGAGGTATGTTTTAATACAGGTATGACGGGCTATCAAGAAATCTTTACCGATCCGTCTTATTTTGGCCAGATCATGGTTACAGCCAATGCACACATTGGGAATTACGGAACACAACCTGATGAAGTAGAGTCGGATGGGGTTAAAATTGCTGGGCTTGTATGTCGCAATTTTAGCTATCCATACTCTAGAGTTTCTGCAGATCAATCACTTGAAGATTTTTTGAATAAAAACAGTTTGTTTGCTATTAGCGAGGTCGATACTCGTGCTTTGGTTTCCTACATAAGAGATAATGGCGCGCAAAATGCAGTAATCTCGACACGCGTCGATGAGATTGAAGCTTTAAAAAAGGAATTAGCGGAAGTGCCGGACATGAAGGGTCTTGAATTATCCTCTAAAGTATCTACCACAGAGCCATATTTTGTGGGCAATCCAGAAGCTAAATATCGCGTAGCTGCCCTAGATTTGGGGATAAAGAAAAACATCCTGAGACACTTAGTAAGTCGGGATTGTTATGTAAAGGTCTATCCATATGACGCCAAGTTTGAGGCGCTCAAGGAATTTAATCCTGATGGTTACTTTTTAAGTAACGGCCCAGGTGATCCTGAACCACTTACTCAGGCGATAGAAACAACGCGTGCCATATTAAATGAAGGGGCTCCTGTATTTGGTATATGTCTGGGACATCAAATTTTAGCTTTAGCTAATGGTGTTTCGACCTTTAAAATGCACAATGGTCACCGAGGCATTAATCATCCAGTAAAAAATTTATTGACTGGTAAAGGGGAAATTACATCTCAAAATCATGGCTTTGCAGTGAATCGAACAGAAACCGAAGCCCATAACGATCTTGAAATAACTCATTTGCATTTGAATGATAATACAGTAGCGGGTATACGGGTAAAAAGTAAACCAGCATTTTCAGTGCAATATCATCCAGAGGCCAGTCCTGGGCCTAATGATGCTACATATTTATTTGATCAATACGTAGCTACTTTAGCCGACAAGAACTAATGAATTCAGGCGTATTTCACGCCCTTACTTTTGTATATTCGCAAACGACAAAATAATTAAACTATGAGTAGCATAATAGAGATACATGCACGTCAAATTTTTGATTCTAGAGGTAATCCGACTGTAGAGGTAGATGTAACTACAGAAAACGGTTTTGTGGGCCGCGCTGCGGTACCCTCTGGCGCATCTACGGGAGAGCATGAAGCGGTTGAACTTCGTGATGGAGGAAAGGACTATATGGGGAAGGCCGTGCTTAATGCTGTAGCTCATGTGAACGGTGAAATCAGTGATGCCTTGCTCGGGCTTTCAGTATTTGATCAAGAAGGTATTGATCAAATCATGATAGATTTAGATGGCACTAAAAATAAAAGCCGCCTGGGCGCAAATGCTATATTGGGTGTTTCTTTGGCTGTGGCAAAAGCAGCGGCAAACGAATTAGGTTTGCCACTCTTTAGATATGTTGGCGGAGTCAGCGCTAAGACTTTACCAGTACCTATGATGAACATCATCAATGGCGGCTCCCACAGTGACGCACCTATTGCCTTTCAGGAATTTATGGTGATGCCCGTCAAGGCTAAGAGTTTTACCCATGCCATGCAAATGGGTTCAGAAATATTCCATAACCTCAAAAAGGTATTGCACGATCGTGATTTGAGCACTGCCGTGGGTGATGAGGGGGGCTTTGCTCCAACATTGGGTGGTACTGAGGATGCCTTAAATACAATAGCTCAAGCCACTAAGGCAGCGGGTTATGCTCTAGGAGGAGATGTGATGATCGCTCTAGATTGCGCTTCAGCCGAGTTCTATGAAAATGGTGTTTACGATTACAGTAAATTCGAGGGTGATAAAGGTCAAAAAAGAAGTTCAAGAGAGCAAGCCGATTACCTTGCTGATTTATGCGAAAAATACCCGATAATCTCGATTGAAGACGGTATGGACGAAAATGATTGGGAAGGATGGAAATATCTTTCAGAGCGCATCGGTGATAAAGTACAGCTGGTGGGTGACGACTTATTTGTCACCAATGTTGAGCGTTTATCAAGAGGTATTGATCAAGGAATTGCCAATTCTATTTTGATTAAAGTAAATCAAATCGGGACTTTAAGCGAGACTATTGCGGCCGTGCATATGGCTCAAAATGCGGGGTATACTGCGGTAATGAGTCATAGAAGTGGCGAAACGGAAGACAATACAATTGCTGATTTGGCTGTTGCGTTGAATACGGGTCAAATCAAAACAGGATCTGCTTCACGGAGTGATCGCATGGCAAAATACAATCAACTTTTACGTATTGAAGAGATTTTGGGAGAATCTGCTTATTACCCAGGCCCAAAGGCTTTCAAAGTATAGCCAGTACGTTACTTGATTTATGATTTTTTTAACCCTTTGAATCGCGAGAAGGCACCCGCCAATAGGGTGATTTTTCGTAAATTAGCAGTGCTTAAACACTAACCAAAATATTAATTGTTTATGTCTCAAAATGCAACATTAGAAGTCGGAGGAAAAAAGTTCGAATTTCCAGTTCTTCAAGGAACAGAAAATGAACTTGCTATTGACATTGGGGCTTTGCGTGCAGTCACACAAGGCGTGACAACCATTGACCCAGGATTCAAAAATACCGGCAGTTGTGAGAGTTCCATAACCTTTCTTGACGGAGAGCAAGGGATTTTGAGATATAGAGGTTATGCAATTGAAGAATTAGCGGAAAGAGCAGACTTTTTAGAGGTGGCTTATTTGCTCATATTCGGTGAGTTACCCACTCGAGATGAATTGCAGAAATTTAATTTCGATATAAAAGAGCAGTCTATTGTTGCTGAGGACATGAAAAAAATCTTGGATGGTTTTCCTCAGGCGGCACACCCAATGGGCGTATTGTCCTCGTTGACGAGTGCTTTGGTGGCGTTTAACCCGAGTTCCGTAAATGTAGATAGCCCTGAAGATATGTATCGAGCAATCGTCAAGATAATGGGTAAATTCCCAGTTTTAACGGCTTGGACTTATCGCAAAATGGCAGGTCTTCCTTTGGACTACGGGGATAACAGCCTTGATTATGTGGATAATTTTTTGAAGATGATGTTTAAAAAACCCCATAGCGAATATCAAAGTAATCCTATTGTGAAATCAGCCATGATCAAATTACTGATTTTACATGCAGATCATGAACAAAACTGTTCTACCTCAACGGTCAGATTAGTGGGTTCATCACATGCCGGTTTATTTGCTTCACTAGCTGCGGGAATAAGTGCATTATGGGGTCCGTTGCATGGTGGGGCCAATCAAGCTGTAATTGAAATGCTTGAGGCCATTAAAGAGGATGGTGGAGATACCAAGAAGTATATGGCTAAGGCCAAAGACAAAAATGATCCGTTCCGTTTGATGGGATTTGGACACCGAGTATATAAGAACTTTGACCCTCGTGCAAAAATTATTAAAAAGGCTGCTGATGAAGTCTTAGAAGATTTGGGTATCACTGATCCTGTTTTGGATATAGCCAAGGGATTAGAACAAGAAGCTTTGAATGATCCATATTTCGTCGACCGCAAACTTTATCCAAATGTCGACTTTTACTCGGGAATTATTTATCGTGCCTTAGGCATTCCGGTACAAATGTTTACCCCGATGTTTGCTATGGGTCGTTTGCCCGGATGGATAGCCCAATGGAAAGAAATGCGTCAGCGTAAGGAACCGATTGGACGACCACGTCAGCTTTATACGGGAGCCACCTTGCGTGCCTTTAAGGACATCGATTATCGTTAGTCCAGTGAGACTTCATTATATGGGGTATGGCCTTTGATCTAAACATCCATGATGAAATAGGTCGCCTTAAGGCGGTAGTCTTAGGCGTTGCGAAAAGTAATGGTGCGACACCAGATCTTAAGGATGCCTACGATCCAAAGTCTGCCGAACACATTAAGGCAGGAACTTATCCCTTAGAGCAAGACATGATTCGAGAAATGGAGGCTTTTGCTCAAGTCCTTGAAAAGTACGGTGTGACTGTATTTCGTCCCGAGCTTATTGAAAACTACAATCAGATTTTTGCTCGAGATATTGCTTTTGTCGTAGAAGATAAAATGATTATCGCCAATATCTTAGAGGACCGATCTATGGAAATAGAGGCCCTAGATTTCCTCATGGCTAAAATTGCTCCGGAAAATATAATAAAATTTCCAGAACACGCCCATATCGAGGGGGGGGATGTGATGCCCTGGGGTGAATATATTTTTGTTGGGACCTTTAAGGATAAGGATTATAGAAAATTCATTACGGCCCGAACCAATATGGCCGCTGTAGATTATCTCCAGAAACTCTTCCCGCACAAAAAGGTGGTTTCATTTTCCTTAAAAAAATCAAATTTTGATCCTCGTGAAAATGCACTACATCTGGATTGCTGTTTTCAACCTATTGGCAAGGGAAAGGCAATAATTCATAAGGAGGGGTTTTTAATCGAAGAAGAATATCAGTGGCTGGTTGAATTTATCGGCCAGGATAATTTATTTCATGTGGACAAAGAGGAAATGTATCACATGAATTGCAATGTTTTTTCAATCAGTCCACAGGTCATTGTTTCAGAAAAGGGTTTTACGCGACTGAATAACTGGTTGCGATCTCAGGGATTTACCGTAGAAGAAATCCCTTATTCGGAAATTGCCAAACAAGGGGGATTATTGCGCTGCAGTACCATGCCGCTCTCAAGAGGGCGTGCTATCGACTAATTCAATCAGTTTATTATCGCCCTTCTTGCTCTAGAACCTGAGTCTTTTTCTTTAAGAATTTGAGCACCACATAGCTAAACCCTGTAAGAACCGTTCCGTAAATAAAGAAAAGGTTTCCATCCTCATAGGTACCACCATTAAGGTAGACACCGCTCAAGTCGAATAAACAGAAAAGGATGAACATGGCAAACAAACCATTTTTCTCCTTTTTAAGCACTTTTTTCCAGCTAAAGCTCAGGTTTGGTTTCACAAACTGACCTAAGGCTGGAATGAATGCAGGAACGCCTTCGGCCCAACTGGTATATTTTTCACCAAATTTGCGTCGTAAAAATTGTTCTTCTGCAAACATTATTCGCTCGTAATAGAGCCAATAAAACAGGATAAAGGAGACATTAAACCAAATGTTTCCTGTGAGCATAGCGAGACCAAGCCACATAAGAAAATTTCCCAAATATAAAGGGTGTCTTAAGGTGGAGTAAAGTCCAGTGGTGTTTAGCGTCTCAGCAACTTGCTCTTCTGTATTGCGCCCAGAGGTAAACCTAGGAGTATGCCCGACAGTATAGACACGAATGAACAGGCCTAGTGTACAAACACCGAAACAGATCATCTCAAAATAAGGATCAAACCAAAGTTGGTCGCCTTGTAGAAAGTAGGCCTGAGGATTTAGTTCTTTGTAACAATATAGGGCGTAGCCCAAAACTAGAATAATGATGGGAAGATTACTACGATATTTAAATAGCCAAATTCCCTGTTTTTCAAACTCTTCTTGTAGTGCCATAATTGATCGGATTGTTCTTAATTGTTTTGACGGGGCAATTTCGTAAAAATATATTTAAATGCCCTTTCAAAACTCTATTTTTGCAGTGCAGAAGCGCCACTAGAACAACAATGACTTAGATTTATGGCACAGATTACAAATACCATTTTAATGATTCGCCCAGCGGTTTTTCGAATGAATGAAGAGACGGCGGTAAATAATTATTTTCAAAATTCACTCGGTCAAAACCCTGATGAGGTCATTGACAAAGCAAAAGCCGAGTTTGATGCCTTTGTGGCTCTGCTTCGGTACAAAGGTGTTAGCGTTATAGTAGTCGAAGATGACCCCGCCTTAGACACGCCAGATTCGATATTTCCCAACAACTGGATTAGTTTACACAGTGACGCCAGGGTGGCCTTATATCCAATGTTTGCAGAGAATCGCCGACGTGAGCGTCGCGAAGAAGTGCTCCAGGCCCTGGAACAGGAGGGATTTGTGATAAATGATATCATGGATTACACCGAAGCTGAACAAGAAGGTATATTTCTGGAAGGCACGGGCAGCATGATCCTTGATCGAGTGAATCATACGGCATATTGTGCCTTATCGCCAAGAGCCGATAAGGATTTGTTTTTGGAATTTTGTGATGATTTTGATTATTATCCAGTGGTGTTTAATGCCTATCAGACCGTAAATCAAAAACGGGCAGCGGTATACCATACTAATGTTATCCTTTGCCTTGGTGAGGCCTTTGCGGTAATTTGTCTTTCTTGTATTGATGATGCACAAGAACGCAAAACCGTCGTTGCCCAACTCCGAGCTGACGGTAAAGAGATTATTGATATTACCGAGGAGCAAATGCACCATTTTGCAGGCAATATGTTACAGGTCATAGGCCATGGGGGAAAAAGACTTATCGTAATGAGTCAAAGTGCCCTAAACAGCTTGACCATGGATCAAAAACAGCAATTAGAAAAACACGGAGAATTAATTGCTGCGCGCCTACCGACAATTGAAACTTGTGGTGGCGGTAGTGCCCGCTGTATGATGGCAGAGGTGTTCTTGCCCCAGGCCTGAAAATACATTTTCCAAGCTCTGTAAATCATGGTCTAAGCCGTATTTTTAACTTATCTTTGACCCCTTAAACTTGTGAATGAAACATTGATGAAGGCTGAGCACTTTTTGACACAAGGCGTGACCCAGGCCATAGAAAATTTATATCCTGGAATAGAGGTGCCTATTGAATTTCAAGCGACACGCAAAGATTTTTCTGGAGATATAACTTTGGTTGTATTTGCTATGCTCAAAGTGATCAAAGGACGTCCAGAAGACATCGGCGATCAAATTGGGACCTATCTGCTAGCCAATGTGCCAGAAGTTACTGCGTACAATGTGGTTAAAGGATTTTTGAATCTAAGTCTCAGTGATGCCTTTTATCTTTTGGCGTTTGAGCAAATTCTCGGCACGGATGAATTCGGTCATTCAGCGCCAAGTGGTCGCGCATTTATGGTTGAGTATTCTTCCCCGAACACCAATAAACCCTTGCATCTGGGGCATATAAGGAATAACTTATTGGGCTATTCTGTTTCTGAAATTTTAAAAGCAGCGGGACACAAAGTCTACAAAACACAAATCATCAACGATCGCGGTATACATATTTGTAAAAGTATGTGGGCTTGGCAGCATTTTGGGCAAGGGGAAACTCCTGAGAGTACTGGGCAGAAAGGAGATAAATTAGTCGGTAATTACTACGTTAAATTTGATCAAGTCTACAAGGCCGAACAAAAGGAGCTTTTGTCACAGGGCATGACTCAAGAACAGGCTGAAGCAGAGGCCCCTGCGATTAAGGCTGCACAACAAATGCTTCGCGCTTGGGAACAGGGAGACCCGGCTGTTGTGGAATTGTGGAAGACAATGAATCAATGGGTTTATGATGGTTTTGATCAGACCTATACAAAACTGGGCGTAAGCTTTGATAAAAATTATTATGAGAGCGATACCTATCTACTCGGGAAAAAGGATATCGAGCAAGGACTATCCAGTGGAGTCTTTTATAAAAAAGAGGATGGTTCTGTTTGGTGCGATATGACCGAACAGGGTCTGGATCAAAAATTAGTTTTGCGCAGTGACGGGACTTCTGTCTATATGACCCAAGATATCGGTACGGCGATACAACGTATGAGCGATTATCCAGATGCCAACGGGATGATTTACACTGTGGGTAATGAACAGGATTACCACTTTAAAGTCTTATTTATAATACTGGCGCGACTAGGCTATTCTTGGGCCCAAAATTTATATCATTTGAGTTATGGCATGGTTGACTTGCCCTCAGGTAAAATGAAGTCTAGAGAAGGTACCGTTGTGGATGCTGATGATTTGATTGATCAAATGCAGCAGACCGCCAAAGAGATTACCGAGAATTTAGGAAAAATAGAAGGCCTTTCTCAAGAACAGCGCAGGAGGCTTTATAAAACAATTGGTCTCGGGGCCTTGAAGTACTACATCCTAAAAGTAGATCCCAAAAAGCGTATTCTCTTTAATCCGGAGGAGAGTGTCGATTTTCAGGGAAATACCGGACCGTTCATCCAATACGCTTATGCCCGAATTCAATCCATATTGCGCAGGGCTCGTAGTGAATATGCTGAAGCCTTGACCAACAATCATTGGACTGATTTAAGCATTACGGATAAAGAAAAATCCTTAGTTAAAACTTTGATGCAGTATCCCGATAAGATTCAAGAGGCAGCGCAGGTCTTCAGCCCTGCACTCATTGCAAATTACACTTACGATCTGGTTAAGGAGTTTAATGCCTTCTATCAGAACGTATCTATACTCGGGGCTACGGAGGATTCAGTTTTAAGCTTTAGAGTATCCCTAGCCAATCAGGTGGGTCAAGTCATTCAATCATCTTGCCGTTTGCTCGGTATCGATGTGCCCGATCAAATGTAGCAGAGTTACCAACTGACCTTAAGGGCCAAATTGGGTGTGAACCCGAGGCTGTAAGTGTCAATAGTGCTAATTTCAGGATTACCCGAGGCATTTAGGCCGCCACGAAATCGTCGACCCAATATATTCTCTTGATTTGTTAAGTTCAATAAGCCTAGATTGACGCGATACTCGGTGTTTTTTTGTGTCCACCATTGGTATTCTGCGGCAAAATCCAATCTAAAATAGGGATCTAGTCGAAGATCGTTGGGTTGTTCATATTCTGGAACATAGGTCCCTAATTTATTGACGCTTAACGTTCCGGTGGTGTCGGTATAAGGTAGACCGCTGTGCCAATGCCCCCCTAGGGACAATTTAATTTTTTTAATGTTGCTATTAAGGGCCCATTTAATCTGATGCGCGATATCAATATTGTTTGGGAATTCAGTGGGGGAAAAGTCGTCAAAAATATAATTGTTTTGCCCCCAGTTATAACTCATCCAAATATCCAAAAGTCCTAAGGATTTTTGTCCAGAAAGTTCAAAACCAGTTGTTTGGTATCCACCAAGTGACTGCTCAAACTGAAATTGATTTTGAAAAAGTTGGCTTTCGGCGCTAAGCTTTGTTACGTTCTTGTAATAAGCCGAAGCGTTTAGCGCAAAATCCATTTTTTGATACTGCCATCCTAGGTTCCATTGGGCCCCTTTCCTTAGCGGTTTGGACTGTCCATCAGCCAAGGACCATCTTCTTTTCTCAATGCCTAAGAAATCACTTTGCAGATCTACCCTTTGTCCTATTGCTTGGTGTCTTTGTTCATAAGACAGGGTCAAACTTTGGGATTGACTTAATTTATAGCGTCCAAGCAATATAGGCTCAATAAGGGTTTGATTCCATTTGGGATAATGGCTAGTTCGTGCTGCAATTGAAATATTATAAGATTTATTCACTGGACTGAACTTCCAATTTAAATACATCATATGGCTGCGAAGGACTTCAGTTTTTGAAGAAAAGAATAAGGGTGTGTTTACTTCTTGTCTATTGCCAATACCAATTTCATTAAAATTATAGGTGGCCTTGAACTTGTGCGAAAG
Source organism: Flavobacteriaceae bacterium (assembly GCA_038153605.1). Classification (GTDB taxonomy): domain Bacteria; phylum Bacteroidota; class Bacteroidia; order Flavobacteriales; family Flavobacteriaceae; genus BACL21. Next base: position 80,992 of record JAYOYS010000010.1, read on the forward strand.
CAGGTTTATTTCATGAGTGAACCAGGTGTCTATATCCAGAACTTCATTGTTTTGTTTAAGCGTTTGATTGCTAAAAAAATCTTGATTTAAGGCGTCCAGGCTATATTGATTTACCGATATTTTGGCTGAGGTTTTATGAATATTGGACCACATGTGGTCGGCAAAAAGCCCCAAGACATTTGATTTTTGTTCAAGCTTATTGATTTTTTCGAGCGTTCCTAGTGCCTCAGTGAATTCAAAGTGGTTTTCGATGAGCATGAACGCCAATTTCACCTTAGTCTTTTCGCTCAATTGGTAGTTAATTTTACCCCCGAAATCAAAAAAGTAAAATTGTTCATTAAAATCGACCTGCTCATAGGCATTATTACTTTGGTTATTGGTGATTTCTGTGTCCTGAAACATCCGCCCAAAATAACTGTCGTACAAGGGGGTGGATAACCATCGATTAAAAGAAGTTCTTCCTGCCAGTTTTATACCCAATTTGTCATTCGCTTTAATCTCGGCCGCAAATTGGGTGTCCAATAAGTTCACTCCATAATTATATCGCGTTGTTTCTGGAAGTTCATCGCTACTGCTGATATTCATACTCCCGGAAACAAAATTTCGAAATTCTCCTGGGGCATCAACCTTATAAACCTCAAGTTTGGTACTTAAAAAAGGGTTGAAGGCCGAAAGGAGTCCAAAAAAATGACCGAATTGATACATACGAATTTCCTCCCAACTGATATTGTTTTCATCATTTGCGCCTCCGCGAATATTAAGGGTAGAAACCGTTTCATTGGCACTTTGAACACCAGGAAGGGCTTGGGCAAACCAAAGTGCGTCGTTTTGTGTTTGTCCTGGAAGTAAACCAAATGCTTCAGTATTGATCACATAATTACCTTGACCACGCTGTACTATACCTGTAGTAAGAAAACGGCCGATACTCACTGTCTCAAGAGTGGTGGGATCATTTTGACTGTAGAAAATGGGGCAATAATTATTTTTTATTTCATTCTGAGATACAATCAAAGGCTTTTGGCCAATATAGCTGATACGCAGGTCACCTTTGAGTTTATTGCTTTCAATGAAAAACTTGCCGTTTTGATCTGTCAAAGTCCCAAATGACGTGCCCATAACTTGCACCGTAGCCCATGATAAAGGCAGATAGCTCGAATCCTCCAAAATTTGTCCACAATAAATATTTCGCGCGACCTGGTTGAGACTCAGGCTAATATAACGCCGATCAATTTGTTGTGCCCATAGACCAGTTTGGTCTTTTATAAAATCAAGATGAGCCCCGAGTCCCTCTAATTCTTTGCCTTGGGCTATGCTTTGACCGTCAACATCCTGGGGTCGATAGGAAAATTTCACCTCGTATTGCTCCTCTAATTGCAGCAAATAATCTGATAGCGGCAGGGCAGAGTCATCTTGTGCTAAGCTGCTGAGGCTAAATAATAGCCACAAACTCAAGGCCCAAATAACAGTATTATTACGAGAGTGAAGCCACATTAATTCTTATATAACTGGACTTTATTCGGCGCTATTTCGTAGCGCAAGCCATAGGGTCGACAGACAGTTTTAAGCGCAATATTTAAATCCTTGTGGGTAATACTACCACTGAACATTTCAGTCTCAATTAAGGACGACAGTTCTTGGTTGTAGTCAATAATTACAGCGTACTGTCTGCTTAACTCATCAAAAACGGCACTAAGAGGGATATTATTAAAACTACTTTCTCCGCTGATCCAATCTGGCTTTGCCCCGAGAGTTACTATATCTTGGTAAATTCGTCCATTGTTAAGTCTTATGCCGTTTCCTGCAGGAAGCATGAGTGTGGTATCGGACATTTGAACCTTTACGAGTCCTTCGAAGCAATGGACATAAAATTGATCCTCACGAACCTTAACATTAAATTCGGTACCCAGAACAGTGATGACACCTGAGCTCGTATTCACACTAAATGTGCTGCCTTTGGTTACGTCAAAAAAGGCCTCTCCATCAAGATCAATAACACGCTCATCCCGCCATGATTCTGGGTTATAGCTAGCTTTTGATGCTGCGTTTAGGGAAATTTCTGAACCATCAGGAAGTGTCCATATTTGATGAGTTCCAGCCGGGGTGACCAAATCAATATTATTTGGACTCAAAAAGAAATAAGTGCCCAGAGCAAGAACAAAAACAGCCGCAACGCGCCACATCACCTCGGGGGTAGGGCTGAGTTTAAACAAACGTCCGAAGATATTGCTATCTTGTGATTTTTTAGATTTATGCGATTTCTCCTTTATATGGTTTTTAATCACACGCCAATTTTCTTGCTGCTGAAATCCCTTGTACTTTAATCCAGTAACTTGCTTGCTAAGCGTTACAAGTTCAGCCATTTCAGGGTCACCCTGGAGCGCTTGAATATCGTCGATAGTGGCTTGGTGATTTAAAAATTTATCGAGTAATTTTTGATCCATTTGCTTTAACCCTTTTAATTGTAACAACTCAAGGAATAAAAACCCTACCTGCCATTTAATTCTTGAATTTCGGTGCGCAATGTTTTTAATGCCAAATGCATGCGTTTTTCCACGGCCTTAACTGAAATTTCTAGGACTTCTGCTATTTCGCTATAGGTCATTTGGTCGATGCGATTCATGAGAAAGGCCGTTTTTTGTCCTTCTGGCAATGCGTCAATGGCTTTTTTGAGTTTGTGCTCAAATTCTTGATGTTCCAGCACAAATTCTGGACTTTCGTGTTCTGTGCCCGAGATGGTCTCAGACTGATGCTTATGCACTACCTTTAGATGAGCTACTTGATTTAAAAACCTTCTATTAGCCACAGTATAGAGGTAGGACTTTGCTTTCTCAGGGGAAACATCGGCGCAATGATCCCATAGGGTAATAAAGGCCTCTTGCACGAGGTCATTGGCCTGATCGATATCTTTAGTCTTGTAGCGAATGAAATTAAAGAGGGCCTGACCCCATTTTTGATAAATGCGGGAAAATACAGACTCCTCGCAAACGTTTTGGTTCATATTAATAGGTTAGGCAATCATAAAATTACAAAAAAACAGTTTAGAGGGTAGGGTAAGGAGTAGTGAATCGGTTATATTAGTGTAACCACAAATTTTAAACCATGAAATTAATGAACCTCAGATTCTTATTTATCGTCTTAATGGCAGCGTTGACCATTACGTCTTGTCAAAAAGAAGAAGATGTGATTATCGATCCTACTGATAATTCAGAGTCTTTTAACGGAACCTCGAATTTTGCAGCCAACCTATTGAGTGCGACCCAAAATGACGGTTCATTGGATAATTTGATCGATGGAACGTCTTGTTTTTCCATAGATTTTCCAGTGGAAGTTGTCGCTAATGGACAGCAAGTTACTTTAAATTCAATTGAAGACCTTCAGCTGGTCGAGGACATTTTTAATTTATTCATTGGAGATACAGACGTGCTTAACTTGGTATTTCCTTTGACCCTGATTTCCGAAGATTTTAGCGAGCAGGTAGTCAATGATCTCGCTAGTTTTAATGCCCTGGTAGCTGATTGTACTAACAATGTTTCTGACGATTTCAGTTGTTTGGACTTTCAGTTTCCCATTACGGGAACCCTATACAATTCCGCCAATGAGCAGACGGGCACTTTGAGCATTAATAATTCTAGTGAATGGTTTAACTTTCTCAGTGGTCTAAGCAGTGACGTTTATGTGGCGATTAATTATCCCATTACTGTTTTAGTTAGCGGTTCTGCCACAACAGTGAATTCCAATACTGAACTTTCAGACATTTTCAATCAAACCGATTGCTCGAATTCCGGTGGGAACACGACAACGTCTATTGAGGATGAATTGACTGATGGGGTCTGGTACGTCACTTATTTCTTTGACGATTACGACGAGACTTCAGACTTTGATGGCTATGCCTTCACTTTTAATGCCGATGGTTCGGCAGTTGCTGATAACGGGGTGCAGACCGCGGGCAGTTGGAGTACTTATACGGATTCTGGGGTCGAAAAATTAGACTTGAATTTTGGCATGATGGAGCCACTCGAAGAACTCATGGATGATTGGGAGATCTTATCGGTCTCTGCGGATCTAATCGAATTGCGCGACTTGAGCGGGGATGGCAGCACAGACTTTTTGACCTTTGGTCGCACGCCAAACAATGGCGGAGGCGGTAGTGGTGAAACCAATGCCTTGATTGACACCCTGGTAACTGATCAGTGGCACATTCATTTGATGGAGGAGGATATGGAGAACGACGCCTGTGATTATGTTGAATTTAGCTTCAACTATGGTTTAGATGGTACTGTACAAGCTGTTTCTGGCACGAGAACTGTGGACGGTTTCTGGACCGTATCTAGTAGCTCATCAGGTCTTAAACTGATTTTAAATTTCAATTATGTCTCAGAGGACGATCCATTTGAAGATTTAAACGACGACTGGGATGTTCTTTTCTACGATGCTGAAAATATTCAACTAGAAGAGGTTAGTGGCGGTAATGGCGATGTAGAGCGCTTGAACTTTGCCCGCACACCCTATACAGGCTGTGGCAATACTTCACCTGAAACTATTGAAGGTAAGTGGATCTTGGAGGATTTCCAGAACACCATGTATATTTTTCAAGACGGCTTGCGTTATACCGTATACTGCGTTGACCCAGTTTGTGA
>JAYOYS010000011.1:0-15514 GCA_038153605.1 Flavobacteriaceae bacterium
GTTCCATAGGTCCTACCAATAAAACAGCAAGCATGTCCCCCGATGTGAATGATCCAGGGTTTCGCGCCATTACTTTTGATCAGCTAGTGACCGCCTACAGCGTGCAGGTGCGCGGTTTGATAGAAGGGGGGGCAGATGTGCTACTTATAGAGACTATTTTTGACACCTTAAATGCTAAAGCCGCCCTTTATGCCACCCAGGAAGTTCTGGATGACTTGTCTTTAGACTTGCCCATTATGATCAGTGGCACCATTACCGACGCCAGTGGGCGCACCCTCTCTGGCCAAACCGTAGAGGCCTTTTTGATCTCCCTACAGCATGCTAATCTGCTCAGCATTGGGCTGAATTGCGCCTTAGGGGCCGATCAGTTACTGTCTTACATCAGACGTCTGGCGGGTCAAGCCGAGTGTTATATTTCAGCCCACCCTAATGCAGGTTTGCCCAATGCCTTTGGTCAATACGATCAAGGGGCCGACGAGATGGGAAATCTGATCGAAAAATACCTGAAAGACGGCTTAGTGAACATCATCGGGGGTTGTTGCGGTTCTACACCAGAGCATATCGCGAAAATCGCCCATCTGGCTGCAAATTATTCCCCAAGAACCCTAAATCCAGCCACTCATGAGTTATAGACCCCTCAAACTCTCGGGGCTAGAGCCGCTGGTGATCACCCCTGAGTCTAATTTTGTCAATGTAGGCGAGCGTACCAATGTCACTGGCTCTAAAAAGTTTTTGCGCCTGATCCAAAACGATGATTATGAGGCGGCCGTAGAAGTGGCTCGTGAGCAAGTCGAAGGTGGGGCACAGATTCTAGATGTAAACATGGACGAGGGCATGATCGATGGCAAAAAAGCCATGGTCAAGTTTTTAAACCTGATTGCCGCCGAACCCGATATCGCCCGTATTCCGGTAATGATCGACTCTTCTAAATGGGACATCATCGAGGCCGGGCTCAAAGTAGTTCAGGGCAAAGGCGTGGTGAATTCTATCAGTCTTAAAGAAGGTGAAGTAGTATTTTTAACCCAGGCCAAAAAAATTAAACGCTACGGAGCCGCAGTAATCGTTATGGCGTTTGACGAAAAAGGTCAGGCTGATAATCTGCAGCGTCGTATCGAGATTTGTGAGCGCTCTTATAAGCTACTTACCCAGCGCATTGGTTTTGCCCCACAAGACATCATTTTTGACCCCAATATATTTCCTGTGGCTACAGGGATGGAGGAGCACCGCCGCAACGCTCTGGACTTTTTCCAGGCCACACAGTGGATTAGAGAAAATCTGCCTCATGTCCATGTCAGTGGTGGCGTGAGCAATGTGTCCTTTTCATTTCGGGGCAACAATAAAGTGCGTGAGGCCATGCACGCCGCCTTTTTATACCACGGCATCAAACACGGCATGACTATGGGGATTGTTAATCCCACCATGCTGCAAGTCTACGATTCGGTGGAACCCGAGCTCTTGACCTATGTGGAGGACGTACTTTTAGACCGTCATCCTGAGGCTACAGAGCGACTTTTGGCATATTCTCAAGGACTCACTCAAGATGCCACCACCACCAGTAAAAAACTGCTTTGGCGAGATGAGCCCCTACAAGAGCGCATCACTCATGCCTTAGTTAATGGTATCGATGCCTTTGTCAATGAGGATATGGAGGCTGCGCGGCAGACGGTGTCTAGACCCCTGGAAGTTATTGAAGGGTATTTGATGAACGGCATGAATGTAGTGGGGGATCTGTTTGGTTCTGGAAAAATGTTTTTGCCACAGGTGGTTAAATCGGCTCGGGTGATGAAAAAATCAGTGGCCTACTTACTGCCTTTTATCGAGGCTGAAAAATCTTCTGTCAGAAGCACTGCCGGTAAAATCCTAATGGCCACAGTAAAAGGGGACGTACATGATATCGGTAAAAATATTGTGAGCGTGGTTTTAGGCTGTAACAATTACGAGATCGTGGACCTAGGGGTTATGGTTCCTCCAGAAAAAATCATCGAAACCGCGGTCCGCGAGCAAGTAGACATAATCGGGCTTTCAGGGCTGATCACCCCCTCACTGGATGAAATGATTTATATAGCTCAAGAGCTCAAGCGTCAAGACATTCATATTCCGCTAATGATCGGTGGGGCCACGACTTCAAAGGCCCACACGGCCGTAAAAATAGCCCCTGAATTAGAATCTACCGTGGTGCACGTTAATGATGCTTCTAGAGCGGTCACCGTAGCCAGCAATCTGATTAATCCGCAGCTCAAACAAGACTATACGGATCAAATCAAACAAGAATACGATGATTTTCGCGCTTCTTTTTTAGCCCGTAAGCAAATAAAAGATTATCTCAGTCTTGAGCAGGCCAGGGCCAATGCCCTACAAATCGATTGGGACCAAAGCGAGATTACCACCCCAAATAAACTCGGGTTTCAAGTGATCCAGGCTCAAGGATTAAAAGAATTAGTGCCCTTTATCGATTGGTCTCCATTTTTTAGGGCTTGGGATTTACACGGGCGTTTTCCTCAAATCCTAGAAGATGAAGTAGTCGGGGCTCAGGCCAAAGAGCTTTACCGCGACGCTCAAGTCATGCTGGAGCAGATCATCACACAGGGATGGTTTCAGGCCAAATCCGTCTTTGGGCTATTTCCAGCTTATAGTCAGGGCGACGATATAGTGGTTTTAGACCCGCAGGAGTCCGGAATAGCATCCGTCACCTTCAGAACCTTGCGTCAGCAGGGTAAAAAGCGCTCTGGGGTGCCTAATCTCGCCCTGAGTGATTTTATTTGCCCAAAATCAGCTGGTTTACAAGACTATATTGGCGCTTTTTGTGTGACCACCGGCTTTGGCGTAGAGGAGCGCGCAAAAGCTTATGAAGAGGCCCTAGATGACTATAATGCCATTATGGTCAAGGCGTTGGCCGATCGTCTAGCCGAGGCCTATGCCGAGTACTTACATAAACAGGTTCGTACCAAGCATTGGGGCTATGCCAAAGACGAGACCCTAAACAATGATGCCCTGATTAAAGAAGAGTATCGCGGGATTCGCCCAGCACCAGGTTACCCTGCCTGTCCGGATCACTTGGAGAAGGATAGCATTTGGTCTCTTTTACAAGTGGAGCAAAACATTGGTGTGAGCCTAACAGAGTCTAAGGCTATGTGGCCCACAGCCTCTGTGAGCGGTTATTATTTTGCCCATCCCCAGGCTAGATACTTTGGTCTTGGAAAAATAACTACAGATCAAGTTCAGGATTACGCCCAGCGCAAAGGCATCTCCTTAGAAGAAGCCACAAAATGGTTAAGACCCAACATTACTGATTAGACATGAAGATTACCGAGCATCTAAAACAAGCCAAAAGCACCTTGTTTTCTTTTGAAATCATCCCTCCTAAAAAAGGGCATTCCATTGTAGATCTCTACGACAATATCGATCCTTTGATGGAATTCAAGCCACCATTTATTGATGTAACCACTTCTCGTGAGGAGTACGTTTATATAGAAAAAGACGGGCTCTTTGACCGTAAAATTACCCGTATGCGCCCAGGGACGCTTGGGATTTGTGCCGCCATCAAACACAAATACGATGTGGATACCGTACCCCATGTACTTTGCGGCGGCTTTACCAAAGAAGAAACCGAGTATCTGCTTGTAGATTGTCATTATTTGGGCATACAAAACATTATGGCCCTCAGAGGGGATGCCATGAAGCATCAAAAAATCTTTGAACCTACCCCTGGAGGGCATAAATATGCTTTGGATCTGGTACGGCAAGTGGTGGATCTCAACAAGGGCAAGTATTTACATCAAGTGTTGGAAAATCAAGACCCTTATGACTTTTGCATCGGGGTGGCCGGCTATCCCGAAAAGCATTACGAGTCTCCTTCGCTCAAATCAGACCTTAAGCGCCTAAAACAAAAGGTTGACGCTGGTGCCGATTATGTGGTGACCCAGATGTTTTTTGACAACTCCAAGTTCTTTGAATTTGTCGAGGCGGCTAGAGCCATAGGGATAGGAGTGCCGATCATCCCTGGACTTAAGCCTATAGCCATAGAGCGACACCTGCAGCTGCTGCCACAGATTTTTAAGATTGATCTGCCGGAGCCTTTGATTGCAGAAATAGAGGCCTGTAAAGACAATAAGCAGATTCGTCAGCTCGGGATAGAGTGGTGTGTGGCCCAAAGTCGAGAGCTTATAGAAGCTGGGGTACCGCTGATTCATTATTACTCTATGGGCAAGTCCTCAAACATAATGGAAATCGGGAAGGAATTATTTTAATACTTTTGGAGTGTAAAACTTAACCAATACCCATGTACGCTGTAGACCCCTCAGGTAAAAAAATCGACACTCAACTCCTTATGTTTACCCATTTGAGTCAACTACTCACTTGTATCACAGGAGTAGGAGGACTTATTGTGCCCCTTATTATTTGGCTGACCCAAAAAGACAAAATCGCCGACATGGACCTGCACGGAAAGAGTATTGTAAACTTTCAGTTGTCACTGATCGTTTGGGCGATATTGAGCATTCCTTTGATCCTGCTTTTGGGATTAGGCGTGGTAATGCTGATTTTAATAGGACTGGTATCGGTTGTTTTCCCGGTGCTGAACGCCATAAAAGCCTCAAACGGAGAAGATCCGTTTTATCGCTGGTCCTTTACGTTTATAAAGTAGTAAAATTAAAGCCCAAGCTTACTGATTCAGCATCACCGGCATGACCAGCATGGTCACCGCCTCGCCTTCATCTAGCCCGTCAGTAGGCGTTAAGATTCCAGCTCGATTCGGCATAGACAGCTCCAGAGTCACTTCGTCGCTGGTTAAATTACCTAGCATTTCTACCAAGAATCGGCTATTAAAACCGATTTGGATGTCATCTCCTTGATAATCGCAGGTCAAACGCTCCTCGGCCTTATTGCTGTAATCGATGTCTTCGGCAGAAATGTTGAGTTCCGCTCCGGCGATACGCAAGCGTATTTGATGTGTAGTTTTATTACTAAAAATACTCACTCGCTTGATGCTGTTTAAAAACAAATTGCGATCGATGGTCAATCGATTTGGGTTTTCTTTTGGGATTACCGCCTCGTAGTTTGGATATTTACCATCTACCAAGCGACAGATCAGTTCCATATTATCGAAAGCAAAGCGCGCGTTACTCTCGTTATATTCTATGGTTACCTCTTCTTCACTGCCCGACAAAATCCCTTTCAACAAATTTAATGGCTTTTTAGGCATAATGAATTCAGCCGATTGAGGCGCTGTCGCATCTGTTCTGGCGTATTTTACCAGCTTATGGGCATCTGTAGCCACAAAGGTCAAACCGTCGCTAGCTAGTTGAAAAAACACCCCGCTCATCACTGGGCGCAGATCGTCATTTCCAGCCGCAAAAATGGTCTTACTGATGGCTGTGGACAAAACATCGCCTTGAACGGTTGCTGCACTAGGATCCTTAAGGGTAACAGCTGAGGGGAAATCACCACCCTCGGCATAAGCCAAGGCGTATTTACCGCTGTTTGAGCTGATTTCTATGGTGTGATTGTCTTCTACAGTGAAGGTTAGTGGTTGCTCAGGAAAGGTTTTTAAAGTATCCAAAAGCAAACGAGCGGGAACACAAACTTGGCCTGTGGCATCACTTTCTACGGTAAGCCCAGCCACCACAGTCGTTTCTAAATCTGATGCAGAAACCTTAAGGGTAGATCCACTGATATCAAATAAAAAATGGTCTAATATAGGGAGGGTATTGTTGTTATTAATGATGCCTCCCAGCACTTGCAATTGTTTGAGCAAATAAGAGCTGCTAACGATAAATTTCATAAATCAAACTATTCTTAAATTGACCTGTACGGCCAGTTTCCGTATACACACAAATATATTTTAAATGAGGCGGTAGGGAAAACAAACTTATCAACAACTAGCGCGCGTATTTGCGGTAGCGGAGTCCTTGTATAAGCCCGCCAAATAGTCCAACAAGCAGCAGCGGGAGCACTAAATTCAAGGCCAAAAAGCGACTACGCCATTTAGTGGTTAGCTCAGGATCTAAAAAGGGTACATTGATTTGTTTGTTTCGGATGTTTATAAGTCCAGTGTCCCCAAGAAGATAATTGACACAGTTGAGTAAAAATTCTTTGTTACCAAACTGAGCTTTGGTCCAGGAATCATAACCCAGAGGGAGTGGCTGGCCGCGCTGTAGCTTGTTTTGAATAATCGACCCATCGGCGATCACGATCATTTTGTTGTCTGGGCTTTGGTCCAAAGGGTTTTTTAAATCAAAAGGCAACACGCGATTGGCAAATGCAGACTGAAATGAGCCCTCGAGCAACACCGCCATAGGCAGAGCATTTTGATCAAAGGTCGCTAAGCCTGTTTCCTCTGAGGTTTGCGATTGCTGAATCATCTGAATTTGGGTATCAATTTCTCGATTTAGATCAATCACATAAGGTAGCCCCAGGGTTTTACTGCGGGGGGAACTCTCCAGCAGTATGGTCTTCTTTGGTCCTCGAGTCAAAGTATCAATACTGCTCACATAATCTAATTTTACAGCATCTACATGAGCCATAATGGGGTGCTTACCCGAATCTTGGGCTAGGGGACTAAACCACCAGGGAAACTGAGTATAATCTCCAGCAACTTCTCCGGTGGCCAAAGTTATAGGAGCGGAAAAGACATCTAAAACTAGATTATGATTGATGCGCAGACCATAAGCAAACATTAAATCTGTAAGTTCCAGCGACTGACCCATGGCCAAGGATTGTCCATTTTCATCAAGCTGTGGGACTTGAGCGCCATCGACAAGCCAAAGACTGCGTCCGCCACTGATGATAAATTGATCTAGCACCAACTTTTCCTCTGGGGTAAAGGACTCTTTAGGGTCGGCGATCACCATAAGATCATAGTCTTTTAAGGCTTCTAGGGTGCCTAAAGGATTTTGCGCCACGCTATCTAGAGTAAAAGGACCGACAAAATAATAAGGCTTAACCGCCTCAATAAATCCCGTGAGATTTTGATCTGAGGCTTCACCATTACCGCGCATAATCGCGATTTTTTTAAGTCTAGGACGGCTCAGCTGAATAAGGGCGTCGGTAAAAGCATATTCCAAATGACGCAAAGACTCAGTAATGCGTTCCTGAAGGTCTGCCCCTAAAGTGCTTTTCAAAAGGGGTACCGAAACTGTGCGCCCTTTATAAGTAACCATGGCATAAGGGTAGAGCATTACAGACTCTTGGCGTGCATTGCGATGCACAGTGACTTGACTGGCCTGAATACCAAATTCGGCTAGCTCATTCAGCAGCTCAGGATCAGAGGACGCTAGGGCGTTTGGATCGAGCTGAGTAATTAAAAGTTTATTTTTTGCAGCGAACCGACCCAGCAAGGACTGGGTTTCACGGGACAAACGCTCAAAAGCCAGAGGCAAATCCCCGGAGAGTAAAATATCCACAAAAATAGGCTGATCGAGGCCCTCGAGCACATCTTTTGTAGTTTCAGAAAGTGTAAAACGCCCATCGGCGGTTGCATCCCATTTTGGAACATAGTTTAAACCCAAAACACCAATTACCAAGGCCCATATAATTGGTTTAAGAAGCTTTGTCCAGGAAGTATTGCTGCCTGAGAGTTGCCCCAATAGAAAACGGCTGACAAGAAGCAGTACGAAACTTACACTAAGTAAATAAATCATATCACCTGCCGACCAAAGCCCTGAGGTAAAATTCAGATAAATAGACTCAACACCATAAGTACCCGGGATTATATATGAGGCAGCTCCGATCAATAAGGTTAAAATAAAGGCCACTAAGGCATTTGAACTGGCCACAGAACAAACCAGACCTAAGGCTAGCCAAAACGCGCTGAGTAATAATAAGCCACTAAAGCCACTCCAGTACAAACCCCAATCAAAGGCATAAGGGCCATTGATGAGCATATCCAGAGTAAATGGGTAGCAAAGTGTACTGAGTAACAAAAGCAGCAACACCCCAAAAGCACCGAAATATTTACCAAGTATTATGGACCAGAGACTAAGGGGGCGCGTGAGTAGTAAATCCAACGTACCGCTTTGACGCTCCGGACTAAAAAGGCGCATGCTAAGTGCCCCAATAACCAAAAGTACCCCCCAAGGCAACACCCTAAAAACCTGGGTTAAATCCCCAAAGCCAGCATCAAATAAATTATGATCTCCTGGAAGTACCCAAAAATAAGTGCCTGCGCCAAGCACAAAAACGCCCATGAGCAATAGGGCTGCTGCTTGCGCAAAAAAACTACTAAAGGTTTGTTTGAGTATTGGATACATGGATTAAAAACTCACCGTGATCGAATCGCGATATTCTAACCCAAATAGAGTAGAAGCGCTGCCCACCGAGGTAGGATTACTTTTGTATATCGCAAGTTCCAAGAACCCTGAGGAATTCCAAACCGCCAATTCTTTGCCCGCTTCTTCGCGACGATCTTTTGGGATCTCAAAATTTATGGCATCACTATAACGCTCGTATATATTTTTTATGCGGAATTTTCGCACGGCAATAACGGGTTCGCGCCCTTTGGCCACTTCTTGATACAGCGTGCGCTGTATATTAATGACCACATTACCATAATTATCGATATAGATGACTGTCCCGATGATTTGATTGCGTTCGAGATTAACCACTGGTTGAATACCTTTGAGTTCTTTGAGGTCTTTAGTGACTTTACCGATCACCTCAAGGGTTCCCCCGCGCGCAATATGACAGGCTGCAGCCACAAAAACATCCAATACTGGAAAATTACTTTCCATGTGCTCATGAATATTTATCTCGACTACTTTTTCCGGACGAATACTGCTCGAGAGTAGGGCCAAAATGCCGTTGTTGGCGCAAATAAAATAATGCCCATCAAGTTTTACCGCAATATGACGATTCTCTGGCGTGAGTTCGCCATCTACCCCTATGATATGAATGCTACCCTTAGGAAAGCTGCGGTAGGCGTTCTGAATCACATATGCTGCTTCCACAATATGAAACGGAGAAATACCGTGTGAGATATCAACAATACGCACCCCCTCTAAGGCACTGTACATGGCCCCTTTAACCGCTCCTACATAAGGGTCTTTTTCGCCAAAGTCAGTGGTTAAAGTAATGATGGGCAAAGCCATGAATTGTTGATATTTTTTGTGACAACCACAACAAAAGTAAGAGACTTTTTTCAAGAGAAAAACTATATTTACAAGAACATTAACCCCTAATTAAAAGGACCGCTTTTGAACGAAATCATTCTGGAACTCACCGACGTCAGTGCCCGCGATTTTTTTGGGCATCAAAATGCACACATTGATCTGATCAAAAAGTATTACCCCAAACTCAAAATCGTCGCACGAGGCAATCGAATAGCGGCCTATGGAGATGAAGAAATCTTAGAGACCTTCGACCAGCAGATGACCACCTTGCTGGAACAGTTTGTGAAGTATAACAGCATAGACGAAAACTTAATCGAGCGTATTTTGACAAGCGAAAAAGGCACCAAATTTGACTTAGACACCTCTTGTGACCGAGTTTTGGTGCACGGTGTAAATGGTCGCCAGATAAAGGCTCAGACCTTAAATCAGAAAAAAATCGTTTCTCAAATGAGCAAAAACGACCTGGTTTTTGCCATTGGGCCGGCCGGAACGGGTAAGACATATACTGGTGTGGCTTTGGCGGTTAAAGCCCTGAAAGAAAAGCAGGTTAAGCGTATCATTTTGACGCGCCCTGCTGTAGAAGCTGGTGAAAATCTCGGTTTTTTACCTGGTGATCTTAAAGAAAAGCTAGATCCCTACATGCAGCCCCTCTATGATGCGCTGCGTGATATGATTCCGGCAGAGAAGTTAGCGGCACATATCGAAAATGGGGTCATTCAAATTGCGCCTATGGCCTTTATGCGCGGGCGCACCCTGGATAATGCCTTTGTGATTCTAGATGAGGCGCAAAACACCACCCATGCGCAAATGAAGATGTTTCTGACCCGTATGGGCAAACACGCAAAGTTTATGATTACTGGAGACCCTGGTCAGGTTGATTTACCCCGCCGCACCACTTCTGGTCTGAAAGAGGCGTTACTTATTTTAAAAGACATCAAGGGCGTAGGTATGGTTTATTTAGACGACAAAGACGTAATCCGTCATAAGCTGGTTAAAGAGGTCATCGCCGCCTATAATTCGATTGAAAATCATCACGGGACTTAAACATTATAGCCTATCGCAACACTCTCATGTGTTTTGAGGATGATGCGGTCTTAATTCAATATTGCATCGTTTAAAAATGAGCCAAACAATTATAGATTCAAATTTTAAGTTTCCAGGGCAAATTTCTGTTTACAAAGGAAAAGTACGCGAAGTATACCACCTGGAGGGTGATTTACTGGTCATGGTGGCCACAGATCGCTTGAGTGCTTTTGATGTGGTGATGCCCAAAGGGATTCCTTACAAAGGCCAGATGCTCAATCAAATCGCTACCAAAATGATGGCCGACACTCAGGACATCGTCCCGAACTGGCTCTTGGCCACCCCAGATCCTAACGTTTCGGTGGGCAAGGCTTGTGAGCCTTTTAAGGTAGAGATGGTGATTCGGGGCTATCTGAGCGGGCATGCAGCACGTCAGTATAAAGCAGGTCATCGTGAACTTTGTGGCGTAGCGATGTCCGAAGGCATGAAAGAAAACGATGCCTTCCCTGAGCCGATCATTACCCCAGCCACCAAGGCCGAAAAAGGGGATCACGATGAGGATATTTCACGAGAAGATATTTTGTCCCGTGGTATAGTAAGTCCTGAGGACTATGCGGTGCTCGAGCGATATACCCGCGCGCTGTTCGCAAGAGGGACCGAGATTGCGGCTAAGAGAGGGCTCATCCTGGTAGATACTAAATATGAATTTGGCAAGACTAAAGAAGGTCAAATCGTGCTGATCGATGAAATACATACCCCAGACTCTTCACGATATTTTTATGCCCAGGGCTATGCTGAGCGTCAAGAGCGGGGAGAGGCCCAAAAACAACTTTCTAAAGAATTTGTGCGTCAGTGGCTCATTTCCAATGGTTTTCAAGGCCTGGAAGGGCAAAAGGTGCCTTTTATGAGTGATGATTACATCGAGTCTGTTTCTGAGCGCTATATTGAACTTTACGAGAACATTACCGGGACGACTTTTGAAAAGGCTGATGTTTCAGATATTGCAGGACGTATTGAGCGCAATGTTTTGGAATTTCTAGCGGCGCGATAATTCTAGATTCTTGTAAACTTTGCACCTAAGGCTTTAATTAGTCTCTTATTTGCGCTTCGGATCTAGTGTAACAATCACCCCAAAACTAAGTTCAGTAAAGTCCGCCTGACCTAAATTCGCGTTCAGATGCGCCCCAATAAAGGGATTAATTAAGTGTTTTGCCACAGTATCACTAGCCCCAGATCGCGAATCCCAGAGATAATAGCGAATCCCTAGTCGAGAACTGATGTACCTTTTAAGTTGGTATTTGGTGTTGTATTCGCCTAAGACCCAGTTTGGCGGGAGCTCACGTGGCGGAAAGTCCCAACCCTCATTAATGCGCCAATCGATTGCATAAGCTGGTTTGTAGAAGTTAACACCTAGTTGAGTACTGACCCCAAAATGCCCCAAAAGTACTTCTCCATTGAGATGAACCCCAAAGTTAGAGGCGTAGCGCCATGGGTTAACGCGGAACTCCTCAAATTCTTGACCAGGGCGCACCAAAGATTCATTGCCCTGTATATAATCGTGATAGTGTTGATAAAAACGATAGAATGCCCCAACACCCCAGCGCAAATAGCCTATGTGGGTCTTCCCCCAGGTAATGGATACAGTGCGCACCGGGCCTAGATCATTAAAAGCCAAAGCCAATACATTTTGACCATAACCAAAACGCGCTTCGAGGTATTCTGTGGTTTGCGGCAGTTCATTTTTAATTTGGGCAGAGTCATCCACAGCATAATTAGCTAGATTTGGATCCCAAGTTTGGCGTAGCGAGATTAAAAATGAATTCAGGCCTTGATTAGGGAGTTTCGTGTGACCGTTGGATTGATGGTTGTAAACCAGCCCTATATCCAATAAACCAAAGTGGTTTTGCCACAGCTTTTGATGCAGGCCACCCCTAAAAGCCCAGGTTAAATCAGTGGTGACGGCTTGGTTGAAAAAATTCGTCTCTGGGTCAAAACGTGTATCAAAATAAGCAGCCCCAAGACCGAATTGCAGACTACTCCCAGACCAATGTTTGCCAAAAACAGGAAAAGACACATAGGGAATAAGCGCATAAGAATTTCCGAGCAGTTGCTTATTGCCTAGGTCAGTATACATCCCAAGTAGCCCTATATCGGGATTTTCTGTCTCCGTTTTACCAGGTAGCCTAAGTGCTTTACCCACACCCAAAACCAGGCTAAACTGCGGATCACGCTCAGGAAAAAAGTCATTGGCTTCGGCAGAAAGGCCGTATAATACTTCTGTGAAAAACTTAAAGTTTGATTTTACCTGAGCTTGGGTAACACTCACAAAACCAGTACACAAAAAAGCCAAAACAAAAATTAAAATTTGTCGCATCATCAGCGTTTTTTCACTCACTTGGGCCCGAATCAATACCTATATCAATGTCGTGGTCTTTAATGGAAATAGCTGTAAGTATCGCCAGCCTTCATATTAAGCAGGCTGTTGTAAATCAAAGCAATCACGTTTTCAACATCCTGACGATGCACCATCTCTACTGTGGTGTGCATATAGCGCAACGGAAGTGATATAAGGGCACTGGGTACACCACCGTTACTGTAGGCGAAGGCATCGGTATCTGTACCTGTGTATCGCGAATTGGCGGCCCGCTGGAAAGGTATTTTCTCTTTTTCGGCGGTATCTACGATAAGGTCACGCAGTTTTTGTTGCACTGCTGGGGCATAGGCAATTACAGGTCCTAAACCGATTTTGGCGTAGCCTTGGGTTTTGGCATCAATCATTGGTGTGGTGGTGTCATGGGTCACATCCGTGACAATAGCCGCATGTGGTTTAATGGTCTGGGTGATCATTTCCGCTCCACGCAATCCAATTTCTTCTTGAACAGAATTGGTGATATAAAGTCCAAAAGGCAATTTCTTTTTGTTTTTGTGAAGCAAACGCGCCACTTCAGCAATCATAAACCCACCCATTCGGTTGTCCAAAGCACGACAGACAAATTTGTCTTTATTCATAATATGGAAGGTATCGGGATAGGTAATCACACAACCCACATGAACACCCATTTTTTCCACCTCTTTTTTATCGGCTGCTCCGATATCGATAAAGATATTGTCCAGCTGTGGGGTTTCTTCTTTACCAGCCTTGCGCGTGTGAATCGCTGGCCATCCAAAGACCCCCTTTACGATTCCTTTTTTGGTGTGAATATGGACAATTTTTGATGGGGCTATTTGATGATCACTGCCACCATTGCGAATCACATAAATAAGTCCGTTATCACTGATATAGTTAACATACCAAGAGATTTCATCGGCGTGGCCTTCTATCACCACGCGATAGGGTGCCTCAGGATTAATTACACCTACTGCCGTGCCGTAGGTATCGGTAATGAATTCATCCACATAAGGACGTAAATAATCCATCCAAAGCTTTTGTCCGCTCCACTCATAGCCAGTAGGCGAGGCATTATTCAGATAATTTTCTAAAAAATTTAAGGATTCTTTTGTGAGCAATGATGCCGCCATAGTTGTGTATTTTTGAGCTTTAAAATTAGGAAATTCTTCACAAGCAAACGGGCATTAAATGCTTATTTTTACCCTGTGTTGGCCTTCACGAAAATAGCGCGTTTAAAGAATTCTGACCACAAGTATACTGGACGGAAGGCTACGAGTTATTTGCTGTTATCTATTTTTATGACCCATGCTTTGGCCATTCTCAGTAGTCATGGAGCAATGGCGCAAGTGCGTATGGAATTTCCAAACCCCCAGCAGAATACTGATTCGATTCCAGTTATTGAGCAGCATGAGATTCAAAGGGTTCAAGTCCCTGAGCGCAGCAACGATACCCTAGATCAAGAACCCTTTTATTACATCCTTCAAGGAGATTCTCTAATGCGTGAGCATATTGACCTCAATGAGGTTGTACTCTTAAAGCGTCTCTCTTTCAAGGATATGGCTGAGCGGCGCAAATACATCATCCTCCGCCGACGCACCTTAAAAGTATATCCCTATGCTAAACTCGCGGCCGAGAGATTAGCTGTAGTAGACGAGCGCTTAAAACAGATCAAAAGAAAAAGCAAGCAGAAAAAATACATTCGACAAGTTCAAAAATACATTGAGGGCGAGTTTTATGAAACCTTACGCAAATTTACCCGAGCCGAGGGACGAATCTTGGTAAAACTCATTCATCGACAGACAGGTCAGAGTACGTTTGATTTAATTAAGGATTATAGATCAGGCTGGCGTGCGTTTTGGTACAATCAAACCGCACATTGGTTTGATATCGAGCTTAAAAGTGAGTATCTGCCCTTCGAAAATAAAGAAGATTACTACATTGAGGACATTCTTCAGCGTGGATTTCGCGATGGCCTAATAGAACGGCAAAAACCTTTTGAGCCCATTGACATTCTGGCACTTGAGTCCTTTTGGGCCACAAATAAAAAATAGTGGATCCACTTGTTTCCACTAAATTTTTCACAGGATATGATGAAAGTGTCTAAATTTACTTCAGTTAAGACTAAAAATTTAGTTTTGTTACAACTGGTCATTGTACCCCAAAAATAATGGCCAGCTATAAAAGCCCGACTTGTTCGGGCTTTTATTATTTATTAAGATTAAGTAAATACGCACATAGTGCATTGCGGTTCGTGACAAATATACTGTCACTGGTGACAATCCTTGTATTTAAACGTTTATCAATAGACTTATTGCCTAATTTTAAGAGTGAATCTTTTAAATACTTAATTATTTCTAACCAAATCAACCGAATTATGAAAAAACCTATACATTTTAAAATACCTAGTTTTATTTTTTGCCCTAACCATCTTTGTTTCTTGTGAGGAAGAAGAGGAATCAGTCGCTATTGAAGAATTTTCAATCATCCCTTCGACTCTTAACGGTCGCCCGAATGAAGTTTTAGGCTGTGTTGAAATTGACCAGCCTTCTGTATCCATTGAGGTTTGGGATCACGGCATCATAGACGGAGATATTGTTACCATCGTGGCTAATGGCAGTGAAATCATCTCAACCGTTGAGCTCAATGGTCCTGATAATCCCACCACGGTAAATTACACTTTTACCAACAATGGATTTAACTACGTGGCCTTGATAGCGCAAAACAAAGGAGACATACCGCCGAACACATGTACTGTTAGTATTAATGGCACCCCTTTTATTTTGTCTGCTAACCTTGAAACAAATGGTGCTATGAATGTCGTGGTTACTGGCTACGACGTTTATTGCTATTAAGAATGAAGGCAAATTTCATTCAGCAGTATTCACCAGCTGAATAACACGTACATGAGTTTATTCTGAATAATCATCATGTAATGCCCGACTCGCTCGGACATTATCATTATATCAAATATCCAGCTAATGCACCAGATAAAATCACC